>NZ_JAALJH010000099.1 GCF_011064615.1 Aquisphaera insulae | reverse complement strand
TAACCTCGCCTCCGCCTGTCCGCCACCCTCGACGAGCACTCCGAATTCTATGGGTGAGAAATGCGGGCTAGAAGTGCGTGACAGACCGCGTGAGAGGTTCATGGTGCGTTCGCATGGTCTTGATTCGAGTACGAGCCTTCGATATACTACAATAGCCCTATAGGAAAAGTGGGGATTTCTACCAAAATCAAGGTGGTCCGAACGCCGGGACATCTTGCCCCTCTTCTCAGAACGATGGCCGGGCTCTCCAACGGATCCACTCCCTGCCATGCCTACGCGTGAGGGATGATGAATCGGTCCCGGTAGGACGGACGCGAACCGCCGAGGTCGGCCTTGGCCTCGGTTCGTGGTGGCGAATTGTGCTGGTTTCCTCATTCGACGATGAGCCAATACTCGCGGAGGGTCCGCGCGATGCCGCGGGACGATGAGCATCGCGGTCTCGTGGGGGCGATCTTGCCGGGGATCGCGGGTACGATCGCAACGAGCCCCGCCGGGGAGGCCGCGATTGGAGACGATGCGCCGAAAGCCCCGGAGTTTGGGGCGGCATCTTGGGGCGACGAAGGCCTCGATGCGGAGCTGCTGGAGATCGTCGAGCAATTCTCGGAGCGGACCTTGGCCGGCGAAACGGTCGACATCGATCAGCTCGTCGCCGAGTATCCCGAGTGGGACAAGGCCTTTCGCCGGTTGCTGCCGACGCTGCGAGGGTTGGCCGCGCTCGAGCATGCCGGCGGACTCGCCGACGGCTACCGGATTTCGGACGATCCGGAAGGGATCGATCCGGCCCGGGGCAAGATCTTCGGCGACTTCCGGATCGTGCGCGAGATCGGCCGTGGCGGGATGGGGATCGTTTACGAGGCGTGCCAGGTCTCGATCGGCCGGAAGGTGGCGCTCAAGATCCTGCCCCTGGCGGCGGCCGCCGACCAGAAGGCATTGAAGCGGTTCCAGCTCGAAGCCCAGGTCGCCGGGCTGCTCCAGCACCCAAGGATCGTCCCCATCCACGCCGTCGATGCAACTGGCGAAGTCCCGTATTTCGCCATGCAGCTCGTGGAGGGAGTGAGCCTGGCCCGGCTCATCGGGGAGATCAGGGGGCTTCTCGAACCGGGCGGCGAGCGCGACGAGGGGGGGGCATCGAGCGGTACTCCCAGCGTGCTGGCGATGGGGCTCTTGACGGGCCGGTTCGCCCCCAACGGCCGCGAATCGGATAGCAAGCCGACATCCGGAGAGCTCGGCGACGGGCCGGATCGGCCGGATCTCCACCCCTCGACGCTGCGATCGATTCGGGGGCGTGCCTATCACCGCACCGTGGCCCGCCTGGGGATCCAGGCGGCCGAGGCGCTGGATTACGCGCACGATCAGGGGATCGTCCATCGGGACGTGAAGCCCGCCAACCTGCTGATCGATCGCCACGGCGATCTATGGGTCGCCGACTTCGGGATGGCCGAGGTGAAAGGCGGCGCCGGATTGACGACGACGGGGGAGTTGCCCGGGACCTTGCGCTACATGAGCCCCGAGCAGGCCCGCGGCAAGCGTGCCCTGATCGACCGCCGCACCGACATCTATTCGCTCGGCGCCACGCTCTATGAGCTGCTCACGTTGCGGCCCGCGATCGTCGGCTCGGAGGGTGCCGAGATCATCAGACGCATCTCCGAACAGGAGCCCGAGCCCATCCGTCGGCTCAATCCGGCGGTGTCGATCGACCTGGCGACGATCGTCACCAAGGCGCTCTCCAAGGAGGCATCCGGTCGCTACGAGACGGCCCAGCAGTTGGCCGCCGACCTGGAGCGATTCCTCGATGGGCAGGCCATCGCGGCCCGACCGGTCCGGTTACTAGGGCGTGCGGGGCGATGGTGCCGACGCAAGCCCGTGCCGGCCGGCCTCACGGCGGCACTCGTGCTGGCCCTGATCGTCGGATTTGGCGGGATCACCTGGAACTGGCTGGCCGCGCAAGCCGCGGAGAGGAAGGCGCTCGCCCAGGCCGCCAAGGCCGACGCGATCAATCGCTTCCTGGTCGATAAGCTGCTCGGCCAGGCGTCCCCATGGAACTACGACGGGGCGAGTCGCGTGACGCTGCGCGAGGCGATCGACCGCGCCGCCGACGAGGTCGGCCCGTCGTTCCGGGACCAGCCCGACGTCGAGGTCGCGATCCAGAGCGCCCTCGGCCAGATTTATCACGAGTTGGGAGACTACGCCAAGGGGGAGGCATGCTGGCGGGCTGCCTACGCGATCCTGCTCCGGCAGCCGGATCGGGAGGCGAGCGAGCGGATCGACGCGATGTCCAACCTCGGCGACCTGCTCACCCACCTGGGGCGGTTCGAGGAAGCCGAGCCGCTGGTGCTCCGGGCGCTCGACGAGGGTGGCGCCTCCCTCGGGCCGCGTCACCCGGTCACGCTCGACGCGCTGCAGCACCTGGGCAGGCTGCGAATGGCCAGGGGCCAGCTTGACGAGGCCGAGGCCATCGGCAGGCGGTGGCTCGACGAGTCGAAGGTCGCCCTGGGCCCGAAGAACGCGAGGACACTGACGGCGCTCAATGACCTCGCGATGGTCCTCGAACATCGGGGCAAGTTGGACGAGGCGGAGTCGCTCCTGCGAGAGTGCGCAGCCCTCGAAGTCGAGGTGCACGGCCCTGAGCACATCAACACCCTGGTGGCGACTTCCAACCTCGCCGAGGTGTTGAGGAGGATGGATCGGATCGCCGAGGCCGAGACGATGCTCCGCCCATGCCTCGCCGCCCTCCGACGCGTCGTCGGCGCCGACCACAGATATACCGTGAAGTCGACCAGGCGGCTCGCCTCCTTGCTCCGGTCGCGCGGCCGGCTCGATGAGGCGGAGGGCCTGCTGCGAACCGTAACGCAGGCGCAAGCCCCGGGCCCCGCTCCCGAGGGGCCTTGAGGTAGGGAGGCCCGCGGGCGTACTCGCTGCTCGCCGGTCGGGAAACGTCGTCGGCCGCCGCGGATGGTCCGCGACATGGGCACCGGGAGGATTCCCGTTTTTCGGTGAATCCTTTCTCGCCGTTCTCCCAGTTTAGATACCAGGACCGAGGGCCGATCACGATGACCGAGGCAGTGGGGCAATCCCGGGAGTTGATCGAGCGGGCCGCCCGGGGCGATCAAGGTGCTCGTCGCGACTTGCTGGAGCGATACCGGGATTACCTCCGGCGCATGGTGGCCTGTCGGCTCGATCGCCGATTGGCCTCGAGGCTCGATCCGTCGGATATCGTCCAGGAGACGCTCGCCGACGCGGCCTGCCGGTTGGACAGGTATCTGGCCAGCCAGACCCTGCCGTTCTTCGGCTGGCTTCGCCTGCTGGCGGCGGAGCACATCCGGGACGCCCATCGGCAGCACCTCTTCGCCCAGCGCCGCACGGTCTTTCGCGAGAACACCACGCCGGAATTCTCCGACGAATCGGCCATCGACCTGGTCCGCCATCTTGCCGCGAACGACACCAGCCCCAGCAACCGACTGATGCAGCAGGAGCGATGGGAGGAGGTCAAGGATGCGCTCGCGTCGCTCTCGCCCAACGACCGCGAGGCGCTGGCGATGCGTTACATCGAACGCCTCAGCATCGCCGAGATGGCCGAGGCCATGGGGATCAGCGAGCGGGGGGTCAAGACGCGCCACCTTCGCGCCGTGATGCGGATCCGCGCGATCCTGGAGCCGGGATCATGATGCAACGAGACGGGCCCGCGCCCGACCCGGGCGCGGCAGAGACGCGGCTCGCCGACGTGGCCATGCTCATCTCGGAGCGGCTCGATGCCGGCGAGGCGGTCGACCTCGACTCCGTCGCCGAGCGGTATCCCGATTGCGCCCAGCCGATCCGCCAGCTACTGCCCACCCTCCAAGACCTATGCACCTTCGGCCGGATCGCCGCCAGCCCCGGGGCACCCGGCCTCCCCGGGGGGAAGCCGAACGTCGGATTCTGACCATGAGTCGTCCGCTCCCGATCGATGGATCGGAGACGTTGCAATCCCACACGATTTGAGGATGTCCTCATGAATCGCAGGCGATTTCTGCGTTGGGCCTCGCCGCTGTTCCTCCCCGCCGCCCTGGGGTGTAGGGACCGCACCGCCACCGTCGCGGGAGGGCCTCCGCCCGCCGGCAGCCACCTGGCCCGGATCACCGAGGCGGCCGCCAAGAAGGGTGCGATATCCGAGCCGAAGCGAGCCGGGAAGAAACGCTGATCGGGACGTCCACCGAGGGGGGAGGCCCGTCGAGCCCTCCGTCACGCGAAACTCGAACCCAGGAGTTCTCATGAAGACCCACGATCCTCGCCGAGCCGGTTTCACCCTCATCGAGCTCTTGGTCGTGATCGCGATCATCGCGGTCCTGATCGCGCTCCTCTTGCCCGCGGTGCAGTCGGCCCGGGAAGCCGCCCGACGGGCACAGTGCACCAACAACCTCAAGCAGATCGCGCTGGCCATGCACAACTATCACTCGATCAGCGACGTGTTCCCGATCGGCTCTCCGCTGATGTACGACCGGAAGATGTACGGATTCACTCAGAATCAGAGCGTGTTCGTCTCGGCGCTCGCCCAGTTCGAACAGCAGCCGCTCTTCAATTCCGTGAATTTCACCAGGAGCATCTACACGGCGCCGAACCTCACCGTCTTCGCCACCGGGCTCTCCACGCTCTGGTGCCCCAGCGATTCGGAGATCAGCCGGACCTTCGATTACGGCGACTTCCTGGACCCACCCCTGCACCTGATCGTGCGGTTCACGAGCTATGGGGGGAACTTCGGCACCTACTATCCGGACTCGTACTTCTACGGGGGATACAAGGACCCCAACGCGGCGACGATGCAGCCCGTGTACGCGGGGATCAACGGCGTCTTCACGTATAACCGGGGCATAGGGATCAACAGCATCACGGACGGGACGAGCAATACCTTCCTGTTCGCCGAACGCGCCAACGGCAAGTTCCCCGCCAACAACCGGGACTACGTCTCGCAATGGGCCGACGGTGCGCGATCCGATACCCTGACCACGACGCTCTATCCGCTCAACCCATTCAACAAGATCGCGGACGCCGCCGAGCAGCAGTCTGACGCATGGTCCGACTCGGCCTCATCGTTCCATCCCGGCGGGGCCAATTTCGCCATGGCCGACGGCTCGGTGAAGTTCATCAAGGACTCGATCAACACCTGGAGGTTCGACCCGGCCACTGGCTTCCCCATCGGCGTGACGCTCACCAATGGCGTCTTGACGGTGAACCCGGGCACGCAAGTGGGCGTCTATCAGTCCCTCTCCACGAGGTCCGGCGGCGAGGTCCTCAGCGCCGATCAGTACTGACCCAGCGGCCGGCTTCCGCACGCGCGACCCGGCCGAGACGCCGGCCCGACCATTGACACCCGGAGAGGTTCACGATGCGCAGGCTCCTGCCGATCGTCACGTTGTTCGCGATCCATCCGGCCGCGCCGGCCCGGGCGGACGGGCCGCAGGATTCCAAACCGCCGGACGCCCGCGTTGCCACCCCCGCAGAACGCTACAAGGCGGTCCTGAAGGAGTTCGACGACGCCAAGCGGGCCCGCTATCGGGCCGAGGCCGAGAAGAAGTCCGAGGCGGAGCGACTGGAGCTCCGAAGGCAGCCCTTCGACTATGCGACTTTCGCCGAGAAGATGGACCGCATCGCGCGCGAAGCCCCCCGGGACCCGACGGCGCTGGATGCCCTGGTCTGGGTCGCCGTCTATTCGCGGGGGCCGCTCGCGGAGAGGGCCTTCGAAACGATCAAGGCCGACCACGTCCGCGATCCGGCCATCGGCTCGCTGGCGACCCAGATCGGTTACATCGCACCGCCGAGGGGCGATGCCATACTGCGCGCGATCCTGGCCGAAAACCCCAGCCGCGAGGCCAAGGGTCAGGCCTGCCTCTCGCTCGCACGCAAGCTGAAGCTCGAGGCCGAGCATGCCGGCTCTAAGGAAGGGGCCGCGGCGCTCGACGGCGAGTCCGAAGCCCTCTTCGATCGCGTCCTCCGGGAATTCGCCGACATCCAGGGGGAGCATGGCCCGCTCGGCGAGGTCGCCAGGGAAGGCCTCTTCGAGATCCACCACCTCGGCGTGGGGAAGACGGCCCCCGAGATCACGGGCGAGGACGACCGCGGCGGGACGATGAAGCTGAGCGAGTTCCGGGGCAAGGTCGTTGTGCTCGACTTCTGGGGCGAGTGGTGCGGGCCTTGCCGGACGCTCTATCCGTTCGAACGGGCCTTGATCAAGCGAATGGAGGGCAAGCCCTTCGTCTTCCTGGGGATCAACAGCGACCCCATCGAGGCCAGGGAGCGAGTCCGAGGCCGGATGAAGAAGGAGGGGAATTCCTGGCGATACTGGGTCGACGGCAACTGGCCGGGGACCATCGGTTCGAGCTGGAACGTCCAGAGCTGGCCGACCCTCTACGTCATCGATGCGAACGGCGTCATCCGCCACAAGGTCGTGGGGTCGACGGACGTGGCCCGCCTCGACGCGGCGGTCGAGTCGCTCGTCGAGCGGACCCCGGTCGGGGCCGGCGTCCCCTCCGCCGGCCCGAAGGTCGCGGATCGCGTGATCTTGCGATACGGCGCCGCGTTGAAGGGCGACGGCCCGGACGATGCGGCGGCGGAGCCTGCCGGGGTCCCGGCCGGCCGGGACCTGCGGACGAACAGGATCTACCGGGTGGATCGGGTCGAGGGCGCCAGGCTCCTCCTTCGGAGCGAGCGCATCCCGGAGAGGGGGTGGGTAGCCACCGACGATGCGATCCCGATCGCACGGGCGGCCGATTACTTATCCGGGGAGATCCGATCCCGCCCTTCCGCCAGGGCCTTCACCGACCGCGGCTCGCTCCGCAAGGACGGCGGCGACAACGACGAGGCCATAGCCGACGCGAGCGAGGCGATCCGGATCGATCGCGCCTTCGCGCCGGCCTACCGCGTGCGGGGGAACGCCCTGCTCGACAAGAAGGAATACGACAGGGCACTGGCCGACTATGACGAAGCGGTGCGTCTCGACCCGAAGTCCGCGGCGGCCCGCTACAGCCGAGGGAACGGGTGGCTATTCCGGAATGACTTCTCGAAGGCCCTGGCCGATTATGAGGAATCCGTGCGACTCGATCCCGGTTTCGCGTTGGGATACAACGGGATCGCCTGGGTCTCGGCGACCAGCCCTGACGCCGCTCATCGCAACGGCAAGCGGGCGGTGGAAGCCGCGATGAAGGCGGTCGAGCTGACCGGCGGCGAACCTTTCACCCTCGACACGCTCGCGGCTGCATACGCGGAAGACGGCAAGTTCGACTCGGCCGTCGCGACCGGGGAGCGGGCCTTCGGCCTGCTGAACGACGGCGACGCCCGGACCGAGTGCCGGGCTCGCATCGACCTGTATCGCGCCAAGAAGCCCTACAGGACGAATGCCACACGCGAAGGAGTCGAGCGAAAATAGCGCGACAGAACTCACCGCCAGCAACTTGACCAGGCCACCATTCCCTTCTCACGCTCGCCCGCTCACGGGCGAGGGAGGGATTCGCGCCCGTCGGCCTCGGTTGGCGAAACGGGTTCGCCCCTCGAGATCCCTCGCCGACCTCCTCGAAATCCGGACACGTACAACGTCCCGCCCTGAGCCGGCTCCGGCGGGGGTGCGGCCTGACATCCCTCGCCTCGCACGCCCCTTTTGCCCGCCGAGCGCTCTCGTGTAGACTGCTTGACGCGGGCGGGGCGACCATCACGCCGGGCGAAGGGGAGGGGGAGCTCGTGTTCTGGTGGATTCTCGGCGGCGTGATCGCGCTGACGCTCTTCTACGTCGCGTGGACTTATAATCGCCTGGTCGGCCTCAGCAAGCGGGCCGACGGGGCCTGGAGCGACATCGACGTCCAGCTCAAGCGGCGGTGGGACCTGGTCCCGGCGCTCGTGGAGGCCGTGAAGGGCTACGCCCGGCACGAGTCGAGCACGCTGGAGAGCGTGGTCGACTCGCGGACGAGGGCCACGCAGGCGGCGTCGGTCCCCCAGCGCGGGGACACGGAGCGGAACCTCTCGTCGGCCGTCGGCCGGCTCTTCGCGGTGGCGGAGGCCTATCCCGACCTGAAGGCCAGCCGGAGCTTCCAGGAGCTGCAATCGTCGCTCGTGGAGATCGAGGACAACGTCCAGTACGCCCGCCGGTATTACAATGCGGTGATCCGGGACCTGAACACGCTGGTCCAGGGCTTCCCGTCGAACCTGGTGGCCTCGGCGATGGGCTTCGGCGAGCGGCCCTATTTCCAGCTCGACGACGCGGAGCGGGCGGCGCCGAAGGTGGACTTCGCCCCCCCCGCCGCCGCGAGCGCGGCGGCCGAGTCGAAGCCCGGCACCCCCTGACGCGAGGCCGGCCCCGAGGGTCGACGAGAGGAGACACGACGACCGTGAGACGGTTCCCCGCACCGGCGATGCTCCTGGGGATCACCTGGCTCCTCGCCTGCGCCTCGGCCCCGAACCCGGCGCGCGCGGACAGCGGCTGGCTGATCCGCTCCTTCGAGGCGGACATGAACATCCGCCCGGACGCCACCGTCGACGTCACCGAGACGATCGAGGCCGATTTCCAGGTCGCCAAGCACGGAATCCTCCGCGAGATCCCCGTCCGCTACGCCGTGGCGATGCACGAGTACGACCTGCGGGTCCGGCTGCTCGGGGTGGACGACGGCGCGGGGCATGACTACCAGACCTCGGTCTCCCATCAGGACAACCTGATGAAGATCCGGATCGGCAGCCCGGAGTACGTGGTCCGGGGGCTCAATCGCTACCGGATCCGCTACCGGGTGGAGCGGGCGATCCTCTGGGAGGGGAACCACGCCTGGCAGGACGGGAACTTCGCGGTCCTCCGCTGGAATGCCACCGGGACGGAGTGGGAGGTCCCCATCGAGGTGACCCGCGTGCTCGTGCACCTGCCCCGGGAGCTCAACGACTTCGAATCCGATTCCGATGCCTGGACCGGCTCCTACGGGATGAAGGGGGGCAAGGACTTCCAGAAGCGGATGGTGGACGCGCGGACGATCGAGTTCTCGACCGGCCGACTCCGGCCTCGGGAGGGGATCACCGTCGCGATCACGATGCCGTCGGACGCCGTCGCCCGCCCCGGCCGCTGGAAGGAGTTCACCTGGTGGCTCACGGACAACTTCCCCTACGCGGTGTTCCCGCTCACGCTGGCCGCCTGCTTCCTCGCCTGGTTCTTCCGCGGCAGAGACCTGGCCGGCATGGGGACCGTCGTCGTCAACTATGACGCCCCCGACGGCCTCCGCCCGGCCGAGGTCGGCACGCTCATCGACGAGAAGGTGGACCTCCGGGACATCTCCGCCACGATCGTCGACCTGGCCGTCCGCGGGTATCTCAAGATCGAGGAGCAGAAGTCCGGCTCGTGGTTCTCCACGGGGGGCGACTACCGGTTCCTCAAGAAGAAGCCGGCCGACGGCCTGAAGGGCTTCGAGCGGCTGCTCTACAACAAGATCTTCGAGGGCGGGGACGACGTGCTCCTGAGCGACCTGCGCGAGAAGTTCTACCCCGTCCTGGCCCGCGTCAAGGGGGAGCTCTACGGCGGCCTGAGCCGGGACCGCTACTTCGACGGCAACCCGGAGACCGTCCGGGGCGCCTCGCTCGGGCTGGGGATCTTCCTGCTCCTGGCCGTGCTGGCGGCCGCGGCGGTGATCCAGCTCGCGCTCGTCGGCCGGGTCTTCCCGGTGCCGCTGATCATCGCGGGGGTCCTCTCGTTCCTGACGATCCTGGTCACCAGCCGGGTGATGCCCCGGCGGACCAAGAAGGGGCGGATCGCCTGGGAGAAGATCGCCGGCTTGCAGGAGTACATCCGCCGGGCGGAGGTGGACGACATCCGCGAGCAGGAGCGCCAGGGGATCTTCGAGCGCCTGCTCCCCTACGCGATCGTCTTCGGCCTCTCGAAGCGGTGGGGCAAGGCGTTCGAGCACCTGTACCTCCAGCCCCCGGACTGGTATCAGCCGGCGCGGCCGATGGACTTCTCCACCTGGATGCTGATCAACGACCTGGACCGCTCCATCTACATGATGAACCAGACGTTCCCCACCCAGCCGCGGATCGAGATCGACTCCGGGGGCCGGGGCGGCGGCTACGACTGGTCGAGCGGCGGCTTCGGCGGCGGCGGATCCAGCGGCGGCGGCTTCGGCGGCGGCGGCGGCTCGTCGTGGTGAGCCGTCCCGAGCGACCAGCCCCTTGGGGGGCGCCCGCGCATGCCCTAGACTGAGGGGGTCTCGCCCGGCCGGGCGGGCCGGCTCCGTGCGGCCGGCCGGCGGCTCCGGGCCTGGTCCTTCCTTTCAATCAGGGAGTCTCGATCCGATGCGACGTATTGCGACGCCGGGCCGGTCCGCGCCCGCGGCGGCCCTGCTGGCGGCGGCGGCCGTGCTGGCGATGGCCCCGGCCCCGGCGCGGGCCGACGTGAAGCTGCCGGCGATCTTCGGCGACCACATGGTCCTCCAGCGCGGCCAGGCCGACCGGATCTGGGGCTGGGCCGATCCCGGCGAGGAGGTCACCGTCGGCGTCTCGCCGGGAGACCAGTCCAAGTCCGCGAAGGCCGGCGCCGACGGCAAGTGGGAGGTGAGCCTCGACGCCCTGGAGACCGGCGGCCCGTACACGATCACGATCAAGGGGAAGAACACGGTCACCCTCAGCGACGTCCTCTCCGGCGAGGTCTGGATCTGCTCCGGCCAGTCGAACATGCAGTGGAACGTCGGCAGCGCCAACGACGCCGACCTGGAGATCCGGTCGGCGAAGTTCCCGGGCATCCGGCTGATCACCGTGCCCAACAAGGGGACGCAGGAGCCGCAGAAGGACTTCCAGGGCAAGTGGGCGGTCTGCACGCCGGAGACCGTCGGCGGGTTCTCGGCCGTCGGCTACTTCTTCGGCCGCCAGATCCACCAGACCCTGGGCGTGCCGGTGGGCCTGATCAACGACGCCTGGGGCGGCTCCGCCTGCGAGGCGTGGATCCCCCGCGAGAAGCTCGCCGCCGACCCGCAGTACAAGCCGCTGCTGGACCACTGGGCCGGGATCGAGGCCAACTACCCGCAGGCGAAGAAGGCCCACCAGGACTGGCAGGCCGCCCGCGACAAGGCGAAGGCCGAGGGCAAGCCCGAGCCCAAGGAGCCGATGAACCCGGACCAACTGATGCACGGCAACTTCCGCCCCGGGAACATCTACAACGGCGCCCTGCTGCCCACGATCGGCTACGGGATCCGCGGCGCGATCTGGTATCAGGGCGAGTCCAACTCCGGCCGGGCCTACCAGTACCGCCACATGTTCCCGCTCATGATCGAGACCTGGCGCGACCTCTGGGGCCAGGGGGACTTCTCGTTCTACTGGGTCCAGCTCGCCGACTTCATGGGCGAGAAGGCCGATCCGTCCGAGAGCGGCTGGGCGGAGCTCCGCGAGGCCCAGACGATGACCCTGAAGCTCCCCCACACCGGCGAGGCCGTGATCATCGACCTGGGCGAGGGCAAGGACATCCACCCGCGGAACAAGCAGGACGTCGCCAAGCGGCTGGCCCGGTGGGCGCTCGCGAAGGACTACGGGATCCGCGTCCCCTGCCAGAGCCCGACCTACCGGTCGACGAAGGTGGAAGGCCGCAAGGCCGTCCTCACCTTCGACCACGTTGACGGCGGCTTCCGGCCCTTCGACGTGGACGAGCCGCGGGGATTCGCCGTCGCCGGGGCCGACCGCAAGTTCGTCAAGGCGCAGGCGCGGATCACGGGGCCGGACACGATCGAGGTCTGGGCCGACGCCGTCTCCGAGCCCGCCGCCGTTCGCTACGCCTGGGCCGACAACCCGGTCTGCAACCTGTACAGCCAGGTGGGCCTGCCGCTGACCCCGTTCCGCACCGACGACTGGCCGGGCGTGACGGCCAACAACTCGCACTGAGGCGGCGGATTCCGAGGCCGCCCGCGGCGCCGATGACGCTCCAGGACATCGGCAAGGCACGACGGCCCTCCTCGGGACCACCGGGCGAGGGCCGTCGGCTTTCGAAGGCTCGCCTTGACGAGAATCGGGCGAGGTGCGATCAAGAGCCCTGGATCATTCGATCGATAAGGAAATGCGGGCGCGGGGGGGCTCACCGCTTCACGACGGCCGACGATGACCTAGAATTGAATGAGGCGGGGGACGAAGTCCACAGTCCCACCAGCTCAAGGAAGGGGCATCTCATGCTGCGTCATGCTCCGGATGGTCGCGCCGTCTCGGCCGACTTCGGATCGGGATCCCGAGGAGGGGCGACGTCGAGGCGCAGGCGAAGGCCGTGGGCCTCGCTACCATCCCCCGTGCTGGCGGTCCTGGTGCTGGTCTTCGTGGTGCTCCCCCTGGTCTGGCCGGAGACCGAAGACGCGACGGCGCCCCCCCCGGGCCGGGGCGCTTTCAGCCTGGGCGCCGACGTGACCTCGGTGGCGGTATCGCCCGACTCCCTCCGGGTTGCGGCGACGGGGCGGGACCGATCGATCACGGTCTGGCAGAAGGCCGAGGGGCCGGAGTGGGCCAGCAGGGAGCTGCCCGAGCACAAGCCGACGGGCTCTCGCTGCCTGGTCGTCGCGCCGGACGGACGGAGGCTCGCCGCCGGCAACGTGGACGGGACGATCTCCCTGTGGGACATGAGCACGGGCGCGAACCTCGCCTCGCTGAAGGGGGGCGAGGAGATGGTCCTGGCGATGGCCCTCTCACCCGACGGGAAGCGGATCGCCGCCGCCGGCGGTGACGGGCGAGTCCGGGTCTGGGACCTGGACACCGGCCAGCCGGAGGCCTCGCTCGACGTCCGCGACCGGCCGGTCACCTCGCTGGCCTTCGGGCCGGACGGGCGGAGCCTCGCGTGCGGGTGCGAGGACGGCGCGGTTCGCATCTGGGATGTCGGCCGGCCGACCGCCCCTCCGCTGACCCTCGCCACGTCTCCTGAGGTCGTCCTGGCCGTGGCCTTCTCCCCCGACGGCCGGACCGTGGCCGCGTCCTCGCTCTGCACCCACGGCGTCCAGGTCTGGAACCTCCCCGACGGGCGGAACCGCGGCTTCCTCAGGACCGGGAGCTTCACCGCAACCTGCCTGGGATTCGAGGCCGACGGCAACCACCTGCTGGTGGGCGAGGATGACGGCAAGCTGAGCATCTGGAATACCCTCACCCTCTCGCGGGTCACCGAGTTCCAGGCCCACTCCGGCTGGGTCAAGGCCCTCGCCCTGTCGCAGGGCTCGTCCGGCTTCGTCACCGGGGGCAACGACGGCCTCGTCCGGCGCTGGGACCTCGGGGAGATCCTCGTCGGCAGCATCCGCCGCTGAGGCCGGACGGGACGCCACGTCGGCCCGGCTCGACTCGGATCGCGGAGGCGATCGGAGATCGTGTACAATCCACGAGCCGACCGACCGACCCCGACCCGCGAGGCATGCACCCGATGGCATTCGACCCGGCCCGCCAGCGCAAGATCATGGGACATTTCGCGACCGGCGTCACCGTGGTGACGACCGGCGGCCCGGCGGGGCCGCACGGGCTGACGGCCAATGCCGTGGCCTCGCTCTCGCTCGATCCGCCGCTGGTGCTGGTCGCCGTGGATAAGAGGGCCCACTCGCTGGACTTCCTCCAGGCCAACCGCTGCTTCGCCGTGAACATCCTCACGCTCGAGCAGGAGGACGTCTCGCGGCGGTTCGCCACCCCCGGCCCGAAGGACTTCGAGGGCCTGTCCCTCCTGCCGGGGGTCACCGGGGCCCCCATCCTGGCCGGCAGCCTCGCCTACCTGGACTGCCGGGTGACCGAGGTCCTCCCCGGCGGCGATCACTTCATCTTCGTCGGCGAGATCGTCGGCGGCGAGCACCACGGCGGCGAGCCCTTGCTCTACTACGCCGGCAAGTACCGCCGGATGACCGATCCCGACTGATGTCACGGATGGGATGGGCCGCGATGACGCGCACCGAGACGACCGCGGGCGACCCGCCGAGCCGCCGCGGGTGGGATGAACTGACTCGCGCGCACGTTTGGATCCTCGCCGCCGCCGCGCTCGGCTGGCTGTTCGACGCCATGGACCAGCGGATCTTCGTCGTGGCGCGGACCCCCGCGCTGCGGGGCCTGCTGCCGGGGCTCGAGGCGGGGCAGCTCCCCACCTACGCCTTCTGGTCCACCGGGTACTTCATCGCGGGTTGGGCCACCGGGGGGCTGGTCTTTGGGCTCCTCGGCGATCGCTACGGCCGGGTCCGGACGATGACCTGGACGATCGTGCTCTACAGCGCCTTCACCGCGCTCTCGGGGCTCGCCCGCTCGTGGCCGGAGTTCGCCTTCTATCGATTCCTCTGCGGCATGGGCATCGGCGGCGAATACGCCGCGGGGGTGGCCCTCGTCGCCGAGGCCATGCCCGCGCGGGCCCGGCCCTTCACGCTCGGCCTGGTCCAGGCGGCTTCCTCCATCGGCGCGATGATCGGCTCCGGCCTGTCGCTCCTGGTCGGCCCGCAGGGGGCGGTCGGCGGGATCGCCGGCTGGCGGATCCTGTTCCTCTTCGGCGCGATCCCCAGCCTGCTGGTCATCCTGATCCGCTCCCGCGTCCCGGAGCCGAACCGCTGGGTCCGCGCCCGCGACCGGGCGAGGGAAGAAGCGTCCGACGGGTCTCCATCCCCGCCCGGATCCGAGCTCCGGCTGGGAGACATCCGGGCGATCTTCCGCGACCCGATCCTGAGGCGCCGGACGCTCGTGGGGATGACCCTGGGCATGGTCGGCCAGATCGGCCTCTGGAGCATCGGCCTGTTCACGCCGGAGCTCGTCCGCGCCGGGATGCTGGCCGAGCGGCGGCAGGCCGCGGCCGTCGCGGGGACGCCGGCCCGGGACCTGGACGCGCTGGCCCGCGCATCGGCCGCCACGCCCGAGGAGGCCGCGGCGCTCTCGACCTCATGGAAGCAGGCCGACGACCGGCTCGTGGGCTGGGGGACGATGTTGCAGGACGTCGGCTCGTTCCTGGGGGCGCCCCTCTGCACGTTCGTGGCCGTCCGGTTCGGCCGGCGGAAGTCCTTCGCCCTGGCCTACTCGATGGCGATGGCCTCCGTCTGGATCGTCTTCGGGACTCTCTCGAGGGGCGCCGACGTCTACTGGATGCTGCCGCTGCTGGGATTCTGCACGTGCGGCATCTTCGGCGTGATCATCGTCTACCTGCCGGAGCTCTACCCGACGCGGCTCCGCACCACCGGGACGGGCTTCTGCTACAACATCGCCCGCTACATCACGGCCACCGGCCCGCTGGTGCTGGGCAGCCTGACGCACCTCTTCGCGGGCCTCGGCTACGCCACCCCCATCCGCCCCGCGGCCCTCTGCCTCAGCGTCATCTACGTCCTCGGCCTCCTCGTCGTCCCGTTCGCCCCGGAGACCCGCGGCCAGCCGCTGCCGGAGTGACCGACCATCGAAGCCGGCCCCGCCCGGCGACCACGCGAGCCGTCACCCGCGAAGCTGCAAATTGGACCTGCACCATCAGGCTTCCGGCCTCGTCCCGCCGTTGGCCTCCACAGGTCGGACGCGGTTGTTCCTGATCTCCGTATTGCGGAGGATGTCGTCCATGTACCGGGCGGCAATCGTCGGCACGGGTCGGGCACCCTGCTCCCACGTCCGGACCGTCTTGATGCTCGCGCCCAGGAACCGCGCCAGCAGGGATTGGCTGGCGTTCAGGGTCCGTCTCACCCTCTTGACGTCCTCGGCCACGTCGTGCGGCGTGGCAAGGTCCAGCGCCACCGTTCGGATCGTGTACCGCCAGGCGATCGGCTCCCCCGACTCCACAACCTCGCAGAACTCCGACATCCCCCGGGCCATCTCGGCGGCCAGCGGGGAGGTTCTTCTTGTCTTCGTCGGCATTGTCCTGCTTTACCTCCCGTTTCCAAGACCGCCTCCATCCAACCCAGCACCTCCGCGACAACCACGCATTCACGCCGTAATTCGTGCTCCCACAAGATTCCGTCGATTGATCTTCCATTCAGCTTAACCCTTTGGAGCACAATCAATTCGGTTCCATATCGCCGATCGAACCGGGATCGCCGACGAACGCCCATGTTTCCTTTTCTCAACATGCACGCGCTCCATTTGTCAGTTTCCTTCGATTCGCGTGCGGGATTTCTGCGCGGAAATCGCAGATGGGAATTGAGCGGGCCAGTCGTGAGTCTTCGCGGTTGAGTCCTGATCGGATCGGGTTTGTCGCCGGGGTTCGTTGAGTGCGGCTTCGTGATAAGGCGGTCGAGGTCCCCCGACGAGACTTGCGCCGGAGTTGGCGTGACGCGGGTCGATGCACGACCCGAAGACCGTGGTCCTCTCCGTTGAGTTGACATCAGGGTAAGGACGCATCCCATGAGCCTTTCGTCGCGTGGAAGTCGGTCGCGAATGGCATCGAAGTCGATCACGAAGTCCGGCCGGTCGGCACCACGCCGGCGCGCGGGACGACCGCGGGCACTGCCGTCTCTCGAGTCCCTGGAGTCGCGCCAGTTGCGGGCCGCCGAGTTGACGGAGAATAATGCCGCGCTCTGGAGCGTGTCCACGTCGAACGGGGCCGTCGCGGCACTTGTGGACGACTCGCAGAGCGTCCGTGTTGGGAGTTATTCCCTGCGGCTGGACACGCAGAACAGCCCCGACGTGGGTATGACGTATCAGGTCGATCCGGCGCATCCCTGGGATCTCAGCGATTCGAGCGCTCTCACTGCCTCTTTCTATGCGGCAGCTCCCGGCAGTTACACTCTCACGAGTCCTTGGTTCATCCTCAAGAGTGCCCAGGGAGAGGCTCGCTACCAGACGTCCTATAACCCATTCTATTTTGCACATAACGTGTGGAGTCCTGTCACCATCCCGCTAGAAGGAGGTTCGGGCTGGTCGCGAGTCGAGACGGGCACGTTCGACGTCGATGCTGTCACGAGCCTCGAAGTGCATACGGACACATCATCTAGCGGTATCACGTTCTGGATGGACGGCGTGTATTTTCAGCCATCGGCCAACACATCCCATCCTGCCGACGTGGCTGTTGCCGGTCTCACGGGCGCAGCCTCGGCGGCCCTCGGCGGGACGGCCAGTCTGACCTGGTCCGAATCGAACCCCACAGAGACCGTGGCGCAGGGGCCCTGGTTCGACGCCATCTACTTCTCGAAGGATGACACGCTGGATGCCACTGACATACTCTTAAACGCCGTGTACACCCAGGCATGGGAGCCACTTTTTAGCGACCAGACACGCACGCTGTCCCGCGAAGTCGCACTGCCTGTAGATTTGCCTGAGGGCCCGGGATACTTGCTCGTGGCCGCCGATTCGACTGCCGCCATCCGGGAGGCGGACGAGATCAACAATGTTGCCGCCTGGCCCATCGTGGTGACGCCGAAAGCGACGGCCGTCGCGCCGCTGCGTCCCGATCTCATCGTGACCGCGGCCACCGGCCCAGCGACCGTCGCATCGACCGACACCGTGATCCCCGTCACCTGGACGGTCCGCAACCAGGGGACAGCACCGACCCGACTTCCGTCGTGGACCGATGCAGTCTACTTTTCGATCGACGCGTCCTACCAATCGGGGGATACGCAACTCTGGAGCGGGACGATCGACAACGGCGTGCGGCTCGGGCCGGGCGAGAGCTACACGGTGACCCGGAACATCGTCCTCAGTACTCCGGTCTCCGCCCGCACGGCGCTACGGGGCGATGGCAACCTACTGTTCCGGTCGGATGTGTCGGCGGTTGTCGGCGACATCGACACGACAAACAACCTGATGGCCGTCCCGGTGACGTTCCCGGACGGGGTCGATCTCATCGTTCCCGACGCAACGGCGCCGGATGTTCTCTACCCAGGGATCGCGGCGACGGTCTCCTGGACCGTGAAGAATCAGGGCGTCGACTCGGCCTACAGCTCTTCATACGACGCCGTCTACCTCTCACCCGACGACATGCTCGATGTAGGGGACGTGCAGCTCTACCGCGCGTATGCCACGCGCTCCCTGCCACCTGGGACGTCGTACGCGACAGCGACGTCCGTCACGGTCCCCACCACCACGACGCCCGGGACGTGGTTTCTCCTGGTGAAGGCCAACGCGGGTACCTCCCCCGCGACCGACGGTTCCCAGTTCGAGACGGACAGGACGAACAATGTCCGGGCCGTCAAGATCGACATCGAGGTGGGGAATCTCGTCGTTGATGAGACTCGTACCCCCGCGACCGCCTCCCTCGGCATGGAACTCCCGGTGCAGTGGACGGTCCGAAACTCGGGGAGTTTCCCGACGGGCGGGTCTTGGACGGACCGAGTATACCTATCCTCCGACGGAACCCTGAGCCCTGATGACACACTCCTCTACACCGGAACGCAGACCGCAGTAATGCCGGTCAGGGATTGGTACGGCGAGTCGGCCATGGTGACGATGCCGACCACGGCGCCGACCGGCACTGCTTACCTGCTTTTCGCCACGGACGCCGACGGGACGCTCGCCGAGAGTGACGAGACCGACAACCTGCGTGCGGCCGCAATTTCCTTAACGGCCCCGGTGTCATCGCTTCCCGACTTGACCCCTGTCCTGGTCACCGCCCCCGATGTCGTGACAACCGTGAACGCTTTCAGCGTCTCTTGGCAGGTTCGAAATCAGGGCGGCAGCGACGCCTGGCCGGTCCGGTGGATCGATCGCGTTGTGCTGTCAGTGGACGAATTTGTCGATGCTGCCGACAGGACCTTGCGCGCCTCGAGCTCTGTCTCCCTCCCAACGGGAGATTCGGTATCTCGTTCATCTAGCTCCCTGAGCATACCTTCCGACGTTACACCCGGTTCCTACTATCTTCTGTTCGTCGCGGACGCCGCAAACAATCAGGCCGAGTCCGACGAGTCCAACAATGTGATCGCTTGGCCAGTGGTCATCACGGAAACCACGGACGGCCTGCCCGACCTCGTGGTCGAGTCGGCTTCGGCCCCCGCCCGCCTCATCCCGCACGAGTCCGTCACCCTGGTCGGCACGGTGAGGAATCTGGGCGGCCAGGCGAAAACACCTTCCTATTCCAGCGTCTACGACGCGGTCTACCTTTCGAGCAGTCCCAGGCTCGAGACGGGTAGCTACACCTACAAGCTGGGCCAGTCGTACGGCTTCAGCAGCCTGCCGCACGACGCCTCCTCGACGTTCTCGCTCAGCCTCGTCCTCCCCGAGTCGATCCCCGCCGGGACGATGTACTTGGTGTTCCAGGCGGATGCCACGTCCGTATGGACCGAATCGGATGAGGCGAACAATCTCCTGGCACTTCCGATCGTGGTCGAGTCGCTGGACCTCGACTTCTCGGTCTCGAGCGTGACGGCGCCCGCAAGCGCATCCGCAGGACAGGCCATTGATGTATCCTGGGTCGTCGGAAATGCCGGCCCGGATGCCTCGACGGCCGTGCAAACGACGTCCGTTTATCTCTCGACCGATTCCAACTATGATTCCTCGGACATTTTGCTTTCCGAGGTGAAGCGTGCAGTCCCCCTGGAAGGCTGGACAGTATCCACGAACATCACCCTTCCATCGATCGTGCCAGCGGGGACGAATTACCTGATCGTGGTCGCCGATCGCGAGGGAGCGTTCGGGGAACTCGACGAGACGAACAACACCCGGGCAGTGCCGATCACGCTCTCGGGGTCCGGCCCGGATCTCCGTGTCATCTCCGCCTCGTCCTCATACGTCGTCGTTCGAGGACAGGCCTTCTCCGTCCCCTACTCGGTGTCCAATGATGGCGATGGGTCCATGACCGTCACCAACTGGGTAGACACCCTGTACTATTCGACCGATGAGTTCCTCGACGCGGCCGACATCATCCTGGCCAATCAGTCCGTCAGCTCCAATCAACTCTTGTCGGCGGGCGGGAGTTACACGAGGAGCTTCTCGGCGACACCGAATAGCAGCGTAGCCAATGGCCCGGGTTTCCTGATCATCCGAACCGATCGGGGAAACTCCCAACGGGAGCTCGACGAGGCCAACAACACGTGGACCTTGCCGATCACGGTCCAGCCGGCCCTCGCGCCCGACTTGATCGTGACCTCCGCCATGGCACCCAACGCAGCCTCGCCCGGATCGACCGTCGCGATCAGCTACACCGTCAAGAACCAGGGGACGGCCGCGGTCACGGCATCCTACTGGTACGACACGATCTTCGTCTCGGATGACACGTACCTGGACTCGAGCGACCTGCCATTCGGATACTCATCCCATACGAACACGCCAGCACTGGCCGCGAACGGCAGCTACTCCGTCAGCCTCGACGCAAAGCTTTCCTCTTATGCATCCAGCGGCGCCAAGTATCTCCTTTTCGTCACTGATGTGTACGGCTACTACGAAAACGGATCCTATCGGGTCACCGACGACAACAGGGATAACAACCTCCTAGCCTTGCCGATCATGATCGCGGCCCCGAACCTGGAGATTACGGGCACCATCGCGCCGGCTGAGGCCGCCGTCGGAAGTCAGCCCACGGTTTCCTGGACAGTGCGCAACGCGGGCGAGGTTACAGCCACCACCAACTGGTCCGATCGGGTCTTCCTGTCCTACGACCCGGTCTACGATCCTTCGGATACCCAGGTCGCATCCTCGTACATCGATGCGCAGACACCCCTGGCGTCGGGTAACAGCTACACGATCAACACCACCATCGACCTGCGCGGCCAGATTGCTGCCGGCAACCGCTTCCTGATCTTCGTGGCCGATGCATCTGGCAATCAGGGCGAGGCCGATGAGACGGATAACTACAGAGTCGTCCCCATCCACCTGAAGGCCCCCGATCTTCAGGTCACTTACGTGACGGCGACTCCATCGACGATCGCCGCCGGCCAGGCGTTCGACGTGACCTGGACCGTCCGCAATTCCGGGGACGCCTCGGCCGAGGCCGACTGGTTGGACCAGCTCTCCGTTTACTGGCTCGATTCCTCCGGAAACGTTGTTTCCGGTGCCAGCAGCAACGTGAGCGTGACCGCGGAGACCCCGCTGGCACCGGGGGCTTCGTACACCCGGACAAGCCGGATCTCTGTCCCCGCGAGCATGATGACCTCCTCGTATTCCGTCGTCAGCAACCCTTACGGGTCGCGATTCTGGGTCGGCGTCAAGGCCGACGCGTATTCCGCCCAGTCTCAGAACAGTCGCGGCGATGACACACTGAGCACCGTGGTCTCCATCCGCTTCCCGGACCTGGTGGTCACCGATGCCGCAGCGCCGTCCTTCGCCGCCCCGGGGCAGACGATCTCGGTCTCGTGGACCGTCAAGAACCAGGGAACGGTCCCGGCGCTGGCCTCTTCTTGGTATGACTCGATCCTCCTGGCGACCTCGGCGTCGGACACCTACGGGACCCAGCTCACCGCGGTCAAGGTTAGCCGCACGACGGCCCTGGCGGCCGGTGCCGCCTACACCCTGAACGCGGAAGTCACGATCCCCGCCTCGGTCCCGGCCGGGACGCGATACCTCCGTTTCGTGACGGATTCGGACTATTATACCGACCAGAGCGAGACCAACGAGTCGAACAACGCCCTGGTCCTCCCCATCGAGATTTCGGCCGTGGACCTCGTCGTGACGGGCGTGACCGTCCCCCCGGAAGTGACGGCCGGGGAAACGGTCACCGTCTCGTGGACGGTCACCAACCGGGGGACCACCGACGCCACCGCCGACTGGAATGACTACGTCTACATCGCGCCCGACACAAACCCCGCGAATATCCATCGCTACAACTACATCGCGGTGGAATCGATCACGGCCCAGACACCCCTGGCACCGGGAGCCAGTTACACGGTCACGCGAAACGTTACGATACCTGCGGCGTTCGCGGCTGGTTCGTGGTATCTCGTCGTCGTCGCGGACGACCCCTATTACGGCGGTCGCCAGGGCGAGACAAATGAGAACAATAACTCCGGCGCGTCAACCCTCGCTATCCGGACCCCGGACCTGACCATCGCCGCTTCGGCCGTCGATGCGGCACCGGCGGGCGACGTCATCGACGTCTCGTGGACGGTCACCAATCAAGGCTCGGTCGCGGCGCTGGCCCCGCGCTGGTACGACCGGGTCTATCTGTCGGCCGACGCGGCCTTCGACTACACCGACACGCTCCTCGTCGAGCGTCGCCACGATGGGGGCTCTCTGGCCCAGGGAGACGGGTATTCCGTCGAGGCCCAACTCTCCGTGCCGCAGGTCGGCGCGGGCTCCTACTACCTGATCTTCCGCGCCGACGGCGACGCGTCCCAGGGGGACATCGACCGTTCCAACAACCTCACGGCCCTGCCATTCGAGGTCACGGTGACCGACCTGGTCCTCACCGCCGCGACCGCGCCAGACGCCGCGGCGGCGGGGGCCTCGATTGACGTCACGTGGTCGGTCGAGAACCGCGGCGAGACCCCGGCCATCGCCGATTGGTACGACCGGGTCTACCTCTCCTCCGACGACACCTTCGATGCTAACGACCTGCTCCTCGTCTCGGAATCGACCGCCGACCGAACTCCGCTGGAGCCTGGCCTGGGCTACGAGATCGACCGGACGCTCGACCTGCCGGCTATCGATCCCGGTACATACTACTTGATCTTCGTCGTCGATCAGGGGAACCGCCTGCGCGAGACCGACGAGTCCAATAATACGGCGGCCCTTGCCCTCACGATCCAGTCGCCGGACCTGGAAGTCACGGCCCTCTCCGCGCCCGCATACGGGTACCCCGGGGAGTCGTTCGAGCTGACCTGGACCGTCGCCAACTCGGGCAACGTCGACGCGACCGGGGCCTGGTCCGACGCCATCTACCTGTCCGATGACGCAATCCTCGGCGGCGACCTCCTGATCGGCACCGTCATGTTCACCGGGACGATTCCGGCCGGCGGGTCGATCACCCGGGTCGAGTCGGTCCCCTTGCCCCTGTCGCTCCAAGGAACCTTCCACGTCGTCGTTCGCGTCAACGCGGACGGAGCCCTCGGCGAGTTCCAACGGGGCAACAACGCCGTCATGGCGGACGGCTCGCTCGTGATCACGACGCCGGATCTCATCGTCTCCGGCGCCGAGGTCCCTGCCGCCGCGGACTTCGGATCGATCGTGCCCATCTCCTGGACCGTGACGAACCGGGGCGAAACGCCCGCCGCCGCCGACTGGCGCGACCGGATCTACCTGTCCGAGGACGCGACCCTCGACAGCAGCGACATCCTGCTGCTGGACGACTCCGCCGCCGACCGGCCCCCCGTGCCCGCCGGCGGGAGCTACACCGTGAACCGCTCGATCAGCGTACCCTGGTTCCGCCCGGGCGATCGGTACATCCTCGTCGCGACGGACGCCACCAACGTCCAGCTCGAGACCGACGACGCGAACAACGTGCTCGCCCTGCCGATCCACATCCGCGCGCTCAACCTGGCGGTCGACGGCATCACCGCCCCGGCTCGGGCCGCCTCCGGAGACCGCATCGCCGTCACCTGGATCGTGACCAATCGGGGAGATGTGGATGCATCCGGATCTTGGTCAGATCGGGTCTTCCTCTCCACCGACGCCGCCATCGGCGGCGATATCTCCCTGGGCTCATTCGACTTCACCGGGGCGATCGCGGCCGGCGGCTCGGCCACTCGGACACAGGTCGTCACCCTTCCCCTGACGCTCTCCGGGACTTTCCACATCGTCGTCAGGGCCAACGCGGATTCTCGGCTCTCCGAATTCGACCACGAGGACAACGCGGCCATCGCGCCCTCGACCCTCACGGTCACCCTCACACCCTTCCCGAACCTGGTCGTCGCCGGGGTGACGGCGCCGGCCTCGGCCTTCTCCGGCCAGTCCACGGTCGTCGAGTGGACGGTCACGAACACCGGGACCGGCGCGACCAGCGCGCCACTCTGGCGGGATGCGGTTTACCTTTCGACCGACAACAAGCTCGACAGCTCGGACGTCTTCCTGGGCCGGGCCGACAACCCGAGCTACCTGAATGCGGGGGACAGCTACGTCAATAGCCTGGCCATCACACTCCCCCGGGGCATCGACGGCAACTACTACTTCCTGGTCCGGGCCGACGACCAGGATGCGGTCTTCGAGTTCCAGGGCGAGGGGGACAATGTCACCCCCGGCGCGGTCACGAAGGTGAACCTGACGCCTCCGCCCGACCTGCGGGTGACGTCCGTGAAGGCCCCGGCCGCCACCTTCTCCGGACAACCGATGCAGGTGACGTGGACGGTCGCCAATGCCGGCGAAGGGCCGACGACCCCGGCCGAGGCCGCCTGGTACGACACCCTCTACCTCTCCGCCAACGACACCCTGGACGCCAGCGACGCCACCCTCGGCCGGTATCGCCGCGAGGGGGGGCTCGCCTCGGGCGCATCTTACTCTCGAACCGAGTCCGTCACGCTCCCGGTCGGGATCTCGGGGGGCTACTACGTCTTCGTCCGCACCGATTCCGCGAGCGAGGTCTACGAGCACGCCTTCGAGGGGAACAATGTCGGCCGCGAGGCCGATCCGACCACGGTCAACCTGACCCCGCCTCCCGACCTCGAGGTCGAAATGGTGGACGCCCCGGACACCGGCCGCGCCGGGACGCCGATCGCGATCACCTACCGCGTGGCCAACAACGGCTCGTCCGCGGTCCCGAACAGCGCGTGGACGGACTCCATCTACCTGTCCGCGGACACGACCCTCGACGCCAACGACCTGCTGCTCGGCTCGCGGACCCAGTGGAATCCTGACGACCACCTGTACTCGTCCACGGGCGAGGGCCTCTCCACGCTCGGCTCGAATCCGTCCTACACGGCGACGGCCGTCTTCACCATCCCCAATGGGCTCTCCGGCACCTTCTACGCCATCGTCCACGCCGACAGCGGCAACGCCGTCTTCGAGCTCGACGACACCAACAACGTCGGCTTCGACGCCGGCCCGATCACGATCGTCTCCCGGCCCGCCGACCTCGTGGTCACAACGGTCGCAGCCCCCGCGGCGGTGGCGGCCGGCGGCTCCGCCCGGGTCTCCTGGACGGTCTCCAACTCCGGCGTCGGCGACACCATCCGCACCTCATGGATCGACCGCGTCTACCTTTCGGACGACGCCACCCTCGATGGTAACGACGCCCTGCTCGGCTCGTTCACCCACACCGGGCTCCTGGACTCTGGCCTGTCCTACAGCCGGGACGAGCTCGTGCCGATCCCCTACGACCGGACCGGCTCCCAGTATCTGTTCGTCGTCACCGACGCCGTGGGGGACGTCTATGAGGGCGAGGCGGACGGCAACAACACCTCCGCGGCCCGTGCGGTCGCCATCGCCCGACAGACGCCCGACCTCACGGTCACGGAGGTCTCGGCCCCCACCACGGCGGCCTCTGGTGCCCCCCTGCACGTCGGCTGGACGGTGCGAAACGTCGGCGGTGGCGCGACGAACGCGACCTGGTGGGAGGATGCGGTTTATCTCTCCGCGGATAGCTCGCTCGATGCCGGCGACCTGCTCCTGGGGAGCGTCACGCACGCGGGGATCCTGAGTGGTCTCACCGACTACACGGCGTCCCGCGATTTCACGCTCCCCATCGACGTGTCCGGCCCCTATCACGTCCTGGTCGCGACCGATTCGGGCGCCCGCGTGATCGAGTCGGACGACGCCAACAACGCCGGCGCGTCGACGATCGCCACCACGGTGTCCCTGAGCCCCGTCCCCGACCTGGTCGTCGACGCGGTCGATGCCCCGGCGGAGACGGTCAGCGGCCAGTCTTTCAGCGCGTCCTGGACGGTCCGGAACGCCGGCGGGGCCAGTGCTTCAGGTACGGCCTGGGACGATGCGGTCTACCTCTCGCGGGACCAGGTCTTCGACCGGTCGACCGACGTCTATCTCGGCTACGCCCGAAGGTCCGACCCGCTAGCGGCCGGCGCCTCGTACACGGTCACGCAGACGTTCACGGTGCCCCGGGGACTGAGCGGGCTCTTCTACGTCTTCGTCGCGGCCGACAGCGGCGGCCGGATCTACGAGCGGTCCGGCGAGTCGAACAACACCGGCTATGACGGCATCGCCACCCAGGTGACCCTCGCCCCGCCGGCCGACCTGGTCGTCGGCACCATCACGGTCCCGGCCAACGGTGTGGTCGGCGCCAGTGCCACGATCACGTTCACGGTCCACAACCAGGGCACCGACGCGGCCATCGGCCGCTGGTATGATTCGGTCTACATCTCCGCCAATGAAACCTGGGACATCGGCGACCCGCTCTTCGCCCGCGTCGAACACGTCGGCGACCTCGCCGGCGGCCAGTCCTACACCGTCAATGCCACCGCCAGCCTCCCGGGCGTCGTCCCCGGCGACTACCACGTCATCATCCGCTCCGACATCCGCAACCACGTCGCCGAGAGCAACGAGGCCAACAACATCGGGGCGTCCATCGATCAGGTCTCGCTTGACGTCGAGCTGCTCCCCCTGAAGACGCCCCATGCGGGCACCCTGGCTCAGGGACAGTCAGTATACTATCGTGTCGAGAACGTCCCAGCAGGAGAGACGCTCCTGATCAATTTCGACAGTGCTTCGGCAGGGGCATTCAACGAGGTCTACGTCCGCTACGGCGATCTCCCGACCCGGGGCAACTTCGACTTTGCGTACACTACACCTTTTTCGGCCGATCAGAAGATCATCGTCCCGGTCACCAAAGCCGGCTCCTACTACGTTCTCGCCTATGGAGACAGCGTTCCAACAGGTCCCGCCAGCTACACAATCGAGTCCGACATCCTCGATTTCACAGTGCTGAATGAGTCCTTCGGTAAAGGCGGAACCGCAGGCAACCTCACACTCGAGGTTCTGGGGGCCAAATTCGACCGTTCGGTCTCGGCGGCGCTGCGAGACGATGCCGGGCGCGAGACTGCGGCGAATACGTACTATTTCGCAGATCCGAGCCGTTTTTACCCCACCTTCGACCTGACGGCGACACCTCCTGGATTCTATGACATCGTGGTTCGAAACGCCTCCGGACAGGTCTCGACTGTCAGACATGGCCTTGAAGTTGTAACGGCCCCATCGGGCCGCCTTGAGGCGAGGATTGAGTCACCTGGCAGCGTGCGTAGGGGCTCTGGGTACAGCTTCCGAGTGGTATGGGGCAACCCAACGCTCAATGACTTGCCCATTCCGTACCTGATCGTCGGCAATACGGTCCCATTCGGTGATACACCTTCAGACGCCGCTTCGCACGGGACTGCCTATCCATTCTGGGGAGTCGTCGACTCATCCGTTCCGGGCCTACTCTTGCCAGGCCAAGGTGGAAGTCGGACTTTCTTCGTTCCAGCCAGTGCTGCACCGGGAGACCATGACATCTTCGTCGACCTTCTCGGCGAGACATGGGACATTGGGCTCTTCCCGTGGGATTCTATCGAGGAGAGTTTGAGGCCAGAGGGCGTTAGTCAATCGGTTTTTGAGGCGGCATTCGAGAGGATGAAGGAGGTTATTGGGAATACTACCAGTGAAGTCGTCCGTGAGGCCGCGCGGAACATTCCTTTAATTGCTGACGCAACTCCCGCAACACCAATTGGGGTCCTCCTCCGGCCGTCACTCGAGCGGGCGCTTGCCGATGTTACTCCTTCCATCCGAGGCAATGTCCAGATCAAAGATCCAACCGTTCCCCTCCGCAGTTTCCGGGTCACTGCTACGAACACATCAGACAACACAAGTCTGACCTCAAACGTGCTTTCCGACGGATCCTATACGCTCTCCAACCTGCGGCCAGGCTCGTACATCATTCAACTCAACATCCCTGGAGCGGAAAATACATTCCCGTCCCCGGTCGTTATCGAGGCAAATGACCACCTCCAAGGCTTCGATATTCATATTGAGGGAAGCACCGTCTCCGGGGTCGTTCGAGGGAGCGCAAATGGACGGCTTGGAACCGCCATGATTGCTCTGTTCCAAGATGATTCGCCAGTCGCAGTACTCCCAACCTCGAGGAATGGCGACTTCGTGGCATATGGAATTCCCGACGGGATCTATACGGCGATCATCGCGGCCAGCGGCCATGCCAGGCGATCGTTGCCGGTCTCCGTTTCGGGAGGAGACGTTGCTCTCAACCTGACCTTATCCGTCGAATCCCGCATCGCCGCTTCTGTTGTGGACAAATTGGGGCGGCCCATCGACAGAGTTAGGGCGGAGCTACACCAGGTGACTGATCCGGACTTTCTCTCAGTGGAAATCGCCACGGATTCGGCCGGCCTCCTGAACTTCCAGGAACTCGCTGCGGGAACTTACACGCTACGGCTGAGCAAGTCCGGATTCTCGGACTTGACCCTCCATGACGTTCTTTTGGTCGAAGGGCAAACACTTGACCTCGGTGCAATCACGATGGAGGAGGGCGACGGCGGTCTGCTGGCTCAGTTCAGGCATTACGACATCTGGGAGCTTTCACTGCTCTTTTTCGCTGAGCAGACTGGAGGCCCCGTGGCGCTAGATCTTTACAGGAACTATGTTTCCGCACTCGCTCCACTTCCTAGAGCTTACCTTTCGGGCGCTGCGGTCGGCGAATTCCAGAAGCATGCAACCACGCAGTCCGTGCTCCACAGGATCGCCGACAATGCCACTCCCGTTATCGCCAAGCGAATCGAGCAGCAATACCCAGACGGTTTACCTTGCGATCACGAGGACATTACCCTTGTTTTCCCTCTCAATAGTCTTATCAGCGATTTCCGCGACCCAGTTGCCAAGCTACTTGCTTATACTTACGGCTCTATGCCGGACGTTGGAGATTACAAAGCCGCAAAGGACGCATGGAACTTCAACTTCCTGAGCTGGACGCTTCCCGGAACAATCGCTGGGGGAGTCGGGGAGTGGGGTGGGGCTGGAAGCGGTGGCCTGCCTGTTCAGGATGATGTTCGGTTGGTTGACGGACTGGTTCGAGTCACAATCCCGAAGGGTACAAATCAGGCTGAGCTCAACTTCTTATTCGACGTCGGCATCCTCGACGCCGTTGATTTCGATCCAGGAGATATCGCCGGTGGTCTTTTCTTGCTTGCCAGGATGCGTGAGCGTGCCGGAGATTATTGGGACCAGCCTTTCCAGGTCTCATTCTTGGACGCCACCATCTTCAGTCAAGTGAATGTCAAGACAGATCCGGACTGCGATCGCTGCAAGAGAGTTCCTCCTCCTGCGGACTGCGCCCGTGTTCCTCGGCCGCCCTCATCCGACCCAAATGAGATTGTCGGGCCCGATGGATTCGGGGCAGGAGCATGGATTAATACCAATCAAGCACTTGGATATACCATCCGTTTCGAGAACGACCCGGTCGTGGCGAAGGCACCGGCTCAGATTGTTCGCATTACGCAAAGCCTCGATCCCGGTCTCGACGCTCGCACGTTCCGCGTGGGCGACTTCGGCTTCGGCTCCATTTTCGTGGACGTCCCCGACAACCGAGCCTTCTATACCGACCGGCTCGACCTGACCGGGTCGCTGGGCGTCTACGTCGACGTCGTCGCCGGGATCAACGTCGGTACGGGCGAAGCGTTCTGGGAGTTCACCGCGATCGACCCGGCCACCGGCGAGGTGCCCATCGAAGCCCTGCTCGGTTTCCTGCCGCCGAACCTCGACGGCGTGCAGGGTCAGGGATTCGTCACCTACTCGGTGCGGCCCAAGGCCACCGCCCAAACTGGTGACGTCATCGACGCGGTGGCCACCATCATCTTCGACACCAACCCGCCCATCGACACTCCGGCGATCTTCAACACCCTCGATGCCGACGTCCCCACGAGCTCCGTCGCGGCCCTGCCCGCCAGCGACGAGGACGGGACGTTCAACGTCCAGTGGTCCGGCATCGACCCCGCCGGCTCCGGACTGGCGGACTATACGGTCTACACATCGGTCGACGGCGGGCCATTCCTGCCCTGGCTCGATCGGGTGGAGTACACGGAGGCGGAATACCGCGGGCTGCCGGGGCATACCTACGCCTTTTTCTCAATTGCCCGGGACAACGCGGGGAACGTGGAGGCGGCGCCGGGGGTTGCGGATGCGGTGACCCACGTGGACGGCGGACTCGATACGACGGCTCCTTCCAGCACGGTCAGCCCGCTGCCGGCGACCTCGACGACCGCTTCTTTCCTCGTCCAGTGGTCGGGCTCGGATGAGTTCGGCGGGAGCGGGATCGCGTCGTACGACGTGTTCGTCTCGGACGACGGGGCAGCCTACGAGAAATGGCTGTCCGCGACGACGACCACGCAGGCCACGTTCCAGGGCGTCGCCGGGCATACGTACCGATTCTACAGCGTCGCCACGGACGTCTCCGGCAATCGCGAGGATGCCCCCTCGACGCCGGACGCCACCACCACCGTGACCCTGCCCGACACCACTGCGCCGACCAGCTCGGTCGCGACGTTGCCGGCGACGACGACGATCCCATCGTTCCTCGTGAGCTGGTCGGGACAGGACGAGCCGGGCGGGTCCGGCCTGGCTTCATACGACGTGTTCGTCTCGATCGACGGCGGCACGTTCGAGGCCTGGCTCACGGGCACGGCCAGCACCTCCGCCACGTTCGCGGGAGCGTACGGGCATACCTACGCCTTCTACAGCGTGGCCACCGATCAGGCCGGAAATCGAGAGTCCACACCCGGAAACCAGGATGCCCAGACGACGGTGAAACTCGTCGACTCGATCGCCCCCACCAGCTCCGTCACCGCGCTGCCGGCGATCACCCGCGCGGAGTCGTTCCTGGTCGAGTGGTCCGGGCAGGACAATGCGGGGGGATCGGGGATCGCGGCGTATGACATCTTCGTCTCGGTGGATGGCGGGGCGTTCAGCCCGTGGCTCATCGGGACGACGAGCACCTCGGCGACGTACCTCGGGGCGCAGGGGCATGCGTATGGGTTCTATAGCGTGGCCACGGACCGGGCCGGGAACCGAGAGGCTTCGCCAGGGACGGCGGATGCCTCGACCCGGATCCCGGAGCTGGTGCCGCCGACCGTGAAGACG
>NZ_JAALJH010000098.1 GCF_011064615.1 Aquisphaera insulae | reverse complement strand
ATCGTGCTCGGGGTCAGGAGGTCACGCCGTGGCCCTTCGACCCACGTCCTCCTCACCCCTCGTCCCTCGCCCCTCGCCCCTCGTCCCTCGTCCCTCGTCCCTGTCCCTGTCCCCTCAGAACGGGATATCGTCCACGGTCCCCTCGGAGTCGGGGGGGGACTGGCGGCGGGGCTTGGTGGACTGCGAGTTCCGGCCGCGGGAGCGTTTCCGGGGGAGGGAGGACGGGTCGGACTTTCGGGCCGCGGCCTGGCGGTCGCGCTGGGCTTCGAGCTCCTCGACGTACTCGGCGGACTGCTCTAGGTGGCCCATGATCAGGCCGAGGAAGTGGAGGCGGGCCCCCTGGGTCTCGAGGAACTCGTGGAACTGGAAGCCGCCGTCGCGGATGGTCTCTTCCTGGTCGAGGACGTCGTCCGCCAGGGTCTCGACGAGCTGGTCTCGGCCCTTGAGCAGGACTTCCATGGCGGCCCGGTACTTGTTCATCGATGGTTCAGGTTCAGGCATGGCGGTTCGGATCTCCCGGTTGGGCCGTGGTTCGGCGGATTCGCCGCGAGGGGGCGAGGTCGAGGCGATCTTCGGGCAGGCCCCAGCGGTCCGCCAGCCAGGCGGAGAGTCGGACGTCGAGCCAGCGATGGTCGCCGTGCCACGGCCGGCGGCTGACGTAGCCGAGGTGGCCGCCGTGGCGGATCAGGTCGAGCTCGATCGACGCCGGGAACTCCGCCCCGGCGAACGAGCCCGCGGGGATGAACGGGTCGTCCTCGGCGTGGACGACGAGTCCCGGCACGGTCGCGCGCGAGATCCACGGCCGGGCGCTGCTGCGGCCGTAGTAGTCGTCCGCCGAGGAGAACCCGTTGCGAGGGGCCGTGTAGCGATGGTCGAACTGCCGGACCGAGCGGACGCCCGCCAGGTCCGGCGGGCCGAGCTCGGGGAAACGGGCGTGGAGCCGCCCGACCTGGCCTTTGAGCCAGGCGGTGAAGTTCCAGTCATAGAGCCGGTTGGAGGGCCGGCCGATCTGCGCGGCGCTCGCCGCCAGGTCGATCGGCGGGTTGGCGGCGAGCACGCAGTCCAGGCCCGGCACCGGATCCGCGGCGGCCTCGCCGGCGAGCTTGAGCGCGAGGTTGCCGCCGAGCGAGAAGCCGACCAGGGCGATCGGCGAGCCCGTCGCGCGGGCGGCGAGCCAGGCGACCGTCCGGCGGACGTCCTCGGTGCGGCCGGCGTGATAGATCCCCCGCGCCAGGCCGAAGCCCTCGCCCGCCCCCCGGAGGTTCATGCGGACGACCCGGACCCCCAGCCGGAAGAGCCGGCGGGCCACCCGGACGACGTAGGGGGCCTTGGCGCAGCTCCCGAGCCCGTGGATGAGCAGCGCCGCGGGGTCGCCGTCGGACCAGCCGTCGGGGATGCTCTCCAGGACGAGGAGACGGTCGCCGTCCTCCAGGCTGATCTCGTGCCCGGTGGCCGGGAGTCGCAGGTCGCCGTGGAAGAAATAGCGCGCGGCCACGGTCTGGCCATGCGGGCCGCGGAGCCACGCGGGGGGCTCGAAGCGGGGGACCCGCCTCGCGGCGGCGGCGTCCCGACTGTCAGCGATCGCGGCTCGCAGGGTGATCGACATCGGGGCAAGGCTCGTCGCGAAGTCGGAAGAGTGAGGGTTCGTCTCGAGCGTCCGTGGCGTCGGTCCGATTCTAACAACGGGCGGATCGATTTGAGAACCTCTCGAGGGCGGGGGCCGGGTGCCGGGGGCGCCGAGAGAGGGACGGGAGGAGAGGTCCGGATTATTCCTGCCAGGGCCCTTATCGGCCTCGAATTGCCGCTTGAGCTTTCTTGGATATCACCGCGATAATGACCTGGCCCGCGTTTTGCTCCTGGAATCTGGATCGACGAACGTCAGCCGTCGGCCCTCGCGCCACGACGTTCGGGGCCGGGTCCCGAACATGGCCGAAACTTCGCAGTCGAAAGGGAAGGGCGAGCTTCCATGGCCGATATCGTGATCATCAATCCGCGGTTCGAGAAGTCCTACTGGGGCATGGAGCATGCGCTGCCGTTCCTGGGCAAATCGAGCAACCTGCCGGTGGCGAGTCTGCCCCTGCTGGCGGCGCTGACGCCGGCGGAGCACTCGGTGACGCTGATCGACGAGAGCATCGAGGAGATCGACTGGGACCGGGTCGCGCGGGCGGATATCGTGGGCGTGACGGGGATGAGCGTCCAGCGGTTCCGGATGATGGAGATCATCCGCGAGCTGAAGGAGCGAGGCTGCTTCGTGGTGGTGGGGGGCCCGTGGGTCACGGTCCAGGAAGACTACTTCGAGGGCCTGGCCGACGTGATCTTCATCGGCGAGGCCGACGAGTCGTGGCCCCGGTTCCTCGGCGAGTGGAAGCAGGGCCTGCACCAGTACCGCTACGAGCAGGCCGAGAAGACCGACATGACGAAGGTCCCGACGCCCCGCTTCGACATGCTGAAGATGGGCCGGTACGCCTTCGGCAGCCTCCAGTTCTCGCGGGGATGCCCGTTCCAGTGCGAGTTCTGCGACATCATCGTGACCTTCGGCCGTCGCCCGCGGATCAAGACCGCCGCGCAGGTGATCGCGGAGTTCGAGGCGATGTACGCGAGCGGCCAGCGGATCGTCTTCGTCGTCGACGACAACCTGATCGGCAACAAGAAGGCGATCAAGGAGGTGCTCCGCGAGGTCGTGGCCTGGCAGGAGCGGAAGGGCTACCCGCTGTCGCTGTTCACCGAGGCCTCGATCGACCTGGCGGACGACCCGGAGCTGCTGGACCTGATGACGCGGGCGAACTTCGTGGCCACGTTCATCGGCATCGAGAGCCCCAGCGAGGAGGCCCACCGCGAGGCCAAGAAGTTCCAGAACGTGCGGGCCGGGGGGACGCTCATCGAGAAGGTGCACCGGATCCAGGAGGCGGGCCTGGAGGTCTGGTGCGGGATGATCATGGGCTTCGACAGCGACGACGCGACGATCTTCGACCGCCAGATCGAGTTCATCCAGGCCTGCCGGATCCCGTTCGCGATGACCGGCATGCTGAGCGCGATCCCGAAGACCCCGCTGCACGATCGGCTGGCCGCCGAGGGGCGTCTCGACCTGGGAGACCGCCCCGAATTCGGCACCAACGTGATCCCGCTCCAGATGACCCGGGAGGAGCTGCTGGACGGCTATCTCAGGGTGATCGGCGACCTCTACGATCCGGAGCTGTACTTCGAGAGGACCGACGCCCTGTTCCTGGACCCCGCCTTCGACTTCGGCATCACGAAGCGGAAGCCGTGGTGGAGGATCTCGCTGCGGTGGTGGCAGATGGAGGCGGCACACGCGGCGATGGCCGCCGGGCTGTTCGGCCGCCTGATGGCCCACGTTCCCGATGCGGGACTGCGAGCCGTCTACCGTCGTCATCTCGGCCGGTTCCTGAAGGTCCACCGCCGCCCCGGGCTGGTCTTCACCTACGTCTTTCATATGGCGATGCACTTCCATGTCTGGAAGCTGGGGAAGGAGATGGCCACCCGCGAGTCGCAGCTCGTGAACTCTTTCTAGAATTCGACCCGGCCTGGTGCCGATTTTCCGAGGCTACCCGGTGGAGTTCTCCGGTGTCCTGCGATAAACTCTCCGTCGCTCCGGACCGCCTTTTGCCGCTCCTGCGCCTCACCGGCATTCCGCCCACATGACCCCAAAAACGACCTACTGAGCGAGAGAACCAGGCCTTGTTGTCCGGTAAGCTGCGCCGGGGCTTGCGATCGCGACCCCGGCGAAATCGGCGACCGTCCGTCGACCGGGACGACCAGGAGGTCTCTCCTCCCGTACCCGATGTTGAGTACGCTTAACCGAGTCCGCCAGCCTGTTTACGTCGAGCTTGGTCGGCCGCAGGCTCCTCTTACCGTTGCGAATCTTCTCCCGAGTTGAGAAAAGGTTGGATATGACGACGACGACCGTAGAACAATCGGTGCAACGGATTTCGTGGCCGCCCATCTTGTGGATCGGGGCGCTTCACGTTGGCGCCTTGTTCGCGCTCCTGCCCTCCAACTTCTCCTGGGGCGCGGTGGCCGTCTGCCTGTTCCTCCACTGGCTCACCGGCGGCATCGGCATCTGCCTGACCTATCACCGACTCCTCACCCACCGCAGCTTCACGCTCCGTCCGCGGTGGCTGGAGTATCCCCTCACGATCATCGGCACGATGGCCTCCGAGGGCGGGCCCATCGGATGGGTTGCCGACCATCGCAGGCATCACGCATTCTCGGACGACGAGAACGACACGCACTCGCCGCTGCAGGGTTTCTTCTGGGCCCACATGGCGTGGTGGATGTGGGTGGACGACAACTCGCGGCATACTCCCGCCTACTACAAGCGTTGGGCGCCGGACCTGTACCGAGATCCGGTCCTGCGGTGGATCGACGGCTACCACATCCTGTTCCCGATCGCGCTCATGGGGGCCCTCTACGCGATGGGGGGCTGGAGCTGGCTGGTCTGGGGTGGCTTCCTGCGGACGATCCTGGTCCTGCACACGACCTGGCTGGTGAACTCCGCCAGCCACATCTGGGGCTATCGCTCCCACGCGACCCGCGACAAGTCGACGAACCTCTGGTGGGTCGCCGCCCTGACCTACGGTGAGGGCTGGCACAACAATCACCATGCTTTCCAGACCTCGGCGCGCCACGGCCTGGACTGGTGGGAGCTCGACCCGACCTACTGGGCGATCAAGACGCTGTCGTTCTTCGGCCTGGCCGGCAACCTCAAGCTCGCGAAAATCCAGAGGCAGCGCGCCGCCGCCTCGGCCTCGGTCTTGAACGGGGGGACGGCGGAATCGCTGGTGGACGATCCCAATCAGTTCGTCCCGGCGGACGATCCTCATCAGTTCGCCTCCGTGGAGTCATGATCTCCCGGTCGTTTCCGAAGCAAGTCGCCGGGGCACCGTCGCGATCCGATCGACGGCCCCGGCGGACCTCGGCTTGCCTTTCCGCGATGATGCGGCCAAGATGATGCGGTCTTGCGATGCGGCCCTAGCTCAACGGCAGAGCAGGGGACTCATCAAGATTTAAGGTGGCACGGGGGGGTAACCCCTCGCTGCGAACCGGGTGAATTGCGGGGAACCTAAACGCAGGTTGGAGTGATCGATCTCTCCCGTCCCTCGCGCAGGGCAATCCGCAGCCAAGCCTGGCAGGGCCTAGGTTGCCAGGAAGGTTCAGAGACTAGCGGGGTGAGCCCCAACGATAACCCCCGCCCATGAGCGCCCGGCCTCCGCCCATCGCGACGGAGGATGAGATAGTCCAAGCCTCGGGGAAACCCGGGGGCCCTTGAATCCCTTGGTTGCAGGTTCGAATCCTGCGGGCCGCACTCTTCACTCCTTGCCGCGATGCCTCCTGGTCTCCGGATTTCCTCCCAGCCGCATGAAGGCTCGGCCCCTCCGTCGGGGACAGGGGCCTTGCATGTCGGTCCTGGCCGACGTCTCATGAAGTTGCATCGAGACGCCACCTCTCTGCCAAGGAGTCAACCATGCGCAACTTCAGGATCATGATCATCGTCACGGGGCTGGCCATCCTGGCCGGCTCATCCGGTGTCGCCATGGCGCAGGATGGGGCGAAGCCCGACGAGGCCACGGCTCTCGCGGTCAAGCTCACGACCGCCGGCGCGGAACTCTTCGACACCTTCAAGCCCAAGGCGATGGCGAACACCTACACCGAGGAAGCCGAGCTGGTCCTCACGATTCGCGGAGGAGACGGCAATATCAAGGTCGAGCGCAACGTCGGTCGTGCGGACATCGAGAAACAATACGAGAAGCTCTTCGAGAAGCCTCAGACCATCAAGTCTCGCAACCACGTCGAATACGCCAAGCTGATCGCGCCCGACATCCTCGTGATCGCGGGCACCTTCGACGTCAACACGTTGCAGTCGGATGCTCCGAAGGTCCCCTTCTACCAGGTCCGCGTCAAGGAAGGGGACAAGTGGCTGATCTCGAGCATGCGGATCTTCGTCGTGCTGAAGCCTTGAGCGGCGACGAGGGCGGACAACGAGCCGCGAACTCGCGAGGACTTCGTCCGCGGGAGCCGTCGGGGGCTCCTACGGGACGAGCCTCCACGGCAATTCCTCGAAGCTCTTCGGATCGAGCCGCCAGATTCGGATCTCGGGCGGATCGGCCAGGAGGGAGACGATGATCCGGGGCATCTCGCCCCAGTAGTTGGTCTCGAGGTCGGTCCGACTGGGGACCGCCTCCCATCGGGGGTGGGAGTGGTAGATGGCCAGGATCTCCATACCCTCGTCGCGGAGAGACCGCACCGCCTCGATGACCGCGACCGGATCGGCCTCGTAGCGCGTCTCGCCCTGGGGCGCGACGTTCGGCAGGGGATGGAAGGACGAGGCCCGGGGTGGTCGTCCGCCGAGCAATCCGCAGCATTCCAGCGGGCTCTCGGCACGGCAATGCGCGATCATCGCGTCGCAACAGGCGCGGGTGATCTCCAGGGGGACGACCGCCGGTGTCGATCCCCGGGCGTCACGATCCATGGCCGCTGTCATTCCGGGAAGAGAGCCGTCGAGAGGTAGCGTTCACCGAGGTCGGGGAGGATGACGACGATCAGCTTCCCTTCATTCTCGGGCTTCCGCGCGATCGAGACGGCGCCGGCCACCGCGGCGCCACAGGAGATGCCGCAGAGCATGCCCTCCTCCTTCGCCAGGCGTCGCGACATCTCGAAGGCCTCGTCGTCCCGGACGGTGACGACCTGGTCGATGATGTCGAGGTTCAGGACATCGGGGATGAAGCCCGCGCCGATGCCCTGGATCTTGTGCTGGCCCGGCCGGAGCGGCTCCTTGTGGCGGGCCTGGCTGATCACCGGCGAGTTGAGCGGCTCCACGGCCACCACCTGGAGGCCCGGCTTGTGGGCCTTGAGCGCCTCTCCGCAGCCGGTGATGGTCCCCCCCGTGCCGACGCCGGCGACGAGGATGTCAATCTTCCCGCCCGAGTCGCGCCAGATCTCTTGCGCCGTGGTCCGGCGGTGGATCTCCGGGTTGGCGGGATTCTTGAACTGCTGGGGCATGAACGCATTCGGGGTATTGCGGAGGATCTCCTCGGCCTTGCGGACGGCGCCGGGCATCCCCTCGGCGGTGGGGGTCAGCACGATCTCCGCGCCGAAGGCCTTGATCAGGCGGCGTCGCTCCAGGCTCATGCTCTCGGGCATCGTCACCACCAGGCGATACCCGCGGGCGGCGCAGGTGAACGCCAGGCCGATGCCCGTGTTCCCGCTCGTGGGCTCGATGATGACCGTGTCCTTGGTGATCTTGCCGGCCTTCTCCCCCGCGTCGATCATCGCCACGCCGATCCGGTCCTTCACGGACCAGAGCGGATTGGCGCTCTCGAGCTTGGCGACGACCTGCGCCCGCGCCCCGTCGGTCACGTTACGCAGCCGGACCAGCGGCGTCGCGCCGATCGTCTGCGTGATGTCGTCGAAGATTCGCCCTCGACTGGCGACGGCTTCATCCTGGGCCATGGGGAACGACTCCCGGGGAGAGATTGCGACAGCTATCCTATCAGGATAATTGAGAACCGAAGGCAGGGCAAGGCCGAGCGGACGCAGAGGCCGGGCGGCTGCGGAGACTTGCTGCGAGGGTCGAACGCCGCAACAATGCGAGAAGTCCGATAATATATCAGGGAAACTCGACGAATAGATTGACGAATACCCCTCCCCCTGCCGCCGCGGTGGGCGGGATCCGGAGGGGGGCGGCGACGACCGGAAAGCCAGGCCAGCAACGGGGAGCTCTGCCGTGTCTCAGGGTGAAGGCCATGGTCTCAAGCGGGTTTACGGGATCGACCTGGGGACGACGTACTCGGCGATCGCCTACGTGGACGAGCACGGCAAGGCGGTGATCGTCCCCAACCAGGAGAGCGAACGGATCACGCCGTCGGTCGTCCTCTTCGACGCCGATTCCGTGATCGTGGGGAATACGGCCAAGGAGTCCGCCAAGGTCGAGCCGCATCGCGTGGTCTCGCGGGTGAAGCAGCACATGGGCGACCCGAACTTCGTCTTCGAGCACGAGGGGAAGTCGTACGGGCCGGAGGACATCTCCTCGTTCATCCTCCGCAAGATCGTCGGCGACGCCGAGCTCGCGCTCCCCGGCGAGACGATCACCGATGTCGTGATCACCTGCCCGGCCTACTTCGGCACGCCGGAGCGCGAGGCCACGGCCAACGCCGGCCGGCTGGCCGGCCTGAACGTCCGGGCGATCCTCAACGAGCCGACCGCGGCGGCCATCGCCTACGGGCTGGAGCAGGGGGAGGACCAGACGGTCCTGGTCTACGACCTGGGCGGCGGCACGTTCGACGTGACGATGATCGACATCAAGGATCGGCTGATCCGGGTCATCTGCACCGGCGGCGACCATCGCCTGGGGGGCACGCTCTGGGACGAGGCCATCGTCATGTACCTGGCGGAGCAGTTCCGCGAGCAGACCGGCGAGGCGTCCGATCCGCTCGACGATCCGGAGGTGCTCAACGACCTCTTCCTCCAGGCGGAGCGCGGCAAGAAGACGCTCACCCAGCGCGAGAAGGCCCCGTTCCGCGTCACCCACGCCGGCAAGCAGGCCCGCGTCGAGCTCGATCGGGCGAAGTTCGAGGAGGTCACTCGCCACCTGCTGGACCGGACCGTCGAGCTGACCCGCGAGATGCTGGCCGACGCCCGGGCCAAGGGGCATGCGACCTTCGACAAGATCATCCTGGTGGGCGGCGCCACTCGCATGCCCCAGGTCCACAGCCGGCTGGTCGCGGAGTTCAAACTCGAGCCGGAGATCTACGATCCGGACGAGGCCGTCGCCAAGGGCGCGGCGCTCTACGGGCTGAAGGAATCGCTCCACGACGAGGTCTCCTCCATCCTCGCCGCCGGCCGCGAGGGCGAGTCGAACGGCGCCGCCGCCCCCGAGGCCGGGCCGATCGACCTCAGCGAGGTCCCCGAGGAGGAAGTCGCCAAGGCGCTCGACCACCTGGAGAAGCAGCTCGGGTTCACGCTCACCGGGCCGGTCCGCGAACTCGTCGCGACCCGGATCGTCAACGTCCTGTCCAAGAGCCTGGGCGTGATCGCGCGCGACGACCGCAGCCAGGACGTGGTCGTGTACCTGCTGCCGAGGAACTCCGAAGTCCCCCTGGAGCGGATGACCGACTTCGGGACCGATGCCGCCAACCAGGCCGCGGTGGACATCCGCGTCATGTCCGGCGAGCGCGACAGCACCGAGCCGGCCGACTGCCAGGAGGTCGGCACCGCCACGCTCAACCTCCCCGAGAAGCTCCCGGCCCGCAGCCCGATCCGCGTCAAGTTCGCCATCAACCAGGATGGCCGGCTGAACGTCTCGGCGGTCGACCTGACCGCCGGCGGCTCCATCGACGTCGAGTTCCAGACCGAGGCGGTCATGAACTCCGAGGAGGTCGAGGAACGATCGACGGCGCTGCGGCTGCTGACCGTATCCTGAGGCCGGCGACGCGGAGGCATGGTGCATGGCCACATTCGTCGGCATCGACCTGGGGACCACGAACTCCGTGGCGGCGCATCGCAACCGCTACGGCAGGCCGGAGGTCATCCCCAACCGGGACGGGGCGAACATCACCCCCTCGGTGATCTACTTCGGGACCGACCCGCGGGCCGTCGGCCAGGAGGCCAGGGAGTATGCCCGGCTCGGGGATTCCGAGATCGCCAGCTTCTTCAAGCCCCACATGGGATCGGCCCTCTACCAGCTCGAGTTCGGCGGCAAGTCCTACACCGCCACGGACCTCTCGGCCATCGTCCTGAAGCGGCTCAAGGACGACGCCGAGGCCGCGCTCGGCGAGGACGTGGACCGCGCCGTGATCACGGTGCCGGCCTACTTCGGCGACGCCCAGCGGAAGGCCACGATCGACGCCGGCAACGCGGCCGGGTTCCGGGTCCTGAGGATCATCAACGAGCCGACCGCCGCGACCCTCGCCTACGGCCTCAATCGCGGCGACGGGCCGGATGAGACCGTCCTGATCTACGACCTGGGAGGCGGCACGTTCGACGTGACCGTGGCCCGGATCGCGGCAGGGGCCATCTCCGTCCTGTCGACGGCCGGGGACCACGACCTAGGCGGCAAGAACTGGGACGACCGGATCGCCACGTTCCTGTCCGACCGGTTCGCGGCCGAGACGGGCTTCGACCCGCTGGACGACCCCGTGGCCCTCAACGAGGTGCTCGTCCGCAGCGAGCAGGCGAAGTGGGCCCTCTCGGAGCGGGCCGCGACCCGGATCACGCTCCAGCTCGGGGCCGAGCGGCGGACGTTCGACCTCTCCCGCGGCGAGTTCGAGGCGATGACGGCCCCGCTCATGGATCGGACCCGCCGGCTCACCGAGGAGGCGCTCGGCGAGGCCGGCCTGGACTGGCGGCGGCTGGACGGGGTGCTCCTCGTCGGCGGCTCCACGCGGATGCCCATGGTCCGCTCGTACGTGGCGGAGATGGCCGGCAAGCCGCCCCGGACGGGCGTGAACGTGGACGAGGTCGTCGCGCTCGGCGCGGCGATCCAGGCCGCCATCGAGGTCGGCGAGCCGATCGGCGACGCGCTGCCGGCGTTCACGCTGGGGGCCGGGAGTGCGCGGCCCGGGCCGTCGTCGCCCGCGGCCTCCCTCCGCGTGACCGACGTGATGTCCCACAGCCTGGGCACCGTCGCCGTCAGCGAGGACGGATCGAGCTATCAGAATGACATCGTGATCCGGCGGAACGTCCCGATCCCGGCGCGGAACACGCGGGCGTACCTGCACGCGACCCACGGCGGCGCCAACTCGCGGCTGGAGGTCTACCTGACGCAGGGCGAGAGCGAGTCGCCGCTCGACTGCACGATCCTCGGCAAGTACGTCTTCCAGGGCATCTCGCCGACCGACTCCGAGGTGATGGTGGACGTAGGGCTCTCCTACGACGACAACGGCGTGGTCCAGGTCTCCGCGACCCAGCGCGACACCGGGCACCGGTTGGCCCTGGCGGTCGAGCCCGTGCCCGACGACATGACCTGGCTGGCGCTGCCGCCCGCCGCGGTGGCCGAGGCGGCCGGCGCCGGGATCCCGGACCGGATCCGGGTCTTCCTGCTCATGGACGTCTCCTCGAGCATGATCGGCGGGCCGCTCGCCGAGGCCCAGACGGCGGCCCGCGAGTTCCTCGACCGCTGCGACTTCACCCTGATGGAGGTGGGGCTGATCTCGTTCTCGTCGATGGTCGCGCTCCAGTGCGCCGCGACGAGCAACGTGCGGAGGCTGAATGCCGCGGTCGGCCGGCTCGAGGCCGAGGGCTCGACGAACCTGACGGACGCCCTGGAGATGGCCCGCGGCCAGCTCGCCGCGACCGACGCCCGGCGGTACGTCGTGATGCTCACCGACGGCTTCCCGGACGCCCCGGAAAGCGCGGTGGAGCAGGCGCTGGCGGCCCGGCAGCAGGGGATCGAGATCGTCGCGATCGGCACCGGCGACGCCGACCGCGAATACCTCGGGCGGCTGGCCAGCAGCGAGCGGGCGTCGATCTTCGCCCCCAGCGGCGAGCTCGTGCAGGCGTTCGGCCACATCGCGCGGATGATCGCCGAGGGAGGCCGCGCCTTGCGGGTGCTGACATGAGCGGGACGACGATGGCCGCGGGCGTCCGCCAGGCCTACGACTGGGCGCTCGCCGGCGCGATCGGGGCCCTGCTCGGGCTCTACCTGGACGTGGAGCTGGTGCAGTCGAGTTCCGTGAACGTACGGGACGCGCTGGCCGGGCTCCTGATCGGCGGATCGATCGGGTTCTTCCTGAGCGCCTGGGGGCCGTTCCGGGACGGATCCTGGCCTCGCCTCGCCCGCGCGGCGACCTGGGGCGTGCCGGCCGCGGCGATCGGCGGCGCGATCGGGCTGGTGCTGGGCGAGCAGGTGATCGGGGCCTTCCGCGGCGGCATCCTCGGGCGGGCCGGCTCGTGGGCGGTGCTCGGGCTCGGGATCGGGGTCGGCCAGGCGTTCGTGGGGCGTTCGCGCCAACGGCTGGTCATGGGCCTGGTCGGCGGCGGCCTGGGGGGGCTGATCGGCGGGGCCTGCTTCGAGGCCATCCGCGTCGCCATGGGGAACCGCACCGAGCTCGGCCAGGCGTTCGGGATCGTCATCCTGGGGGCCGGCCTCGGGCTCTCGCTCGCGCTCGTGGAGCAGGCGCTCCGCCGGGCGTGGGTCCAGGTCCTCAGCGGTCGCCAGGAAGGGCGGAGCTATCTCCTCGATCGGCCCGTCTGCCGGCTCGGCCTGGACGAGCGGGCGGAGATCGGGATCTTCGGCGATCCGGGCGTCGCCCGGCAGCACGCCCGGATCCTCTCCGGCCCGCACGGCTACACGATCGAGGCGCTCGCCGCGTCGGCCTCATCGCGGCTGAACGGCAGGCCCTTCACCGGCACCGCGACGCTCCGGGACGGCGATCGGATCGAGCTCGGCGGGACCGTGCTCCTGTTCAGGCATCGTTGAACGAGGAATTCGAGGAGGACGAACGTCCCCATGCCCACGCCCGCCGGCCCAGCGAAAGAGCGATGGATCCTGGAGATCGTCCGCGGCCTGGAGCCGGGGAGGGCGTTCGAGCCCCGCAGCGGCGAGAACGTCCTGGGGAACGCCCTCGCGGGCGCATCGGGGCTGGACCTCTCGGGGCAGGAGCCCGCCGCGTCGCCGCGGCGGATGGCCGCGCGGCAGGCCTGCGTGATCCTCTCCGGCGGCGGGCTCTCGATCCGCGACCTGGACAGCCCCGGCGGCACGTTCGTCAATCGCCAGCGGCTCTTCACCGGCCAGGCCCGCCCGCTCCAGCCGGGCGACCTCATCCAGCTCGGCGGCGTCCAGCTCGAAGTCAGGCGCGTCGCGGCCTCGACGCCATCGGCGACGCCATCGCCGTCGCCTTCCCCGCCTTCGCCGAGGACGCGCGCCCAGCCGGCTCCGCCTCCCCCGCGGCCGACGGCCGGCGGGGCCTTGCCCGCGGCGTTCACGATGGGGGGGGCGACGTGTCGGACCTGGGACGACTTCCTCCCCCTGGCCGCCCAGCGCTGGGGGCAGCTCCGCGATGCGCTCACCTCGGGCCAACTGACGGACTACCTGCGGCGGATCGGCCGGCCCGACCTGCTGCCGTCGATCGTCCCGGGCGGCGATCCGGACGAGCAGCTCGACGCCTGGCTCGGGAGGCTCCCCGCGTCGCAACCCGGCGAACCCGAGCTCGACGTCCACCCCGCGGCGATCGTCGTCCGGGCGCCCGCCGGCGGCGGGACGATCCGACAAACCCTGCGGGTTACCAACGTCGGCTTTCGGCTCCTCCGCAGTCAGGTGAGCGTCGAGGCCCCGGGCACCCCCGGGGTCGGGCTCGCTCGACCGCGGATTCGCGTCGCCCCCGGAATCGGCGGCGGGCCCTTCGCGACCATCGATCAGACCGACGTCCCCATCGAGATCGACCTCCCGGAGGAGCCCTCACGCGGGGGGACTACCGAGACCCTGGGCGCCGTGATCGTCCGGAGCAACGGCGGGGTCCGGCGGATCGAGGTGAGGGCGGAGCGGCCCCCTCGGGCCGAGGTGATCCCCGCGACCTACCCCGCGGCGTCGCCCCTGGCATCGCATGCGGCGACGGCCGCAACCCTGGTCCGGCCGATGGGCGACCGGCTCGCCTCTCAGCCCCCGGCACGTCGCGTCGCCGTCGCGGCCATCGCGTTCATGATCTTCCGCGGCCTGGTGCTGGCGTCGGGCCTCCTGCCCACGATCCTGGGTGCCGGCTCCACCCTGGGGCACTGGTCCGAGCTCAGGCTGGCGGGCATGACGATCGTGCTCGGGGCGGCGGGGGCGGTCGTGGGCGCCGGCGTCGCGTTGCGGGGCCGTCGCGGCGACGGATCGACGGTCGGTGATGTCCTGCCGATGGGGTTCGCCGGCGCGATCCTGGGCGTCTTCGCGGCGGCGATCGGCTTCGCCCTGATCCAGTGCGTCGAGCTTCCGCTGGGGGGCTGGGCGAGCTCCTCGGCGGCCGTCATCTGTCTCTGGGGCGTGCTCGGTGCCGCCATCGGGCTCCTTTCCCTGATCGTCGTGCCCGCCTCGTCGGTCCCCTCGAGCCCGTCCATGGAGCCCACACGATGACCTGGTCGCGCGCAGGCCTGGCGATGCTCGCCCTCGCGGTGCTCCTCCCCGAGGCGAGGGCGCAGGACGACCTCGGCGGCGAGCCCGCGACTCCCGGCTCGCAAGCCGTCGGCGAGACGGAGGTCGTCATCACGGGCGCCAGCCAGCAGGCCTTCCCCAGGATCGCCGTCCAGTTCGAGGTCAAGAAGCCGGACGGTACTTACCTCCTGGATGCCCGTCGCGAGAACTTCCGGGTTACGGAGGAAGGGAAGGACGTCAAGGTCCTGGAGTTCCAGGCGCCGCAGACGCGCGAGGCCGTGCCGACGACGGTCGTGCTCGTCGTCGATCACAGCGGCAGCATGGCGCAGGAGAACCGGATCGGTGGGCTCCGGGAGGCGGTCGCGTCCTTCCTGGAGAAGCTCCCCGAGGGTTCCCGGATCGCGGTCGTGGGCTTCAGCTCCGAGGTCGAGACCCTCTCCCCGTTCACGACCGACCGCAAGCAGGTCCGCCGCGTGATCAATCGACTGGAGCCGGTCGGGGCGACGCGGTTCTATGACGCCGTGATCGAGGCCCTGGACATGCTCGGCGATGAGCAGGGCCGGCGGGCGATCCTGGCCCTCACCGACGGCCAGGACACGGCCTCCCAGATGGGCAATCTCGAGATGGCGATCGCCGCCGCGAAACGGGTGGGCATGCCCGTCTACACGCTCGGACTCGGCTCCGAACGCGAGATCGCGGGCGACGACCTGAGGCACCTGGCCGAGGCGACGCGGGCGCAGTATTACCGGGCGCGCGACGCGGATCAGCTCAAGGCGATTTACGAGTCGCTCGCCACCAGGCTGGGTGCCAGCTACTCGCTCGTCTACGAGAGCGATCGACAGCTCCCGGACGGCACGCTTCGGCCCGTGCAGATCGCGCACGCCGCGAGCAAGCGGGCCGCCGAGACCGCGGTCTTCATCCCCGGGATGGTCGTCCCCGCGCCGGGGTGGTCGCCCCTGTTCCTGGCCATGCTCGCCGCCCTCGTCGCCCTCGCCGTCCTGCCCTCCCTGGCGATGCGGCGGGGTTGATGATCGTGGAATTCCGTCTCGAGCCGGATGGAGAGCTTGGAACCAAACCGGGGCGGCCGGCATTTTCTACTTGATGTCGGTTACTTTCGGCCAGGTTGCTTTCGGCCAGGCGCTTCACCTATTCCACCGTGAATGATGACAGGGACCGGGCGAGATCATAACTTGTTCGGCTTGCTGGCCCTGCACGTGACGCTGTCGCTGTGCGGGAGCGGCCATCACTCTCTTGACGCGATCTTCGCACCCAACGAGGTGCACGAATCCCATGAATCCAAGGCCGTCCTCGGTCGGACGGCCGGCGACTGCGTCGTCTGCCAGTTCCTCTCTCTACCCGCCTTGCTCACGGTGCCCGCGGACCCGGTCGGATGCGACAACGCGTCTGCATCCTCCTCCGGGTCCATCAGCGCTGTCCTGCTCCCGGCATCGGACCGCTTGACGACCACGCCTCGCGCCCCGCCCTGTCATCCGGCTTGAATCCGGTCATGAGTCACGCCGCGATGGGCTGAGGTCCTGATCCTCGATCTCGTCCCCGGAACCGGTTGACGACCGGGACGACCCGGTCCGTCTGTCGGCCACCGAGGATCCATGGGCCAACGCGCGGTCAACACTCGACGGCCTGGATGAGGACCATCGGGCCGTCCTGGCACTCCGTTTCATCGAGGGCCTGGACTACCCATCGATGGCCCTCCGCCTCGGCGTGCCAACGGACACCGTCCGGTCTCGTCTCTCACGGCAAGGAGAGGCTCTCCGGTCGCGTTTCCGATCCGGAATTGAAGATGGTCTTGTGTGATCCATTACTTCCGTTCGAAGGACATGATCCTATGTTGCAACGTCATTCGCAGCGAGGTTTCACGCTGATCGAGCTCCTGGTTGTCATTGCGATCATCGCCGTGCTGATCGCGCTGCTCCTGCCCGCGGTCCAGGCGGCTCGCGAGGCTGCCCGCCGGATTCAGAGCACGAACAACTTGAAGCAGATGGGGCTGGCGCTGCATAATTACGAGTCTACTAACGGTTGTTTCCCCGGATCGGGGGGGCAGACGTCATCCGGGTTCTCGGTCCTGGCCCGGATTCTGCCTTACATAGAGGCGTCGTCCGCCTTCAATGCGATGAATTTCTCGCTGGCCCTCAGTTCCGGGCCGCCGGCGTTCGCGTTTCAGCCTGCGCAGACCACGGCCTCTCGCACCGTCATTGCGGCGTTCCTCTGCCCGAGCGACGGCCATGACGCCTTCTACGCGTCGTATTACCAGGGGGTACCGACGGCGGGGACGTGTTACGTGGCGAACACGGGCACGGGCACCGGGACGTATTACGATTCTCGATACCCCACCGACGGCGTCTTCTGGGACAACTCGGCCGTGCGTTTCTCGGCGCTCACGGACGGGACCTCGAACACGATGTTCTTCTCGCAGTGCCGGCTTGGTGCCGGGGTGGATACCACGGGCGCGATCCCGTCGGATCGCGGCCGGCAGATGGTCAACATTGCGTCGAAGGTTCGTCCCACGACCGTCGCGCCGGGCGGTTACGCGCCGGCCATGAACAACCCGGACCTGAACACCCTGACGGCCAGCCCGGCGGCCTGGTATGGGGGGCGTGGAGTCGCGTGGATCGTGGGGACCGAGGCGATGAGCGGCTTCAATGCCTACCTCAACCCCAATAGCCAGACGCCGGACGTCTGGGGGCACGGCTTCGGCTGGATGGCCGCCCGCGGCCCTCATCCCGGCGGCGTGCTGGTCCTGCAGGGCGACGGATCCGTCCGGTTCGTCAAGGATTCGGTCAACACGACCACCTGGAGGGCGCTGGCGACGCGTGCCGGCGGCGAGGTGATCTCGGCGGACTCCCTCTGACTGTCCCGGCCCGGTGCGGCCTGGCCGGGTGTGGAGGCGTGATGGAATCGTGCATCTGGATCTTGCTGGCGGCCGGCGTCGCGACGACGGCCGTTCGCCTATCCTGGGCTGGGCCTCGGGCCATCCTCGTCACGGCGGCAGCCTGGGCGAGCCTGCCGTGGCTCTGCGGCGACCGAATTGCAGCCACCAGCGCCGCCGGGCTCCTGGCCTGGGCCTCCGGGCCCGATCGCGTGGGGGCGCTGGCGACGTTCGTGGTCGTGGAAGCGGTGGCCGGCGGCCTCGCGGCCATTCACCTGGCCGGGAGCGATGACGCGGATGTCGGAGCGACTCGCCCGGGGAGTTGGGGAAGTTGGCTGGCGGCTGTCGTGCCGTCGCCGGCCCTGGCTTTCGGGCTGATCGGCGTCCAGACGTCGCTCTTCCACCGGGGCTCGGGCTGGGGCTTTTCCACGATCAGCGCCGGCCTGTCGGCCGCGGCCTTCGCGGCGATTGTCGCCCTGGCCTGGGCCTGGCGGCTGGCCCGTCCGGACCCACGGCGGCGGGCGTCGGCGGCCGTGCCGCTCTTCGCCGCCCTCTTCGTCCTGGGGGCCGCGACGGTGCCGCTGCTGGATCGTCGACCGCACGGGGCGCGGCCGCCTCAGCTCGACGTGAAATCGCTGGTGTTCCTCGCGGTCCTGACGACGGTGGGTGCGGGGGCGGGCGCGATCGTTCGCCTGGTCCGGTCGCGGGCGATTCGGAAACGGGAGGAAGTCTCGTGAGCGTGCTGACGAACCTGCTGTCCTGGGTCTCCGCGGGGCTGCTCGTCCCGGTCCTGGTGACGATGGCCGGGCTCCTGGGCTTCTCCCTGATCATGGTCGGCGACTTCCTGGCCGCGTCCGTGCAGCGGCGACGGTCCTCGCGGCAGATCCAGAAACTCTCCGATGACCTGATCCGCACGCCGGTCCGGCTCGCCGCCGCTGAGCTCCAGGGGGACACCGAAATCGCCCGGGTAATCCGCCGCTGCGGCGCGGTGAGCTGGCATCCGATCCACGCCGACAAGTTCATCTCCGACTTTGAACTGGAATCCCGACGTGGCCTGGACGGCCCTCAGGCCCTGATCCGCCTGGGACCGATGCTCGGTCTGATGGGAGCCCTGATCCCGATCGGTCCGGCGCTCGCCGGCCTGGCCGCCGGGGACCTCTCCGCCATGGCCGCGAACGTTGAGGAGGGGCTCACGGCAACCGTCTGCGGCCTCTTCGTGGGCGGGCTGGGCTTCTGGGTCCGCCTGGTCCGGTCGCGCTGGGCGATGGCTGACGTCGAGATGCTCCACTATGCCTACGAGCTCGCGCAAGACCAGGCCGCTGAACCCGCCCGGGTCGAGCTGGGGGAATCCCGATGATTCGCAGGAAGGGCCGCCCTCGACGTTCGAGGCTTGAGGACGATGAGGGCGACGATCCCCTGGCTGGCGTCGCCAATCTCTTCGACCTGGCCATGGTCGTCGGCTCCGCGCTGATGATCGCGCTCATTGTCCGCCCCCAGGTGGCTGACCTCATGTCCGACAAGGACATGACGCTGGTCAAGAATCCGGGACAGGCGGACATGGAGATCATCGTCAAGAAGGGCAGGGAGATCACTCGCTACAAGGGGGCCGAGGGAAAGGGCGAAGGCCGCGGCAAGCGCGTCGGAGCCGCCTATCAGCTCGAGGACGGCCGCATCATCTATGTCCCCGAGAAGGGGACGCAAGGACCCTGACATCCATTCCCAGAAGCGACCTCGAACGAACATCAAAGGCACCCGTTTCATGCCCAACCCATTCCGCTCGATTCGCCCCCTGATCCGCCCCCGCCGACTGCTCCCGGTCCTGGCCGTCGTCGCGTCGGCCGCCGGCCTCTGGTACGCATGGGATCGGTACGTTGGCCCGACCCGCATCGCCGTGATCAACTTCCGCGACTTTCAGTTCGCCGAGCTGCTCGACTCGCGGGACCCCGCCGCGTGGGTCCGGATCGACCGGATCGACCTGGCGAACCTCGCCGACACGGACCTGAGGCGCTACGACGCCGTTTTCCTCTTCGGACGCGGCATGAACCTGGACGAGGCCCAGCAGGCGGCCGTTCGGGGGGCGATCGCCGGCGGCACGCGCGTCTATGTTCATGGCGCGACCAGTGCGGCCAGCGACCTGACCGACCTCGTCGGCGACGATCTCAAGAGTGTCGCCGCGTATTTCGAGAACGGTGGGAAGAGGAACCTGGCCTCGCTCTTTCGGTTCACTCGCAGGGTCCTGGATGGCAAGTCGCTATTCGCCCCCAGGCCGGATGAGCCCGAGGTCATCCCATCGGACACGCTCTTCCATGTCGGCGAGGGACAGATCTTCGGCTCCGTCGCCGACTACCAGAAGTTCTACGAATCCTCCGGCAAGTGGCGGCGCGATCGCCCGAAGGTCGCACTCCTGACGTCCATCTTCGGGCCTCGGAATCCCGACCTCGGCTCCATGGGGGCGATCGTGGAGGCCCTCGAGAAGAAGGAGCTGAACGTCTATCCGATCGCCGGCTTCCTGAAGCGGCTCGACTTCCTCAAGACCATCGGCCCGGACCTGGTCGTCTACGTCCCCCACGGCCGGCTTGCTCCCGGCAGGGCAGACGAGGCGATTGCCTACCTCAAGGAGCGGGGCATACCGGTGCTCTGCCCGATGACCGTGCAGGAGGAGTACAGCTCGTGGGTTGGCTCCCAGAAAGGGATGATTGGCGGCCTGCTCAGCCAGAACGTCGTGATGCCGGAGCTGGATGGCGGCATCGAGCCGTTCGTCGTCAGTGCCCTGTCCCCCGATGGGCGCGGTCTGAACGTCCCGGCCGCGATACCGGATCGCGTTGCCACCCTCGCTGATCGCGTCGACCGCTGGCTCACGCTCCGCGCGAAGCCCAACGCCCGGAAACGGCTCGCGATCGTCTATTACAAGGGCCCGGGCCAGAACGCCATGGCGGCCGCGGCCCTCGACGTCGCTCCTTCACTCCTGAACCTCCTCAATCGTCTGAAGGCCGAGGGTTACGACACCGGCGAACTACCGGCCACTCCCGAGGAGCTCCAGAAACGGATCCAGCGGCAGGGGCCGGTCCTGGGCGCCTATGCCGAGGGGGCCATGGAGAGTTTCCTGAAATCGGGCGACCCGGAGATCATCTCAACGGAGGTCCTCCGGGACTGGGCGCGAAAGGGCATTCTCGCGGACGCCTACAAGGCAGTCGAGGACCAGTACGGCCCCGCGCCGGGCAAATTCCTGACGACCGAACGAGACGGTCAGAAGGTCCTCGCACTGCCTCGGGTCCGATTCGGCAACGTCGTTCTGCTCCCTCAGCTCCTGCCGGCGATGGGCGAGGACTCCTCCAAGCTGATCCACGGTGCCAAGATCGCCCCGCCCTACCCGTACCTGGCCACGTACCTGTGGGCTCGCTACGGCTTCAAGGCCGACGCCTTGATGCACTTCGGCACGCACGGGAGCCTCGAGTTCACCCCCTGGAAGCAGAACTCGCTCTCCGGCATGGACTGGCCCGACGCCCTGGTCGGCGATCTGCCGCACCTCTACATCTACATCATCAACAACATCGGCGAGGCGGTGATCGCCAAGCGACGAAGCTATGCGACCCTGATCTCGCACCTGACGCCACCGTTTGCGGAGTCCGACCTGTACGGCCCGCTCAAGGAGCTTCAGGCGGCCATCGGCTCCTGGCAGGCCTCGACGGATGAGTCGCTCCGGGCCGAGCTCGTCGGAACCATAACCCGGATCGTCCGCGAGCAGAAGATCGACCGGGACTTGAGCCTGCCCGAATCCTCAACGCCGCTGGAGCCCAACGACATCGAGCGCGTGCACGACTATGTCATGACGATTGGCCTGGAGAAGATCACTCGGGGCCTCTATGTCCTTGGCGTTCCCTACGCGCCCGACCGCGTGCTCGAGACCGCGCGGATGATGGGCGTGGACGGCATCGCCCAGGCGCGGGCCCGGCTGGACTCCGCCCGCGGGAAGGTTCGCCGCGACCAGACCGAGAACAAGGCCTATTTCAGTCAGCATTACTACAGGCCGGCACTCGAGACGCTCGACACCCTCCTCGCCGGAAAGGCGAAGCCGGAGGCGTTCCTCGACCGGACCGACCTCGCCCGCGTTGAGGCGTACGACGCGGCCCATCGCGTGCCCAGCGGCGACCAGATCTTCGCCGACATGCTCCGCCTCGGCGAGTCGAAGGGGAGGGGGCGGCCGGGAGGCCCGAGGTCGAACGGGCCGGATCGCGAGACGAGGGCGGACGAGACGCGGATCCGAGAACTGCTGTCGGCCGTCGCCGCGGACCCCGACGCCCTGTCGTTTGTCCGCTCGCTCTCCGTCGAGGCCCAGTTCCAGCGGGCCGCATCGGCCCTCGATCCGGAGACCCGGCGCCGGGCCGGGCGAATCGCGTCGGTGATCCCCGCGATGAGGAAGGCGCTCGACATGATCGGCCGGCCTGAGGTCGCGGAGCTCGTCGGCCTGATGAAATCCCGGCCCGTCCGGGAGCACGTCCTCGCCCTCCTGGACGAACCCGACATGAAGACCCGGATCGAGTCCGAACTCGCGAAGGTCAGGGCCCAGACCCTGGCGGAATTGACCACCGCCGGGTTCATCGCCGATCTCAGAGCGGCAACGTCCGCCCGGCCGATCGCCGAGACTCTCGCCCCCATGGAACGCGCCCGGGTGGAGCAGTTCCGTGCTCGGCTGGCGAGCTACAAGGCCCACGCCGACCTGACCGTCGATCTGGCGGCCAAGTCCCGGGAGATTGCCGATGCGTACGCGGATCCGCAGGCTCCGGCGCGGCTCGACTCGGCCATCATCGCCGCGGATCGGCGGATCGTCACGCTCGACGATCAGGAACGCGAGTATGTCTCCGCCGTGAAGACCCTCCGCGACGCCCTGACCTCGGCGACGGGCAATCGCGACGCTCTGGCTTCGTCCGCGACCGCTGAGCTCGATTCCGTGGTCGCGGCGCTCAATGGCCGCTACGTCGCCCCGTCGTCCGGCGGCGACGCCATCACGAATCCGGACGCGGTCCCGACCGGTCGCAACCTGACCTCGATCGATGCCGAGAAGACCCCCTCGCCGGAGGCCTGGCGGGTGGGGAAGAACCTGGCCGAGGAGACAATCCGGGCCCGGCTGAGCGAGACCGGCAAGTTCCCGAAGAAGGTCGCTCTCACGATGTGGGCCGGCGAGTTCATCAACACCCAGGGCGTGGATCTTGCGGTCCTTTTCCACCTGCTCGGCGTTGAGCCCGTGCGGAATGCCCGCGGTGAGGTGCATGATATCCGCCTGATCCCGGCCGTCGAACTGAAGCGGCCCCGGGTGGATGTCGTCGTCCAGACTTCCGGTCAACTCCGGGATGTTGCCGCGAGCCGGCTTTCCCTGATCGATCGCGCGGTCAAGCTGGCGGCCTCGGCCGACGATCCCGCCGACTTCGAGAACCACGTCCGCGAGGGGACGCTCGCCGCCGAAACCTCGATGAAGGACCACGGCCTCACGCCGATCGAGGCCCGGGCGTTCGCCACCGCCCGGGTCTTCGGCGGCGTGAACGGGAATTACGGCACCGGGATCATGGGCCTCGTCGAGTCGGGCGACCGCTGGCAGAATTCCGACGAGATCGCCGAACAGTATCTGAGGAACATGGGCGCCGTCTACACCGGCGACCAGTGGGCGACCTTCGTCCCGGGCGTCTTCGAGGCGGCCCTCCAGAACACCGACACGATCGTCCACAGCCGGTCTTCGAACGTGAATGGTGTGCTCTCGCTCGATCACGTCTACGAGTTCATGGGTGGCCTGAACAACGCTGTGCGCAAGGTCACCGGTGCCGAGCCTGCGGCCTTCTTCGTGGACATCCGCAACAGCCACAAGCCGAAGGTCCAGGCGGCCCACGAGGCCGTCTGGGTTGAAGCCCGAAGCACTCTGCTGAACCCGAAATACATCAAGGATCTTCAGGCCGGCGGCGCCTCCGCGGCCGAGGTCTTCGCCGAGACCTTCCGTAACACCTACGCCTGGAACGCCCTCAAGCCGGATCTCGTGGACGACGCTCTCTGGAACGAGCTCTACGCCGTCTACGTCCAGGACCGCGACCACCTGGGCATCCGCGAATCATTCGCCGCCCAGAATCCCTATGCCCTTCAGGAGATGACCGCCGTCATGGCGGAGACGGCCCGGAAAGGCCTCTGGAAGGCCACACCGGAACAAGTGCGGGCGATCTCCGTCCTTCATACGGATCTCGTCCGCGTCCACAGCCCCGGCTGCTCCGGATTCGTCTGCGACAACGCCAGCCTTCGCGAGGCGATCCGCAAGAACGTGAGCGGGTCGGACGGCGATGCCTACATCGCCGCCATCGACCGCGTCCGCGAAGGTGAGGCCGTTACGTCCTCAGGCACCCGAAGAGTGGAGGGCCTGACCCTGAAGAAGGTGGAGACGACCGACGCCCGGGGCAAGGCGGTTCCGCCGGCACCCCATCCCTTCCCCTCGCCGGGCGCAGGCCGGTCGCCTGCCATGCCGCTCCTCTCGGACGCTGCACGTACCGGGAGCATCGCGGCCGTCGTCATCGCTCTCCTCGGCGGCCTGACAATCATGGGCTACCTCCGCAGGCGACGCTGACGCGTCCCGCGATCCGACCACTCGAGGGAACTTCCTCTGGCGGATATTTGTGCAGTGCGGCGACCGGGGGACCTCGGCTCACCCGGTCATCGTACGGTCGGATTGTCGTGCCGGCTTCACTCACGGTGTTGATTTGTCTCATCCCACCGGTCATTCAGGCACTTCGGTATGGCATCGACGGCATCGACCTTGATTTCTGTTTGTACTGAAATTACGATTATGTCGGTCTGATTCTTCGACAGGGGCTGCCGGCCTCACACGCCGATGCAAGCCGCCGTGACGCTCCGCGGGTCTTGTTCGAGCCTCGCGGGCTTCGTTCTTCGACTTGCGAAGGCCCGGTGCGAGGGCCGAGGGGGAAGGTCCCCAGATGATCACCGAAGTCGGCCCGATGATGAGGAAGGTTAGTCGTGATGGCTGCGGCTACTCGGTCGTGGAGCTGCACGACGTCCGGCATGTCCTGGCGGTGGCGGTGCCCCGAGGAGGCGGCGACCTTCGAGCCCAGGCCGTCGACGCCCTGGGAACGATCGAGGCCGTGCACGAGGAGGAGAGCACCCGCGGGTCGATCGTCCATCAGGCGGTCTTCGTGCCGACGCCGGAGCTGGTGGCCCCCTGTCGGAGGATCATCCGCGAGTTCTACGGCGAGGAGCAGCCGGCCACGTCCTACGTCGTCCAGCCCCCTTGCGACGGCAAGTTGCTGGCCATCGAGGCCCTCGGCGTCGGCCGGGGCATGGGCGAGGTCCAGATCGAGCGGTTCGGCGACCAGGCGGTGCGGGTCACGCACAACGCCCTCTCCTGGGTGCACTGTGCGAATGTCACCCCGAGCGAGGGCGCGTCCGGCGTCTATGACCAGACCCTGAGCGCCATGTCCCGGATGCGGGCCATGCTGGCGAAGCACGACATCGGCTTCGACCGGATCGTCCGGATGTGGAATTACCTGGGGAGCATCGTCGAGGACGACGACGGCGTCCAGCGCTACAAGGAGATGAACCGGGCGCGAACCGCCTTCTTCGAGGGCGTCCCGTTCCTCGAGGGGTGCCAGGTGGGATTGTCGAGGCCGGCCGAGGTCTATCCGGCGGCGACCGGCATCGGCATGCAGGGGCGCGGGCTGATGCTCGGCTGCATCGCGCTGGCCACCGAGGACCGGCCGGACATCGTTGCCATGCCGCTGGAAAACCCGAACCAGACCGCGGCCTTCCAGTACGCCGCCGCTTACAGCCCGAAGAGCCCCAAGTTCGCCCGCGCGATGGCGCTGTCGTGCGGGGGCTTCGCCACGATCTTCGTCTCCGGGACGGCCAGCATCATCGGCTCGGAGACCGTCCATCCCGGCGACGTGGAGGCGCAGACGCACCAGACGCTGGACAACATCGCGGCCCTGATCGGGGAGCCGAACCTCCGCCGCCACGGCCTGCCCGGCCTGGGGGCCACGCTCGACAGCATGGGGGTCATCCGCGTCTACATCAAGCGGCAGGAGGATTACCAGAAGGCGCGGGCCGTCTGCCGAGCCCGCCTCGGCGACCTGCCCATGGTCTTCGCCATCGCCGACGTTTGCCGCCCGGACCTCCTTGTCGAGATCGAAGGGATCGCGTTCTCCCGACGGGCCTGATGCGGGTACAATCGACATTCTCGTCACGATCCTCCCGCGGAGCTGTCCTCGATGAATGGTCCGTCCCGGCCGGAGTCGCGCCCGGCTGCCCCGTCGTCTCCGGGCTGCGCCCGGCGTCCCATCCTCCTGACCGCGCTCCTCCTCGCCGGACTGTCGCTTGGCGGCTGCGGGAAGACGATCGACGGGTCGAAGCCGGCGCCGATCGTGACGCCTCCTCGCGGTGAACGGCCGGCGACCTCCCCGGCTCCCTCATCGCCCTCGGCCGACGAATCGTCGAAGGCCCTGGCCTCCTTCAACCGGGGGACGGGACTGCTCGAGCAATACAAGTATGCCGAGGCGTCGAAGGAGCTTCAGAAGGTCGTGGCGGCATTCCCGGACTGGACCGCGGCCCGATTCAATCTGGGCCTGGCGCTCCTGAACCTGCCGGACGACGCCGAGGCCGTCAAGCAGGCGGAAGTGGAGCTGAACAAGGTCATCGCCAAGGAGCCCGATCACCGCTGGGCCCGGTTCTGCCTGGGCGTGCTGGAGGCCCATCGCGGCGACTACGCAAAGGCGGCCGAGCACTACGCCCGGGTCTATCAGGCCGACCCCGACGACCCGTTCGTCGGCTTCGAGTACGCCGAGGCCCTCCGCAAGCTCGAGCGCAACGACGAGGCCCTCAAGGTCCTGGAGAAGGTCGTCGAGCAGGACCCCGGCTTCGTCTCCGCGTTCTACAGCCTGGGGATGCTCTACAACCAGATGCGTCAGCGCGAAAAGGCCGTCGCCGTGCTCAATCGCTTCCGCGACCTGAAGCCCCAGGAGCTGGCGGTCGGCTCCTATGGGGTGGTCTCGCCCTACGCAGGGCGAGGGAAGTACTACACGGGCCTCGGCGCCGACGGGTTGCCGATCCCCGTCAAGCCGATGAACCCGTCGCCGCGCGTCCTCTTCTCGCCGGAGATCCGCAAGCTCGGCGATCCGCTCGCGGCCTGGGCCTGGCCGGGGGGGAAGGTGAACATTCCCGGGCTGTCGGCCGGCGACGTGGACGGCGACGGCGACCAGGATCTGGTCATCTCCGGCGCCGGGCCGGATGGCTTGACCGTCCTGCTGATCAACGACGGCAAGGGGGCCTTCGCCCCGCCGGTCAAGCTGGCGGAGCGTGGCGTCTCGCCGTCCCTGGGCGACGTGGACAACGACGGCGACCTCGACCTCTGGCTCGGCCGGGCCGGCCAGGACCAGCTCCTACTCAACGACGGCAAGGGCCGCTTCAAGCCCGCCGCCGATCAGCCGGAGCCGGCCGGCGAGCAGCTCACAGCTTGTGCCCGACTCGTGGACCTGGACAGCGACGGCGATCTCGACCTGATGTCCCTCCGCGTGAAGTCGGGGGCCGTCCCCGGGGAGGCTTCGCAGGCCGCCAGCCCATCCCGCCTCTTCAACAACAACGCCAACGGCAAGTTCGCCGACCAGGCGAAGGCCCTGGGTCTGGAACTGCCCGACTGGCCCGGCGCCGCGGTGGTTTTCGACGATTTCGACGGTGACCGCGACATCGACCTCGTCCTGGTTTCCCCCTCGAAGCCGCCGATCGTCTGGGAAAACCATCGCGTCGGTCGCTTTCGCACGCGGGATGCGAAGGCGAGCGGACTGGACGTCACCGGTGCCCTGAGTGTGACGACCGGCAATCCGTTCCGTACCGGCCGCCGGGACCTCCTGATCTCGACGGGAAAGGAGGTGTTGCTCTTCCACAACCGCGGCGGCTGGAAGTTCGAGCGCGACTCCGAATTCGCCGCGAGGTTCGCGGGCCTGGGCGGCACGGGCGGCCAGTTCGCGGACATCGACAACGACGGTGATCTCGACATCGTGATCTTCGACGCGCACCGCAAGGACGGGAGCCGCGGTCCCGCCTTGCTCCTGAACGACTGGCCGAACCAGCGGTTCGTCGATGCCTCCGAGGCCGATCCCGGCAACCTCCTCTCGCGCTGGAAGTGCGACGGCGACGCCGCGGGGATCGTCGCGGACTTCAATGGCGATGGCACGCTCGACATCCTGGTGGCCGCGTCCGGCTCGCCGCCGGTCGTCTTCGACAACGCGACCAGGGGGACGCACTGGCTGGCCCTCGACCTGAAAGGCCAGCGCGGGCAGGACCAGACGAGCCGGTCCTCGGTCTCGTCGATCGGGGCTCGCGTCGAGTTCCGGTCCGGGAACGTGAGTCAGCAGTACGTGGTCGGGACGCCCTCGGGGGGCACGGCCGTCCCGCCGCTCCGGATCCACGCGGGCCTCGGCGACTTCACGTCGGTGGACTGGCTCCGGATCCACTGGCCCGACTCGCTCCTCCAGGCGGAGCTCGAGGTGACCGGCAACCGTGTCCTGGCCCTGGACGAGACCTGCCGACGGACGAGCTCGTGCCCGCACCTGTTCGCCTGGGACGGCCGCCGGTTCGCGTTCGTCTCCGACTTCGGCGGGGTTGGCGGCCTCGGCTACCGGACCGGTCCCAGCTCGTTCGCCCGGCCCGACCCGACCGAGTACGTCCTCCTGCCGAAGCTCGCGGAGCAGGGGGGAGAGTACGTCCTCCAGGTTGTCGAGCCGCTCGAGGAGGTCGTCTACTTCGACGAGGCGAAGTTGATCGCCGTCGATCACCCGATCGGCACGACGATCCATCCCCATGAGATGGCCGCCGTCGCCGCCGAGCCGCCGCCGTTCGAGGTCTTCTGTTACCGCGAGAGCTCTGCGATTCTTCCCGTGCGTGCCGTCGACGCCCGCGGCGCGGACGTGACGGAGGCCCTGGCCAGGACCGATCGCGTGTATGCGGAGCCGGCGGAGCGTGACCGGCGGTTCCTGGGCTTCGCGAAGGAGCACTTCGTCGAGCTCGATTTCGGCGACCGTCTGAAGTCGCTCCCTGAGGACGCTCGCCGGATCCTCTTCCTGGACGGCTGGGTCGAGTACAGCACGTCCACGTCGAATTACGCGGCGGGCCAGGCCGGGCTGCGGCTGAAGGCTCCCAGCGTCCTGGTCGAACGCGAGGGCCGATGGGTCGAGCTGCTTCGGGAGGTCGGATACCCGGCCGGCATCAATCACACGATGACGCTCGACCTGACGGGCAAGCTGAGGCCCGGGGACGCGAAGCTCCGGATCGCGACCAACATGGATCTCTGCTGGGATCGGATCGTCCTGGCCGCCCATAGCGCGGACCTGCCGGTCAAGCTGACCGAGGTCGCGGCCCGGAGCGCGGACCTGCATGCCCTGGGCTATCCCCGGGAGTATTCGCCGGACGGCCGCCAGCCGACCCTGTTCGACTACTCGAACATCGACCGGACCGACACCTGGCTCCGCCTGCCGGGGGCCTACACGCGGTACGGCGACGTCACCGAGCTGACGGAGCGGGCCGATGATAAGTATGTGATCATGGCGGCCGGCGACGAGATCACCGTGCGATTCCCGACCAGCCGCTTCGGACCGGTGCCCGAGGGGTGCGTGAGGACCTTCCTCCTCAAGAGCGACAGCTATTGCAAGGACATGGACCTCTACACCGGCGCGGGGGATCACGTCGAGCCGTTGCCGTTCCATGCCATGAAGGGCTATCCCTATGGCAGCGAGGACGCGCCGGCCGTGCCGGAGGACGTGCAACGGTCGCGGGAGACGTACAATACGAGGGTCATCGGCCGCTGATCCGAGACCCCGCGATTGGGGTGCAGGAAGGGCGCCTGCACCACGAAGGACCGGTTGTCGGATGGAGGTGGCCCCGTGAACTCGGCCGCGATGACGGCGCATGCACCATCCCGGACATCCTGGGGCCAGCTCTCCGGGCGGTTGCCCGTGTACCTGGCCTCCATGCTGATCGGTTGCATCGCTGGGCTTGGGCTCATGGCTTCGGGACTGCTGAACGAAGCGCGGGGCATCGGATTCGGGGATCTCACGATCCACTTCGATGTCCTGGATGCGGCCACCTCATCACCGATTCCCGGCGCGGTGGTCCAACTCCGGGATTGCGATCCGCCGGGGGAACTCGTGACCAGGGCGGAGACCTCGGCATTGGGAACAGCCGAAGTCACGCGAACGTTCAACGTCGCCTCTCACCAGAGTTTGTTCCGTCAAGGAGCCTCCTTTGTCATCCCCGACCGATGGGATGTCATCGTGTCCTCCTCCGGCTATGCGCCCACCTCGCGGAATCTGCGGGAACTGATCGGCCGAAAGGTTGATTTCAAGGTCGCGGAGCGGGGGACGAATGTGGTGATCCGGCTGGATCGAGTCGCGAACGGCTCAACGGCCGGGCGATGAGGATGCGTCGCGGGAGGCGCGGAGGATCCGCCCGGAATGAACCGTCCCCAGCGTGACGGGTCGCGTGTTGCTCCCCAGGCTATCCCAGGCGATCATCCCCGAGGCGCCCTGATAGGTCCCCATCGTCCTCAGCGCATCCCCGATCTTCGCCCGGTTCAGGCCGCCAGAACGAATCGCGGCGATCAGGATGTTGGCGCTGTCGTATCCGTGCGCCGCGGCGTAATCGGGCGGCTCGTGGTAGCGCGTCTCGTACTCGGATCGGAACGACTCCGGCATGGCATCGGGATCGACGACGAGCGGAAAGAGGACGCCTTCCGCGGCTGCGCCCGCGAGCTTCTCGAAGGCAGACCGGCCCATCCAGTGGCCGCCGACGATCTGGCCGCGGAAGCCGGCGGCGCGGAGCTCCTGGACGAGCCGGGCCGAATCCCTCGCGTTCGCGGCGATCATCGCGGCGCTGACGTCATCGGCGAGGACCTGCTGGGCCGCCGCGGCGAAGTCCGGGTTCTCGGCGGCCAGGACGTGGGCGAATTTCGGGGCCGCCTTGCGGGCCCTGAGAGCCTGCCCGATCTGACCGACGTAGACCCGGGGATCATGCTCGGGCGTCGAGACGATCGCGAACCCGCGCGGGCCCGACCGCGCGACCAGGGCGTCGGCGAGGATGGGGGCCTGGAGATGGTCGGCCGGCATCGCGGAGAAAAACCAGGGGACGTTCGCCGCGTTGGCCGTGCGGTCGCCGTTGAGCGGGCAGACCAGCGGCAGGTTGGCCTTGGCCACGACCTGCTCCGCGAGGTGGGCGGACGGGCCGTCGATCCCGCCCAGGATCGCCCAGACCCTGTCGCGGTGGGCCATCCGCGCCAGGCCGCCGACGCCCCCCTTCCACGGGTTGTCCGACCACGCGGCGACCAGCCGGAACGGCTTGCCGCGATAGCCTCCCTCGGCATTGGCCCGGCGGATCGCCATGTCCACGCCCCGCCAGACCGAGCCGCCGTTGGCATGGTCGGGATTGTCCGGCCCGAAATATCCGAGGAGGACCTCGCTCGTCTCCCTCGGTTCGGGCTGCTCGCGTCCGGGGCCGGAGTAGGGGACGGCCCGGGCACGGAAGTCGAGGTAGGGCTCGGGGCGGGGCGAGGATTGGGCCGCTGCGTGATCGCAAGGCAAGGCGAGCCAGCAACCGGCGGAGCAGAGGAACGCGAAAAGCCAAGGCCGGTGGCGCACACTTATCCTTACCCACTGATGAGGGGCCGATTCTGGTCCCCTCCCCCCTGTGTGGGGGAGGGTTAGGGAGAGGGGGCTACGCTTTCCGACATGCCGGATGACCTTGGCGAGGAGCACTCCCCGGATCATCCGCCTCGTTTCGATGGCTAGCCTGTCCGATCCCCCCCACCCTAACCCTGGGATGTTGGAAAGTGGGCCTTGGCGGTCCGGAGGTGGGGTCGGGACTCGACCGTTTCTGTTGCGCCTTCCGAGGCCCGTGATGCGGC
>NZ_JAALJH010000097.1 GCF_011064615.1 Aquisphaera insulae | reverse complement strand
GTGCGTCAAGCGGAGCGAGGACGCACCGGACCGGTGTGTCATGTGGAGCGGCCGTTGATCGGGAGGAGACTCCCTCGCGAGACACCTTGCCGCGGCACTGGTCGGTTGCCGAGGCGGTCGCGGTGCGTCCGCGCTCCGCTTGACGCACCCTACAAAAGAGAACATGTCCAGAGATGGGTGCTTTTCGCAGCATCATTCGCATTCGTAGCTGGCGTCGTCGATGGCGGGGAAGTTCAGCCGTCCATGCTCGCCTCGGCCCCAGTCCGGGTCGTAGTGCCCATCCTTCACCCAGCGATGGAATGACGAAAAGGGCCACTCGACGGGACTTGAGGCGTAGCCGTGCTTCACCGGGTTGTAGTGGAGGTAGTTCACGTGATTCTCGAGGTCGGCTTCATCGAAGATCGTGTGCTCGAAGAACCGTCGCTGCCAGACCCCACGCTCGCCTCGCTTGACCTGGGACGTCGAACGGGGTCCCTCCGTCCCGCCGCCGGCAAGATAGGAAGTCGTGAACTCCTCCTTGACGCGTCTCCATCGCGTGGAGAAATCCGAGTCCCCGGGCGGCAGGTTCCAAACCGCATGCAGGTGGTTGGGGAGCAGGACGATCGCGAAGATATCGAAGGGCCGTCGCTCGCGCACCGTGCGGATTGCCTGGCGGAGGCATTCTCGGGCAAGATCGTCGGTGAGGAATTGCCTGCGCTCGTGGGTCACGAGCGTGAAGAAGACCATTGCCCCCGGCACCGAGAATCGCCTGTAATTCGGCATGCGTGTGAGGTTACCAGGCGCTCCTGACCTCGTGAAGAGGCTGGGCAAAATGCGGTGTGCATGCCTCTTGCAGGGTGTGTCAAGCGCAGCGCGGACGCACCGGAACGGCATGTCATGTGGGAGGGCTGTGGATGAGCTACAAGATCCAGACTTGGTGAGCCGGCTCGCTATGCCTGATCTGACTTGCCGGAGCGGTCACGGTGCGTCCGCGCTGCGCTTGTCACACTCTACAAAAAAATGATCACGTCCAGTTATTTCATCGGGTGCTTCCGGAAGAACTCCCAGATCAGGTCGTTGGCCGAGATGTCCCGGGTGGTGAGGCCCAGGAGCTTGTTGCGGACGTCGGAGCCGGGCCAGGTGTGGCCGCCGTTCTCGATCAGGTAGAGGACGATCTCGGAGTCGTCCTTGCCGGGGCCGAAGGTCCGGCGGCGGACGCGGGTGCCGTCCTCGGTGTCGGCGTCGGGGAGGGTGGCCTCGGCGGCGATCGGCGGGCAGCCGTCGGCGCGGAGCCAGGCGTCCATCGTCGCCTCCAGCGAGAGGAACCTCGTGGGGCCGATCAGCTTCGGGTCGGCGCCCTTGGTCGGCACGATGCTGTCGCGCGTGCCGTGGAAATGGATCACCGGGACCGGACGCCTGGGGTGGCACTCGTCGATCGCCATCGTCCCGGCGACCGTGGCGATCGCCGCGATCCGATGCGAGAGCTCCGCGGCCAGCCGATAGCACATCATCGCGCCGTTGGACATCCCCGCCGCGTACACCCGCTTCGGGTCCACGTTGGCGCGCGTGGCCAGGTCATCCAGCAGGGCTGACGTGTAGCCGACGTCGTCCGAACGCTGGCCGCGGACCCCGCCCGAATCCCAGTAGCGGAGCAACGATGTCGTCCCCGTGCCGTTGGGATACACCAGCAGGAACCCCGCCTCGTCCGCCTTCCGGCCCATGCCGCAATAGCCCGCCATGATCGCGGCGTTCATCATCGCCGAGTGGTAGACCAGGACCACGGGCGTCGGCCGGCTCGCGTCGTAACCCGGCGGGACGTGGACGATGTATGACCGCCGGCTCCCGCCGACCGTGAGCTCCTGGAGGTGGTCGCCGGCCTTCAGCGGCGCGGCCGAGGCGAGGGACAGGCCGAGGCAAACGAGCGCGGAGGCAGCGATCATCGCAGATCCCGATCTGGGAGGTCACATCTGTTCCGGAACCCGACGGCGGGAGGGGACGATTTGGGCTTGTCCACGAATTATTCGCTCGATCCTCCGGAAAGTCGAGACGTTTCGATCGTCATCGCGGCCGCTACTTGACTGTATCGCCATTCGGTTATAATGGGGTGCTCGACGTGGTATGTGCTCCCCCCTCGCCCATGGGGCCCGCCCGGGCGCCTGCGGCATTCTCGATGAAGACGGATGACTCGGTTGCGATGTCGAATCTCCTCGCCGCGCGGTTGCAGATGGCGGTCTCGCTGGGCTTTCACATCCTCTTCGCGGTGGCCGGGATTGCGCTCCCGCTGCTGATGGTCGTGGCCGAGGCGCTCTGGCTGCGGACGAGGGAGCCGGTCTACCGGCTGCTGGCGCAGAGGTGGGCGCGTGGGGCGGCGATCCTGTTCGCGGTCGGCGCGGTCTCGGGCACGGTGCTGTCGTTCGAGCTGGGGCTGCTCTGGCCGCACTTCATGAAGTTCGCCGGGCCGATCATCGGGGTCGGGTTCGGGCTCGAGGGCTTCGCGTTCTTCACCGAGGCCATCTTCCTCGGCATCTACCTCTACGGATGGGACCGCGTGCCGGGCCCGGCCCACTGGCTGGCCGGGGCGATCGTGGCGTTCAGCGGGGCCCTTTCGGGGGTCCTCGTGGTGTCGGTGAACGCCTGGATGAACACGCCGGCCGGCTTCGCGGTGGGGCCGGGCGGGGCGTCCGGGCCGCCGCAGGATGTCGACCCGCTGGCGGCGCTGGTCACGCCGGCGATGATCTCCGAGACGCTCCACATGACGCTCGCCGCCTACGCGGCCACGGGGCTGCTCGTCGCGGGGATCCACGCCGCTCTGCTCCGGCGGGACCGGTCGAACCGCTTCCACCGCAAGGCGATGGCGATCGCCCTGGCGGTGGGGGGCGTGGCCGCGGTGCTCCAGCCGATCTCGGGCCACTACGCGGCGCAGGTCGTGGCGGTGACGCAGAAGGTGAAGCTGGCGGCGATGGAGGGGCAGTACCGGACCGAGGCGTGGGCCCCGCTCCGGATCGGGGGAATCCCGGACTCGGGCGCGGAGGAGACCCGATACGCGCTCGAGATCCCCGGCGGCCTGAGCTTCCTGGCCTACAACGACCCGAGGGCGCAGGTCGCCGGCCTGGACGCGGTGCTCCCCGGGGACCGGCCGCCGGTGCCCGTGGTGCACGTCGCCTTCCAGGTCATGGTCGCCTGCGGGATGGCCATGGCCGCGCTCGCCGCCTGGGCGGGGGCCGTGGCCTGGCGGACCGGGCGAGTGCCCGACGGCCGATGGTTCCTCCCGGCCGCGATCGCGGCCGCCCCGCTGGGGATGATCGCGATCGAGGCCGGCTGGACCGTCACCGAGGTGGGCCGCCAGCCCTGGATCATCCGCGAGGTGATGCGGACGGCGGACGCGGTGACGCCCGTGCCGGGGCTCTGGGCGTCGCTGATCGGCTACTCTTCGCTCTACGTCGCGCTCGGGGTCATCGTCGCGGCCCTGCTGGGGATGCAGTTCCGCACCAGCCCGCTGACGAAGGAGCTCGCCGCGATCGACGGGGCCGCGACCGCGAACCGGAAGGAGGCCCGCTCATGAGCTGGCTCGCCACGCTCCAGTCGACGAGCCCCGCCGGGGGGGTCGCGATCGTGATGCTGCTTGCCCTGGCGATCTACGCGCTGCTCGGCGGCGCGGACTACGGCGCCGGGGTCTGGGATCTGCTGGCCCGCGGACCCCGCGAGGCGGCCCAGCGCGAGCTGATCGCACACGCGATCGGCCCGGTCTGGGAGGCGAACCACGTCTGGCTGATCGTGGTGATCGTCCTCCTGTTCACGGCCTTCCCGCCGGCCTTCTCCGCGATCATGACGACGCTCCACGTCCCGCTCTCGCTGATGCTGATCGGCGTGGTGCTCCGCGGCTCTGCGTTCACCTTCCGGAGCTACGACGATTCGGAGATGGGCGAGCACCGCTGGAATCGCGCCTTCTCGATCCCGAGCGTGGTCACGCCGATGCTCCTGGGGATGGTCGTCGGCGCGATCGCCACCGGCGAGCCCGGCCGCGCGGCCGCCGCCGCGGAAGCCGGTCAGCCGGTCCCGCTGCTGTCGACCTGGTTGCGGCCGTTCCCGGTCGTCGTCGGCGTCTTCACGCTGAACATCTTCGCGTTCCTGGCGGCGGTCTATCTGACGCTCGAGACCCCCGACCGCGACCTCCGCGAGGACTTCCGCCGCCGGGCCCTGGCCGCGGCGCTGTCGCTCGGGGCCGTCGCCTGGATCGTCTACCTGGTCGCCCGCGCCGAGGCCCCGATCGTCTTCCGGGGACTGGACGCGTCCGCCTGGGGGACGCCGGTCCGGGTGGCGACCGGGGCGTTCGCCGTGGCGACGATCGCCGCCCTCTGGGCCCGCCGCTACCACGTCGCCAGGGTCGCCGCGATGGTCCAGGTCGCGCTCATCCTCTGGGGCTGCGCGCTGGCCGAGTATCCGCTCCTGGTCCCCCCGGACATCTCGATCGAGTCCGCCGCCGCCCCGCCGATCGTCCACAAGCTCCTGCTGATCGCCCTGGGCATCGGCTCGGTCGTGCTGATCCCCTCGATCGTCTACCTGTTCCGGATCTTCAAGGGGCATACCTTCTACCTGAGCCGCGATCGCGCCACCCGCGAGGACGCGGGGCGCGGCGGATGACCGTCCGCCGGCGCCGGGCCGCGGGGGGCCCTCAACTCCGGACCTGGCGCCGATAGGCGCCGGGGCTCTGGCCGGTCAGGCGCTTGAAGACGACGCTCAGGTACTCGACGTGGGCGAAGCCGGAGAGCGCGGCGATCTCGGCGAGCGACAGGTCGGTCTCGGCCAGGAGCTGCCGGATCCGCTTGATCTGCACCAGGCGGATCTCCGCCTGGGGGGAATGCCCCAGGAATTTGCGGAACCGGCGCTCCAGCAGGCTCCGCGAGAGGGGCACACGGCGGAGCACGTCGCCGACGCGGATGCCCTCGCAGGCGCGCCGGCGGATCAGGCGCAGGGCCGCGGCGACGTCGGCGTCCGAGATCGCCAGGATGTCCGTCGATTGCCGCGTCACCACGCCCAGGGGCTCGACCGTCATGACTGCCTCCCGGTCCACCGCCGAGCCGGCCATCAGCCGGTCGAGGAGCGACGCGGCCTCGAAACCGATCCGCTCCGCGCCGGGGACCACGCTCGACAGCGGCGGGTCGCACATCGCGCAGAGGAGCTCCTCGTCGTCCACGCCGATGACGGCGACTTCTTCCGGCACGGACAGCCCCGCCCGGGCGCAGGCATCGAGCACGTGGTGGCCGCGGAGGTCGTTGCACGCGACGATCCCGAGGGGCCGCGGGAGCTTCGCGACCCAGCGTGCGATCCGGTCCTGCTCCCGATCCCAGCCGAGCGCGAGCGGCCCCCGCCAGTAGGACTCGTGCACGGCGCACGTGCAGCCGGCCTCGGCCAGCGCGGCGAGGCAGCCCTCGCGGCGGCCGGCCGACCAGAGCTCGGCCGTGAATCCGCAGAACGCGAAGTGTCGGAAGCCGCGTTCCAGGAGATGCCCGGCGGCGAGGCGCCCGATCGCCGCGTCGTCGGAATGGACCCGCGGCAGGCCGAGGTCGTCGTGCAGGTCGTTCAGGTCCACGACCGGCACCTTCATGGCGCGGAACATCGCCGCGAGCGCGCGGTCGGTCGGCCGGCTGATGATGCCGTCCCAGCGATGCCGCTTCAGCCAGGTCGGCGGGCCCGCCCCGAGCTCTCGCTGGTCCAGGAACATCGACCATGGCCGGTGCGACCGGAGGTACCGGGCGATCCCCCGATGGATCTGCCGCCCGTACACCACGGACGTCTCCACGATCACGGCCACGCGAGGGCGCTCGAGCATCGGATATCGCTCCCGGCGGGCCGCAAGGGATCTCAATTCGAAAACCAAGGATCTCATGGAAGGCGGTGGCATTCCACCGTATCGTGAAATCGAGCCCGCGGCGATTTCAGGCCCGGACACCCCCGACCCGGCCCGCCGCACGGCGTCGTTCCTCACTCTCCACGATGCTGCCATGGACCGAACACTCGCCGGCAAGACGGCCGTGATCACGGGCGCGGGCTCCGGGATCGGCCGCGCAACCGTTCTCAGATTCCTGACGGCCGGCGCCTCGGTCGTGGCCGTCGATCGCCGGCCGGACCTGGCGGAGGCTCTCGCCGCGGACGTCCCGGCCGGGTCTCGCGACCGGCTGGCCGCCGTCGTCGGCGACATCGCCACGGAGGACCCGGCTCGGGAATTCACCCGGGTCGCGCTCGACCGCTTCGGCGGCCTTGACATCCTGATCAACAACGCCGGGATCTCGGTCGTCAAGCCGCTCCACGAGCACACGCCGGAGGAGTGGGATTCGGTGATGAACACCAACGTCAAGGGGATCTACTGGTCGGCTCGGCACGTCGTGCCGGTGATGATCGCCCGGGGCGGCGGCCTGATCCTGAACACCGGGTCGATTTCCGGCGAGGCGGGCATCCCCGGCCAGGGAGCCTATGCCGCCAGCAAGGGGGCCATCCACCAGATGACCCGGCAGATGGCCATCGAGTACGCCCCCCACAAGATCCGCGTCAACGCCGTCGGCTGCGGCACGGTGGACACGCCGCTCGTCCGCTGGTCGGCCGAGAAGTCCGGCGACCCGGACGCCTTCTGGAAGATGCTCCGCGAGGGCCACCCCATCGGCCGCATCGCCTCCCCGGAGGAGGTCGCGGACTTCTATGTCTATCTCGCCGGCGACGCCGCCTCCTTCTTCACCGGCGCGATCCTGATGCTGGACGGCGGCTACACGGCCCGCTGAACGGACCATCGACAGTGATCAACTCGACCAGGACATCGCCATGAAAGCCAGCTTGCCCCTCTCCCTCTCGTGCACCCTGACGGCCTGCCTCGCATTCGGCGCCGTCGCCGCGGCAACCGCGGAGGACGCCACGATCACGGTCCGGGCGGACCGCAAGATCGCGAACGTCTCGAAGCACATGACGGGCGTTTGCATCGAGGACGTGAACCACGAGCTGTACGGCGGCATCTACAGCCAGATGGTCTTCGGCGAGAGCTTCCAGGAGCCGCCCTCCACGTCGATCGAGGGCTTCTCCTCGTACGGCAAGGGCTGGGCGGTCCTCGAGGGCGACGTCCTCCGCGCCCCATCGGGAGACGGACCGAAGCTCGTCGCCGATCGTCCTCCATTCGCGACCGGCGAGGCCCGCGTCCAGGTCCGCTTCGCGCCCGATCGCGGCGGGCTCGCGGGCCTGATCATCAAGGTTGCGGAGGCCGGCAACGGGGCGGACAACTTCGTCGGCTACGAGGTCTCGCTGGAGCCGGCCCGTCAGGTCCTGCTCGTGGGTCGCCACCGCAAGAACTGGGAGCCCATCCGGGACGTCCCATGCCCCGTCGCCGTGGACCGGTGGATCGACCTCGCCGTGACCATGACCGAAGCCGGCTTCAAGGTCCGCGTCGACGGGAAGCCTGTTCTCGACTACGAGGACAAGGAGCATCCCCTGAAGGCCGGGAGCGTCGGTATCCGGTCGTGGCAGCGCGAGACGGATTTTCGCAATCTGACCATCGAGACGAATGGCAAGTCCGAAACTCTGGCCTTCCGGCTGATCGATGCGGCCGGCACCGCCGGAATCAGCGGCATGTGGCGAGGCGTCCGTCGCGGCGGTGCAACCGGCAAGCTCGCGATCGAGACCGATCGGCCGTTCGTCGGCCGCCAGGCGCAGCGGATCACGTTCGAGGCCGGCGCGGGGGCCCTCGGCGTCGAGAACCGCGGGCTCAACCGCCGCGGCATGGCCTTCGTCGCGAACCAGCCGTACGAGGGCATCCTCTGGGCCCGCGCCGACGCGCCGGCCCGATTGACGATCGCGGCCGAGACCGGCGATGGCGGCAAGACCTTCGCCGAGACGATCGTGGCCGTCGACGGCTCCGACTGGAAGCGGTACGACTTCGCCCTCACGCCGACCGCGTCCGAGGAGTCCGGCCGGCTCTCGATCACGCTCCGGGCCCCCGGCTCGGTCGTGCTGGGATATGCCTTCCTCCAGCCCGGCCCGTGGGGACGTTACAAGGATCAGCCGACGCGGAAGGACGTGGCCGAGGGGCTCATCCAGGCCGGCGTCACGGTGATGCGGCTGGGCGGTTCGATGATCAACCCCGACACGTATCGCTGGAAGAACATGATCGGCCCGCGGGACCGCCGCCAGCCGCACAAGGGGATGTGGTATCCGTACTCGTCCAACGGCTGGGGCATCTTCGAGTTCCTGAACTTCTGCGAGGCCGCCGGGATCCTGCCCATCGTCGACCTGAACATCGACGAGTCGCGGCAGGACCTGCTCGATTTCCTCGCCTACACCAATGGCCCGGCCGATAGCGATTGGGGCCGCAGGCGCGTCGAGGACGGGCATCCGCGGCCCTACGGCCTGACGCACATCGAGCTCGGCAACGAGGAGGCCGTGGACGAGGTCTACTGGAAGAAATTCAAGGCCCTGGCCGAGGCGATCTGGGCCGCCGATCCGAAGATGATCCTGATCGTCGGCGACTTCGAGTACAAGAACCCGATCGTCGATCCGTTCCACTTTGACGGGGCACCGAGGATCACGAGCCTCGCCGCCCACCAGAAGATCCTGGACCTGGCGAAGGCACACCACCGCCAGGTCTGGTTCGACGTCCACATCTGGAACGACAGCCCCCGCGAGGCCCGCGGCCGGCTCGATGCCCTGGCCACCTTCGACGCAGCCCTCGCGAAGCTCTCCCCCGGCTCCGATTACCGGATCGCCGTCTTCGAGGAGAACGCCAACAACCACACCGTCCGCCGCGCCGTCGCCCACGGGGAGGTCGTCAACACGTTGATGCGGATGGGCGATCGCGTCCCCGTCGTCTGCGCCGCCAACGCGTTGCAGCCGGACGGCCAGAACGACAACGGCTGGGACCAGGGGTTCGTCTTCCTGAACCAGTCCAAGGTCTGGCTTCAGCCGCAGGCATACGTGACGCAGATGATCTCGCAGAACGACCAGCCGGTGGTCGTCGAGGCGGTGGTGACCGGCGCGGGGGATGACCTGGACGTGACGGCCAGGCGAGATGAAGTGCTCAGGCACCTGGTCCTCCAGGTTACCAACCTGAGCGAGAAGCCTCGATCTGCCACCATCCGCTTCGAGGAAATCTGCCCGTCACTCTGGGAATTCGAGGAATCGCTGGCCGGCCCGCTCGGAGCAACGAACTCCGCGGGCGAGCCGGCGCGGATCGAGCCTCTGAAGAAGGGGATGTACGCGATTCCCAAGTCCAAGTGGAAGTTGAGTTATACGTTTCCGCCCAACTCGTTCACGATCCTTCGGTCGCGGGGACTGCTGATCCGCCCGACGGACTGAGAGTGTCGGCCTGGGGCGGACTATCCGCAGAACGGAGAGGTCAGGATCTCGTCGCGATGCCGTTCGACCTGTTCCGCGAAGTTGGCGAAGCTCTGCGAATGGTCACTGAGCGATTGCAGTTGGTCGGCATTGAGTTGCCGGATCATGGGCAAGGCGATGTCGCGGACGTCGTCGAGCGTGGCCGCGGGTCGGCTGTAGAGCCGCATCTTGAAGGAAGAACGCTGTTCCCGTTCCGCATGCAGCGAACCCGTCCCCGGCTGGAGAATCGCCCGAGTGATAAGGAGCCAGGCTTCGATCGATTCGACGGGCACGACGATGAGGATCGGCCAGGCGGCCCCGGGCTTGTCCGGCAACCAGTTCAGGGCCTGTCGCGTGTTTTCGGCGCTATTGTGAAGCTGGCACCAGCGACATTCGGCATGGAGACCAGACTCGGCGTGGAGCCAGTGGCGTGGCCGCTTCGGGTCTTCCTGGCCGCCAACGGAGCGAAGATCCAGATTGCCATCGTTGTCCATGGCGAGGATGGCAACCTGGGCGCAGCGGGCGTAGAAACGGCGAAGTGCTCGGTCCACGGTCCGCTCGACCCATTGCCACCCGTCCCCGGACCCGTCCGGGACATCGGCCTCGATCTCGTCCTCGTCGTAGCGAAGCAATTTTGCGAGGTAGGCTCGAAGGATCAGATGATCATGGCCCTCGGTCAGGAGGCCGACGCGGATGGGCATCTTACAGGCCCTCGTAAACGCCGGACGCCCAGAGATGGCCGATTGGCTCGTCGGGATCGGGAACGGGATGCTGATGGAGCCGGTCGCGCTGGATCTCAACGAGCGGAGTCACCCGCGAATGCCCCTCGGTCTGCTCGACGAGGAGGACGGAGTCCTGCAATTCGCCGCGGAAGAAGTCGACCATCCAGGGGGAGTGGGTCGAGAAGAGAACCTGCGTCGCCTCGATACCCGGGGACCGGTAGGCCAGGCCGATGAATCGGTCGAAGAGCCAGCGGAGACGTCTGGGATTGAGGCCGGCTTCCGGTTCCTCGATGCAGAGCAGATTGGGTCGTCCAGGGCCATGTACGATGCTGAGGAGGCCCAGAGTCAGGAGAGTGCCATCGCTCAGATCTGGTGCGGCGATGTAACCCCGTTGTCCACGGAAGGCCATCGCGAGCCCTTGCTGTTGCGTCTGGACCTGCGTGACGATGATCGACTCGAGCTCCGGGAGGAGTTCCTTCATGTCTTCCCGGATGCGCTCGTAATAAGGGACGTTCTCCTCCGAGGACTTCGCCCAGGCGAGGAAGTCGGGGAGTCGATCGCCGTAATAGCCGATCCGATTCCAGGGCTGGCCCGTGCCGTTAGACTTCAATGCGGAGACGACGAGATGATAGTAGCCGAAGTTGTTCAGCGCCCTGGCGACCACGAGGGCGAACGCGACGTTCAGCGAATCGGCGTGGATCCGGGGATCCTTTCGATGGACACGATTCAGGAGCGTCGGCTCGTAGGGATCGACCGCGCCGAATGCCCCCATGGTTCGTGGACGCGAATCGCGCTGAAAGGCCCAGGTCGGCAGACGGTCTGGCTCCCGTCGTTCGAGAGACTCCTCCAGGACGTAGAGGCCGTGCGGCGAATCTGCGATCCGGAGTCGGTAAGTCGCCGAGACTCCCGGATAACCGGGTAGGTCATTGAGGTCCACCTCGAAGCCGATCGGATCGGTCTCGTCGGCCCACCGACTTCGAACCCAGCGGAACTCATTGAGGCCGGGCCCGAAGATCTCTGCCAGTGGAAGGTTGACGGTGCTTTGGAGGAACAATAGACCTTTAAAAATGTTGGATTTTCCGGATGCGACTGAACCGATCAGCAAGGTGATAGGCCGCAGGGGAAAGTCGCTGTCGCCGTGGCTCCGGAAATTCTCGAAACGGACGCGCGTAATCATGATGGTGCCACGGGCTGAACGTCATTGCTGTGACCTCGGACAACACGACTCATTCTAGACATTGAGGGTGAATCCATGGTAGTCGCTCGCCTTCTTTCCCTTGCCTGTTCCCTCCTTCTTGGGAGAGCCCTCGCCGATGACACGCCGACCGCGAAGGTCTCCTCGGTCTATCCCGCGCAATTGCCTCCCCCACTGTCCCGGGTCACGATCGACGACCCGTTCTGGTCGCCGCGGCTGGCGCTCTGGCGGAGGGTGACGCTGCCGGACGTGCTCAACAAGCTCGAGAAGGACGGCGCCCTGCGGAACTTCGAGGCCGTCCGCGACGGCACGAAGGTCAAGCACGGCGGGCCCCCGTGGGAGGACGGGCTGCTCTACGAAACGATGCGGGCGGCCTCGGACTTCCTGGCGGTCGCGCCCGACCCGGAGCTCGACGCGCGGCTCGACCGGATCATCGCGCTGGTGGCCGCGGCCCAGGCGAAGAGCGGCGACGGTTACATCAACACCTGGACGCAGCTCGAGGTCCCGGATCGCCGCTGGGGCTTCAACGGCGGGGACGACGTCTGGCAGCACGACCTGTACAACCTCGGCGGCCTGATCGAGGCGGCCGTCCATCACGCGCGGGCCACGGGCAAGACCTCGCTGCTGGACGTGGCCCTGAAGATGATCGACCGGATGAAGGCCGACATCGGTCCGGCTCCCAAGCATCCCCAGATCCCCGGCCATGCGCTCATCGAGATGGCCCTGGTGGAGCTGCACGAGCTGCTCCGCGACGACCCGGCGCTGGCCAGGAAGGCCGGCATGGAGGGCCGCGCGGACGAGCCCCTGAAGCTCGCCGAGATGCTCATCGACGCCCGCGGCCACCACGAGGGCCGCAAGGACTTCGGGGCCTATGACCAGGACCATGAGCCGGCCGTGAAGCAATCAACCGCCGAGGGCCACGCCGTCCGCGCCACGCTCTTCTACGCGGGGCTCACCGGGGCCGCGCTCGCGGGCAACCGGCCGGAGTACCTGGCCGCGGCCGATCGCATCTGGGCGAACATGGACGGCCGCAAGAGCCACGTCACCGGCGGCGTCGGCGCGCACGCGGAGCAGGAGAAGTTCGGCAAGGACGACGAGCTGCCGAACACCGCTTATCTGGAGACCTGCGCCTCGGTCGGCGCCGCGGCCTTCCACCGGGCGATGCTCGAGGCCCATGGCGACGCGAAGTACGCCGATGCCCTGGAGCGGACGCTCTACAACGGCACGCTCGGCGGCGTCGGCTTCGACGGCGATTCGTATTTCTACGTGAACCCGCTCCGCGGCGGCCCGGACGTCCGCCGCTGGGACTGGCACGGCTGCCCGTGCTGCCCGCCGATGTTCCTCAAGCAGTTGGCCATGCTCCCGTCGGAGATCTACGCGACCGACCCGAGGTCGTCGACGCTCTTCGTCAACCAGTTCATCGGCAATCGCGGCAAGCTCGACGTCGGCGGGCCGGTCGAGGTGTCCCTGGCCTCGCGCTACCTGGAGGACGGCACGGTCCGGCTGACGGTCCGCCCCGACACGCCGCGAAAGTTCACGGTCGCCGTCCGGGTGCCCTCGTGGTCCGTCCCGCCGATCGCGGATGCCCTCTACCAGGCGGAGGTGAAGCACGGCGTCGGGCCGCGGTTCACGCTCAACGGCAAGGCGATCGACGCGCCGGTCATCGCTCACGGATACGCCCGGATCGATCGCGAGTGGCAACCCGGCGACGCGCTGGAGGTCGCCTTCCCGATGGGCCCGATTCGGATCCACGCGAATCCCCGCGTGAAGGACCTGGCCGGCCAGGTGGCCCTCGCCCGCGGGCCGATCCTCTATCTCTTCGAGGGGCTCGACAACGGCGGCTCGGTCGGCTCGATCAGGCTCCCGGCGGATGCGACGATCCGCGAGGTCGCGCGTCAAGATCTCCCCGGCGGCCTCCCCGCGCTCGAGGCTCGCCTCGGCGACCACACGTATACGGCCATCCCGTTCTACGCCCGCGCCAACCGGGCGGCGACGGAGTTCACCGTCTGGGTGCCGGAGGCGGGGCCCCGGTGAGTCTTGCGGCCACTCAGAACGTCGGTGCGCCCCGTTGATTACTCGATCCGCTTGTCGGCCAGCGAAGTCGGCTCCCCATCGTCGGCCGAGGTGGTCGACAGGCGAGACGGAGATCATCAGCAGGGAGACGATGTGTGTCGGTCGCAAACCCCGCGTCCTTACCGACGGCGGTCGCGTCCTCGCGTCGTCGTCGGGCTCGCCGCTGGCAGGAAGACCGAGGGCGAGACGCCGAAGTAGCGGGCGAGCCTGGCGACATGCCCGGCCGTCGGCTTTCGGCTGCCGGTCAGCAGGGCGGAGATGGTGGACTGAGCGATGCCGATCTCCGCGGCAAGCCGCTGCTGGCTGAGCCCGCTCGCATGGACGAGCTCCCTCAGCACGTCTTCGGTCGGCACATCCACGGCTGGTTCATGCTCATTCTCGTAGTTTTCGATGAAGTCCGAGAGGGCGTCGAGGTAGGCATTCCCCCCCTCGTCGAGCACTCGCATCAGCAGGTCGTCGAGGATCTCCTGGGCTCTCGCGAGGTGCTCCGCGTCCCGAATCCGGACGAGCGGGAATTTTCGGACCAGCCGGAAATAGGAGTCCGGCAGCGTGCGGACAGTCGTCCCCATGGTCAATTCCTCCCCGCGAGGCCTCCACGATCCGCGTTGGACCTTGGCGGCGGCCGGTGGCAACCGCACTCGTCCTCCCATCGCGATCGAGCGGGATTTCTTGGGTCTTTTCGGTCGTATTGCTCGTGGTCCATGACCTTGAGGACGAACACCCGTCCCTTGTCGACGATCACCCGGGCGATGAGTCGGAAGCGGTTGTTCCCCACGTCGAAGACCGTGCAGTTGCCGACCCGATCCGCCGAGCCGAAGGTCTGCTTCAGGTCCCCCCAGTGCGCCCAGGACGCTCCCCTTACCAGCTTCTCCCAGGCGAGCAGCGAACGCCGGGCGATCTCGGCATCATTGCCCCGAGATTCCCAGAATTGCCTGAGCCGGGATCGCGAGATCACGCGCATGGGCGAAACTCGAGGATCGACGCTCCTGAACCGTCCCTCATCTTAATCGCAATTCGCGATAAGTCCAGGGCGACTCACCGGTCCTTTGGGATCGGATGGACCCTGCGGTCACTCGCCGGCTTCAGCCCTTCCAGCGTGATCGTCCCCAGGTCCAGCGGTGGCGCGTCCGGGCCGGTGGGCTGGTCGGGGATAACGACCTCGCGACGGGCGATGCCGAGGTCCACCTGGCCGAACGGGCCGCGCGAGGGATCAGTCGGGTGCGGGTGGATTGGGATCTGCAGGTCGTACGTCCCGGGCGGGAGGCCGTCGATCCGGAACGAGCCGTCGGCCTCGACCGGGAATGAGCCCCCTTCGACGGGTTGGCGCGAGTCCGCCGGAGCGGGCCGGAGACGGCTCACCAGCCCGGGCGCGAACCGCCAGCCGTCCTTGCCCGCGAGATCGGCGGGCGGCGCGGCCTTGCCGATGACCGCTCGGCCGGAGTCGCCCAGGGTCAGGGAGGTCGTCTCACCGGGCCGCGTCGCCGCGATCCGGGAGGGGGGACCGCCTCCATGGACGCCGTTGCCGAATGCGATCTGCCGCGTCACGTGAACCTCGCCCGCCGGGACACGGTCCATGGAGAAGCGGCCCTCGCCATCCGTCTTGGCGCTGTTCAACCAGGAGACACCCACGGGCAGCGCGGACGAGAGAACCCGATCGAGCGATATCATCTCTCCCGGCGCCGGCCGGCCCTTGAGCAACAACCGGCCCTCGATGCGTCCCCATGCCTGGAGCGTCAGCGATGGCACTCGGAGCGTAGGCGGTCTGCCGCCCTTCCCGTGAGGGAGCGAGGCGAATCCGCCGTCGTGGAACGCCATGACGGTACAGGGAACGTCCGGCGACGGCATGCGGAATGATCCATCCCGCCGCGTCTTGACGACCCGATGGGGAGAAGGAGACCATGGCAGCGCCAGGTGGCCGTTGCTCATCTGCAGTCCCTTCTGGAACGCGACGACTTCCGCGCCAGCCGCGGGGGTGCCATTCGGGAGTCGGACCTCTCCCTCGATCCAGTCGCCCCTTCGGAGGGCGAAGTTGACCTCGACCTCGCCCGGAGAGGCTTCGAGATGCCGCGAGACGGCCGGCGCGTAGCCGCGGGCCTCGACCCGAAGGACGGGATCGCCGGCGATGTCCGTGCTCAGGTTCGCCTCGAAGGAGGAGCCTCGCCTCTCCTCCGTGCGATCATTCCGCCAGAGACAAGCCTGAGAACCCGGGCTCGATTCGCCCGGCACGAGGGTGTACTCGAGGATCGGCCGGCCCGTCTCCGCGTCGGTGACCTTGCCCCGGACGCGGAGCGGCCGGCGCATCGTAAGGGTCTTCTCGGGCCCATCGGGCATGGCCTGCCAGAACCGTTTCGCGCTGTAGCCGAGCGTCCCCAGGTCAATCAGGACCGAATCCCCCGGCGCAACATCCCACCGGAATCGACCCTCGGCGTCGGTCCAGGTTTGCCAGCGGAGGGTATGCTGCCCGCGCCATTCATCGGCCGCGATCGGCGCGTCCGCGATTGGCTTGCCGTCGGGATCGACGATCCGGCCGCGGATCACGTGGGGCGGCTTCAGCTCGAGCTCGATCGGCTTCATGCCCGCCGCGACAGTCGTGGAAAGCAGGTCGGGCGCATGGCCCTTCGCCTGGACCGTGAGGACGATCGGTCCGGCTGCGAGGCCCTTGACCGTGAACCGGCCTTCGGCATCGGTCATGGCCTCGGCGTCGGGCTCCTTCTCGCGGAAGTCACGGCCAACGGCGATGGTCGCCCCCGCGATGGGGGCGCCCGCCTCATCGGTGACGCGTCCGGTCACGGCGATGCCCTCGTCCTTCGGGGTCTCCATGTCGCTCGGTCTCCTGGCCTCCATCTCAACCCGTGGTGCCGGCTCGATCGCGATGACCAGCGGCGCCGCGATCATGCCGAGGAGTCCCAGGCCCAGCACGACCGCGGCGGCGGCCGTCAACCGGGCGGCGAGCATGCCCCGGATGACGCCCCGCGACGCGTTCAGGACCCCCGGCGCGATCGCGTCGGAGATGGCCTCCGCGGTGGCTGCCTTCGCGAGCATCGAGGCCGTTTCCGCCATCAGGAGGGCCGGCACCGCCGCCGTCGACTCGCCCGTGGCCGAGATAAGGGCCAGGGCCGCGGCCGGGGCGACGCCGCGACGCATCAGCCGGCTCTTGAGCGTGCGCCTGGCCTTGTCGATCCGGCCGCGGACGCTCCCGACGGTGCAGCGCAGGCGGCGGGCGGCTTCCTCGTGCGAGCGACCCTCCAGCAGGCAGAGGACCACCGCTCGGCGGTCGCGCTCCGGCAGGCGGGCGATCTCGGCGTCGATGGCGGCCCTCAGCTCGGCCGACTCGATCGCGAGGTCGTGCGTGTCCGCGACCCCCTCCGGCCGGACGGCCCTGCGTTCATCTTGCCTGCGGCGCGTGGCCTGCGCCCGGATCCTCGCCGCGACGCGGACGGCCACGCCGTGCAGCCAGGGGCCGACGAGCTCCGGAGTCCGCAACGAGCCGGCCCGCTTCAGCAGGACGAGGAACGTGGCCTGGAACGCGTCCTCGGCATCCTGCTCGTCGAGGAACCTGCGCCGGCAGGTGGCCAGGACCATCGGCCCGAGCCGCGCGACGAGGGCCTCGAAGGCCGCCTCGTCCCCGCGGGCGAACCGCCGAAGGACCTCCGCGTCGTCGAGGCCCGCGAGCGAGCCTCCGTCGAAGATCCGGACGATCTCCCCGGTCGCGTTTCCCGTGCCTCGAGCCATCTCCGCGTCCTTCCCCCTGAAGCCCCTCGTACCCCGCATGGATACTGCGGCGATGCCGTCGGACTCCAGGGGTTTTTTCCGAAATCGCGTCCGGGAAAAGGCTTGGAAAGCCAGTCACGCCGACTTCACCGCCTCTCCCGCGAGTCGATTCCTCCCGGATGTGATCGCGCCGTCCTCGTCTCGCCATGCGAGGAGGGTCAAGGCCGTGAGGACGAGGCACCCGGCCCACTGGGCCGTGATGACGAGCAGGTAAAGGCGGTGCCCGGCGCGAAAGCCCGGCCGGTCGAGGACGAGCGATTCCGCGGGGTCCAGCAGCGCATCGAGCCGCACGTGGAGCCACGCCAGCACGCCGAGCAGCACCACGAGCGCGGCCCAGATCGCCCAGAGGAGCCTGCGTCCACCGGGCATCCTCCCCCGCCCCGCGGCGAGCTCCCAGCCCCAGAGCACCAGGGCCACCGCGCCGGCCAGGTTGAGGTAGTTCGTGACCGAGCGGGTGATGAAGCCCTGCTCCAGATCCGAACCGAGCACCCCCGCGCCCACGGGCACGACGACGCCCCCGTAGAACATGAACCCCCCCTGCCAGAACATCAGGGCCCAGAGCAGGAGCCATCTCCGCACCAGCGTCATGTTCATGGTCCGCCGCGGTGCCCTCCGGCCGCCTGCCGAAGTGCGACCTACCCCGCGCGTCGACCGCCATCAGGCTCGATTCGCCCGCCGATTCGACGGGGTCACGGATTCGATCGCTCGCGCGAGGTCCTGGACATGGTCTCCGGGCTCGTGAAGGATGGCAAGGGCCAATACCGTTCAACGAAGGCTCGTCTCGTCTCGCATCGCGAAGGCGGAACGTGAACATCCTAGCAGGCAAGGAGTGTCTCCGGGTGGCCGTGGTGGAACACCACGGGACCGCCGTGGCCTCCAGGCGAAGCCCGTTGGGCGCGACAGCTTGCCGCACCGTGGTGTTCCACCACGGCCACCCAGGCTCAGCTCGGAGCCGACGTGACGTTGACCTCGGTCTCGTACCATCGCGGTTTGAGACCCTGCCGAAGCCCGTGTGCCCCTACCCTTCGTTGAACGGTATTGTTGTGGCAAGGGCCAGGGCGTCACAGTCCCTTGAAGCGGAACTGGATCAGGGGCATCACCTGCATCGGGCGGATGTCGGACGGCCCGGAGAAGTCGAAGCCCGGCTGGGGTTGATTCATCAGGCTCTCCTGATAGATCGTCGTGTCCGACCGCGGCGTGGCGGATCGCACCTGGGCGATCAGCCGCTCGTAGATGGGCAGGTCCGGGCGGCGGAGGGCCACCCATGCCGGCGGAGGATCGGTGTCCTTGTAGATCCTCGTGATCTCGTAGTAATCCCCGATGATCGTCGCCTGCTCCTCGGCCGTGAAGTCGGTGAAGTTGGAGTCGTTGCGGAGCCGGTAGTTCATGTAAGCCACGTTGCGGTTCCCCGTGGCGATCTGGCCGCTGGCGTTGTGGTAGACCGAATCCGTGATGTACGAGGTCCCTCGCGTCTGGTATTGCCAGATGTGGCCCATCTCGTGGACCAGGACCGGTTTGTTGTCCAGGAAGCTCCAGCCCGGAGGGACGCGGATCTGGTTCCCGAGCGTCGTGGGGGCATTGAGGATCGACGTCTCGACGACGCGGACCCGCGCGGCGTCCACCGACCCCTGATAGATGTCGTCGATGATCGCCATCTCCTTCAGCCCGAAGGGGCGGCCGATCGGATTCACGAGCGCCGCGAGCTGGATCGCCGAGAATTCGAGCACCGGCGAGGTGATCTGCACCGGCGATTCCCGGCGATTCCTCAGGACATCCGTCGGGACGTTGCTCAGTCGCGGATCGGGCGACCAGGGACGGGGGGGATCGGGCATGGTGGCAGTCCTTTCGAATCGAAATCGCGATGGTGAACGAGCGCAAGGCCCGAGGCTGAGCCCTTCCATGATCATCGATGCGGCCCGGAGCCCGAAGTGTCCATCCGCAATGGGTCGTGTCGCCGGCCGCGATTTGCGTGGTAAGCCGCGAACGAGAGTCCCGAGGGCCATCCTCGCCGGTTGACCGCGTCGGCCCATCGATCCTGGTGAGGCCGTCCGACCTTCCCCACGCCGTGCCGCTCCTTGCGGCTCGCATCCCCGGTCGTTGGTCGGGATCGGATCGGGTATGATACAGGCGATTCGACGTGCTGTGACGCTTCGGCTATGAGTGGCTTCATGGGAAGCCGAATCGCTGGAGTCTCGCCGCCGATGCCTACGCAGAACGGTTCGACGCCTGAGCCGGCATCCTTATCCGACGTTCGCTCGCGGCTCATCGCGATCCTCGAATCGGCACGGGTTCGGAAGTCCATGTACTTCCAGCCGGTCGAGCCGAGGGCCGTCGAACACTGGCTGAGCGGCCTCCGCACAGGCTGTTCGCTCGCCGGCCTCGAGTGGTCGCCCTTCGATCGTAGCCCCGCGCTGGAACGCCGCGGACTTGAATTGAGGGCCGCCTGGGAGACCGAGCAACTGGTCGCGCGGGGCCTTGGGCCGGAGGAGATCGTCGACGAGCTGCTGGCCATCGAGATCGAGGCGTGGCGGAATGTCGGTCGGCCCGATCAAGGCTGATCGCGATAGGCCCGACCGCGTGTTCGCGTCGTCCGGCGGATCCAAACGATCGCCGTGGCGATCGTGATCCCCAGGCAATCGATGGCGACATCCTTCCAGGTCCCGCCTGGCCGGGTACGAAGGTCTGGTGGTATTCGTCCGACATCGCGAAGAGGGCCGCGAGGATCGCGGCGAGGGCGAGGTTACGACGGAAGGCATCGGGCCAACGGCGGTCGAGGAGCCGGAAGACGAGCAGGAACAGGATGGCGAACTCGGCGGCGTGCCAGCCCTTAACGATGGCGAACCAGCAAGTGCCCCAGAACACCGCGAACCGACGCAGACTGGCCTCGTCCCGGAAGACGTGCGCGGCCAGCCAGGCGAAGAAGTCGTGGGGCATGATGACCGTGCTGGACGTGGCGGCGATCAGGCCGGCCCAGATCAGGGCGGTCAGGAACCAGGTGCGGCTAATTGGTCGACGAGGCGCCGACGGTGAAGGTCGCGAATCGTGCTCCGACATGCTTGCATCAGGATGTTGGAAGAGAAAGCGATCGACTGTCGAGCGCTTTCAACATCTTCATCTTCTGGAGCTCATCGATACTCCTCTTGATCTGATCGTCGGAGAAGCGGGGTTTGATGTCCTTGATCTTCTTCACGAAATCGTCGAGGAAGACTCTCTCTCCCCTGCCCAACCAGTGACGGTCAGCATGGACAATCGTCGAGAGGAGTTCCAACTCCGCTGCCGATCGATGGCCGAAGCTCTCGAGTACCCAACTCAGGCTCTTCACGTAGCGAGCGATCTTCCCGGCAACGGGCTTTCGGACGAGGTCGGCGTCAGGACCGCGCGTGAATTCATAGCCATAACCCCCGCCTCTCTCGAAGGGGATCATGGAAGAGACCACGGCTCGTAGACTCTCTGCCTGGCCGAGGTCGTTCAACAGGTCCTCATCGAAAGGCCCGTACGTATACATTCGGAAGTCGTATCCGAGAGGTACGCCCTCAATGGCCTGGAGCAGGTACGCCAGCTTCATGAGTGCGGTTCGCCCCAGCTTCACCTGGGATCTCGCCACCAGCTCGGTCAGGATGCCAACTCGAAATCTCCAACGATCCATGGGATTCATGATTTGCTCCCCTCCAACCCGGCCAGTTGGTCCCTCGCGGCTTCCACATCCTCCTTGCGGCAATAAAGGCGTGACACGGCCAAGGGCCGTAAAGCTCTTACTACGCTCGAGTATTCGGATAAAGGCTTGATCTCGACTGAGGGATTCTCGCCCTTCACCGGGATGTCTGACTTCCCGAGCTTGTAAGCAGAAGTTTCCGAGGTTTCCTCCGCCTGGAGTAATGAGCCAAGTCTGGTGCGAACCTGATCCAGAGAGGTCCGATCCTCGGGAGCAGGGAATTCAGGAGAGTGGTAGATCTCTCGATAATGGTCACGGTCGCAAAGCCTGCGCCCATGGTCACCTCCGCCGCCTTCTCTCAGCATGCCCAAGACTCTCCAGTCGTCCCATTTGAGATAGTCCTCAAGCTCATCTTGCGTGGGGCGTGAGAAGACTCCTCCAGGTAGCAGTTCAGCGAGTGCCTGTCTGAGATGGATGTTGTACGCGACCCGGGTCTTGTGGAAATAGACCTGAGTGAACATGAAGTATCGAGCAAGCACCAGACCCTCCGCGGCATGAAAACCGCCCTCCTCGACACCTAACCGGAATGCGCGGTCCTCTCCCCCCGGAACAAGAAGCACGGAATTGACGAGTCTTCGCCAATCGAACTTACCATAGTCGACGCCCGCGTGAAGCGAATCGCGGATCAGGTAGTCCATTCGGTCCGCATCAAGCTGTCCGGCAATGACTTCCTTCCACAGAAGGGCACGTCCAGCGCGAACATTCCCTTCGAGCAGGTTGGCGACATCATCCGCTTTGAGGCCATGGTTCTGATTGAGAGGATGGTCTTCGATCGCATCCCGAAGGCTCTGACGAATGATGGCCGCCGAGTAATCTTCATGGCGGAAACGCCGGCACTCGCGTTCCGTCGAGTCGCCGGAGTCGCCGATCGATTCCGCGGGCACCTCCAGAGGGAAAAGCTCCTCGGCCGCATGTGAGAAGGGTGCGTGTCCGACATCGTGGAGGAGGGCTGCGAGACGAACAAGTGTGCGATCTCGTTCAAGCCCCGCGTCTTTGTAAGAGTGCTCATTGATGAGCAGATCTCGAGACTTTGTCGCGATCGCGTCAAACAGGCGGCTGGCGACATGGAGAACACCCAGGGAGTGCTCGAAACGGGTATGCATGGCACCTGGATAAACCTGGTCCGTCCACGCAAGTTGTCGGATGCGTCGAAGTCGCTGGAACGCCGGAAGATTGATGATCTCCCGCTCCCAGTCCGTGATGGTGATGAATCCATGGACCGGACAGCGAATCTCATAGAGGCGATGGGCTTTTTGCACGTTCTTTGCGCTCCATCCCGTCCTCAATAACCCATGAACAGGAAGATACGGGACAAACGACCAGGTGTCAAGCGTGGTGGAGATCGCGTTCGATAGGCGGACGTAAGAGCCTGCGAGGGTGTTCGGGGGAGTGATCGAAGAAGAAGCGTTCTTATAGTAGAACAAGTCGTAGCCGAGAAATGGCTCAAAGAAGGAGATTGCGGGCCAATGGCTTGATTGGTCGAAATGACGAACAGAGCCGAGTGGCCAGGCCGGACATGAGAGCCGCCAGGAGCCGCGGGGCGGAGATCCGCAGGTAGCGGGGGTCGGCGCCAGGATGGGCTCGGAGCCAGGCGACCAGGGTCGGCCGGCGCGGGACCTCGGCGCCGGGGCGATCGGCGAGGAGGGCGGGGATCAGGTCGTCGGGGCGATGGTCCAGGAGGATGAGGACAAGTCGACGGGACGGGTCGCGGGACCGGAGGAAGGCGGACTCGAACGAGGCGGCGTCCGCGAGCCAGGGTGGGATCTCGGGGAGGAGATCGCCGCGGGCGAGGCGGCCCGCGAAGGCGATCGCGTCGTCGCGGTGACGCTTCGGGCCGGTCGGCCAGACGTCGGCGGCGTGGCGGCGGAAGAGGTCGGCGAAATGGCGCGGGCCCAGGGCCTTCGAGGTTGCCGGCAGGCTGGCCGCGACGGCGCCTCGACGCTTGCGGATGAGGCCCTCGGCGTAGTGGCGAAGTTGATCGGGCGGGACGGAGGCCAGGGCGACGAGGGGCTCGTCGGATGATATGGCGAGGAGGCTGGCCTTGAGGCTGTGGCCTTTCTCAAGGTCCATGGCTGTCGCGCTTGCGTCGGGCGCGGAGCCGATCTCCCCTCGTTGATCCCCCCTGCCCTCGCCGGCCGCGGCGAGGAACCGGGCGCGGTACGAGGGGTCGGTGAGGATCCGCGTCAGCTCGCGCTGGAGGTCGAGCAGGGCCATCGGCCGTGCCTCCTTGAGATGGCCCGCGCCCGGTCGAGCTCGCCGACGAGCTCGTCGAACGGGGGGAGGTCCTCGTCGCGCTCGAGGATCAGGCCGCGCACCGGGGCCCGGTCGAGGACGTAGTCCATCAGGTCCCACACGGCCGCCGGGGTGGGGGCGGAGTGGCTGTCGATCAGGCGAGTCCCCTCGGCATGGCCGCCGACGAAGTGGAGCTGGATGATCCGCCCGGGCGGCAGGCGGTCGATGAACGCCCGCGGGTCGCCGCCGTGATTCACCGAGTTGGTGTGCAGGTTGGTGAGGTCCAGCAGGAGCCCGCAGCCGGTCCGCTCCACCAGCTCGGCCAGGAAGTCGGCCTCGTCGAGCTCCGCCCCCGGGACGCGGAAGTCGTACGTGATGTTCTCCAGGATCAGGGGAATATCGACGAGCGCCTGGACCTCCGCGATGTTCGCCGCCAGCACGTCCAGCGCCTCGTTCGAGAACGGCAACGGGGCGAGGTGGCCCAGCTCGATCCCGCCGGCCCGGGTGAAGGCGACGTGCTCGCTCCACCAGGGAGGGTCCAGGCTCTCGACCAGGCCGAGGAGGGCGTCGCGATACTCCGGATCGAGTCCCTCGGCGCTCCCCAGCGAGAGGCTCAGGCCGTGGGGGATCAGGGTGAAGTGATCGGCGAGCAGCTCGAGCTCGCGGATCTTGGCCGCGGGGGCGTCCAGGTAATGGTCGGCCGTGATCTCGAGGAAGTCCACGCGATCGCGATTGAGGATGACGTCCGCCCGGTAGGGCTCGCGGAAGCCGAGCCCGACGCCGACCGCGGGCAGGGCCTCGATCGGAGATGGGATTCGTTCGCGATTCATGGTTCAGCCTCCACATCCGCCGCAGCCGCCGCAGCCGCCGCACCCGCCGCCCCCGCAACCACCGCCCCCGCCCCCGCAGCCGCCGCCCCCTCCCCCGGAGGCACACCCGCAGCCCGTGGTTTCGGGTCGCGGCATGAGCGGCTTCCAGGTGTTCTCCAGCTCGGTGCCAATGAGCGCGGGGATGCCGAGCACGGCGATGGCCATCACGGCGGCAGGGCTCTTGACGGCCTCCGGCCGCGTGGCGATGGCGGGCCAGTCCTCGAAGGTCGTCTTCAGCCGGTCCAGGTAGTCCTTGCCCAGCCGCGTCAGCCGAGGCGCGGCGCCGAGGATGAGGATCAGGTTGAACCCGACGAGCCAGAGGACGATGAGGAACCCGACGTTGTGCCGCCCCTTGTCCACGGCGACGAAGAGCTTGTATGCGCCCAGGAGGGTGAAGCAGGCGGCGGCCGGCCAGGTGAACTCGCGGGCCGAGGCACGACAACCGGCGGGCATGAGCAGGAGGTCCTCCTCAAGGGGTTCGCGGAGGGACTCGCCGTATCGCTCGGCGATCCGGTTCAGCCGGCGATTGGTGCGGAGGCTCGGGACGTCGACGGGGATCTTCAGCTCGCCCAGCAGGTCGCGCTCGAATTCCGGAAGTGCCCGGCAATCGGGGAGCACGTCGGCTTGGCCGATCCGGAGGTGTCCCCTTGTCGAGGTGGGAAGGAAGGTCTTGAGGAAGCCGCGACGGTAGAGGTCGAAGACCGTCACGGCGAGCAGCCGGCCGGCGTCGCCGCGGAGGAAGGCGATGTCGTGGGCGTTCAACTTCCCCGGCACATCCGGCGCATCGTCGCCGCGGCCGCGGGTCGGGTCGACCAGCCGGGAGCGGATCCGGACGAGGATGCACGCGACGAACAGGATGCCCAGGTAGAGTCCCAGGAACTTCGGCCCGGGCATGTCGGCGATCGGGTTATGGAGCAGCCATTGCATACACAACTCCGGTCAGGACTTGGGAGAGGGCGGGCCCGATGGGTTCGAGCCGTGTTCGCCCTCCCTGACATCCAGCCGGACGAGCCGCCGGAATCGGGCGCGGTTTTTCCGGAATCTTGCTGGAGATCGGAGCTATCAGCGAGGAGACCGGGCCGAGCCCTTCGGATGGGGCACGGCCCGGGGGGGCTCGACGGCATGCCCGGCGGCTCCGCGGATCGTCGCTGAGGAGGCCGGCGGCGAGGGCCGGAGGTCGGGTGTCGGCGGTGAGGCGGGACGTGTTAGGATGCACGCCCGTCGGGCGCGGCGGCGGTTCGCGTGCCCGGTGCAACCGACACGCGCTCCCGGGAGGCTGGCCGATCTCATGGCGGACCTGAACATGGCGATCAAGCATGGGCAAGCTCCGGACACCGCCAAGGTGAACTTCGAGCGCGCGATCAGGCAGGCGCAGGTCGACCATTCGCGGTGGATCCACCGGGTGGACTGGGCACCCGACGGGATGTCCGCGGTCCTCTTCGGCCCGTCCTACTCGGTGACGCTCAGCCTCGACGACCAGAACGTCTACGCCCGGGGGAAGATCCCGCTGGCGCTGAAGCTCTTCGAGGGGCCGGTGCGGCGGTCGGTCGAGGCGATGCTGGCGAAGATGTCCGCGCAGCCTGGCAGCCTGGCCTGACCCGACCGGCCACCCTGACGGGAAGACGACGAGGAGCGGGAGCCGCGGATGATCGTGGTGTTGATGGGCGTGACGGGGTCGGGCAAGACGACCGTGGGCCGGATCCTGGCGGGCCGGCTCGGCTGGCCCTTCTTCGACGCCGACGACTACCACCCCGCGGCCAACGTCGAGAAGATGCGCCGGGGGATCCCGCTCACCGACGCGGACCGGAAGCCCTGGCTCGAGCGGCTCTCGGGGCTCATCGACGAGGCCGTCGCCCGCGGCGAGAGCCTGGTCCTGGCATGTTCGGCGCTGAAGCACGCCTACCAGGAGTATCTCCGCCATCACGGCGATGCCGTGAGGTACGTCTGCCTCTGCGGATCGCCGGAATTGATCCGGGCCCGCCTGGCCGCCCGCCGCGGCCATTTCATGGACCCGTCGCTGCTGGCCAGCCAGCTCGAGATCCTCGAGCCGCCGGCCGACGCGGTGCGGGTCGACGTCGGCGGCACGCCGGAGGCCATCGCCGACGAGATCCGCGCGAGGCTCGGGGTGTGAGGCAGGCCTACGCCGCGCCGTGGTTGCGGAACCAGAGTTCCAGCATCAGGAGGGCCCAGAGGCGGTGGCCGTGCTCGCGGCGGCCCTCCACATGCTCGGCGACGAGGGCACGGACGGCGTCCGGGCGGAAGAGGCCGCGGTCGAGGGCGGAGCGATCCAGCAGGATGCCCTGGAGCTCATCCTTGAGCTCGTTCTGGAACCAGCGGCCGACGGGGACGCCGAAGCCCATCTTGCGGCGGCCGGCGATCTCGGCCGGCAGGAGGTCGGCGAAGGCCCGCTTGAGGACGACCTTGGACCGGCCGGGGCGGACGCGGAGCTTGCGATCGAGGGGCATGGCCGCGGCGAGCTCCACGACGCGGTGGTCCAGGAACGGGCCGCGGCACTCGAGGCTGTGGGCCATGCTCGCCATGTCCACCTTGTAGAGGAGGTCGCCGGGGAGATAGGTGAGGATGTCTCCCACCATCGATTGCGTCACGGTGTCCCGGCTCCGGGCCCGGGCGCATGCCTCCGAGAGGAGACTCGCCGGGTCGCCCGGGCCGCAGCCGTCGGGGTGCGAGGAGGCATCGGCGAGGATGTCGAGCTGGGCCTCGGAGTAGAGCCGAAGCCGCGACGGCTCGTCGAAGGTGGTCATCCAGCCGAGGTATCTCGCGCCGGCCGGGTCGTTGATCCGCTCGAAGAGACGCTCGATCGCCCGCAGCCGCGACTTCGACCGGCCGGAGCGGGGCAGCACCCGGCGAATCGTCTTGCCGAGGATCCGCCGGGGCGCCGCCGGCAGGCGGTGGAAGAGCTCCGTCAGCGCGAGGGCCCGGTAGCGGTCGTAGCCGCCGAAGAGCTCATCCCCGGCGTCGCCGGTGAGGGCCACGGTGACCTCGCGGCGGGTCTCCCGCGCGACGTGCCAGGTCGGCAGCGCGGAGCTGTCCGCGAACGGCTCGTCGAACTGCTGCGCCAGGGCCGGCAGCGTCTCCCAGGCCCGCGGCTCGACCATGAAGGTGTGGTGCTCGGTCCCGAGCCGCCTCGCGGCGAGCTCCGCGTAGCGGGTCTCGTCATAGGCCGCGTCCGGGAAGCCGATGGCGAAGGTCTTCACCGGGCGATTCGAGGCCCGCTGCATCAGGCCGACCACGATCGTGGAGTCGATCCCGCCGGAGAGGAAGGCGCCGAGCGGGACGTCGGAGACCATCTGCTCGCGGACGGCCTCGGAGAGGGTCTCGCGGAGTGCTTCCACATCCTCTCCGACGGACCGCCGGCGCTCCAGGTTCCAGTCGGGCTGCCAGTAGGGTTCGACCTTCAGGTTGCCGTCGTGCCAGGTCGCGAAGTGGCCGGGCGGCAGCTTGTGCACGCCCCGGAGGATGGTCCGCGGATGGGGGACATATCCGTAGGTGAGGTACTCGTCGAGGGCCCGCGGGTCGACGGCCCGAGGGCACTCGGATTCCGGCAGGGCGAGCAGCGATTTCAGCTCGCTGGAGAAGACCAGCCGGCGGGCGTCGTGGCGATAGACGAGCGGCTTCTGGCCCAGGCGGTCGCGGCCCAGGATGAGCGTCCGCCGGGGGGCGTCCCAGATGGCCAGCGCGAACATGCCGCGGAGGAGGCCGAAGAGGCCGGTCCCCTCATCCTCGTAGAGGTGGACGAGGGTCTCCGAGTCGCCGGAGGAGCGAAGCGAGTGGCCCCGGGCCTCCAGCCGGTGGCGGAGCGCCTGGAAGTTGTAGATCTCGCCGTTGAAGGCCACCCAGACCGTGCCGTCCTCGTTGGAGAGGGGCTGATGGCCGCCGGCCAGGTCGAGGATCGAGAGCCGCCGGAACCCGAGCGCGGCGTGGTCGTCCCGGTACGAGCCGGCGTCATCGGGGCCGCGATGGATGATCCGATCCATCATCTTCGCCAGCCGATCGCCGTCGAGGGCGTCCCGAGGATCGCCCCACGCCGCGCCGCAGATGCCGCACATGCCGTCCGCCCCTCGTGCCGTTGGCCCTCGGGTCCGTCCCCGGACGTCCCCCGCCCTCGATTCTCCCGCCGGAGCCCCGGCCACGCCAGAGCAGCACGCCGACGATTCGCGGGCCGGCCCTTGAATCGGCCTTGACGGGGTCCAATAGTTATTGTGAAGGAAGGGAGGACGAGACGAATGGCTGAGAGAGTGACCTTGCCGGTGCTCCCCTTGCGGGGCACCGTGATCTTCCCGGGGGTGACCGTGCCGATCGGCGTGGGGCGGCCCGGGACGCTGCGCGCGATCGAGGCGGCCCTGAAGGGAGACCGGCTGGTCTTCGCGGTCGCCCAGCGGGAGAACGTGGACGAGCCGGCGCCCGAGCAGCTCTACACGATGGGGGTGGTCGGGCGGATCGGCCAGGTCCAGCGCGGGCTGGGCGGCGTGCAACTGCTGCTCCAGGGGGAAGGGCGGGCCGCGGCCCTGCACTACCACCCGGGCGAGGAGGGATACCTCACCGTCGATGCCGTCCCGATCGAGCAGATGCAGCCGATCAACGAGAACGACCCGGCCTTCGCCGCGCTCTACCGCGAGACCCGCGAGCGCGCCATGGAGCTGGGCGAGAAGCGCGGGCTCCCGGAGGAGGTCCTGCACAACGTGCTCGACTCCGTGACCGAGCCCGGGCCGTTCGCCGACCTGGTCTCGGGCTACGTCGAGCTCGCGGTGGGGGAGAAGCAGGCGCTGCTGGAGACCCTCGGCGTCGAGGAGCGGCTCCGCCGGGTGCTCATCCACATGCAACGGCAGATCGGGCTGCTCGCGGCCCAGGCCGAGATCAAGTCCCAGGTCCAAGAGGAGCTGGGCGAGCGGCAGCGCGAGATGTTCCTCCGCGAGCAGCTCAAGGCCATCCAGAAGGAGCTGGGCGAGGACGACCAGAACCGCGAGGTCACCCAGCTCCGCGAGAAGCTCGGCAAGCTCGAGCTGCCCAAGGAGGCCCGCCAGGAGGTGGAGCGCGAGCTCGGCCGGCTCGAGCGCTCGGGCCGCGAGTCGATGGAAGCCCAGGTGATCCGCACCTACCTCGAGTGGGTCGCCGAGCTGCCGTGGAACGAGCGTTCCGACGACCAGCTCGACCTGACGCACGCCAGCGACGTCCTGGATGAGGACCACTACGGCCTGAAGGACGTCAAGGACCGGGTGCTCGAGTTCCTGGCCGTCCGCCAGCTCCGCGCCAAGCAGCTCGCGGAGGAGGTGGAGAAGTCCGGCGAGTGCTCCGCCCCGAGCGGTGGCGGCGACGAGAACGAGAAGGAGAAGGCCATCACCGACGCCCGCGAGGCCAAGGCCCGCGCCATGGCGAAGGGCCCGATCCTCCTCTTCGTGGGGCCGCCGGGCGTCGGCAAGACGTCGATCGCCAAGAGCATTGCACGATCGCTCGGCCGCAAATATGTCCGCGCGGCGCTCGGAGGCGTGCGCGACGAGGCCGACATCCGCGGCCATCGCCGGACGTACGTGGGCGCCATGCCCGGCCGGATCATCCAGGGGATGAAGCAGGCCGGCACCCGGAACCCCGTCTTCCTCCTCGACGAGGTGGACAAGCTGGGCGTCTCCTACCAGGGAGACCCCTCCAGCGCCCTGCTCGAGGTCCTGGATCCGGCCCAGAACGACTCGTTCACGGATCATTACCTGAACGTGCCGTTCGACCTCAGCGAGGTGCTCTTCATCGCCACCGCGAACTTTCCCCAGAACATCCCCGGGCCGCTCCTGGACCGGATGGAGGTGGTGGATTTCGCCGGCTACACCGAGCGCGAGAAGGCCGAGATCGCCAAGAAGTACCTCATCCCCAGGCAGCTCGAGGAGTCCGGGCTCAAGGGCCGGACCATCAAGCTGACGGATGACGGCGTGGCGGCGATCGTGGGCCAGTACACCCGGGAGAGCGGCGTCCGCCAGCTCGAGCGGCAGATCGGCGCCGTGGCCCGCAAGGTCGCCCGGCGGATCGCCGTCGGGGACAAGGTCTCGACCACGATCGGCGCCGAGGAGGTCCGCGACCTGCTCGGCCGGCCGAGGGTCCACCCCGAGCATGCCGGCGAGGCGAGCGAGGTCGGCGTGGCCACCGGCATGTACTACACGCCGGCCGGCGGCGACATCATGTTCGTGGAGGCCGCCGTCAGGCGGCTGCCGTCGTCCCCCTCGAAGGACGGCCCGGCCGCGCTCGGCGACGGCTTCGGCAGCCTGGCCCTGATCCTCACCGGCCAGCTCGGCGACGTGATGAAGGAGTCGGCCCGCGCCGCGCTGACGTACGCGGCGACGCACGCGCGTTCCCTCAAGGTCCCCGACGACCGACTCGGCTCGATCGAGGTCCACGTCCACGTCCCGGCCGGCGCCGTCCCCAAGGACGGGCCCTCCGCGGGCGTGGCCATGGCCACCGCGATCATCAGCGCCATGTCGGGGATCCCGGTCCGCAGCGACGTGGCCATGACCGGCGAGATCACCCTCCGGGGCCGCGTCCTGCCCATCGGCGGCGTGAAGGAGAAGGTCCTGGGCGCCCACCGCGCCGGGATCAAGCACGTCATCCTGCCGGCACAGAACGAGGCCGACCTGGAGGACATCCCCGAGGACGTCCGCGACGCCCTGGTGTTCCACTTCGTCTCCAACCTCGACGAGGTCTTCGCAATGATCCTGGACCGCGAGCAACGGAAGCCCGCGGAGGAGCTCCAGCCGGTGGGTTGAGTCCTCTCCTCGCCCCCGACGGATCAATCCGTCGGGGAGTCGGCGGCAGGTTTCCGATCGAGAGGTGGGTTGAGCGGGGCGAGTTCCGCTCAACCCGCCTCTCGTCGCCGATGTCCCCTGATCCTCCGCATCGCAGGCGCCTGCCGGCACGACGCGGGCCTCAGTCGCTCCCATCCTCCATGCCGAAGCCGACGTCGTCCCGGTCGTCGGGGCGATCCATGTCCATGAGATCATCCCAGACGCCGACGGCCGCCGGGCCCTCGCGCGGCACGATGACGGAAACGCCGTGTTCGCCCTC
>NZ_JAALJH010000096.1 GCF_011064615.1 Aquisphaera insulae | reverse complement strand
TTCGTAAGGGGGAGAGCCGGATTTCGCGTCCCCGAGCGTGGGGGGATTCAGGAGGCCGTTCGATATCCGTGAGCTTGATCAACTTCCTTGCCGGGGTAATAGCGATCGGGCCCGCGCGGGTTCCTCCCCAATCGAGCCCGGCGGATCGTCCCGATTCGCGGCTGGTCCCAGGGGTCCCCGAGCGGTTATCTATAGGAGGCGTGGATCGCGGCCGGGCCCGTCTCCAGGGCCCCGCGGATCCGCTGGCTCGGTCGAGGGCTCGGGGATGACGACGATCCTGAGGGATGCGGGCCTGTCGCGGCTGGTCGGCGACTCCCCCCTGGAACGGCTGGGCGGCGGGTTCACGTTCACCGAGGGGCCCCTCTGGCGGCCCGACGGCTCGATCCTCTTCCAGGACATGAAGGCGCACCGGACCTGGCGGATCGATCCGGACGGCGCCGCCCGGATCGTCCGCGAGCAGACGCGGGGCGCGAACGGGCAGACATTCGCCGGCGACGGCCGGATCGTCTTCTGCGAGCAGGACGGCCGACGAGTCTCGCGGATGGACCCCGACGGCTCCCGCGTCGAGACCGTCGCCGAGGACTGGTCGGGCCGGCGGCTGAACAGCCCCAACGACATCGTCGCGCGGTCGGACGGGCTGCTCTACTTCTCGGACCCGCCCTACGGCGTCCAGCCGGCCGATCGATCGCTCCACTTCCAGGGGGTCTACATCCTGGACCTGGCCGCCGACAGCCCCGGGCGGACCCGGCTGGTCGCGGACGACTTCGAGAAGCCCAACGGCCTGGCCTTCTCGCCCGACGAGAAGACCCTCTACGTCTGCGACACGGCCCGCTATCACGTCCGGGCCTTCGACGTCCGGGCGGACGGGACGCTCCGGGCCGCTTCGAGCCGGGTCGTCGTGCGACTGGACCCCGACCATCCCGGCGGGCCGGACGGGCTGAAGGTCGACCGGGAGGGCCGGCTGTACGTCGCGGTCGCCCAGGGGGTCTGGGTCTTCGAGCCGTCCGGGGCGCTCCTGGGAATCCTGGCGACGCCGAAACGCCCCTCCAACCTCGCCTGGTGCGGGCGCGACGGCGCGACGCTTGCCCTGACCGTGGTGGACGAGGTCTACCGGATCCGGCTCGCGGTCGAGGGCGTCCTCCCTCCATTCACCCCGACGTCGTGACCTGCTCGCTGGTCAACTTCGGGCCGATCGATTAGACTGAGAAGCGAGCTCTTGCCAGGCTTCGCGAGGCACTACGACCTGCTCGCCGACGAGTCCCCGGCGCCCCTCCCACCACTGAGGCGCGGCGGACGGGAGTCGTTCAGCCCGGCGGACGGATTACGTCTCACGGTCGGGCGGCCCGCGATTCGTTTCGCGGGGCCGCCGCCGATTTCTTAAGGAGGCCCGCGTGGCCAGAGAAGAACCGATCCGGACCGAAGGGCGCATCGTCGAGGCCCTGCCCAATACCCAGTTCATGGTCGAACTGGAGAACGGCCACCGCATCCTCGCCCACATCGCGGGCAAGATGCGCAAGAACTTCATCCGCATCGTCCCCGGCGATCGGGTGACGGTCGAGATCACGCCGTACGACCTCACGAAGGGGCGCATCGTCTACCGCGAGCGTTGAGACCGGCTCGCGGCCCCGGGCCTGTCCGTCCCCGCCGTGTCCCCCCGCCGACGGTCATTTCCTTCGCCACCAGGTCTCGGGGAGATGGCCCAGCTCCCGGGCAAGAGGGTCGATCGCCGCGCGGAACCTCGCGGCATCCACGGGGTAGCCGGCCGTCGGCCGCAGCCCCGCGACCCGCGCGGTCCAGTAGCCGTTGAAGGCATCCATCCAGACCTCGCGCAGGCATTTGCTCACGATCGACGCCAGGGCGACCAGTCCGTTGCGGGCGTCGGCGCGAGGGCGGAGCCGCAGCCGAAGCACGCGACCGTCGCCGCGGAGCGTGTACTCGCTCAGTTCCGGTCCTTCCTCGCCCCGGTCGATCCAGGTTTCCGGGAAGGCCCGACAGAGCGGCTCCAGGTAGTAATGCCGCCCGCCGTGCTTGTCGCAATCCAGGAGCGCCGGCCGTCCGCCCCGCGCATGTTGCCAGGCATCCTCCAGGAGGTGCCGGAAGGCCTGGAAGTGGACCGCCGCCTTCGATTCGTGGAGGTCGAGCAGGCGGTTGAACCGCTCCGGCCCGAAGACGACCGTCCGGACCTCGACGAACCGCCATCGACCGGACGCGGGCGCGAGCGGATCGGAGCCGATTCGCGTCCGGACCTCGGATGGTCCGCAACCCGCGGGCCAGCCGCCGTGGCCCCCGTCCGCCCCGGCCCAGGTGGCGAGCTCGACCTCGGCCGGGGTCCCGGCGTGGACGGCCTCGAAGAGGCCGCGAGGGTCCTCGGGGAGCGCCCGGCCCACGGCCCGGAGGAGCGCCAGGCAGGTCGCGGTCAGGCTGTCTCTCCCCTTGCCGCCGCGGAGGATGGCCTTGGAATCATCCACCCAGAGGCGGGCGGAGTCCCCTCCGGCCCGGGCGACCGAGCCATGCAGTTCGGCCCAGAGATCCGGAGGCTCGTCCATCTCCCCGGCTCGACGACCGGTCGATGCCGTCCCCTCGACGCTCTCGGCGATGACCGCGGTCATCACGAGCGGCCCGAGATTGGGGCCATAACCGGCCTCGTCGATGCCGATCCAGCGCATGAGCGACAATCCTCCTCAGGGTCCATGTTGTGCATACTATTATTTCAGATGAGCCCATCGTGGAAAATTCTCGCCTCCCGGAGCCTCTAACATGCCTGGTCGCAATATCTCACGCATCGCACGGCCCGTCGTGGAGAGCCTCGAGGGGAGGGCCCTGCTCAGCGGCTCGGGCCTGACGGCCACCACCCTGGCCCGGAGCGCCCTGGTGCGGTCGATCCGGTCGAGCATCCAGACGGACCCCGCCGGGGTCGCGGCGATTCTGAATGCACTCAACGGGGGCCTCGGGAGCGAGTGGACGAAGCTCCTCCGCTCGCAGGTGCGTAATCTCAACGGTGTCCTGGCCCGGTTCGTGAGCGGGCAGCTCACGGCCTACTCGACGCCCGGCTTCGCGGTCCGGACGCCGGGGGTCCAGTCCCTCTTCGTCGGGCAGCCCTACGATCAGCTCCTCCCCCAGGTCGCCGGGGCGGCCGTCTTCAAGAACAACATCGTGGAGCTCGGTGCGATCATGCGCGGGCCGTTCCACGACCCGAGCACCACCTACTATCAATTCGCGCTCGACCGCGGCGCAGGGGCGTCCCTGGGGCCGATCTTCGCCGCCCGACCCAAGATCACCCCGGACACGATCGTGACCCTCACCGTCGCCCCGTTCGGCACCTCCGCCACGGGGACGATCACCGACCTGACCACGGGCGCCTCGCAGGCCATCGATCCTTCGAAGATCCAGATCCGCGGGCCCGTGATCCGCGTCTTCCTCAACGCCTCGCAACTCCCCTCGCACGGATTCAAGCTGGCCAAGTATCGGTTCGCCTTCTGGACGCAGATCCAGCCCGGACGCGACATCAGCACCGTGGCCAGCTTCCTCCCCGACGCGGGCATGATCCCCATCTCCGTCCAGAAGCGGATCGCGGTCACTGTCTGAGGATCCGACCCGGTGCCTCCGACCTCCCGTGCCGACCGCTTCCCTTGACGAGACGATAGTCAGTATATAAACTGTCTGTGTGTAAACGAACATCGCGAGGGAGAGGCGAGGGGTAGCCCGGGGCGAGCAGCGATCGGGGGATCGATCGCCGCGGCTCGGACCCGTCACCCCTTCCATCGCCCTCTGGGAAGCGGTAAGAGCTCGGCCCGGCCCGGAAGCCCTGCCCTGATTTTGCGATGTTGGTTAACACATTAACTATCGAGGGGAGGTCACGATGATTCGCGTTCGTCGATCCGAGGAGCGGGGGCATTTCGATCACGGCTGGCTGGACACCCGGCACACGTTCTCGTTCAGCCGTTATCACGACCCGAAGCACGTGCACTTCCAGGCGCTCCGGGTGATCAACGAGGACTGGGTCCGGGCGGGGCACGGCTTCGGCACGCATCCGCACGAGGACATGGAGATCATCACCTACGTCCTGGAAGGAGGGCTCGCGCACCGGGACAGCATGGGGACCAGCAGCGTGATCCGGCCGGGCGAGCTGCAGCGGATGACGGCCGGCACGGGGATCACGCACAGCGAATTCAACGCGTCGGACTCGGAGCCGGTGCACCTTTATCAGATCTGGATCTTCCCGGAGCGGGACGGCCTCGAGCCCTCGTATGAGCAGAAGGCCTTCCCCGTCTCGGACCGGAAGAACCGGCTCCGGCTGGTGGCCTCGCCCGACGCCGCGGACGGCTCGCTCAAGATCCACCAGGATGCGCGGCTCTACCTGGCCACCCTGGACGCCGGCCAATCGGTCTCTCAGGCGATGGTGCCGGGTCGCCATGGCTGGCTCCAGGTCCTGCGGGGTGAGGTGGACCTGAACGGCCTGAGGCTCTCCGCGGGCGACGGCGCGGCCTCCTCGGACGAACCGCTCCTGACGATCCGCGCGGGGGGCGATGCGGAGGCGGAGGTCCTGCTTTTCGACCTCGCCGGGATGGCTTGACGCGCCCTGACGCCCGGACGGGCCCGCGGGTTGACCTTGCCCGCGGGCCCGATTTCCGGTAGAGGGGCCGCATCATCTCTCGTCTCGGCTCGCGTGCCGGCTCACTCGGGGCGGAGCCCGGCCTCGGTCACGGAACAAGGATGGGGCGTTCGATGTCGCAAGGTCGCGAGATGCGGCGATCCGGTCTCCTGCTGGCGGGCGCGTGCCTCATCGCGATGGCGCCGGGATGTCGACGGTCGCCCTTCCAGAGGCTGGATCCACCCCCCGACCCGCCGCCCGTCCTCGCCCAGGGGCATGCGCCGCATACTCCTCAGGATCAGGCGGAGCCGGTCCCGGTCGTCGCCGCGAGCGCGACACAGGTCCCCTCGGATCCCGTCGCGGTCGACCGGATGGATTCTCCCCCCGCGGGCGTCACGCCGCGGGCCACCCCCATGCTCGACGCCGCCCTCCGCCGGGCCGAGGCCCAGGAGAAGGTCCAGACCGAGGAGCTGGATAAGGTCCGCCGACTGGCCCTCCGGGACGAGGACCCGGGACGCCCGGCCTCGCCCGTCGCGCCGGCCTCGCCCGTCGCGCCCTCGCGGGTTGAAGGGACGCCAGCCGACTCGACGGCCCCGCCGCTGGTGAAGCCCGCCTCGACGGTTCGGGAGCAGGCCGCGGAGCCTCACCCGGATGGCCCTTCGGAGCGGTCGATCGACGACCTCATGCCCTCGCTCCAGGCCGCGCCGGAGCTCGTCGAAACCCCGACGCCTGCCCCGGAGGGCGACTCCGCCGATGCCTGGCGGGAATCGCTGGAACGCCTCCGTTCCTCGGTCCGCGCGGCGTCCGGGCATGGGTCGGGCGGGGGGGCGTCGCCGGAGGCGAATCCCTTCGCCATCGCCGAGCTTCGACTCTGCCGCAAGGTCGAGGGCTTCGGCCGATTCGAGCCGATCGACCCGGCTAAGCTCCGACCCGGCCAGCCGGTGATCGTCTACTGCGAGCTCTCGGACCTGACCTACCAGCCTTCGCCGGCAGGGTTCCGTTCGCACCTCTCCTCGCGCGTCGAGCTGGCGAGCCACCCCTCCGGCGAGGTCGCCTGGAGCCAGGCCCTGGGCGAGGCCGAGGCGGAGACCCCGCGCCGTCTCCGCGACAATTACGTGAGCACGCGCGTCGACTTGCCGGAGGGCCTGGCGGCCGGCGAGTACCGGCTCCGGTTGACCGTGACCGACGTGATCGCGGGACGGACCGCGACCAGAGAAACTCCCCTGACGCTCTCCCGCTGAGATCGCTCGACGATGCTTGCCAAGGCCCCCGGGCGCGGCGAGAATGGAGCGGCAAGACCGCTCGATCGCCCTCTTCCGGGAACCGCCCCATGCCCGCGACGCGACGCCCTCGTGCCTGGATCGGGTCACTACTGGTCGCCGTCCTGGCCATCCAGGTTCTCGTGCGTCCCGGACTGGCCCAGGACGCGAAGGGATCCGGGGACGCGGCGAGCCGCGCCGAGGCCCCGATCAGCTTCCGCATGGATGTCGCGCCGATCCTGGTCGCCAACTGCGTGGGATGCCACAGCGAGAACCGCCCGGGCAAGGCTCGGGGGAAGCTCGACCTCACGACGTTCGCGAAGCTGATGCAGGGGACCCCCGAAGAGAAGGTCATCGCCCCCGGCAATCCGGGCGAATCCCACCTGGTCCTGCGGATCAAGGGGGACGAGGAGCCCAGGATGCCCCAGGGGGGGAACAACGCCGGCTTGGCCGAGGCGGCCATCGCCCGGATCGAGCGGTGGGTCAAGGCGGGGGCGCTGCTCGACCCGGGCCTGGATCCGAAGTCGCCGATCGCCGGTTACGCGGCGTCGCCGGAGCAACTCCGCCGCGACGAGCTGGCGCGGATGGATCCCAGGGAGCGCGACGCCAGGGTCGAGGCCGCGGGCCGCTCGCGATGGAAGCAGGCGAACCCGGGCCTCAAGCCCGAGGCCGCGACCGGCGAATACGTCGCGCTGCTCGGGACGCTGCCGGCGGACCGCGCGGCCGCCGCCGTGAAGGCGGTGGACGCGCAGCAGGCTCATCTCAAGCGGCTCCTCGGCCCGGCCGGGGTGGACTGGCCGGAGAAGATCGGCCTGTACGTCTTCAACGACCGCAAGGACTTCGTGGAGTTCGTCCGCACCGTCGAGAACCGGGAGATCGAGTCGGACGTCGTCTCCACGGGGAATCTCAGGGTCGCTCATCCGTACGTCGCGGTGATCGACCCGCTGGGGGGGCGGAAGGAGGAGCCCGTCACGGCCCGTCGAGGCCGGCCGCGCGGGAAGCGGGCGGACGATCGGGACGTGGCCTCGGACCGGACCCTCGGCGGCCTGCTCACGGAGGCGCTCGGCGATGCGTCCGTCGCCGCGCGCGGCAAGTCGCCGCGATGGCTGGCCGCGGGGACCGGGGCCTTCCTGGCCTCGCAGCTCGAGCCGCGGAGCCCGTACTACCAGCGGCTTCGGGCGGCCGCCCTGGCGAAGTATCGCAAGGGCTGGACCACGCCCACCGCCGAGGTCCTCGACGAGGGGGACCAGGCGACCGAGGCGGACACCCGGGCCATCGGCTTCGCGCTCGTCGAGGCGATCCAGCGCACCCCCGCCATGCGAGGCTCCTTCCCGGCGTTCGCGGAGGGGATGGCGAAGGGCAAGGACAAGCTCGCCGACACGCTCAGGGACGTCTTCCAGCTCTCTCGCGAGGAGTTCCTGGGCATGACCGGCGACTGGGTCGGCCGGACGTACGGAGGCATCCAGTGAGCGGTCCGTCTTCCCGGGTCGTCGTGGTCGGATCGAGCAACACCGACATGACCGTCCGCGTCCCCTCGCTGCCCGGCCCCGGCGAAACCGTCCTGGGCGGAGACTTCGCCGTGACGGCCGGTGGCAAGGGGGCCAATCAGGCCGTCGCCTCGCGCCGGGCCGGCGCGGAGGTCGTCTTTGTGACGGCCGTCGGCGACGACGACCTGGGCCGTCGCGCCCTCGATGGCTATCGGCGGGAAGGGATCGACGTCTCCCATGCGCGGATCGTCCCGGGCGTCGCCTCGGGCGTTGCCCTGATCTTCGTCTCCGAAGGGGGAGAGAACCAGATCGGCGTGGCCTCGGGGGCGAACCTGGAGCTGAGCCCGTCCGACATCGATGGCCTGCCGGACTCGATCTTCCGCCCCGGCGAGATCCTCCTCGTCGGCCTCGAGATCCCGATCCCGACCGCGATCCGTGCCCTGCGGCGGGGCCGGAAGGCGGGCATGACGGTGATCCTGAATCCGGCCCCGGCCCCCTCGCTGACGGAGGCCGAGGTCCGCCACCTCCTGGGGGAGGCCGACCTGATCACGCCCAACCGGGTCGAGGCCCTGATGCTCGCCGGGACCCGGCCCGGCGAGCGGCCCGAGCCAAAGTCCCTGGCCCTCCGACTGCTCTCGATGGGGCCGAGGACGGTCGTCATGACGCTTGGCGCGGAGGGGTGCCTGGTGGCCGATGGTCGCGAGGCCGTGGCCGTGCCGGCCCCCCGGGTCGAGGCCGTCGACGCCGTGGGCGCCGGCGACGCGTTCAACGGGATCCTGGCCGCCGGCCTGGCGGAGGGACTGGCCCTCCCCGACGCCGTTCGCCGGGCCGTCCGGGGGGCCGCGCTGGCCGTGACGCGCCCCGGGGCCCAGCCCGCCCTGCCAACCCGCGCGGAGATCGACGCGTTCCAGTGAAGGGAGCCATATGACTCTTCGACACAGCCCGCCGTTCGTCCCACTCATTACCTTGCTTCTCCTCTGGTCCGGCATCGCCGTCATGTCGAGCTCGAAGATCCTCGCCGCGGACCGTCCCCACGGCCCGCGGCACAAGACGCGTTCGGCCGTGGTGGCGCGCGAGGGGATGGCGGCGACGAGTCAGCCCCTGGCCTCGGCGGCCGCGATCCGCATCCTCCAGGCCGGCGGCAACGCGATCGACGCGGCCATCGCGGCGGACGCGGTCCTCGGCGTGGTCGAGCCGATGTCCTGCGGCATGGGGGGCGACCTGTTCGCCATCGTCTGGGACGCGAAGTCGAGGCGGCTCTACGGCCTGAACGCGTCGGGGCGCTCGCCCCGGGCCGCGACGATCGCCTACTTCCGCCAGCGAGGCCACGACCAGATCCCGACGAGCGGCCCGCTGAGCTGGTCCGTCCCCGGCTGCGTCGACGGCTGGGATCAGCTCCGCTCCCGGTTCGGCAGTCGCCCCCTGGCCGAGCTCCTGGCGCCCGCCATTCACTACGCCGAGGCCGGATTCCCCGTCAGCGAGATCATTGCCGGCGACTGGCGGGCGTCCGAGCGGGCGCTCGGCGCCGTGCCCACCTCTGCCGCCTGCTATTTGGTCGACGGGCATGCCCCGAGGGTGGGCGACGTCTTCCGCAATCCGGACCTGGCCCGCTCGCTCCGACTCGTCGCCGACTCCGGCCGCGACGCCTTCTACCGGGGGGCCATCGCCGAGGCCATCGGGACGTACAGTCAATCGGTCGGCGGCCTCCTCGCCGCCGAGGACCTCGCCGCGCACGCATCGAGCTGGGTCGACCCGGTCTCGGTGAACTATCGGGGTTACGACGTCTGGGAGCTGCCCCCCAACGGCCAGGGGATCGCGGCGCTCCAGATGCTGAACCTCCTGGAGCCGCACGACCTGAAGACGATGGGCTTCGGCTCCGCCGAGGCACTCCACCTGATGATCGAGGCCAAGAAGCTCGCCTACGAGGACCGGGCCCGCTACTACGCCGACATGGATAAGGCGAAGGTCCCGGTCAACGAGCTGATCTCCAAGGCGTATGCCGCGAGGCGGCAGAAGCTCATCGACCCCGCAAAGGCCAACGCCGGCCCCGTCCCGGGCGAGCCGCTCCAGGCCGATACGATCTACATGACCGTGGCCGACGGCCAGGGCAACGCCATCAGCCTGATCCAGAGCAACTTCAACGGCTTCGGTTCCGGCCACGTGCCCGGCAAGCTCGGCTTCGCGCTCCAGAATCGAGGCTGCCTGTTCGCGCTCGACGAGTCGCACGCGAACCGGCTGGAGCCGGGCAAGCGGCCGTTCCACACGATCATCCCGGCCTTCGTGACGAGGGACGGCAAGCCCTGGCTGAGCTTCGGCGTGATGGGGGGCGACATGCAGGCCCAGGGCCACGTCCAGGTCCTCTGCAACATGATCGACTTCGGCATGGACGTCCAGGAGGCCGGCGACGCCCCGCGGTTCCGCCACCTGGGCTCCTCGGAGCCGACCGGCCAGCCCGCGGCGCAAGGGGGCGGGACCGTGACCGTCGAGTCCGGCTTCTCCGACGAGGCGATTCGGGCGTTGGAAGCCAAGGGCCACAAGGTCGTGAAGGCCCAGCCCGGCGGCTTCGGCGGTTACCAGGCGATCCGGATCGACATCGACCGCGGTGTCCTCATCGGAGGCTCGGATCCGAGGAAGGACGGGGCGGCGATGGGGTATTGATCGGGGGAATCGATCAGATCACGCTTTCGAGTCGTTCCAGCCAGCTTCGGAAGTGGGGACATTCCTCACGGATCCTCGCCAGTCCGATGTCCAGCGCCGCGAGATTCCCATGCAGAGGCTTCTGGTAACCAGGAAAGAGAGCCGCGATACGCCTCGAAGGGTGCGTGGTCGGAGAGTCGTTGATCTCCTCCGGTGAGCCGAAGCCATCGCGAATGGCCTGGAACGACGCCTCGAGGTCTTGCCGGCCAATCGCGATGGCCATCAGTCCGCACTCGCTGAAGAGGACCGCCTCGAATTCATGCATCAGGACGAATGGGACGAATCTCCTCGCGTCTCCCACCTCCTTGGCGATGGCGTCGAACATCGCCTTCTCGACCGATGACGCCCGCTGATCGAACGGCAGGGACGGGGCCTGGCTTCGTCCCGGCCACCCTTTCTCGGGATCCGAGGGCCTGCCGTAATAGTCAACCATCGTGCTGATGAAGATCCCGGGATCCGAGCTCAAATGCCGCACGATCTCGGCTCGGATCGACATCCACGACTTGACGCCACCCCTTTTCGACCTGAGGCGAGCGTTGCCCATGAGCTTCGCCGAGGCGCTGTGGAATCCGCTCGTGATGAGATGACCTGCGAGCAACTCTCTGACGAAGGTCTCTTCGGTCTCCCCCTCGACGAGAATGCAGATCCTAGCCACGCCCAGGCCTCCCGCCGAACTGGTTCTTCTCCCAGAGTTGACCGAGGCTGTAGTCCTCAAGCCATACCGCAAGGTCCTCGGAACTCAGGCGATGCAGGGTGGTTGCACCGTCCACGAGGTCTGCGACCAGGACATCCTCCGGTTCGAAGTGATCGAGAAGGAGCGCGGATTGGGTCGACACGACCACCTGAGTCGTCGTCGAGGCCGACTTGATCAGGCTGGCCAGCAGAGTGATCGCGGAGGGATGGAGGCCGAGCTCGGGCTCATCGACGATGATGAGGGATGGCCGGTGATCGTACGGCTGGGCGAAGAGGGTGGCCAGACAAATGAATCGCAGAGTGCCGTCGGACAGGGACCCGGCGTCGAAATAGCGGTCGCTCGACCGGTGCTTCCACTCGAGGCGGATGGTCTGTTCGTTGAGGCGAAGGGGCTCGAGGTGGAAGTCGTCGAGGAACGGGGCGACCTGCTGGATGGTCCGACGGATCAACTGATAGGACGAGGGGTCGCGGGTCTTCAGGAGATAGAGGTACGGGGCGATGTTGGAAGCGTCCGGCCTGAGCGACCAGTTATCGTTCAACGAGGCCGTCTTCCGCATCGGCGAACTGTCGCTCGTGTCGTGGAAATGGTACTTCTGCCAGCTATCCAGGTAGCCTTGAACATATCGAGCGGTGCGGTTTTGCGGCGCGCTGATCCCGGCCTCACCTGCCGTGCCTCGAAGTGACTCGGTGAATGGGGACGGGTATTTCTGTTTGTCCCAGTACCTGCAGTTTTCCCTGTACACAGACAGGCGATCGCCGGGCGTTGCGTTGAGCGTGATTTGATATCCGTTCGTGCCCCCCCTGAAGGAGAGATCCAGGTCGATCTGCGGAGTGACCTTGGATCCGAAATGCACGAGTTGTTCCGCTCCGCCCGCCATCTCCGTATAGCTGACGAGCTTGCCTTGCCTGATCGCTCTCAGGAAGGAGAAGACCGAGAGGAAGTTCGACTTGCCCGATCCGTTGGCGCCTATGAGGATGTTGCGCGGCCGGAGTTCGACCTCTTCCAGCGAGCGAATGCTCCGAAAACCCCTGATCGAGATGTGGTCGAGCAAGACCTGAGGATCGACGGGCCGGGGTTCTCCAGAGTCATTCTCTTGACCGACCGTGGCCACGGCTTACTCCTGGATCCACCAAGCCAGAGGGTCGCGGGAGCGTCCGGATCGCGCGGCAAAGCCTACGTGCGGACTCAATCTCCATTGTATTCCATCGAGAATTCCTGGTGTCAGACCAAAATCGGTCGGCTTCCGATCTGCCGTAAATCGACCTCGGCGCCAGCCAAAAGCGCCAGTCCATTCGCCAGGGGCCATTCCGGATGGAGGCTCGGGTTGCTGGCCGATCTCCGTCCGCCGGGATCCTCCGCCTGAAGCCGATAGGGGCTCCCGTACTCATCGGCGGTCGACCCGTGCTCGTGAATGTGCCAGAGCAGGCCCAGGGAGAGGAGGAACTGGAGCAGTCCCATGGCCAGGACGACCGCCAACCCTCGCCTCGGGAAGCTCGTCCTGAGGAACTGGACGAGGGCAATCGACAGGAACCACGAACAAATGATCAGATAGTGGTAATAGGCCATCGGGATGATCAGCAGCAGGATCAAGGTGTAGATCACGACGACGGCCGACGGGAGCCAGCGTTCTTCGGCACGGTTGCTCCACAGGAGCGAGAGGCGATCTCTCAGGCCTGGTGCGGCCCCGGCTCCCTTCTCGCGTTCAAACCAGCGAGCCAGCCGGTTCAGCAAGCCCAGCCCGAAGAGGCCCGCGATCGCCAGGTGCGCCGCGAGGACGAGACACGTTGCCCGGCCGAGGATCACCGGCCCTCGCAGGAACGACCAGAAGTCGGTCCGGAAGTAGACATAGGTCGGTGTCAGCCCGAGCGGATTGAGGAACAGGAAGCCGAAGAGCCGTCGGATCATCTGAAGACGAAGCGCGAGCGTGACCGGTTCCCTGGGGTTGGTCGCTGCCTGCCCCTGCTTGTTGAAGAGGAGCTGATAGACCCAGGGGATCATCGGCAGGGCGCCCAGGGCGGTGCCGCAGGCGAAGGCCCTCCAGCACGGACCCGGTTGGGGCGGGGACTGAGGGGCCGCGTCGGACTCAACGTCGTCCCGGCCTCGCGAGTCGAGCAGGGACCAGAGGACCAGGGCGGCCTGGAAGAAGAACCCGCTCAGGTGGATCTGGCCGAGGAGCGTCCCGCTCAGGCCCCAGGCGAAGGATCCCCAGCGGCTCCGCCTCGACAGGAACGCGAGAATCACGAGCGCGGTGCAGGGCGTCAGCACGTCCTGGGCCCAGAGCTTCCGCGAGGCCATGACCGCCACCGGGTTGACGCAGAGCAGGACGGTGCCCAGCAGCCAGGTGAGGCGTTGATCACGACCGATGCGCGTCAGGGCCAGGCCCATGAAGGCCGCCAGGGCCGCGATGTTCAGCACCGCCACGGAGGCGGTCATCGACACGGGATCGTGCAGCCGGATCGCGGGGAGGCTGAAGATCCAGACGCTCAGGCCCGGATTGGGGATCCCGACGCTCGCGGGCATTCCCGTCCAGTACCAGGCGGCTCCCGAGCCGATCTGCTGGGCATGCTCGAACGTCCACGACTCGTCGTCCTTCCACTCCATCTCGGACAGCCAGGCCAATCGGAGGATCGTCCCGCCAATCAGGGCCAGCCCGACCAGGATCAGCAGAAGCCGACGGTGCGGATGAGCGTGAACGGAAGCGAGGGACATGGGCGGGGCCTATCCTCGGCTGCTGGGGTTCCACGAGCCGGGCACGAATTCCTAATGAATTCGGGGCTGCGAGCGGACGGGTGACGATTGTTTCCCTGGAGAGGGAGGATCTCCGTCACCGCAGGATGGGCCGGATCTCGAACTTGCGGAACTGGATCTCGGCGCCCTCGGACTGGAGGGTGAGCTTGCCGCGGGTGTGGCTGGCGCCGGTACCGACGTTGACGACGTGGCCGTTGAGGATGTTGGTGATCGTCGAGCCGTCGCAGAGGACCTCCAGGCGGTTCCATTCGCCCAGGGGCTTCTCGACGTCGCGGGCGCCTCGGAAGCCGATCACGTCCTTCCAGGCCGGGTCGCGGCCCCACCAGTTGAAGCGGCCGGAGTCGCGTGTGGTCGCCTTGCCGCCCTCGTCGAAGTAGGGCTGGCCGTCCGGGCCGGTCCGGGTCGTGCAGGTCAGCCGCGGCTTGTTGCGGCCGCCGACCATGAGGAGGTCGCCGGTGCCCCCCTCGATGATCTGGCACTCGATCGACTCCATCCAGTGGCCGCCCTGGGCGTCATCGGGGCCGACGGCGTGGAGGAGGATGCCGGAATCGCGGGCGTTCTCCACCCGAGGCGGCCAGGTCTTGCCGCCCCATCGCCACTCCACGACGAGGTGATAGTCCGAGAACTCGTCGCGGGTGGAGATGCCGCCGAACTCCTTGCCCGAGATGATGAGGACGCCGTCCCGGACCTGGAAGACGCCGTCGGGGTCGTCGTACTTGTGGTCGTGCAGGTAGGTGTAGAAGCCGGTCAGGTCCTTGCCGTTGAAGGCGAATGCGGGCGGCCCGGAGCGGATCGTCGGGGGGGGCCCGGAGGCCGGGGAGTCGGCGGCGTCACACGCCGGACGGATCCCGGCGAGGGCGGCGACCAGACCGAGGGCGGGGGCGAGGAAACGGAAGGCTGCGTTCGGCTTGCGGTCAAGGACGTCGTTCATCGGAACCTCTCCGCGTCGGCGCGGTGGCGGAATGATGTGGGGCCCGGCGTCGATCGTGGGCTCACACGCGTTGGCGATGCAGCTTCGCGCCGAGCTTCCGGCAGATGTCCTCGGCCTTCGGGACGAGCTTCTCGTCGGGGAAGCCGATCGACAGGATCATCCCGTACCCCCCTTCCATCTGGTCCGGCGGGGTGACGCCCAGGCGGTCGTTCGGGATGCCGACGGAGGTCAGTAGCTGGATGGCGAGATTGCCCTCGGCCGCGTTGGCGAAATAGGCAAGGACCCGGCGGCGCGGCTCGGGCGAGGTGACGGCGCCGGGGCGGACCTGCGGCGTTTCCATGGCAGCGTCATCTTCCATTCAAATGGGGAGAGAACCGTCGGTCGCGGACGATCCGATCGCCCCAAGTTTGACCGGCCGGGAGGCGTTTCGCAAGCCTCGGGAGCGAGCATCTCGCGGCGTCCCGGATGCTCGTGCCCGGCGTTCGAGGCCGCCACGATGCCGGGGGGCATCGTCGTCGTGGCTCTTTTCCAACGGCCGTCCCCCGGCGGGAGCCGTGGGGTAATTGTGGTAGCCCCGGCGAGGATCGGGGCGTCCTCCGGCCGGTCAGCCCGCCGGTACGTCGAGCCGATCATCAACCGCACGGGGTGCATCGTGGTCTCGAAAACGACGTGCAATCGGTCCGCTCGGCGAGGGGCGGCGGTCGTTGAGACGGCCGTCGTGCTGGGCACGTTCCTGATGGTGACGATGGGAATCTTCGAGTACGGCCGGCTGGTCATGGTCCGCCAGCTCATGAGCAGCGCGGCGCGGGCCGGCGCCCGGAAGGCGGCCGTCGGCACGGCCGACAGTGAGGTCACCACCCAGTCGATCCGCGACTCCGTGATCGCCCTCGTGAAGCCGGCGAAACTCGACAATCTGAATGTCCAGGTCTATGGGGCCGATCCCGACACCGGGCTTCCCCTGGGGGCCTGGGAGCAGGTCGCGTATGGCCGACCGATCGCGGTCCAGGTGGATGGGGACTACACACCGTGCCTGCCGACGACCCTCGGCATCGTCCCCTCGCGGCTCCACTTCACGGCCATCTCCACGGCGCTGAGCGAATCGAACTGAGTCGCCGGAGGGGGGGCCGGATCGATGGCGGGGAGGCCGTTGCGACGTCGCAACGGCCTGGTTTTTTCTCATCGCCGCCGCCGGCGGTGGGATGCGTGACATAGGGTTGATCAGAGAGTCCTCCGCCCGGGGCGTGCCCGGTCGCGGAGGATGACGTGACGGGCCAGTCGGGGGGAGCCATGCGGGTTCGGATCGTAGGCGTCGACCGGAGCGAGCGATCGGGGGCGGCGGCCGTCGAGATGGCCCTCTGCCTCCCGCTCGTCCTGACGATGCTGATCGGGACGTGGGAGGTCGGGCGGATCCTCGAGATGCAGCAATTCCTCAACGTGGGGGCCCGCGAGGCGGCCCGCCAGGCCGGTTCGGGACTGCTCACGAACAGCCAGGTCCAGCAGGTCGCGGTGAATTGCATCAAGAACGCGCTCGGCGACAGCACGGGGACCTTGACCCGCAATCTGGTGGTCACGGTCACCGTCTACGACGCCGACAGCCCGTCCACCGTCAAGTCCGTGGACGTGAGCCAGGCGGATCCCCTGGACCTGATCGTGGTCAAGGCCAGCATCCCCTATGCCGACGTCCGCTGGATCGCCCTGCCGACCGTCTCCGGCGCGGGGACCCTCTCGGCCCAGGTGAGTTGGGTCAGCCTGAAGAACTTCCCCTTCCCCACGACCGTCCCCGTGCCGCCGGCCGGCTGAGCCGAGCCGACCCACCCTCGCCCGAGAACCGAGGTCCAGCCATGTGCCCGCGCCCGACCAATCCGTCACACCGGCCTCGGACTCGGCCGCGTCGCGGGGCGGCCATCGTGGAGACCGCCCTGATCCTCAACGTGCTGCTCCTCGGCATCCTGGGGGTCTTCGAGTACGGCCGGATCGTGATGCTCCGGCAGTTGCTGCAGAACGCGGCGAGGGAAGGGGCAAGGCTCGCCGTGGTCGGGACCGCGGCGAACCCGGAAGTCACCACGGCGCAGATCCAGACCTACGTGTCGAAATACCTCGCGGGGCAGTCGATCAGCGGCATGACGGTCTCCGTCTACCAGGCGAATCCGACCACCGGGGCGAATATCGGGAGCTGGGACCAGACGCCCTACGGGGGCGCGATCGCCGTCAAGATCCAGGCCACGTACAAGCCGATGATCCCCAGCACCTTCCGGATCATCCCCAATCCGCTCCCGATGACGATCGTCTCGATGATGCTCAGCGAGGCGAACTAGCGGGGCCGCGGAGCGTCCTAGAGTCTCATGGTGTTCATGCAACGATTCCGCTCCCAGAGCCCTGCCGGAAAGGACCGCAACGCGATGTTTCCCGACAGCATGCAACGACGGCGGGGGGCCGTGGCACCCATGATGGCGGTCAGCCTCGTCGCGCTCTGCGGCGCCGTCGCCCTGGCCATCGACGTGGGGCGAATCGCCGTGGCCAAGCTCGAGGCCCAGAGCGCCGCGGACGTCGCGGCGATGGCCGGCGCCCGGACCCTCAACGGGCTCATGCCCCAGGACCTGGACTCGGCCACGACCAACGCCCGCACGGCCGCCACCAAGGTCTCGATCATGGGCCAGCCCCTGTCCGCGAGCGACGTCACCGTCCAGCACGGGACCTATCATTACGACTCCACGGCGAAGTCGTTCGCCCCGTCCACGACCCTCCAGGCGGGCGAGAGCTACAACCTGACCAAGGTCTCGATCACCAAGTCCTGCCCCACGACCTTCGCCCGGATCTTCGGCTACTCGGCCTTCAGCGTCACGGCCACGGCCACGGCCGCGCACCGCCCGCGAGACGTCGCCATCGTCCTGGACTACTCCGGGTCGATGAACAACGAGAGCGACCTCTGGAACAACGAGAGCTACATCGACAACGGCACCTCCGCGCCGAACAACCCCAACCAGACGTCGAACAACGGCGAGACCGTGTACCCGAAGTTCGGCCACTACAGCAACGAGAAGAACTACTCGAACTACACGAACTACGCCAACCTGCTGAGCCCGGCCGCCGACGGCTCCAACGCCCTCAGCGGCGACGCCCGGATCGGCAAGTGCAACATCTCCATCTCGGCCCTGGGCGTCCCCGCGATGGTGAACGACTTCTACTCCAACAACCGCGGCTACTCCGCGTCGTCGGCCTTCGCGGCGGCCAGCGACACCGCGCTCGACGGCGCGAATCGGGCCGGCGGCGACCTGTATCTCTGGAAGAACGGATCCACCACGGCCTACGCGGCGACGCTCAAGGACGTGCTCGGCACCACGAACTTCAGCACGGCCTTCGAGGGCACCGGCTACGCGTCCCAGTCGCAGTACAGCAGCGGCGGCAAGACCTTCCAGGGGTACATCCAGGGCCCGCGATACTGGGGCAAGACGTTCTTCATCTGGCCGCCCGACCCGACGAATGATTGGAGGAGTACCTTCTTCGGGAAGACCGACAATACCAGCTTGTGGGACTCGTCGGGCAACTGGAGGAGCCCCTCGGGCTACTACACGATCAACTACAAGGCGATCCTCTCCTGGATCAAGAACACCGGGCCCAACCCGTTCCCGAGTCGGCTCCGATCCGGGAACATCCTCTACTACGACCAGATCCCCAGCGACGTCCCGTCCTCGGCCTACACGCACACCGCCCTCAACTCGGCCATCACCGACGCCACGCAGCGATTCTGGAAGGAGTACATCGACTACGTGATCGGCGTCTGGCGCGACCCCTCCGGGACCGTCCAGACCCCCGGCAATCCGGCCACCAGCTACGGTCCGGATTACACGTTCGGGACCATCAAGATCAGCGCCAAGCCGACCAGCAAGGTCGGCACCGGCATCCCCTACATGGCCTACGACGACAACCCCGAGCGGCCCCGACATCGCTTCTGGTTCGGCCCCATGACCATGATCCAGTTCATGTCCGACACCGGGATCCTCCCCGGGACCGCCCACGACATCTCCATGTATCCCATGAAGATCGGCATCGGCCAGGCCCTGCAGGACATCCAGAACAACCACCCCAACGACCTGGTCTCGACGATCCTCTTCAGCCGCCCGACCTATAACGGCGGGGCCAGCGGGACCGGGGCGTTCAACGTCGCCCAGTACAGCCTGACGAACAACGTCCAGCCGATGATCAACTCGCTCTGGGTCCCCCCCAACAGCGGCACGTCCGACGTCCGCCCCTGGGACGCCAACGGCGCCCAGACGCCCAGGGCCTTCGGCGACTGGACCGCCTGCACGGCGTCGAGCTACGGCTTCATGCTCGCCTACAACCAGTTCAGCAACAGCTCGGTGCTGAGCACGCTCGACGACGGCAGCTACCCCGGGACCGGCGGCAACGGACGCGTCGGCGCCCAGCGGTTGATCGTGTACGAGACGGACGGCATGGCCAACCAGGGCTCGACGCCGGCCAGCGGGTTCTACACCGGGTCCGACTACGACTCGTACTACCGGATCCAGCCCGGCCAGACCCTGAACTCGGCCGGCTACAATCAGACGACCCTGCTCCAGACGATCCAGAACATCTGCAACGACGTGAACGGGAATGCCGTCACCGGGACGGGCATCACGCCCTTCACCCCCAACCAGGGCTATCCCGGCTACGGGGCCGCCGGGAAGCCCGTCACGATCCACTGCCTGGCCTTCGGGGGGATCTTCGAGACCCCCTCCTCCACGCTGACCTCCTCCGTCTCCCTGCTCCAGAGCATCTCCGCGGTCGGCGGCACGGTCTTCCCCTCCAGCGCCAGCGATCCGACCAACGGATTCAAGTGGTGCATCGGCACCATCGACCAGCGGAAAGCCAAGCTCGTCACGGCCTTCCAGACGATCATGAACCTCCGGCCGGTGCCCATCACCCTGATTCGATGAGGGTCGGTTCGACTCGGACCCACTCCTGGAGCCGTCGCGAGGCCGGGGATTTTGCCCCGGCCTCGTCGTTTTCGGGCCCCGATCTCCGCTGCACCGGCATGGGTGACTGGGCAATTTGCGTGTGCCGCGGGGATGCGAAGACGCCGGCATTCGGGGCGGATCGGGCATTCCGTGAATTGTCGGGCCGGGCCTCGGGAAGGTGAGAAGACTTCTCGTCCCGTTGCGGTTGGTAGCGCGCGTTGGAGGCTCCGACGCCCCGGATCGGCCGATCCGGTCGCTGACGTCGAGCGTCGCGTGGTTCGTCCGGGCCCGCCCTGGCGAGGCAACATCGGAACTCGCTCCTGACCCACAGGTACCACCATGCCGGAAGAAACAATTGACGCCGGTTTGCTCGAGCAGACCAAGAATCAGATCCGCAAGCTGGTGGCCGAGATCGCCGACCTGGCGGAGTCGGACGTGCAGCCGGCGGAGTTCTACGTCGAGTTCCTCAACCGGGCGGTGGCCGCGGTGGCCGCGACCGGAGGCGCCTTCTGGCTGCTGGACGGCCGCGGCGGCCTGCGGCTGCAATACCAGGTGGAGTTCGCCCAGACCGGGCTGATGGACGGCCGGGTCGCGACGCCCCCGCACGACGCGCTCCTCGGCTGCATGATCCAGGCGTCGCAGGCCCAGATCATCCCCCCGGGGGCCGTCATCGAGGGCGTGCCCCAGGCGTTCAATCCGACCGGGTTCGCGCTGATCATCGCCCCCCTGATCGTGGACAAGCAGGTGGTCGGGCTGCTCGAGATCCTCATGGATCCGACCCGCCGGGCGGCCCAGCAGAAGAGCACCCTCCGGTTCGTGGGGGACCTCTGCGACCTGGCCGGCAACTACCTGAAGAACCGCCAGATGCGGCAGATGATGTCGCAGCAGCGGCTCTGGAACCAGCTCGAGGGCTTCACCCACCAGGTCCACGGCTCGCTCGACCTCAAGGAGACGGCCTACGCGGTGGTCAACGACGGCAAGCGGCTCGTCGGCTGCGACCGCCTGAGCGTGGCCCTCAAGATCTCGGGCCGGACGCTGGTGGAGGCCGTCAGCGGCCAGGAGGTCGTCGAGCAGCGGTCCAACCTGGTCCGTGACCTGACCAAGCTCTGCAAGGCCGTCATCCGCTCCGGCGAGGATCTCGTCTACACGGGCCACACCGAGGGCTTCGCCCCGGACATCCGCGACGCGCTCGAGCTCTACGTCGACGAATCGGGCTCGAAGGTCGTCGTGATCACCCTGCTGCACAAGCCCGACCAGCATGAGCCCGGCGACGACAAGGAGGTCGGGGCCAAGGAGAAGGTCCCCTACGGGGCCCTGGTCGCGGAGCAGATCGGCGACGAGGTGGCGCCGACGGACATGCACGCCCGGACCGAGGTCGTGGCCCGGCACGCGTCCACGGCGCTCTGGAACTCGACCGAGCACCACAAGATCTTCCTGAAGCCGGTGTTCAAGGCGCTCGGCTCCCCCTGGCGGATGTTCCGGGGCCGCACCCTGGCCAAGATCCTGGCCGTCCTGGCGGGCGTCCTGATCCTGATCGGCGCCCTCTACTTCGTCCCCTGCACCCTCACGATCGAGGGCCGCGGCTCGCTCCTGCCCGAGGAGCGGCGGACGATCTACGCCCCGCTCCAGGGCCGCGTGAGCGAGGTCCTGGTGGAGCACGGCGACATCGTCAAGAAGGGGGACGTCCTCTGCCGGCTCGAGAGCAAGGAGCTCGAGAAGGAGCTCAAGAAGCTGATCGGCGAGCGCGACAAGGCCCGCAGCCAGCAGCTCATCGCGGAGCAGCAGGAGCAGCGGTCCACGAGCAACCAGGCGGAGCAGGACGCCAAGTACCAGATCCAGTCCCAGCTCGTCGAGGCGATGATCACCTCGAAGACGGCCAACCAGCAGATCGACATCATCCAGGAGCAGATCGAGAGCATGACCATCCGCGCCCCCCAGGACGGCATCATCACGACCTGGGAGGTGAAGCGGAACATCCTCAACCGGCCGGTGGATCACGGCACGGAGCTGCTCCAGATCGCGGCGATCGGCGGCGACTCCGACTGGGTGCTCGAGGTCGACGTCCCCGACGACGACATGGCCCCGATCCGCGCGGCCAGCAGCAAGCTCCAGCAGGAAATCAACGCCGGGACCAAGCCGGCGAGCTCCAGCTTGAAGGCCTACTTCATCACCGCCACCGACCCCGACCACAAGTACGAGGGCTACGTCCGGCGGGTCGCCGCCAAGGCGGACACCGTCGAGCAGAAGCACGTGGTCAAGGTGACCGTCGGCTTCGACGAGGCGGTCCGCCGCGACTTCCTGTCGCGGAACCAGGAGCTGCGGCCCGGCTCCGAGGTCCGGGCCCGCGTCGATTGCGGCCAGACCCGCCTCTCCTACTACCTGCTCCGCAAGGTCGTGCAGGTCTGGTACGAGTCGGTCCTCTTCCGCTGGCCGTTCCTCCGTTGAGCTGAGCCGGCCCCGCTTCATCCCGGAAACAAGAGACGATCCCGAACGAGGAGGAATTCCCCGATGACGCTCGTGAAGACCGCAGCCGCCGTGGCGCTCAGCCTGGCGACGACCCTCTCCGTGGCGACCCTGGCGCAGGAAGGCGCCCCCCAGGCGGTCTCCGCCCTGGTCCTGGACGAGCTCGGCACCGTGGACTGGATCGAGAAATCCTCCGTCGCCGCCCTCCGCGAGGGCGTCATCGAGAAGATGGAGCTCCGCCTCGGCGACACCGCCCTGGCGGGCAAGCCCATCGGCTTCCTCCATCGCGAGACGGCCGAGCTGACCGTGCGGAAGAGCCAGGTCCAGGCGAACATGGTCGGCGCCATCGAGAAGGGGAATGCCTCCGCCGAGGCCGCCGCCGGCAAGGTGGCCCGCGATCAGCGGCTGCTCAAGATCAAGGGCCCGGGCATGGTCTCCGACGAGGATCGGGCCATCCACGAGGCCGAATGGAAGGTGGCCCTGGCCCAGGTCAAGGAGGCGCAGGAGGCCCAGGCCGTGGCCAAGGCCGAGCTCGAGATGGCGATGCAGGCCCTCAGGGAGCACACCATCGTCGCCCCCTTCGACGGGATCGTGATCAAGCGGATGAAGAACCCCGGCGACAGCCTCCGCGCCAACGAGGCGGTGGTCGAGCTGGGCAAGCTCTCCCGGCTCTGCGTCAACGGCTACGTGCCGCTCAAGGACTCGTTCCGGGTCAAGGAGGGGCAGGTCGTGGAGATCCGGGTCAAGCTCGATGCGTCCGGCGGCGGCAAGGAGGAGATCGAGTCGCTCCGGTTCCGCGGCAAGATCACCTTCGTCGATCCGCAGGTCCAGGCCCTCGGCGAGCTGAAGCGGCGGATCCGGGCGGAGTTCGACAACCCCGACTTCAAGCTGATCCCCGGGCTCAAGGTCCAGATGACCATCTACCTGAACGGCGACCTCGCCGCCCGGATCCCGGAGCCCAATACCCGCTAGGCCACGCCGCCGATCGAACCGGAACGGGAGCCCCCGCAGACCATTTCCCCCGAGGGAACGCCGACCGATGAGCGCCGCACCGACCATGGCCCCCGCGATGCCCTACGGGCAGGCCGCGGAGCACCTCTGCGTCAGGCTCCGCCCCGACCTGGTGGTCCAGCCCCAGTTCTACGAGGGGATGACCCACTACGTCGTCAAGGATCCGCTGGCGCTGAAGTACTTCCGGTTCAAGATCGAGGAATACTTCCTGCTCCAGCAGTTCGACGGCAAGCAGAACCTCCAGGACGTCAAGAAGGCGTTCGAGAAGAAGTACCGGCCCCAGACGATCTCGATCGAGGACCTGACCCGGTTCGTCGCCCAGCTCCACGAGGCGGGGATCGTCCAGATCGACAGCCCGGACCAGGCCAAGGTCCTGATCCGCCGGCGGAAGAAGAACCAGTGGCGGAAGATCTGGGCCTTCTTCGCCAACATCCTGTTCGTGAAGATCCCGGTCATCGACCCGGAGCGGCTGCTCACGGGCATGTATCCCTATTTCCGCTGGCTCTTCACGTCCTACTTCGTGACCGCGAGCGTCGGCCTGATGCTGGCCGCGCTCACCCTGGTGGCCAGCCAGTGGGACCTCTTCTACAGCAAGCTGCCGGAGTTCCAGAGCTTCTTCAACTGGTGGACGATCTTCAGCTTCTGGTGCAGCCTCGCGGTCGTGAAGATCATCCACGAGTTCGGCCACGGGCTCACCGCCAAGCACTTCGGCGGCGAGGTCCACGAGATGGGGATGCTCTTCCTGGTCCTCACCCCGGCCCTCTACTGCGACGTGACCGATAGCTGGCTCCTTCCCAACAAATGGCACCGGATCTGGATCTCGGCCGCGGGCATCTACGTCGAGCTCTTCCTCGCCAGCCTCGCCACCTTCGTCTGGTTCTACAGCGAGCCGGGGCTCACCAACAGCCTGGCGATGGCCACCATGTTCATCTGCTCGGTGAACACGGTCCTGTTCAACGCCAACCCCCTGCTCCGCTACGACGGCTATTACGTCCTGGCGGACTGGCTGGAGATCCCCAACCTCCGGATCAAGAGCACCCAGTTCTTCACCTACCTGATCCAGGAGAAGGTCCTCGGCCTCGAGGTCCCCGTCCAGAGCTACCTGCCGCGGTCCCGGCGCTGGCTGTTCGTCACCTACGCGGTCGCCAGCTACGTCTACCGCTGGGTGGTCACGTTCAGCATCATCTACTTCCTCACCCAGGTCCTCAAGCCGTACAAGCTCCAGTCGGTCAGCTACATGCTGGCGGCCGGCGCGATCGTCCCGCTGCTGGGGATGCCCATCTACCAGATCATCAAGTTCCTTCGCACTCCCGGGAGGCTGCGCAAAGTGAAGAAAGCACGAGCGGCCGGCTTCGCGGTGGCAGCCGTCGCCATCGTGGCCGCCATCCTTCTGATCCCGACGCCCCTCCGCATCCAGGGGACGCTCGTCCTGACGGCGGCCAAGCCCGAGGAGATCTACGTCGACCCCGAGGGCCAGCTCGTGGAGATGAACGTCCGCGACGGCGACATGGTCAAGGAAGGGCAGGTCATCGCCCGCCTGATCAATCGCGACAAGGAGAAGGAGCTGCTCCAGCGCCAGGGCGACCAGACGATCAACTTCGCCAAGTCGAACTTCTACAACCAGAGCTTCGAGCTCGAGCACCGGCAGCTCATGAAGCAGTACCTGCGGGCCGGCGAGGAGCTCGAGCCGGTGATCGCCAAGATCAGCGAGCAGCTCGGCAAGCTGACTCTCATCGCCGGCCGCGACGGCCAGGTGATGGGCCTGCCCCATCCCGAGACGGTCGGCCAGTGGCTCAAGCCCGGCAAGCCGTTCTGCGAGATCGGCGACCCCCACAAGCTCGAGGCCCACCTGATCATCGACCAGGGGGACATCGACCTCATCCGCCTGGGCCGTCGCGCCTGGATCAAGGTCTACGGCCGCGCCGAGACGACCTACCTCAGCGAGGTCTCCGAGATCGCCAAGCGGAGCAACGACGAGATCCCCCAGGAGCTCTCCCACATGGCCGGCGGCGAGATCGCCGGCAAGGCCGATCCCAAGACCGGCCAGATCAAGCCCCAGACCGCCGTCTACGAGGTCATCATCCCGATCGCCAACCCCGACCTGACCCTCCAGCCCAAGCTCCGCGGCTTCGCCAAGATCGACGGCGGGACCTACACCTTCGGCTGGTGGCTCTGGCGACTCATCAACAAGACGTTCAATTTCACGATCTAGGCCCTGGCGTCTCCGAGCCGACGCCCGAGGAATCCACGAGCCCGCGACCAGCCATCGAGGCCGGTCGCGGGCTCGTTTCGTGGATCCCCGCCGGGTGGGTGCTCGTCGCGGAAGTCGAAGGCCCTTCCGCAATGATGACTTAGCCTGTGGGTTCAGTATGGATTCGGGTTGACAGGTCCTTCTGCTCGAATCAGAATCTTGCTCCATGGAAGGGTGATGCCCTGCGTCACCTTCGCCCGGGTAAGGCCGACTCGTCCACGAGAGGCATGTGGAGTCGATAGCCGGAATCGCCGACCGGATCCGTCGGAGGCGTCCGGATTCGATGGGGACTTCCGATGCCGATGATGGATCGCGACGGGCGGCTGGGGCCGGGCCGCACATCCTTCCGCCGACGCGCGGGCTTCACGCTGATCGAGCTCCTGGTCGTGATCGCGATCATCGCGGTCCTGATCGGGCTCTTGCTGCCGGCGGTCCAGTCGGCGCGTGAGGCGGCCCGGCGGATTCACTGCGTGAACAACCTGAAGCAACTGGGCCTTGCCCTCCACAACTACCACTCCTCGATCGGCTCCTTTCCGATCGCCCAATCCTGGGCGAAGACCACGCCGGGGGCCAAGTACGGGGGCAATCCGTGGAGCGCTCACGCCCAGGTGCTCAGCTACCTGGAGCTGTCGACGGTCTACAACGCGGTCAATTTCAGCTTCGCTCCGGCCCAGGCGTTGAACCTGGCGTACTACACCAATTCCACGGTACTCTACACGCCCCTGAACGTCTTCATCTGCCCCTCGGACGGCGTCTCTCCCACGACCCTGTCCGACATCCGGATCGACTTCAACTGCAACTACGCGGGCAGCACGGGGCCGACGGTCCAGGCGGTGAAGGTCGCCGGGCAGAGCGTGACGATCCAGGCGCCTTCGGGTATCTTCGGGTTTGACGACCCGGTCCTGCACACCGTACCCGCCTACAGCGTGGCGAGCGTCATCGACGGCACGTCCAATACCATCGCCTACTCCGAGCGACTGGTCGGAGGGACCGGGCCGAAGGTCGGCGACACCCGCCGCGCGAGCTGGGGGGGCGTGGCCGAGGTCGCCGACGCGGTCACGCTCAACGCCGGCTCGCTCCAGCCGCAGGTCGTGCAGGCCCTCTCGGCCTGCGCAACCTACGCCCGGGCCAATGCGAACACGACCGATCTCAAAGTGGGGGCCAGCTTCAGCGGAGCCACCTGGATGGCCGGCTACCTGGGCACGTCGCTCTTCAACACGGTCACGCCGCCCAACAGCATCCAGTACCCCTTCAACTCGTGCCAGGCGGAACCCGTGAACATGTGGGGGCTCGCGGGCTTCGTCAACGCGACGAGCAACCACTCCGGGGGGGCCAACTTCACCTTCGCCGATGGAAGTGTCCGCTTCATCAAGAGCTCCATCGACGTCCGGGCCTACTGGGGCCTCGGCACCAGGGCGGGCGGCGAGGTCGTCTCCTCCGACTCCTACTGAATCCGCGTCGAGGTCGCCCCCATCCCCGAGTAAGGTGGACTCATCGATGCTCTCGCGACGCCTCCTGCCGACGGTCTTCCTCGCCATCGCGACGGCCTCGCTCACGCCCCGGGCCGTCGTGGCGGCCAGGCCGAACGTGGTGGTCATCCTGGCCGACGACCAGGGATGGGGGGACCTCAGCGTCCATGGCAATCTCAACCTCAGCACGCCGAACATCGATTCGCTCGCTCGCGACGGGGCCCTCTTCGAGCGCTTCTTCGTCTGCCCGGTCTGCTCGCCGACCCGGGCCGAGTTCCTCACGGGGCGATACCACCCCCGCGGGGGCGTCTGGAACGTCACTACGGGCGGCGAGCGGCTCGACCTCGACGAGAAGACGATCGGCGACGCCTTCAAGGGCGCGGGCTACGCCGTGGGGGCGTTCGGGAAGTGGCACAACGGCACGCAGTACCCCTACCACCCCAACGCCCGCGGCTTCGACGAGTTCTACGGGTTCTGCTCGGGCCATTGGGGCGAGTATTTCGACCCCCCGCTCGAGCGGAACGGCCGGCTGGTGCGCGGTCGCGGCTTCATCAGCGACGACCTGACCGACCACGCCCTGGCGTTCATCGAGGCCAATCGCGACCGCGAGTTCTTCTGCTATCTCCCCTTCAACACGCCCCACTCGCCGATGCAGGTCCCCGACCGCTTCTTCGAGAAGTTCAAGGATGCGGACCTGAAGATGCGTTACGCGGGCGCGGAACGCGAGGACGTCGACCACACGCGGGCCGCCCTGGCGATGTGCGAGAACATCGACTGGAACGTGGGCCGCGTGCTCAAGCGCCTCGACGAGCTGAAGCTGGCGGACGACACGATCGTCCTCTATTTCAGCGACAACGGCCCCAATGGTTGGCGATGGAACGGCGGGATGCGGGGGCGGAAGGGCTCGACCGATGAAGGGGGCGTCCGTTCGCCCCTCCTGCTGCGGTGGCCCGGCCACGTCAAGCCGGGGACGAAGATCGGCGCGATCGCCGGAGCCATCGACCTCCTCCCGACCCTGGCCGACCTGGCCGGGATCTCCGTCGTCCCTTCCAGGCCCCTCGACGGGATCAGCGTGGCGCCCCTCCTGCGGGGCGATTCGGCCGCGAGCTGGCCGGACCGTCGGATCTTCAGCCACTGGAACGGCAAGGTGAGCGTGCGGACCCAGCAGTACCGGCTCGACGCGTCCGGGCGGCTCTATGACATGACGGCGGATCCGGGGCAGGAAGAAGACGTCGCCGCGGAACGGCCGGAGGTCGCCGCACAGCTCAAGGACGCCGTGGCTCGCTGGTCGCGTGACTTGCTGACGGGGTTGCGGCAGGATTCGCGCCCGTTCCCGGTGGGATATCGCGCCTTCCCCATCACGTGGCTGCCGGCGCGCGACGGCGTGCCCCACGGCCGCATCAAGCGGAGCGCCGGGGCCCCGAACTGCTCGTACTTCACGAACTGGACCAGCAAGGACGACTTCATCACCTGGGATGTCGAGATCGCGACGGACGGCCGGTACGAGGCCGAGGTTTACTACACGGCCTCCCCGGAGGATGTGGGCGCGACGCTCGAGCTGAGCCTGGGCGATCGTCGCGTCCTGGCCAGGGTCGGCGAGGCCTTCGACCCTTCGCCCCGCGGGGCCGAGCACGATCGCGTCAGGCGCAACGGGGAATCGTACGTCAAGGATTTCAGGCCCCTGAAGCTGGGCGTCCTCGACCTCGCCAAGGGCCGGGGCTTCCTGACGCTCCGGGCGACCGACGTCCCCGGCCCCCGTGTCATCGACGTGCGTACCGTCGTGCTGACGCTCGTCGAATAGGGATCCGGGACGCCGAACGAACCACCGCCCGACCGCGAGGGCGAGGGCGAGGAGTCCGATGAAGATGTGTCGTCGATCGATGATATTTGGGTCTGTAATGGCCATCGCGGCCGCGTCCCTGGCATCGGCCGCGGGAGGTCCGGTCGCGCGGAAGCCGAACATCGTCTACATCCTTGCGGACGACCTGGGCTACGGCGACGTCCGCTGCTTCAACGCCCAGGGCAAGATCGCCACGCCGCACCTGGATCGGCTCGCCGCGGCGGGGCTGCGTTGCACCGACACCCATTCGGGCTCGGCGGTCTGCACGCCGACCCGTTACGGGATCCTGACCGGGCGCTACAGTTGGCGGTCGGCGCTCAAGTCCGGCGTCCTCAACGGCTATTCCGACCGCCTGATCGAGCCCGGCCGGCAGACCGTGCCGGCGTTCCTGCATCAGCAGGGGTATCGCACGGCCTGCGTCGGCAAGTGGCATCTCGGCATGGAATGGCCTCGTGGCAAGGGCGATCGAACCGAGAACATCAAGTCCGGCTGGGAGGTCGACTACGGCCGGCCGATCGTCAACGGGCCGCTGTCCGTCGGCTTCGACGCGTACTTCGGCATCAGCGCGTCGCTCGACATGCCGCCATACGTCTTCATCCGCGGCGACCGCACGGTGGGCATCCCCACGGTCGAGAAGACTTACGTGCGGAAGGGGCCGGCCGCGGCCGATTTCGAGGCGATCGACGTCCTGCCGGCCCTGGCCAGGGAGGCGGCGTCGTTCATCGAGTCGAACGCGGAGGCGGCCCGGGGGGGCAAGCCCTTCTTCCTGTATGTCCCGCTCGCCGCGCCGCACGCGCCGATCCTGCCGACCGCGGAGTGGCGGGGTAAGTCGGGCCTCAACGATTACGGCGATTTCGTGATGCAGGTCGACGACGCGGTGGGGCGGATCGTGGCCTCGCTGGAGTCGAGCGGGCTGGCCGACGACACGCTGGTGATCTTCACGAGCGACAACGGCTGCTCGCCCGTGGCGAAGTACCCCGAGCTGCTGGCGAAGGGACACGACCCGAGCGCCGGCTATCGCGGCACCAAGGCCGACATCTTCGAAGGGGGGCATCGCGTCCCGTTCATCGTCCGATGGCCGGGGACGGTCAAGCCGGGGACGGTCAGCGATCAGCTCGTCTGCCTCACCGACCTGTTCGCAACCTGCGCCGAGATCGTCGGGACCAGCCTCGCCAGCTCGGCGGCCGAGGACAGCATCAGCTTCCTGCCGATCCTGCTGGGGACCGGGAACGGTGCGGCACGGACGTCGATCGTCCATCATTCGATCAACGGCTCCTTCGCCATCCGGGAAGGAAGCTGGAAGCTGATCTTCTGCCCCGACTCCGGAGGCTGGAGCCCTCCCAGGCCGGGATCCGACGAGGCGAAGGGGCTGCCCCCCGTCCAACTGTACGACCTCTCGAAGGATCGCGCCGAGCGGCGCAACCTCCAGGCCGAGCATCCGGAAATCGTCGCGCGCCTGACGAGACAGATCGAGCAGTTCATCGCCGACGGCCGCAGCACCCCCGGCGCCCCCCAGCACAACGACGGCGCTCCGATCGTCCTCATCAAACGGAATCAGAAGACTCCGTGATGAGGACCTCAAAGCCCGCCCCCGCGGGCGGCGGTCCGATGGCCGCGCCGAGTCCCGGAAGAACACATCTCCTTGTCATACCCTGCCACCATCGGGACAGCCGTCACGCGGCTCTCGTCCCTCAGACCCGCCATCACGGCTTGCGTCGCGGCGACGATTCTGATCCCTGAGGGCATCGAGCTGCTGACGGGACGTCTCGGGCTAAACTGGCGGAACCGATCCCAGTTCGCACCAGCGACTTGTTGCCGGAACTCGGTCTCGTGTTAAATTGGGTGATCTGACGCACGAACACTCTCTAACCGAGACAGCCATGGCCAAGAAAGCCGCGAAGCCCAGGAATACGGAAACTGCCGCAGCGCCGGAGGGCAACGAGGGAGCCCACGGCAAGACCGAGGAGTCCGACTCCCGGAACGCTCACGGCCGCCGGATGCCGGCCAGCAAGACGGACGCGATCCGCATGGCCATGGCCGCCGGGTTCGACAGCCCGCAGGCAGGATCGGCCTACATCAAGAGCGAGTTCGGCCTCGACGTCTCGCCCCAGCACTTCAGCTCGACGAAGAGCCAGCTCAAGAGCAAGGAAGGTGAGGCCAGGGGCAAGCCCGGGCGGAAGCCGAATGCAGCCATCGATGGCTACCTGGCCCCGCCCCCGAAGCCGCAGGCACCGGGCGAGCAGCCCGACCTGCTGGCCGCGATGGAGGCGATGAAGCCGCTCGTCGAGGCCCTGGGCGCGGAGAAGGTGAAGCGGATCGCGGATCTGCTGGGTTGACCAATCAGGGCTCGTCCGGAGGGATTGTCGCACGACGCGATGGTGGATCTTCCATTCCTTGTAGCCACGTAGGCCCTCCGGGTGGCCGTGGTGGAACACCACGGGACCGGCTCGGCCCCGGAGGAAAGCCGGTCCAACCACTCGCCTTGCTCTCCGTGGTGTCCCACCACGGCCACCCGCTCCATCTGTCATGCTCTCTGAGCCCCGAAGCCCCGCAGTTTGCGACAATCCCCGTCCGGAAAGCGGTCGGGCCCGGCTCGGTTTGTGGGTTTTCGATTCCCCGAAAAATCCACAAACCGAACCAGACCCTCGCTGCATCTGACCCCCCCTGCATCGCGCGGCCGGCCCCTGAACGCCCCATGGCCGATTCCTCCCCCGCCGGCGGCGGCCATCAAGGCCGCCGACAATTCCTCCTGGATGGCCCGGCTTTCCACTCTGAATGGTCCACTGTGAGCTTTCCGCCGACCGACACCTTTCCGCCCCGCGCCCAGGCCGGCGAGCTGGAGATCCTGGTGCATCCGCTGACCGAGAGACGTGGTCATGTCCTGGTCCTTTCGCAGAGGGTGTCGAATGAGCCTCTGCGTGGGACCTTCAGGCAGGGACGGAGATGGTCCAGGGGGTAGGGAGCCGGCAGAAGTTCGTGGCC
>NZ_JAALJH010000095.1 GCF_011064615.1 Aquisphaera insulae | reverse complement strand
TGCCCCTCGCGGTCCCCGCCGCGTCGTGCCCCCCCTGCACGGCTCCGCCGGAAGTCCGGCCACCTTGCCCTGCGAATGCTCCCTCGTTACCAAATGCCGCGTCATCACTTCAAGATGCGGTTGGCCGGACGGTTACGTAACTTGCGTCTCCTCAGCTCGATGAACGGGACGCCGAGGTCCCGGACGGTCCGCTCGACCTGCTGGGCGGACATGCTCCACCGGTCAGCCAGGTCCATGCAGGTCAACAGTGCACGGGAGCCGGTTCCCCGAACCATCAGATCAGTGAGGTTCCGCCGTGCAGATCGCGATTCGCCAGGCCGACGATGCCTGGCAGGTGGTAGCCGTGGACGAGTCCGGGGCGGTCGAGCCGATCGCCAGCTATCCAGACCGGGCCGATGCGGTCGAGCACGCCCTGCGGGAGTGCAACCGCACCGGGGCCGATCTCGTGTCCCTGGAGCCCGTGGCAACCACGCACGACGAGTCCTGACCAGGCCAGAACGAATCATGCGGCCTGCCCGAAGGCTCCCGGCCCCTCGACATCCGATCCACGTCCTGAAGCCCCGGACGCCACCACGGGCCAGCCATGGGCATTGACGGTATCGACGCCCATGGGAACGTCGGTGTCTGCTTGGTGTCTTTCACGAACCTATGTGCTAGCATAAGGAGACAGAGCAATCTAAAAGGGATCGGAAGTGCAATGGGTCGACGATGCCTGGAAAGCGACTTCCTCTCCATAAGCTAGGCGACCACTCAGCTTACGGCGAATACATCGAGCTTTTCCGGCGAACCTGCCTGGGCAAGCCCATCGTGGATCCTCTCGGCAGGGAAGTGGAATTCCCTCCATACGCCTACGCACACATCTGCTTGAAACCGAGACCGCACGAGGCTGGCTATGTAAGCGTCGAGGCGTCCTGGCAGGCAGATCGGGCAGAGCGGATCGGGTGGATAGAGGTTGCCCTGCGGGATCCGGACGAGATTCGGCCCAATCACCAGTTTCGCAGCAGCAGGAATCAGGCGTATCTGCTGACGGTTGAACCAGATGTGCCGGAGGCTCGCACGACCGAGTTCTTCTACGTAACCGTTCAGCCAGAGGGAGCGAAGGTGGTTTTTCTGTCAGCGTTCCCAGTAGACCATCGGTACTGGCGTGACGCCAGGAAGGGCGGAAAAGCCCTTTATAGGAGAGTCGACTGACCCCAGAAACAGGAGGGGCGAGGGGTAAAGACCCCCCGCCCCATTGCATCCACGGCAACCCGCCTAGCGGCTATTAGTTGAATGACCCCTTCGTTCAAAGCGTGCGTTACTCTGCCAAGGGATCCCTTCCGGCTTATAGCGACCTCGCGATCGCGAGGCCCTAGGCTGCCCGTATGCCACCCAAGGGTGGTCTCCATGGAGGGGGCCTGATGGCTACCAAATTGGCAGCCAACCTAGCCGTATTGTACAACTCAGATGCCCGCAAAGCAATCACCATAGCGGGCCTCATACGTGCCAGCAAAACCGTCCCAGCGCTGGGACATTTCTACGCGACCGACCAAAAGCGATACGGCATGACGCATTTGAGACGCCCTTCGCCGACTACCGACAGCCTACCGTTTTCGATAGCCTCAGACCCTATCGAATTATTGCGTGGTCATGTCGCAACGCTTTCGCAAGTCCTAGCAAAACAACGCTTTGCGTCGTTCGACGCATGAATGCCCTTGCTACGCGGGGATCGGTCGGTCTCTCGCGTCCGCCGCAATCGCGGACATTGCAGTAATTTCGCCGTCACCGCGGAGCGGGATGGGCAGCCGCCCACCGGGTGGAGGGTGGTGTGGATAGCGCGCTTGGACGGCCATTTCGAGGGTCATGGCATGCCGTCGCAGATCCGCCGGATGACCCTCATCGCGGCCTCGCGGCGGCATGCCATCCTACCAGATCGAAGTGCGACCGTCTCGACGTCGAACGGCGATCCTCCCGACGCCCCGGAGCTCGGATCAACCGGGGACGTAAGCGTAAGGAGAGGTTCGGGCCTTGATTCCCTTGCGAAAGAACGGAGCCGCGCCAAAGTCCTTGGCGCGGCTCCCTGTGATCCGGGGTCCGGAACGTCTCGTCGACTCGGTGGGGCGTCGGGTCAGAACGCGTCCGCGCTGATGACCTCACCACCGGACACCGTGCCCAGCCCGCGCCAGACGGTCCCGGCGATCGAGGACTTGATGAAGCGGACGCTGCCGTCGCCGAGGAGTGCGTTCACGCCGCCGGGGTGGTAACTCCGGGACGTGATGGCCGCGAAGGTGGCGTTGGCGCCGCCGCGGAAGAACGGGGTCCCTTGAAGGTCCAGGTCCCCTTCACCCTTCTTCCCCATGATCACCTTGTTGGGAGGCCACGCGTGGGTCATCCCGGTCTCCTGGGCATTGCCGTCCACCCAGGCCGTATGCGCCTGCCCGACCGCCCCGCAACTGCCCCCGTATTCCGGCGCGACGACGTAAGGATCCGCCGTGGGATCGGGGACGCTCACGGGATTGTTGATATTCGCCAGGCCCGGGACGCAATTGTATTCCGGATTCCGGACCTTGACCTCGGCGATCAGGACCGTGTTCGAGAGCCCGTCGGTGAAGCTCGCGAACCGCCGGCTCAGGTTCGGCGAGAAGACCCCACGCGTCTGCGGGCCCCCGGGATTGAACACGTACCAGTCGCCCAGGTTAACACCGTAATTCGTCACCGCCTTGGGGGCATTGAAGAACGAGCTGGCGGGGGTCGGCTCGGTGTCCTTCTCGCTCGGGCAGATGAGACTGGAGACCGTGGCGGACGCCACGGTGTAATTGTCCGCCCGGCTGTAAGGGAGGGTGAAGTTGATCGAGTTGAACATGGGCCCCTGCTCCATCAGCGGCAGCAGGCGGGAATGGACGCTCCACCCGACCCACGCCGCGAAGGCCGTCGGCCTCGTGTCGATCACACCCCCGATCGGCAGCGTGCCGGCGATGCTCTCGTAGTTGTGGATCCCTAACCCCAATTGCTTCAGGTTGTTCGTACACTGGATCCGCCGGGCGGCCTCCCGCGCCGACTGGACCGCCGGCAGCAGGAGGGCGATCAGCACGGCGATGATCGCGATCACCACCAGCAGCTCGATCAGGGTGAACGCCCGATGCTCGAACCGTAAGCCCCTCGATCTCGGACTCATTGGGATGCCCCACTGTGCAAGAAACCGACACCGAGCACATCAACCACACATCCACGCAACCAACAAGTATACCGCGGATGTTTCTGGTCAGGAAGAGTCTACCTGATGTTCCGTGTCGAGGGCGGGATCCCGGTCGGATCAATTCGAAGTGCCTCGGGGCTTTCGCTTCATGATCAGCTCCATCACGAGCCGCTCCTGTCCGGGCTCGCCCAGGATGAACTGGCGATGGATGAGGGTGCGGCCTTCGTCCTCCAGGCGGCTCTCGGTTCTAGTGCGCCGGGTCTCCTTCTGGTCGGGGTCCAGATTCAGGCTGAAGAGGACGATCTTCGTCCCGTCGAATGGCTCGCGGCTCCTGCGCGCGGAGACTCGGGTCTGATGGGAGTCGAACCAGAAGCTCGTGAACTTCCCGTTCTCGGGCTCGAATCCGATGATCCCGGTGCCCGTCGATTTCTTCGCCCCCTCGCCGAACACGAAGTCGCTCTGCAGGAACCTCCCGTCCTGGACCATGTACTGGCGGCATTCTCCGGACGTCTTGATCGGATTGTCGCCCCGGTGGATGACCTTCGTCACGGTCCAGTCGCCGGCCATGGTCTCCAGGAACTTCTGGCCCACGCCCGGCGCCGAGTTGAGCTCGAAGGCCTTCTTGGTCTCCTGGGCCCAGGAAGCCGCCGCCGCGTTCACGATCAGCAGCCAGGTGACGCTTCCGCAGGTCATGAGTCGCTTCATCTCGATCCTCCTCGTATCCGCCCCTGAGGCGGGGCAGTGGCAGGTTCCGCATCATCGATCGTCGCGGCCGACGTCGCATCGGTGGGCCGCCTGTGGCGGTCGCGACGGGGATGGCTTCGCACTGATCGGGGCCCCGAGCCGGTCGAGCTTACCGCGCGGAGTGCGGAGTCCAACACGCTCCACTTGAGGGAAAAATTTACAATTCCGACCGCATTTCCGACATTCGGCCGGAGGGGGTGTAGACTTGAGCCGAAGGTCGGGAAAAATGCAACCGGCCCCCGAGTGATCCGCGTCCTGTTCGGCATCGGGCTTGCGTTTGACACTCAGGTGAGGACCCGGCCCTGGTTGCCGGGAGAGAGAACCAATCTGGTGAGGAGTCGTGGAATGGCCCTTCAAGACATGGTCCCGATCGGGGTGCGCCCGCGGATGGCGGCCCGCCTGATCATCGCCGGAATCGCGGTCGCCGCCGTCGCCGGGTGCAGCCACCGCCGCGAGTCGATGCGTCCGATCTTCAGCTCGCGAACGATCGCCCCGGCCGCGGCGCCCTGCACGAACTGCGGATCGAGCGGAGTGACCTCCTCGCGTTCCGGCGTGATCATCACGCCCTCGACTTCGCCGGCCGCATCCGGCTCCGGGCGGATCCTGTCGTCCGACCCCGACGAGTCCTCGCCCTCGGGCACGGTTGAGTCGACCGTGCCGCCCCTCTCGGAGCCGGTGTCGACCTCCAAGAAGAGCAACCTGGCCGAGCCCGCCCCCAGGGCCGAGATCGGCGACATCCCCGACCTGAACGCCTATCCGAGTAGCTCGAAGTCGACGCGGCTGAAGCCCCCCGCGGGAGGGACCTCCTCGACCACGCCGTCCGGCCGCAGCCCGGCCCTCGAGGGCCCCGCGGGCGCCTCCCTCGAACGCAACGGATCCGGAGACGGCCTGCGAGCCGCCTCCGCGACCGTGGTCGCCGGCGGCAAGGTCCGTCGCGCCAGCACGCGCGAGGCCCTCGGCTCGTTCCTCGACGAGGCCGGCGAGAACGACCTCTACTATCCGGGCAAGGCCGACCGTCCCTGGCAGTACATCGTCCTCCACCACAGCTCCAACCACGACGGGAGCCTGGATACCATCGACGCGGAGCACCGCAAGGTCCTCGGGACGGACGGCTGCGGCTACCACTTCGTGATCGGCAACGGCACGGGCTCCTCGGACGGCCAGATCGAGATCGCCCAGCGCTGGGCGAAGCAGAAGCACGGCGTCCACTGCCGCAATGCCAAGCAGTCCGAGATCGACGAGTACGGGATCGGCATCTGCCTGGTCGGCAATCTCGACCGGGAGCCCCCGACACCTCGCCAGATCGAGGCTGCCCGGGCCCTTGTCGGCTACCTCAAGGACCGATACCGGATCGACTCCGCCCGGGTCGAAACCCACGCCGAGGTCGCCGCGACGCAGACCGTCTGCCCGGGGCGTTACTTCGACCTCAGCGCGATCCTCGGCAAGGCCACGGCCCTGAATGCCGCCGGAACCGCCGCCGCTCGTCCCGCGGGCAAGGGTTGGCGCGCCGCCTCCGGCCCGGCGAAGGCCGGCAACCTGAACTGATCGACGCTCGATCGGATCGATCCCGCCGCCGAGAAAGTAGGCTCGGCTCGATGCGCTCCCGCAGGGAAGCGGGGCGTCCTTCCTCACATCCTCCCCGTCCGCCTCGCCTCATCCCGCCCGCGTCTCAGCTCGTCTTCCCTCCCTCGAGCCTCCGGATCGCCTCGCTCATGAGGGCGATCACCGACATCGAGTCCGTGATCTCGCCCCGGCGGAGCAGCTCCCACGCGCGTGCCCACGGGACCCGCACCACCTGGAGCTTCTCGACCCCTTCCGGCATGCTCTCGCCGTGCGTCAGGCCGGTCGCGCGGAAGACATACGCGATCTCGTCGCAGACCGAGTTGGACAGGTGCGACGTGGCGATCGGCTCGAGCGAATCGGCGGTGATGCCGGTCTCCTCCTTGAGCTCGCGACGCGCGGTTTCCTCGGGCGATTCGGACTCCGGACAGCCGCCCTCGGGGATCTCCCACGAGTAGCGATTCAGCGGATAGCGATGCTGCCCCACCAGCCAGATCGAGCCGTCCTCCTCGACGGGGAGGACGCCGACCGCCCGATTCCTGAACTCGACGACGCCATAGATGCCGGGATGGCCGTCGGGGCGAAGGACCTGGTCCTCGCGGACGCGAATCCACGGGTTCTGATAGACGGTTCGCTGAGAGACTGTGATCCAGGGATTCGGCGGGGCAGGCTCTGCGGTTGGGTCGCTCATGACACCAGGATGGGAACGCGGGGCGGCTCGCGTCAAGGCGAGACGCCCCCCTGCTCCGGCCTGGTCGATCACCTCGCCTCGAGGGCTTCCTTGAGCGTCACGCCCATGTCCGCGGGGCTCTTGGCCACCCGGATGCCGGCCTTCTCCAGGGCGGCGATCTTGTCCTCGGCCTTGCCGGAGCCGCCGGAGATGATCGCGCCGGCGTGGCCCATCCGCTTGCCCGCGGGCGCGGTCTGGCCGGCGATGAACGCCGCCATCGGCTTGGTGAACTTGCCCTCGGCCTTGAGCGCCGCGGCCTGCTCCTCCGCGTTGCCGCCGATCTCGCCCATCATCAGGACGGCGTCGGTGTCGGGGTCGTCCTGGAACATCATCAGGACGTCGGAGAAGCTCGTCCCGTTGACCGGGTCGCCGCCGATGCCGACGCAGGTGCTCTGGCCGATGCCGAGGCTCGTGAGCTGCCAGACGCCTTCATACGTCAGCGTGCCGGACCGGCTGACCAGTCCCACGCGGCCCGGCTTGTGGATATAGCCGGGCATGATGCCGATCTTGCACTCGCCCGGCGTGATGACGCCGGGGCAGTTGGGCCCGATCAGGCGGGCCTGCGGATGATGGGCCTTCAGGTAGGCCACCGCCCTGGCCATGTCGATCACGGGCGTCCCCTCGGTGATCGCGATGATGACCTTGATGCCGGCCTCGGCCGCCTCCATGATCGCGTCGGCCGCGCCAGGCGCGGGGACGAAGATCATGGTCGCGTCGGCACCGGTGGCCTTCACCGCGGCCTCGCAGGTGTCGAAGACCGGCACGCCCAGGGCCGTCTCGCCGCCGCGGCCGGGGGTGACCCCGCCGACGAGGTTGGTGCCGTACGCCTTGCACTGCTCGGAGTGGAAGGCGCCCGCCTTGCCGGTGATCCCCTGGCAGATCAGCCGGGTCTTCTTGTTGACCAGAATACTCATGATTCGCTTCCCGCTATCGGTCGCCGGTCCGCTCGGTGTCGACGATGGTCGAGGGCCGGGCCTGGTGTCTGGATCTCTCGGATGCGCGGCGTTGCGGGCCCTCAGGCGGCGGAGCCCCTGGCGGCGGCGACGACCTTGCGGGCGGCATCGGTCAGGCCGTCGGCGGTGATGATCTTGCGGCCGGACTTGTCCAGCATGGATCGCCCGAGCTCGGCGTTGGTCCCCTCGAGGCGGACGACCAGCGGCACCCGGAAGTCGATCTCGTCGTACGCCGCCAGCAAGGCCGCGGCGATGATGTCGCACTTCATGATCCCGCCGAAGATGTTCACGAGCACGGCGCGGACGCGGTCGGAGGAGAGCAGGATCCGGAAGCCCTCCAGCACCTGGTTCTTGTCCGCCCCGCCGCCGACGTCCAGGAAGTTGGCGGGCTCGCCGCCGTGATACTTGATCAGGTCCATGGTGCTCATCGCGAGCCCGGCGCCGTTGACCAGGCAGGCGATGTCGCCGTCCAGGCTCACGTACGAGAGGCCGGTCCGCGACGCCCGCAGCTCCGAGGGATCCTCCTCGGCCTCGTCGAGCATCCCGGCCACGTCCTTGTGGCGGAACATGGCGTTGTCGTCGAAGTTGATCTTGCAGTCGAGCGCCAGCACGTCGCCGGCATCGGTGACGATCAGCGGGTTGATCTCCGCCAGCGAGGCGTCCTTGTCGAGGAAGAGCTTGACGAAGTTCTTGAGGAAGACGGCCCCCTTCTTCGCCGTCTCTCCCTTGAGGCCGAGCGCCGCGCAGACCTTGCGGGCCTGGAAGTCTGCCAGGCCCAGGCCGACGTCGATGGGCTCGCGATGGATCTTCTCCGGCGTCTTGGCGGCGACGGTCTCGATCTCGACGCCCCCCTCGGTGGAGGCCATCAGGACCGGGCACTTCAGGTTCCGATCGACGGCCAGGCCCAGGTAGAGCTCCCTGGCGATGTCATGGCCGACGGTTACCAGGACCTTGGCGATCTTCTGCCCCTCGGCGCCGGTCTGGTAGGTAACCAGCGTCTTGCCGAGCATGCTGGCGGCGGCCTTCTCGGCCTCGGCCGCGGACTTCACGAGCTGCACGCCCTTGGCCATGCCGTCGGGGCGAGGCTTGTGCCCGGAGGCGATCGCCAGGGCTTCCGCCCGGTCGACCTCCGGCCCCACCGCGACTCCCTTGCCGCGGCCACCGGCGTGGACCTGGGCCTTCACGACGATGAGGCCTCCGCCGAGCGTCTCATACGCCTTCGCGGCCTCCGCGGGCGTCGTCACGACGACCCCGGCCGGCACGGCGACGCCGGCCTTCTGGAGCAGCTCCTTCGCCTGGTATTCGTGGACCTTCATGATGGTGCGGACCTGATACAAAAGAAACGATCGAGCCACGCTCGCCGTGGTCGGCGGGTGCCCGACGCATGCCTCACGTTGTACCGCGCACGCCCCATTGATTCCAGGAGTCACCCGCCCTCCGGACCATGCCGGGACCCGGCGAACGGTCCTCGAAGATCACCGCGATGACCGGACAATCCGTGCGACCGAGCCGGCGAAACGCCTCGACGTAACCCCCGATCATGGAGACAATCGCGGGAAAACGCCATGGATTGAACCTGCCCCCGGCGGCGTCTCGATCCCAGCGGCCCTGAACCAATCGGCGCCATCCGTGTCATCCGTGCCATCCGTGGTAGGAACTCCTCGAATCGGGATCACTCGCGGGATCGTCGTGAGCCTCCCGGCGCTGGCCGTGCTGTTCATTGCGGGGATCTGGAACCCGGCGGGGTCGGGTCTTCACCCGGACGAGGCGGCCTGGGTCAACTCGTCCTATTATTTCGAGCTGCTCGCGCGAGGGGAGCGAAGCCACCCGGACTGGCGGTTGCTGCCGGCCCGCGAGAGCCCCTTCGTGGGCAAGTTCCTCTTCGGCCTCGCGCTGAGGATGGCGGGACGCCCCGTGCGGTCGTTCGAGCCGCTGGCCGCGTGGCATGAGGTCTGGCACCTTCCCACCGGCACCACGGCCTGGGGAAGCGGGCTGGCGCGGGCGGAGCGAGAAGCCGTCTCCCGCCGACTCAGTCCGGAGGCACGGCAAGCCGTCCGCGAAGGGCGGTATCCCTTCCTTCAGGCGGGCCAGCTCGGGCCGCCCCGGCGAGTCGTGCTGGGCTTCGGGATGCTCTGCGCGGCGGTCGTCGCGGCCATCGGGACCCGGTGCCGGGGACCGATGACCGGACTGGCCGCGGGCCTGATCCTGGCCGCGCACCGGCTTGCCATCGAGGCATACACCCACGCCCTGTTCGACATGATCGCGCTCGCCTTCTCAGCCCTGGCCGTGCTCGGGCTGATCGCGCTGGTCGGGCCGATGCGCGGCGAACCCAGCGGGTTGCGACGAATGCTCTTCGTCAGCCTGATCACGGGCCTGATGCTCGCCCTGGCGGTCGGGACCAAGATGAACGCGCTGATCGTCGTGATGGTCGCCGCCGAGCTCGGCCTGATCGCGGCCTGCCGCGGCATATGGGGACGAGAGCACCCCGCGCGGGGGGGCGCCCTGTGCCTGGGGCTGTCGCTGGCGGTCGGCGTCCTGGTGTTCGTCGCGATCAATCCCACGTTGCACGGCCATCCGTGGAGCGGTCTGGTCGACCTGTTCGCCATGCCGGCCCGGACGGAGGAGGTTCAGGCCAGCTTCCTGCCGGATCACCTGATCGCACCATCGCAGAAAGCCCACGCCATCGGCACCATCCTCTGCGGGCACCCCGCCGGTTTACTCGTGTTGGGGCTGGCGATGCTCTGGCCGACCTGGAACGGCCTTCGCCGATTCTCGCCGCGAACGGTGCTGGTCCTCTGGTGGTGGACCGCACTCGGTGCGGTCCTCGCCTGGATCCCGTTCCCCTGGCCCCGCTACGTACTGCCCGTGCTACCGCCCGCCGCGCTGCTGACAGCGGATCTCGTCGCGAGCCTGGCCGGTAACCTAACGAACTCTCTGAGTCGGCCTGATCGAGGAGCCGAGATTAAGAACCAGGCCTGATGACGTCGACTGAGGAACTCTTCGTCCTGAGCACCTCATGAGGTGAACAGCTCAAACTCCGACGAAGCCCCGTTGGCTGATAGAATGAGTCCGTTGTCGACGAGAGCGTCGAGGCCCAGGAGCGGGAATCGAGGGTCGGGATCAGTCGTGCTCGTGTCCATGACCAGGATCTCGTCCGTGTCGTTCAATGGGTATGGCAGGAGCCGGCCCTGGAACCGTGGGCCAGCATACAGATTCCGATGGAGCCAGATGAGACCGCGACGAACCTCAAAACTCCGTTGGGACGGTCGGTCACGGCGGTGGATTAGGTCAAGGTGGGTCGGGATCATGCCGGCCCAGGCGAAGAGATGCCTCGTATCCAACTGGAACGAGGCATTGCAGCCGGTATCCAGAACGGCGGGAAAGACATGGATGCTCGGGTCATAAGACATCCTCGTCCGGCAAGGAGATGCTCAACCCGACGAGGATCTTGGGGTGCTTCACGTCCACGCGTTCCAGGCCCTTGCCCGCAAGTGATATGACGGTGATCTTCGGATCCGGGAAGACGGGGCCGCGGAGTAGCGATTTCACGGAAGCGGAGACCGTCTCGGAAGTCAGGGATGGGAGTGATCGAAGTGCTCGGCATGATCATGGGCATCGAGCGACCTGACGATCTTGAAGAACAGTGCGTGCGTCTCGACGTGTCCCGCGTCGCGCAACCGCTGCATCAGTTCATTTCGCGTCGGGGCAATCGCCACCAGGCGGTCGCCATCGTAGGCCACGACGTGCCGTTCTCGATGCATACTGAGCAGCCGCGGGAGATCGCGCCGGTACGCCTCGATGGCTCGATTCACCCTCGCAGCGTCTCGCCCGGCGAGGAGCCTCGACATCGTCCGGGCACGTTCGGCTCGGTCTCGATCAAGCCCCGCTTCCATTTCCATGGTGTCATCGCGTCCCTTCGATTCTGGATTCGGAGGGGATAGAGACGCCCGGGCGGCCTGAGTTTCCACGGAGAAGGCGTCGATCTCGGTAGCCATCGAAGCTTCCCTCATCGACCGGAGAAGGGGCGAGGATCGGTCGTAGCGCAGTCGAGCCCCACTCGCGACCTTAGCTCGATGGTGCCCAGGCTCGCACGAAGCGACAGATCCCTTCTATGCAAGATAGCACTATCTGGCATCCGGGTAAAGGATCGACGAGAGCACATCCGACCCGCCCATCTTGCCTGGGTCTCCGGGGCCCATAGCCATGTCTCCCAGGGCCCTATCTGGATCTCCGGTGTCTATCGCTATGTCCCCCAGGGCCCTGTTGCTATGTCCCCCAGGGCCCAACGTCCGTGGAGCGGTCTGGGACGAACGCAGGGCTCGGCGAGCCCCTCCCCTGGCTCGATCATCGACCACTCAGCGGCCGCACGGTCAGGTCATTCACCGCGAGTGAACCGCCCTCGCTGAAGACGTGAATGGTCTCCCCACGCGGAGGAACGCGGACGATGAACGTCCGTCGGCCGTCGACGCAGACGTCCAGGAGATCGTCCTTCAGGAGCAGCTCGAGCTTCATCCCGCGGGCCAGGTCTTCCAGGCCGCCGCGCTCGCGATGGCCGTCGCGGAGCATGGGCTTCGGGATGGTCACGCCGAGCGGCTCGAAGCGGACCAGGCCCTCGGCCGGCACGAATCGAATCTCCATCCCGTTGTCGCGCCCTCCCGCCGACCGGACCACAAGGCCGTAAGACCGGACGCCCGCATCGGGACGCATCGTTGCGGAAAGCCGGACATTCCGCGGCAGCGCGGAGAGCTTCGCGGCGCGATCCTTCACAATCCCCGTGGAGTCGGACCGATCGTCCTTCCCGGGGTACCCCTCCACCCGACACGGGACGGGAGCCCCGGCCGCGGGGATCATCTCCTCGACCCAGCGCGTGCCGAGGTCGCCGTCGGGGAGCTGGACGAGCTCGCGGATGACGGCGTCGCTGCCGTAGGCGCCGTCGTCGACGAAGCCCACGAGAAGGCGGCGATTCCCCGTGAACGGGGCCACCTGGGGACAGAACAGGTGGTCGCCCAGGTTCCTCGCGTTCTGCCAGCCGGGTTTCTCCACCGGGCCGCGCGTCTTGCGGACGTCCTGCCAGGCCGTGTAATAGTGCCAGCCGTTCCACTCGAACTCGGTGGCACAGGACCAGTCGGGGATCTCGCGGGTCGTGAGCTCGGCGGTCGGCTTCCAGTCGAGGAGGTTGCTCGACGCGAAGAACTTGCCGCCGACGGTCAGGAAATACCGGCTCGGATCCGAGGCCGGGAAGACGTTCGGATTGACGTCGCCACCGGTCGGGTACTCGAACGGGACCGCGGGGCCGGGACGCTTGGCGAAGTGGATTCCGTCCTTGCTCGTCGCCACCCGGACGTCATCGCCCTGGAACGGGCTGTCTCGGAAGTAGCCGCGGCGGTAGTGGGGGATGTAGTACATGTGGTAGGTGCCGTCGTGGAAGACGCAGAGGCCTGTACCGAGCGACGGCTCGACCTGCTCCGTGATCGGCAGCGCGAGCGGGTGGAGGTCCCAGTGGACCAGGTCGCGGGTCGAGGCGTGGCCGAACTGATGCGCCCCCATCATCCACTTACTGTTGTGGTGGCGACGGTCGAACAGGTAGTAGAAGTGGAACGTGCCGTCGTGGAAGAACGGCATGCAGTCGCCGACGTACGCGTTGTAGCCGCGAGGCCGCCAGTACTGCACCGTCTCCTGCTCCGGGCCGAGGATCTCTCGATCACGGGCCGCGACCGCCGCGGCGCCTCCGCTCAGCGCGGTCACCTCGGCGTCGGTCAGTGCACGATCCCAGAGTGCGACGTGATCGACCTGGCCCTGGAACCCGGAGACGAGCGTCCCGCCCTTCTTCGCGGCACCGACGAGCAGCGGCCCCTTCAGGTCGCGGAGCGAGCCGTGGGGCCATTCCTCGTCCACGAGCACGCCGTCGACGAAAAGCTCGAGGTTGGCGTCGCGGAAGCGGACGATGACGTCGTGCCAGTCACGCGGGCCGGCCAGGTCGAACGGCGCCGAGATCCGCAGGACTCCTTCGCGATAGGTCGGGAGATCGAGGCGGAACTTTTCCGTGGTCTGGTAGATCCCCTCGCGGACGTGGTCGCGGCCCGGGGCCGTCCGCCAGGTGTAGGTCAGGGCGCGGCCTTCCTTGAGCCTCGCGCGTTCGCGCTCGCCGAGGGCCAATCCCCGGGCGTCGTCGCCGCGAAGGAGGTCGGTGTCCGCCTCGTCCGGGGCCAGGCGACCGAGCACCGGGGCATCCCATTTCCCGGACGGATCCCGGAGGCGGATGCAGAGGGTCATGAACTTGCCGTCGATCCGGGGGAAGGCCGCGTTGTCGCCGGCGGCGACGAGGTAGCCGCCCCGAAAGGTCGCGATCCGGCCGTCGCCGCCGTGACGGATCGAGGCCTCGCGGTCCTCGCCGGCGAGCGTCTCCCCGAGCTCGACCGCGCCGCGAAGCTCAAGGGCCGGCGCGGGCTTCGACGCGGAGGCCCCGGAGGCCATGTCCCAGCGGGCCGTCGCGGTCGCGAGGACGTCGCGGGGGGACGGAGCCTCGGCCCGCGAGCGGGCCGCCGAGAGCACCGCCAGGATGGCGCAGGAGAGTCCGGAGACGGCCCATCGGCGGGCCGCCTCACCGCGGTGGAATCGATCAGCGTACGGCATTGAGGTCCGTCGTCCCGGGGAGCATCGCCGCGCCACCGGCCTGGCGGGAGACGAAGTAGGGGAGCCCGATGCCGGAGACGAAGTTCTTCACGCCCGCCCACTGCCCGTTCTTCAGGTGCGATTCCAGGGTCTCATTCGGGCTGATGCGATAGACCATCCGGAACCCCTGCATCAGCCCGACCTTCTGCTGGGGTGCCAGGGGGATGCGGCCCTGGCCGTCGTCGAAGAAGACGTCGCAGACGAGCTCGGTGATCGCGATCGAGCCCCTCGGCCGGGAGAAATGGCTGTCGCCGAAGTCCCGGTAATCGACCGATTTCCCGGTGTTCCGCTCCTCGACGTGGACGACGATCGACGGCGGGCCCCCCTGCCCCACGGTCATCGCGTTGGCTCGCAGCTTGGCCGTCAGGCCGTCGGCCAGCTCCTTCCGGAACTCGGCGTTCCGGTCGGGGGGGCCGGCCAGCTCGAGGACCGGCGAGACCGTCATCCCCACCCGGAGCGCCGCCTTCACGGACGGGTCGCCGACCATCGCCACGACGCGGTTGGCCGACGCCTCCGGGAGGGCCACCGCCGAGATCATTGCGTTCTGGTTCATGACGCCCTGGACGAACCAGTGACGTCCGTCCGGGCCGCCCGCGGAGACGTTCGGGCCGAAGTAGGACCAGATGTGCGACTGCTTGTCCAGGGCCACCAGGATCCGGCCGTCCAGCAGCACGTTGTCCGGCCCGCACGACTCGATCAGGGCGTGATGCGAGCCGGGCATCGGGTTGATCGTCATCGCGATCGGGAAATCCGCCGTCACCTTGCCGCTGCCAAGGTCCCAGCGGACCAGTTGCTGGCCGCCGATCAGCGCGACGAGCCCGGCGCCGTCGGCCTGGAAGGCGGCCCCGGTCAGGTCTGATCGGCCGGCGGAGGCGCTCGCCGGCTGGGTCACGCCCCTCGTCGCGCCGGTCGCCGCGTCGAGGATCTGGAACCGTCCCCCCCGGTAGCAGGCCAGCAGGGATCGGCCGGGGCTGAGGACCGGCGGGCCGTCGCTCGCGTGATCGGCGACGTAGACGGCCTTGCATGAGGGCAGGGACCAGAGCACCACCTTGCCGCCGCGGCTCGACGTCAGGACCTTGTCCGCGTCGACGAAAGCGGCGAAGAGGATGCCCTTGTCGCCGTCCGAGGCTTCCTTGTCGTAGGGTCGGAAGCCGGCCACGTGGCTCGCGTCGGCGGCGGAGAAGACGTCCACCCGGCGGCGAGCCGCGTCCAGAGTGAGCACGCGGGCGCCGTCGGGGCTGAGGGCCATCGGATCGACGGACGGGCTCAGCTCGATCCGGCCCAGGGACCTGCCGGAAGCGCTGTCAAAGCGGAGCAGGCGGCGGGCCTTGCCCTCGTCCTTGCTGGGGTCGAACGGGTTTCCGCCCCCCGCGATGGTCACGAGCGCGAGCGTGTGTCCCGCCGGTCCGGAGAAGAGCAATCCGGCCGCCTCCATCGCCTGGGTCTGGGTGGGGATGGGGCTGTTGACCGTCCGCCCGGCGGGGGCGGCGTCGGGCTTCACGGACCAGGCCCCGGCGGCGGCACCTCCCGCAACTTGCCTCGCGCCGGAGAGGTCGGCGGCGGTGAGGGCCGGTAGGGCGGCGTCGGCCGCGCTGCCGCCTTGCTCGATGATCTTCGAGGCCTTCGCCAGGGTCTCGGTCGGCAGCGCGAAGCCGCCGACGACCCGCTTCTGGCCGTCGCCGATGGTGATCATGACGATGTTCTTGCCGACGATCCGCCGCTCGTGCTTGTCCGCGTTGGGCGTGTCGTTGGGGATGGTGAAGATCCGCTGGCCGGACTGGTGATCCAGGACGATCGCGCCGAAGACGAGCCAGCCGGCCCGATCGGCGAGCCACTGGATCGAGCCGGTCTCGGCGCCGAGGGTTTGCTTCACGTTGCTCTTCTCGTCGTACGGGAACTGGTGCGTGAGCTTGCCCGTGGCGACGTCCCAGCAAAGCAGGTGGGTGCCGAACGACTCGAAGACGCCGGCGAGCTCGGCGCCGTCGGGCGAGAAGGCCAGGCCCTTGCAGTTGAGCTCGAAGAAGTTGTTCTTGTGCTTGGGGACCTTGGTCTCGCCCGCCTTGCGTCCCGTCTCCAGGTCGTAGACCAGGAGGTTGTCCTTGGAGACCATGGCCAGGAAGCGGCGGCCGGGGCTGAGGGCGATGGCGTGCTCCTCGCCCCGGTCGCGTGGGGCGATGTCCAGGTCGGATTTCTGCGTCTTCAGGTCCCAGACCTGGAATCGGCGGTCGCCCGGATCGCCCGTCACGAGCTGGCCCGGGCCGGCGAAATCCAGGTACTTCACCGAATGTCCCTCGGCCTCGAGCTGGGCCACGGGGCGGCCGGTCTTGACGTCGAAGACGGCGATCACGCGGTCGCTCCGCCCGGCGAGGAGTCCGCCGTCGGGGCTGAGGGCCAGGGGTTTCTCGAGCTTGACCGACCCTCGGATGGCTCCGATCCGCTTCTTGGCGGCGAGGTCCCAGACCTCGCGGACGTCGTTGGCGTCGCCGTTCCGGCCGACCGCGACGCACGAGCTGGGCGCCGTGGGGAACGTGACGTCGCCGCCGAAGAAGCTGGGGGGGACGTGGAGGACCACGTCGGGGGCGATGTCCGCCGGTTGGCTCGGTGCCGGGTCCGGCTTGACCTTCCAGAGCTCCGGGGCCGGGGCGTTCGGGTCCGCGATGTTCTTCACCACCCCGGAGTCGGCCGGGGCGGTCGCGTTGTCCGTCCCGCCGAGCGCGTTTGGTGCGTTCGGATTTGGCAGAGCGCCTCCCGCCGCGTTGTTATTGTTCCGCGGAGGGACGCCCCGATTCATCCCCGGTCGATTCGGCCGAGTCGGTCGGCGGATCTGCCCGCGGGCGTCTCCCACCAGGATGGCAAGGCCGACGGTCATCGCGGCCACGAGGATGCCCCGACCTCCGATCCGTCTCGAGTCTCGCCCGTGTTCCCGATCCATTCGATGAGCCCCGGCTGATGTGTTTTCCCGTGCGAGGGAGACCCCTCACCCTCACGGGCGCAGGATAGCGGCGCGGCCATGGCGATACAATGCGTGCGGGCGGGTTCGATGGCCCTGTTCGTGGCCCAGCGGCTCGCCCGGGGCTCGGCGGGCGCCTCGCCGTCCCGCCCGACGGGCTCAGGGCTCGCGTTCGACCTCCCGCCGGATCCGCTCGATGTCGGCGTCGGTGAGCATCGGCGCCGAGGCGTCCGGCTCGTTGACGAGGCCGGTCTGTTCCTCGATGCCGGCGAACTCCGCGAGCCAGAAGGCGGCCTCCTCGGGCGAGGGCGTGGCGTCTCGGGTCGCTCCGTTTCGAGCCTGCGACACGCCCCCGCCCGCCGTGTCGGTCCTTGCGTCTCGCCGGTTCTCGGCCCGCATCCGGTCGAGCTGATCGAGGAAGTCCTCGGCCTTGATCGCCACGGCCTTGCGCCGGGTTGCGGCCCGTCGGACGGCTCGGTCGGACGAGACGACGGTGAGCGATTTCGGCACGGGGTGAGCGTTCAGGATCTGCTCGATCCGGGCGTCGGCGCTCTCGTCCCCGAGGGCGAAGAGGACGTGCAGGCCCTTGTAGGTCGACTCCAGGCCGAAGTCGGCGGGGGGCGAATTGGCGTCGAAGACGACGGTCGTGTCGCGAGCCCGCGCCGGGCCCATCGCCTCGGACAGGTCGTTCAGGAAGCGACGACGACGCTGCTGGAATGCGGTCCGCGTCACCTCCTTGTTCCCGACCGCCCCCGAGGCGTGCATCAGGTTGTAACCGTCGATGAGCCAGGGCATGGGATGGGCGGGAGCGAAGGTCCGCGACTCGGTCGTTGCGTGAAGAGGTACTCCCGAAGGAATCCCAGGGACGGGGGGCCTATTATCAAGCGTGGATCGGAAGCCGATCGAAGCCTCAGGCCGGGGCCGCGGCCTCCTGGACGATCCCGCCCAGGGTGTAGCGGACCTCGCCACCGACGATCACGGTGTGGGCCCGGCCCTTCACCTCCCAGCCGTCGAACGGGCAGTTGCGGCTCCGCGAGCGGAGCCGGCCGGCGTCGATCGTCCAGGTGGTGGACGGGTCGAGGATCGTGATGTCGGCATCGGCGCCGGGGCGGAGCGTCCCCTTGGGGATGCCCAGCAGGTTCGCCGGGTTGATGGTCAGGTATCGGATCATCTGCGGCCAGGAGAGGTGGCCGGGCTCGACCAGCTTCGTCACGGTGATCGGCACGAGGGTCTCCAGGCCGATGATGCCGAAGGGGGCGATATCGAGCTCGCGCATCTTCTTCTCGGGGGCGTGCGGGGCGTGGTCGGTCGCGAGGATGTCGATCGTGCCGTCCTTCAGCCCCCCGATGACCGCCTCGACGTCGCGGGCCGTCCGCAACGGAGGGTTCATCTTGTAGTTCGAATCGAAGGTCCGGAGCTTCTCGTCGGTCATGCAGAAATGGTGCGGGCAGGCCTCGGCCGTGACCTTCACCCCGCGCCGCTTGCCCTCGCGGACGAGCTCGACCGAGCGCTCGGTGGAGATGTGCTGGATGTGGAGCCGGCCGCCGGTGATCTCCGCCAGGCGAATGTCGCGGGCGACCATGATGTCCTCGGCCGCCGCCGGCATGCCGCCGAGGCCCAGCCGCATGGACTCGAACCCCTCGTTCATCACGCCGCCGACGGTGAGCTCGGGCACCTGGCAGTGCTGCATGATCACCCGGTCGAACATCTTCGAGTATTCGAGCGCCCGCCGCATCAGGGCCGCGGACGCGACCGGCGCCCCGTCGTCCGTGAAGGCGACGGCCCCCCCCGCGACGAGCTGGCCGAGGCCGGCGAGCTCCTCCCCCTTCCGTCCCTTGCTCACGGCGCCGACGGGGTAGACATTGGCCTGCCGCGCCCGCCGTCCCTGGAGGACCACGAACTCGGCCGCGGCCTGGGTATCGATCGGCGGGATCGTGTTGGGCATGCAGGCGACCGACGTCACGCCGCCGGCCAGCGCCGCGGCGGCCCCCGTGGCGATCGTCTCATCCTCCTCGTTCCCCGGCTCCCGGAGGTGGACGTGCACGTCGATCAGCCCCGGGCAGACGATCAGGCCGCGAGCGTCGATGACCACCTCGGCCTCGTCCGACGCCGCCCCGGACGGGAGGATCTGCCCCCGTCCCACCCAGACGTCGCCGATCTCGTCACGCGAGTCCACCGGGTCGATCACGCGCCCCCCGGCAATCCGGATCGTCGGCAAGGAAAGCTCACCCATCGTCCATCCCCTCACGGCCGCCGCAGACAAAGGAGAAATGCAATACGAACCAACCACCGAGGCACAGAGGACACAGAGAAGACGGGGGGAAGAGAAGAACCGAAAAACATCAAGATCCAATTATGGATTGTAAGGCTTGAAGATTCTGGAAATCAGCGGTCTCGCCCAATTGCTTGACGGTTTCACATGCGTTCCCGCCGCTTTTACCCCTGTCTTCATCCCTTTCTTCTCGTCCCCCCGTCTTCTCTGTGTCCTCTGTGCCTCTGTGGTTAGTCCGCATTTCCGCTGTTCGTCTTCATTTCCATCCGGGCGCTCAGCAGGTAGAGCACCGCCATCCGGACGGCCAGCCCGTTGGTCACCTGGTCGAGGATGGCCGAGTGCTTGCCGTCGGCCACCTCGGGAGTCAGCTCGACGCCGCGGTTGATCGGCCCCGGCGCCAGCAGGAGGAGGTCCGGCTTGCCCTTGCGGACGCGTTCCTCGGTCATCATGTAGAAGTGGGAATACTCGCCCACCGACGGGAAGAGGCCGCCCTGCTGCCGCTCGAACTGGATCCGGAGGACGTTGACGACGTCGCACCGGGGGAGGATGGCGTCGAGGTTGTAGGCGATCTCGACGCCGAGCTTCTCCATGGACCTGGGGACGAGAGTCGGGGGGCCGCAGACGATGACCTTCGCCCCGAGCTTGGTGAGCCCCCAGATGTTGGATCGGGCGACCCGCGAATGGGCGATGTCGCCGAGGAGGCCGACCGTGAGCCCGGCGATGGAGCCCTTCGCCTTGCGGATCGTCATCAGGTCGAGCAGCCCCTGGGTCGGGTGCTCGTGGGCGCCGTCGCCCGCGTTGATGATCGCGGACTTCACGTGCTGCGAGAGGAGGTGGGGCGCGCCCGGCGTCGAATGGCGGACGACCATGATGTCGGCGCCCATGGCCTCGATGTTCTTGGCGGTGTCGATGAAGGTCTCGCCCTTGGAGAGGCTGGACGAGCTGGCGGTGAAGTCCTGGGTGTCGGCCGAGAGCCGCTTGGCGGCGAGGCTGAAGCTCGTCCGGGTCCTCGTCGAGTTCTCGAAGAAGAGGTTGAAGACGACCCGGCCCTGGAGCGCAGGGACCTTCTTGCGGCTCCGCTTCGAGACCTCGGAAAACGACTCGGCCGTGTCCAGGATGGCCACGATCTCCTCGGCGGAGAGGTCCTCGAGGCCCAGCAGGTGGCGGCGGGTCCAGGTGGCGGCGGGATTGGCCGCGGCCGGCGGGGATCCCGGCTCGGTCTCGACGCCGGTGGAGATGCTCACGGGGAGGGCCTCCTCTCGGGGGACGTGGGGCCGTGGGCGGGATCGGCCCCGACGTGGACGATCTCGTCGGCGGGGTCGAGCGGCCGGAGCCGGACGCGAACCCGGTCGTGGCGGCCGGTGGCCAGTTTGAGCCCGACGACTTCGGGCTCGATCGGCAGCTCGCGATGGCCGCGGTCCACCAGGACGGCCAGGCGGATCCGCCCCGGCCGGCCGAGGTCGCAGATGGCGTTCATCGCGGCCCGGATGGTGCGGCCCGTGAACAGGACGTCGTCGACGAGGATGATCTCCGCCTCATCGACCGCGAAGGGGATCTCGGTCCCGCGCAGGACCGGCCAGCGCCGGCCCTCGCCCAGGTCGTCGCGGTAGAGCGTGATGTCCACGGCGCCGACCGCGATCGTGTCGCCGCCGATGTGGGACAGCTCCTGCCCCAGCCGCTCCGCCAGCGCCGCGCCACGCGTCCGGACGCCCACCAGGTAAAACGGCGAGCCCGGGCGGCGACCCGCCCAGACCGCGGCGGCCATCCGCTCGATCAGGGCCGCGGTCTCGTCGGCCGAGGCCACCTCGCGTCGATCGTCGCTCATCAATGCTCGCCCCTCGGCCGATGGTCCGGGACCAATCGCCGCCGGATCCGGATTCTAGCAGACGCGGGCGTGGGCTTTCCAGAAGAGCGAGAGCCGACGGGATCTCTCGGGCCGGCAGGGTCGTTACGATCCGACCAGGGCGGACGAGTCGGCCGGCGAGCGACGCCCGAGCCGACTCGGCACGGAATCCAGGAATCCGGTCGATGGCGTCGAACTCGGTACGAATCCCTTGATGCCGGACGGCATCCCGTCCGTGCATCGGAATCGGTCTACGCCCCCTCGAAAGCGGGCATCGATCGCGGCACGTTGAAGTTGGGTCATGAGTCGGGCCTGCAAGAGGGCAAGTGACGCGGTCCGCCACGAGAGTTCTCGCGTGATCGTCACGCGGCGCGCGACGGATTTTTCTCCACCCCAGGTCAATCGAGCTCGCACCATCATGAAAAGCCTGTCAACCGTCCCTCTCCTCAGCCTCGTGCTCCTCGCCTCCGGCTGTGGCGGCCTGTTCCATGGCAAGGAAGCAGCCGAGCGGGGGGTGGCCGAGTTCCACACGCTCTACAACCAGGGCAAGCTCGCGGAGATCTATTCCGCCAGCCACTCAAAGATGAAGGGTGCCGCGGCCGAGAAGCAGTTCCTCGATCTGCTCGGCGCCGTCGAGCGCAAGCTGGGGAAGGTCGTCCAGTCCGTGAACGCCGGCTTCAACGTCCGGTCGTTCAATCTCACGACGACGGTCGTGCTGAACCAGACCACGACGTTCGAGAAGGGTTCGGGGACCGAGGTCTTCACGTTCGAAATGGACGGAGAGAAGGCCGTGCTGGTCGGCTACAACATCAACTCGAACGACCTGATCGTGAAGTAGCGATCACGCTCGCGGAGGAAGCCCCGGACCGATCCCTCGCTGTTCGTCCTGAAACGGGGGGCGTGGGCCCGGTGCCCGCCAGTCTCCGGAAGATCAGGCGGCAGCCACGGCCCTTTTGCATCGCGCCAACCCTCAGGCTATGCTGCATCTCTTTTCGGCCCTGGCCCGAGGAGACGGCATGGAACGAGAGCCCGGGATTCCGCTGAAGGCATGGGGGGTGGTTGTCGCCGGGATGGCGGTCAATCTGTGCCTGGGGATCCTCTACGCGTGGAGCGTCTGGAAGGCCAGGCTCCTCGGGGGCAAGGCGCATCCCGCGGGCTCGCCGATGTCCGGGCTGGACGCGGGGTGGACCTACCTCACCGACGCCCAGGCCACCTCCGCCTATGCCGCCTGCGGGATGATCTTCGCGCTGATGATGATCCCCGGGGGACGGATCCAGGATCGGTACGGCCCGAGGTTCGGCGCCCTGCTGGGGGGGCTCTTCCTCGCCTCGGGGTGCGTCGTGTCGGCGCTGATGAAATCCTATATCGGCCTCCTCCTCGGCTTCGGGGTGCTCGGCGGCATCGGCATGGGATTCGGCTATGCGGCGACCACGCCCGCGGCCGTGAAGTGGTTCGGCCCCCATCGTCGCGGGGTCGTGGTCGGGCTGGTCGTCGCGGGCTACGGGGCCGCGGCGATCTACATCGCTCCGCTGGCCAAGAGTCTGATCGCGTCCTACGGCCTCTCGGGGAGTTTCCTGGCACTCGGCGGCCTCTTCGCGCTGGTGATCGTCGTCTCCGCCCAGTTCCTCGTGCTTCCGCCCGCCGGATACGTCCCGCCGGCGCCGGCCGCCGCGACGACGACGTCCATGGCGACGACGGACTGGACCGCGTCCGAGATGCTCAAGACCCGGCAATTCTACGGGCTCGTCTTCCTCTTCATCGGATCGGCCCAGTCGGGCCTCCTGGTCATCGCCAACGCCACCCCCTTGCTCAATGCGGCGGCCGGGTCGCTGCCGTTCTTCGCCTCCAACGCGTGGATCCTCGCCTCATTCGGCGGGCTCGTGAACGCGCTGGGGCGGGTCGGTACCGGCTCGTATTCGGACCGGATCGGGCGTTCCAACGCCTACCTGATCAACGGGGTCGTCGCGGCGACATGCCTGCTGCTGATGCCGAGGATCCTGGCCTCGGGGAGCGTGCCGCTCCTCTTCCTGGCGGTCGGCCTTTCCTACTGGCAGTACGGGGGAGCACTCGCCCTGCTGCCGGCGTTCACGGCCGATTTCTTCGGCCCGAGGAACCTGGGGTTCAACTACGGCTTCGTCTTCCTGGGGTGGGGCATCGCGTTCTTCGTGCCCCAGTTGGCCGGATACCTCAAGGACGCATTCGGGAGCCTCGACGCCGCGTTCTATCTGTCGGGCGTGCTCCTCCTCGCGGCCGTGGCACTAAGCCTGCTCCTCCGGAGGCCCGCGGCCGGCGAAGCTTCCGAGCCGGGATGATCGATCCTACTCGACTGCAGGAGGACACGGCCCCGGGGCATCCATTCGCCTTCCCAGCCGGCGCCGGCTCGCCTACGATAGGGAGCATTCCACGCCGACCGGAACGATGGAGGAGTCCCGTCCCCGATGCGAATCATCCTGGCCAATCCCCGAGGCTTCTGCGCGGGGGTGAACATGGCGATCGAGTGCCTCGAGCGCGCCCTCGACTTCTTCGGACCGCCGGTCTACGTCTATCACGAGATCGTCCACAACAAGTACGTGGTGGACCGCTTCAAGGGCCGCGGGACGGTCTTCGTGGAGTCGCTCGACGAGGTGCCCGAGGGCTCTCCGCTGCTCTACAGCGCCCACGGCGTTTCGCCGCAGATCCGCGAGCAGGCGCGGGGCCGGCGGCTCGTGGCCGTGGACGCGACGTGCCCGCTGGTCACCAAGGTGCATCTCGAGGCCATCAAGTACGCCCGCGAGGGCTACACGATCTTCCTGATCGGCCACGAGGGGCACGACGAGGTCATCGGCACCATGGGCGAGGCGCCCGAGCAGATGGTCCTGGTGGAGACGGCCGAGGACGTCGAGAAGCTCGACATCGGCAACCCGGAGAAGCTCGCCTATCTCACCCAGACCACCCTCAGCGTGGATGACGCCAACCTCGTCATCGCGGCGCTCCGGCGGCGGTTCCCGCAGATCGCGAACCCGCCCAAGGACGACATCTGCTACGCGACCCAGAACCGCCAGGAGGGGGTGCGGGAGCTGGCCTCACGCTCCGACCTGGTCCTCGTCCTGGGGAGCCAGAATAGCTCGAACAGCCGGCGGCTGGCCGAGATCGCGCTCTCGCTGGGCGTCCCCTCCCACCTGATCGACGGGGTCTCGGAGATCCGCGCGGAGTGGTTCGAGGGGGTGGGGACCGTCCTCATCACCGCCGGTGCGTCGGCCCCGGAGGACGTGGTCCAGGAATGCGTCGATTACCTGGTCCGGAACCACGGGGCCACGATGGAAGAGGCGTACGTCCGCGAGGAGAACGTCCACTTCCCCCTGCCCAAGTCGCTCCGCGAGCTGCTCCCGGCCGGCAGCCGGTGAACGAGCGAGCAGCCTCGTCCTCACATGAAGGGGCCGGTTCCTCGCGAGGGCATGGTCGCCAGCAGGTCGCGGTGGGAGGACTCGGAGGGGTGTGCGAGCGGGTCGCTCTCCCGATCCTCCTTCTCCATCTCCCCGAGCACGCGGTTGGAGTGGCTGAACGCGGCGAGCACCAGGGCGGAGACCTGGATCAGGCAGATGGTCCAGATCAGGTGCCAGCCAAGGAAAAGAAGCTGCCCCTGGGGCCCGAGCATGCGGGCCTGCAGGGGCCAGCCGCCGTCCCAGTTGGTGGCCTCGCAGAAATGGAGCATCCAGACCACGGCGCCGGTGGCGGCCAGTGAGCGGATCGATCGGGCGGATTCGTCCGCCCGCTCCGCGCCCAGGTGGACGAGGTAATCCCCCGTCAGGCTGGCGACCAGCGCGAACTCGGCCCAGCCGAGAGCCAGGCCCAGGTTGTCGGGGAACCAACCGATCGCACCATTCCCCTGGGCCGCGGACCGCTCCATGAACCAGAGGACCAGGTCGACGAGGCACATGAGCAGCAGGAGGCCGACCCGGCGCTGCCAGCTCTTCTGTTCCCAGCGGCCCCAGAGCAGCATGGTTCCGAGGAGCATGGCCCAGACGATGATGGTGGAGATCCACTCGCTCAGGGGGGAGGATCTGTACCAGAGGATGAGCCTTCGATCCCCGAGGATTGCGGCCGTCAGGATGATCGCGGCCATGGAGGCGAGCACCAGCGAGGCCGAGAGGAAGAAGTAGCTGAGTCGGCACAACTGGTAGGTCTTGCGAACCGACTCACGGTCGACGTCGTTCATGCGCGGTCCATCCCCGGGATGTTTGTCGCGGAAGCCCGTCCCCTCCTGCTCATGGTAGCGGTCCATGGTCCGGCGGCCAAGGGGCGGAGCCGAGACGCGATGCCCCCGAGGGACGATGCCGTCGATCATCCTCCCGACCGGAAGACCAGGGCGACATCTCCCCAGGCCTCGGGGGGATCCTCGGGCGCCCGTCCCTCGGCCATGGATCGGCGAACCCGATCGAGATCAACCATCAATTCGAGCAGGTTCCGCGGCTCGATCCGCGGCAAGCGAAGCGTGACGGCGGTTCGATCGGCACCGACGATCCCGATCTGCTGGCCATTGAGGACCACCGAGACGAGCCCCGGGACCGATTCCAGGACGAGGATCGGGGATCCCTCCTGCGTCGTCGACTCGGCCGGGGGGCACCCGAATCGTCGCGTCAGCTTCAGGCGGCGGCCGGGGAGCGCCGCGATCGAGGCGGGCAGGGTCAAGCGCGTCGTGACGGCCGGATCGGCACCCTCCACGGTGCATTCCCAGGCGGCTCGAAGTCGGATCCGGTGTTCACCCACGACCGTCCCTTTCTTCCCTGGATCTGGCCCATTCTCAGCATCACGCCCCTGCGGAGTCGGGGCTCATGGGCCTGCGGAGCCGACCTGACGCCGGTTCCCATTCAACTCTCCTGGATCACCGTCAGACTCTCAACCTGGATGCTGGGAACTTCCATCCCGCCTCCAGGAGCGCGACGGCCCGCACTCGCCCCGTCCGTCCTCGATCGCGTGGATCGGAGCCCTTGCCGCATCGGCCGTCGAGGAAACGGGCCGATGGGAATGGAGACGGGACACCCAGAGTATCGACGCATGTCCTCGGCGTGGAGGCCGCCGATTCCATCGTCGATACCCGGGATGTCCCGAGCCCTCACCCGGTTCCTGAGCGGAACGCAATCACACCTTCCGGCCGACCGCGACGCGACGCTTCGCGGCGAGCGGCCCGGCAGGGTGTACGGCCTTCGTCCGAGCGACGATCCGCCTGGAAGCGGTCGTCTTGGTCGTCGTGGTCGAGACGGAGGTCGTCGTCGAGCTCAGGGGCGGGAGCGAGGCCTTGTTCCCCGCCGCGTCGGTGATCGAGACGCCGGTGGGCAGGACGATCTGCCCCGTCGTCGTCGCGGACTTCGCCCCTGCGAGGTCCGCTCGAGTCAGCCGGTACGTGAAGTGGAGCGTGTTGGTTCCGCTGCCTCCGGCGTAGGTGAAGGCCCGGTTCATGCCCCCGATCGTCAGCGGGATGATCGGGAAGCCGGAGACGATCACCGATTCGCTGAAGGTGACGTCGATCGAGAGCAACTGGCCGACGCTGTACCGCTTCCCGGCGTGCTGGATCGGCGAGACGCTGACGACCGTCGGCGCCGTCGAGTCGATCCGGATGGTTCCAGGGCTCAGGGACGGGACCGCGAGCTCCGTGAGCTCCATGCCCGTCGCGCTCTCGGTGATCCGGTCGCTCAGCTCGGTGTGGAGGACCGTGCCGGCGGGGATGAAGACGTCGCCGGAATCGCCCGGTTCCAACTGCAGGCTGAAGCGTAGCTGCGAGGCGCCGCTCCCCGAATCGTATAGCGCCTGACGGATGACCGAGCCGACCTGGACCGGGATCGACGGCTGTCCGGTGACGTTGACCGAGCCTGTGAATCCGACGCTGAAGTACAGCGTGTCGCCGGCGCGGTAGGTGCTGCTGGCAGGCGCGGTGAGGCTGTTGGGCGCCACGCTCGCGGGCTCCTGGGCACCGGCGGCCTTGCGTGCGCGGCCCCAGAAGACGTTCAGGAACGAGGAGTCGAACGGCGCGACCGGGCCATAGTTGCCATACGGCAGGGCGATGTATCCCGAGACGAAGGAGTCGAAACCCGGGCCGGCGTTGGCGACATTGATCCGGCCGATGTCGCCGTCGGTCGCGAGATAGAGGCTGCCGGCGCTGGCCGAAGGCCCGATGATCGATCGGAGCGAGAACGACGCGGCGTTGGTCAGGAAGTTGACAAGGGTGCCGGCCTTGCTCGCGGTCAGGTCGGGGACGTTGAGGGTGACGTCCGCAGACGTGGGCGTCGTCAGGGCGGCCGCGGCGGAGCCAACTTGCTGTCCGCTGTTGAGGGGGGAGATGTTGATGTTGATGTTGCCGACGCTCGCACCGCTATACACGGAGAAGACCGACCCGAACGCGAATCGCCCGTTCGTCGTGATGTTCACGTTGCCCATGTTGCCGGGCACGTTGTCCGCGAAGAAGGGGAGGATGAACCCGGGAATCGTACCGAATCGCGTCAGGACGTCGAAATCGGCCAGGAAGGCGGAGAGGAAGACTCCTGTCCCGATCGAGTTGACGTTGAGATTGCCGATGCCGGCGTCGGCCGCGAAATAGCTGGTATCGATGCCCGCGGCCAGGAGGGTCCAGCCGTCATTCGGCGGCGGCTGCACGGGAAGCAGTCCGGTGCTCGATCGCCCGGTGGTCACCGTGATGTTGCCGATCGTCGAGGTGAACAGGCTCTGATCGTAGTCGAACTGCGAGGCGCGGAACTCGCTGTTACGGATGCCAGCGCCGCCCAGCGTGGTGACGTTGATGTTGCCGATCGAGCCCGCCGCCCCGGCGAGGAACTGGCTGTCCTCGATCCCGTTGCCACGGAGCGAGCCGTCGACGACGGTGATCGTGCCGATGGTCCCCGCGTTGTTGAAGTTGCCGTTGTTGTCGTAGACGGCGTTTCGGCCGTTGAAGATCGAGGCGGAGATGCCGGCCCCGCCTTGCTCCCGATCGGTCACCTCGACCGTGATGCTGTCGATCCGCTCGCCCTCGAAGCTCGAGCCGGAGATGCCCGCGGAGCTGACGAGGTGCTGGCCTGCCGTCTTCGCGTAGATGCCGAAAATGGCCCCCAGGTCGGTGGTATCCGGCGTCGTGTTGGGGAGGTTCGGCCCGTTCATGGAGTTGCCGTAGTCGGAATCGGCCACGAAGATCGAGCCGCTGATCGCCGTGCCCCCCTTGGTCGTGGCCGAGATGAAGCCGATGTTGCCGTCAGCCGTGAACGACGAGCCCGAGATGGCGTCGGAGAGGATCGAGGTCCCGCTGGCGATCGCCGTGATCCCCGAGGTCAGCGCGCTAGCCTGGTCGCGGGCCGAGGTGATCGACCCGTTATCGGCCATGAAGATGCTGTTCGAGATCGCCGTACCGCTGTTGATCGACTCGGCGTAGATTCGGCCGAAGTCCCCCTGGGAGATGCTGAAATTGCTCCTCGAGATGGCCGACCCATTCAGGGCCTTCACCTGGAGGTTGGTGATGTCGCCCTTCACCTGGAAGATCGAGTTGCTGATGCCCATCCCGAGGCCCGACCGTACATCGACGTAGATGCCGTCCACCTGCACATCCGGGCGGTTGTTCTCGTAGTCGGTCCAGGCGCGGAGCGAGGAGTCGATGATACCGTTGCCGGTCTGCCCGCCCAGGACGAGAGCCTTGATGTCGCCGTAGCTCTGGGCGTACGTGGAGATCGCATAGAGGGCGTCGCCGCCGTTGGCGTTGACCGTGCTGTCGATTCCCGCGATCCGGTTGGACGCCTGGAAGCGGGTGCCGTAGATCCCGTCCCCTCCGGCCGGACCGCCCTGGGCCGTGATCTGGCCCATGGTGCCCAGGGAGGCGGAGGTCTTCCCGTTGGCGTCGAAGCTCCCACCTTCGATGCCGCTGCCGAGGACCGTCGACTGGCCGGTGATCGGCCCGATGCCGCCCTCGGCGACGACGACCGGCTCGTAGATGCCGTCGCCGTTTCCGATCCCCGTGATCGAGTCGATGTTGCCGACCTGAGCGTGGATCACGACCTTGTAGAGGCCCGTGCCCACGTAGCCTTGCCCCTTGATCGCCCCCATCTCGGCGGCCAGGATCTGGGCCTGATTGATCCCGTTGTTGGTGTGAGCGACCGACGAGGGGACCCCGGCCGAGACCGAGGGCAGGATGACCGAGCCGTACGAGATGCCCGTCACGCTGGAGATGCGATTTCCGGCCTGAATCAGCGTCCCGTCGATCGCCGTCCCGTTGAAGGCGTAGACCGTCACGTCGCCGATGTTGTGCCCTGCGATGAGGCTGCCGCCATCCATCGCGGTCTGATCGGGGTTCGTGACGGTGACGTCGCCGAGGTCGTTCGCCGCGACGAACACGGCCAGGTTGAGCGACCCCGCGTCCACGAGGATATTGCCGATGTCGTGGGCCTTGACCCGCCAGCCGATCGATCCGGAGTAGGCCCGGATATCGCCAATCTCCCCGCCGGCGCTGATCTCGGTGAGGGAGACCGCCGGCTGGTAGACGGTGATGTCGCCGATGTTACCGCCGGCGAGCACGACCGTGGACTCGAGGCCCCCGGAGACCCCCGTGATGGTCCCGATGTTGCCGCCCGCGATCAGTTGGGCCTTGATCCCGGTGGCCGACTTGACGTCGCCGATGTTCCCGCCGGCCTTGATGAAGCCGTCCAGGTTGACCGCCGAGCGGGTCTGGGTCTGGGCGGCCGTCCCGGTGGCGACCGTCGTGGGCATCAGCATCTCGACGTCGCCGATGTCCGTGCCCGCCTCGAACAGCGAGGAGGCATCGAGCACCTGCGCCGTGATGTTGCCGATGCTGGACGCCGAATACCAGCGCGAGAAGGCCGTCCCGTTGAATACGATGTCGGCAATCCCCTGCGTCGTGCTGGTGTCGACGATGGACGTCGCCAGCTTGTCCGGCACGAAGATGGAGTCGGCCTGCGACGGGTCGGAGCCGGAGATGCCGCCACCGGCCGAGATGTTCCCCGTGTCCTTTTCGGCGGTCGAGCCGGCGAACCCCAGGTTCAGATGGCCGGCGACGTTCAGGAAGCCCGTGAATTGGAGCGGGAGGGCAATGGTCAGCGGCTGCGAGACGTCCCTGGTGGTGATCTCCCCGTTGATCTGGCCGATCTGGATGGACCCGATCCCCCCCGCACGGACCGCGTTTCGCAGAGCGCCCCGAGGTGCGACGATCGATCCGATGTTCCCCGACACGTCGACGATCCCGCGCAGGTCGTTGGTGAGCTGAGTCTCGTCGAACGGGTCGTTCGTCGTCGCGCTGATCGACCCGTTGACGACGATCGAGCTGATGCTCTTGGCCTCCACATTGTAGAGGTCGATCAGCCCGGCAGCCGGGTTGTACTGGCCGCCCGCACCGACCATGTTCTCATCGACGATCTCCTGCTCCCCCGTCAACGGGCTGGTGATCGTGATCGTGGGAGAGTTGCTGCTGGAGGAGGCGAGCGTCGAGGTGTTCACGCGATCGACGTACGTGACCATGCCGGTGTCGAGCGTGATGCGCCCCATCGCCACGTTCGGCAGGTTGATGTCCCCGACGATGGCCGCGCCGAGCTGGATGTTGCCGAGGGTCGTGGTGTCATCGGCCGCGGTGATCTTGGCGATGTTCGTGTACCCGGCGCTGAACATCTTGTTGTAGTAGTCGCTGCCGGCGTTGATCGTCAACTCGTTCGGGGTGACGGTGATGCTGAGGCCGTTCTGGCCGCTCAGGCCGACGAGGTTGAGCGAATCCACGTCGGCAAGGCTGGTGGCGTCTCCGGCGAGACGGACCGTGAAGCCGGCGGCACCGGTCGTCGTGCCGTTGACCGCGATCTCGACGGTATTGCCGCGAGCGTCGAGGAATGCCACGTCCTGGTAGATCTGGCCGGGGACGATGGCGGTCGGCAGCGTCAGGAGCTGCCGCTCCTCCAGGGCACCGACCTCCGGGAGTCGCGACCTGCTGCGAGTGCACCGCCGTCGATTCGCGAGGCGAGACGTCGATCCGCAATCCTGATGTGAAAACATGAGCTGACGATCTCCGTGGAGAGTGGGGCCGAGTCGCCGCCTTCGATCCGGGGGGCCATGCCTTCCCCGCAACTTCGGACGTCGCGCCGCGACGGCCGGCAGGGCGGATTTCCCTTCCCGGGACCCTATGTCGAATGGGAGGTTGGCGGCCGCTCGCAGGAGTCGGGGACCGTCGAGTCCGCAGTAGGCCCGGGGCCGAACGCGGCAGGTGACCTACGGCATACATCGCCTCTGGCCGTTTCGCCGCTGCATCGACGGAAGCATCTCGCGTCTGTTTAGGAGGAGAATAGAATCCGAACCGGTGTGTCGTGCTGACACCGATCGAGAATTTCAGATCTTTCCGGACTGGGAGGGCGACAGCCCCCAAGACCCATGCATCCACCCACACGCCATGCCGGGTCGTAGACGACCTTCGGCGGTCCTGGAGCGAGGACGTTGACCCGCGCGGAACGAGGAAAGAGGCCTGGGCTCACCGCCCAGGCGAATGACGGGTGGCTTGAAGAGGAAGGTCGAGGCAGGCGATTCCGACCTGCCGGTGGATTTCGAGGCGAGCACCACTCCCCGCGGGTCGATGGTCT
>NZ_JAALJH010000094.1 GCF_011064615.1 Aquisphaera insulae | reverse complement strand
CTATGATGAGGTCCCGATCGCCCCCGCGGCCCTCGCCGCCCTCCGCACCGGCCGGAACGTCCTCGCCGTCCACTGCCATCAGAACGGCGGGGGGCAGTATATTGATGTGGGGATCGTGCAGCTCACGCCGCCGACGTCGGCGGCGGCGCAATCGCGATCGTTACGGTGAGGGAGATTCAGGTGAAGAAGCTCGGATGGATATCGGCCGCGGGACTCTCGGCGAGCTCGCTCGCCGTCCTCGTCTGCCTGACGTCCGCGGCGGCCGGGACGCGCGGCGATGACGGGGCCAGGCCGGAGGACGGGAAGGCCGGCCTGGCGAAGGGCTCGTACCAGATCCGCAACGTCAAGTTCGCGGACTCGGACATGGTCCTCCGCCCCCGCGGCGCGAGCAATCGGGAGAAGACGCCGATCGTGCTCTACCCGAGGACCGACTGGAAGTGCCTGACCTGGAAGGTCGAGCCGGCCGACGAGGGCGCACGGCTGATCAACCACTTCACGAGCAAGACCTTCGAGCCGGCCGACTCCGCCAGGGACTCCGGGTCCCAGGTCCTCCAGGTGACCCCATCCTCCGAGCCCACCGCCGAGCAGCGGTGGAAGTTCATCCCGCTGGGCGGCGACCTGTACCGGATCGAACATGCGGCGACCGGCAAGGCCCTCACCGCGGATAAGGACGGCGACGAGATCCAGATCCGGACCGCGCCCTGGGATGGCCGCGATGAGCAGAAGTGGCAGGTCCTCGCCGGCCCGACGCACTTCAGCGGCTGAACACGCGAGGCCTCCCGCAGCGGGGCGTCCACGCGACCGTGAGGATCCGTGTGGACGCCCCGGTGATCGTTTTCTACAATCCGCAAAGGTTCGTCGCCGTCCCGTCTCCCCCCCCGCTCGGGTGGTATGTGGAGCCGTTCCGACCGCCCATGCCGAAGGTGTTTCTATTCCTGACCCTGGCCCTCCTCTACTCCGCCACGCCCGCCTGGTCGTCGGTCGGATCGCGGTGCGCCGGCGAGCATTCCGGGCCGTCCACCCGGACGACCGAGGAAGCCTCATCCGGCATGTCGTCGGCGCTGGACGACGAGATCGAGATCCCGGACGAGCCGGAGGACGATTGCCCGGATGACCCGGGTGACGCGCACGACCCGGGATACCGCCCGCTCGAGCGGATCGTCCTCCCGGCCGTGACCACGCATGTCCCGGCTTCCGTTCGATGGATCATCGGCCCGATCCTCCTGGTCGAATGGGCCGACAGCCCGCGCTTCCTGAGCCTCTGTCGTCTCCTCTTCTGATCCCACCTCGCCCGCCCCCCTTCGCAGACTCTCGCGATCGGCATTCGTCGGCGGCCTGCCGCGCCTCGGCGGGGCCGCCGCGGTCACGCCACGCCCGGCCTTCCAACCGCCCGATCTCCCCCCATCTCAGGGGCAAGCGACATGTTCGATCGCCTGATTGATGCCTCCCTGCGCAGCCGCTCGGTGGTGATCCTGCTGGTGCTGGCACTGGCCTGCACCGGCGCCTACGCCCTCTTTCGGCTGCCCATCGATGCGGTGCCGGACATCACGAACGTCCAGGTCATGGCGCTGACCAACGCGCCGGCGCTGGGCCCGGAGGAGGTGGAGCGATTCATCACCGTCCCGGTCGAGAACGCGATGAACGGCATCCCCCGCGTGCAGGAGGTCCGCTCGTTCTCGCAGTTCGGCATCTCCGGCGTCACCGTGGTCTTCGAGGAGGGGATCGACATCTACTGGGCCCGCCAGCAGGTGAGCGAGCGTCTGGTCCAGGTCCGCTCGCAGATCCCCGCGGAATACGGCCAGCCGGAGATGGGGCCGATCGCCACCGGCCTGGGCGAAGTCTTCCAGTTCGAGGTCCGCAACGCCGACGATGCCGAGGTGAAGCGATCCTTGATGGAGCTGCGGACGATCCTCGACTGGGACGTCGCCCGGCCGCTGAAGAGCATCCCCGGCGTGGTGGAGGTCAACGCCTTCGGCGGCGAGCTGAAGACCTACGAGGTGCGCCTCGATCCCCAGAAGCTGATCAGCCGGGGGATCTCCGTGGCCCGGGTCTTCGAGGCGATCCGGCGGAACAACGGGAGCTCCGGCGGCGGCTACCTGGAGCAGAACGGGCAGCAGCGGGTCATCCGCACCGTCGGCCTGGTCAAGGACCTGAAGGAACTCGGGGACGTGCTCCTGGAGACCACGCCGACCGGCACGCCGATCCACGTCCGGGACGTGGCGGAGGTGCGGTTCGCCCCCATGATCCGCGCCGGCGCCGTGACCCGCGATGGCCGGGGTGAGGCCGCCACCGCGACGGTCCTGATGCTCATGGGCGAGAACTCTCGCGTCGTCGTCGACCGGATCAAGGAGAAGCTGGCCGAGATCCAGGAGGGCCTGCCCGAGGGGGTCGTCATCGACCCTTTCTACGACCGCGCCGCGCTGATCGAGCGGACCATTGCCACGGTGTCGCGGAACCTCGCCGAGGGGGGCGTCCTCGTCGTCGCCGTGCTGCTCGTGCTCCTGGGGAACCTCCGGGCCGGGCTGATCGTGGCCCTGGCGATCCCGCTGTCCATGCTCTTCGCGGGCGAGCTGATGCTCTACTTCGGCGTGGCGGGGAGCCTGATGAGCCTCGGTGCGATCGACTTCGGCCTGATCGTCGACAGCGGCGTGATCGTCATGGAGAACATCGTCCATCGGCTCTCCCATGCCCGCCCGGGAGAGCGGGCGGTGGAGGTCGTCCGCGCGGCGACCAGGGAGGTCCGCAAGCCCGTCGTCTTCGGGGTCGGGATCATCACGCTGGTGCATCTGCCGATCCTGGCGCTCGAGGGGGTGGAGGGGAAGATGTTCCGGCCCATGGCCCTGACGGTGATCTTCGCGCTGAGCGGGTCGCTGCTGCTGTCCTTGACGGCGACGCCGGTCCTCGCGTCGTTCTTCCTCCGTCCCGGGACTTCGGAGCGCGAGACCCTCCCCATCCGCCTGGCGAAGCGGGCCTACCTGGGCCCGCTGGGCTGGGTGATCCGACACCCGGTGCCCGTCGCGCTGATGGCGATCGTCGCTCTGGCGGCGACCGTGCCGATCGCCCTGCGGCTGGGGGGCGAGTTCATCCCCAAGCTCGACGAGGGGGACCTGGTCGTCGTCCTGGTCCGTCCCCCCGACTCGGCCCTCGCCGAGGGGATCGAGGACACCACGCTCTTCGAGCGGGCGCTGCGATCGGCCTTCCCCGACGAGATCCGATCGGTGGTCAGCCGGACCGGCCGGCCGGAGATCGGCATCGACCCGGCGGGCGTGAACCTGACCGACGTGTTCGTCCTGCTCCATCCCCCCGCCCAATGGACGAAGGTCCACGACCGGGACGCGTTGATCCGGGCCATCGAGGAGCTGGGCGGTCGCGTCCTGCCGGGGACGTTCCTCTCCTTCACCCAGCCGATCGAGCTCCGATTCAACGACCTGCTGGCCGGTGTGCGGGCCGACGTGGGGCTGAGCCTCTTCGGCGACGACCTGGACGTCCTCCAGGAGAAGTCCAACGCCCTGGCCGAGGTCCTCCGGTCGGTCCCCGGCGCCAGCGAGGTCAAGGCCCAGACGCTGGGCGGCCTGCCGTTCCTCGAGATCGACATCGACCGCGAGCGGATCGACCGCCGTGGGATCGACGGCGCGGAGGTGCTCGACATCGGCGCCGCCCTCGGCGGCAAGGTCGTCGGCCAGGTGGTCGAGGGCGAGCGCCGATTCGACCTCCAGGTGCGGATTGCGCCGGAGTACCGCCAGGACGTGGAGGCGATCCGCAGCCTGCTCCTGACCACGTCGGGAGGCCCGCAGGTGGACCTCGAGTCGGTGGCCGATATCAGGCTCGTGGACGGCGTCTACGAGGTCTGGCGGAAGGACCGGCGGCGGCGGTCCATGGTCCAGTGCAACGTCCGCGACCGTGACCTCGCCTCGTTCGTCTCCGAGGCGCAGAAGCGGGTCGCGGCCGAAGTGACCCTGCCCCGCGGATACCGCCTCGAATGGGGCGGGACGTTCGAGAACCTCCAGTCGGCCACCAGGCGATTGACGATCGTCGTGCCGATCGCCCTCTCCCTGATCATGCTGCTGCTCTACGCCACCTTCGGATCGATCAGCCTGGCGCTGCTGATCTTCCTGTCCGTGCCCCTCGGCGCCATCGGCGGGGTGCTGGCGCTCTGGCTCCGCGGGCTGAACTTCAGCATCTCGGCGGGGGTTGGCTTCATCGCCCTCTCCGGCGTGGCGGTCCTCGACGGCCTCGTGCTGGTCTCGGCCATCCGACAGCTCGTCGAGCAGGGCGAGCCGGTCCTGAAGGCCGTGAGAGAAGCGTCCATGGCCCGCCTGCGACCGATCCTGATGACCGGCCTGGTGGCCAGCCTGGGCTTCGTCCCGATGGCCATCTCCCACGGCTCCGGCGCGGAGGTCCAGCGCCCGCTGGCGACCGTGGTGATCGGCGGCCTGATCACGAGCACCCTGCTGAAGCTCGTCGTCCTCCCGGCCCTCTACGCCTGGTTCGACCCGGGCATTCCATCGCGGACCATCGACGGCCCCTCGCCGCAAGCGGAGGCATGACCGCTCCCGGCCGATCCGGGGGCATGGTCGGCGACGAATCCTCTCGCAGTCCCCGCCGGGTCGCGTGTATCCTCCCGTCAGATGCCGGAGCCGACTTCCTCTCGGAGAGTCCCGCGATGTATCCGTCGACGACCGAGGAGAACTTCCGGTCCTGGGACAGGTTCCTCGACGCCTACTCCCGGCCGATCCGGTCCGCTCTCCGCCTCCTGCCGTTCGTGGGGGAGGCCCGCGCCGACGAGGTCGCCCACGGGTTCTTCCTGAAGATGTACGATCGGGACCTGCTGGCCAACCGGCCGGCGATCACGGGACGGTTCCGGGACTGGCTCTACGTCGCGGCGAGGCGGCATGCCGTCGACGAATGGCGGAAGACCCAGCGGCGCCCGGAACGCCCCGCCCCTTTTCCGATCGAGGAGCACGTCGATCCCCGGGCCGGCGATCCCGAGGCCGCGACGTTCGACGTCGACGAGCTCTATGCCCTCGGCGTGCTCCACCTCGCGACCGAACGCGTCCGCTCCCAGTTGATCGACGCCGGCAAGGCGGAGCACTGGACCGTCTTCGAGGAACTGGTGCTGGCCCCCCTCTTCCCCGGTCGCGTGCCGAAGACCCGCGAGGAGCTGCTGGCGATGTTCCCCGGCCAGCCCCCGGTCATCCTGGATAACCGCGTCACGACGGTGAAGCGGATCTTCCGGCGGATCCTGCCGGCCCTCATCCCCGGCGATCCCGCCGCCGGCACGACCCGGGAGGAACGGCTTCAAGAGCTGATCGAGATCGCGGCACGGTCGGCTCGCGGTCGACTCTGGCTGGCCTTCCTGCGGGCTCCCAGGCCCGAGCCCGAGGACGTCTCGGGATCCTCGCTGCACCTCCCGGACGGCTTCGCCCCGGGCTCCGGCCGCGAGGAGGTGGACCCGGAGATCCTCGACGATGAGCTGCGGATCCTCCTGGGCCTCTGGCTGAACCTGCCCCTGCAAGAGTATCTGGACGACCTGGAATCCGTCGGACCCGCCCTGGCGGCCGTCCTCCGCGAGACCAGGCCGTCGGCGACGCCCGGCGGACGGATCCCCGTCCCGCTCACCCTCAGGGCCCTCGTCGCCGGGAAGGACTCTCGGGTTTCCGGGCTCCCTCTCGAAGAACTGGTCGCGCTCCTGAAACGGGTCAAGGTGTTCGCCAAGCAGGTGCACCGCGCCGCGGGCCGCGAGTCCAGGTCGGATGCCAGGCCCATGACCTCGATGCCCGTCGACGTCGCCCACGTCCTCTACGCCCTGGCCGCCGCGCTGGCGTTCACGCGGTGCGAGACCCGGATCCTTGGCGTCGACGACGACCGGTTCCGCAGGATTCTGAAGCGAGCCCTCGCTCAACACTGGCTCGACCCGGAGGTTCGACCGGTCTTGACGGCCGCCGTCGACCACCTGTCCTCCCCCTAACCGCGGGGCCCGCCTCCGGGAACGCGAGGACCCCGGAAAATCGAACGAAGTTGTCCGAATTCGCGCAAGTCGACCGGCTCCGGTGCGACTTATGGGCGACGCGTTCGCAACAACCGTGTCCATGGCTTTCGTATCTCTTCGTGGAGGCTCGTCATGGTTCGCGTTGGCGACGGCGGCTCCCCGGAGATCGGCCGGCAGGGCTCTCTCTTTCTTGGACTTGGTGACATCATCGTCATCTTGACATCATGCCTGCTCTGTCGAGACAATTTCCGGACGTCTCTTCACCGACCGGTTCCCGGACGTGGCCCACGGGCACGTTTCGCTCCCTCTGTGCCGCAATCGTTCTCCTGATTTCACGACGGGCGCCCGATCCGCCGTACTGATCAGACCATCGACGACGAATCGCTCCGGCCCGGGCTCCCCGACGATACGACTCGACCGCAGCCTGCGCACCCTCTCTGCCATCGAGTGAAACTCATGAATCGCTCTCTTCGGCCTCGATCGACGGTCTCGGCTCCTCGAAGTCGGTCGCGATCATCCGAGCGTCGCCGGTCGGTCGGCCTGCAACCCTGGCCCGAGGCGCTCGAGGACCGGACGTTGCTGGCGACGATCGCCTGGAACACGACCAAGGCTCCGACGGGCGGCGACTGGGATTTCGGCGACAACTGGGTCGGCGGCATCGTCCCCAAGACGGGTGACGTCGCGAGCATCACCGGTCTCAACAGCGCCTCCGTCGTCTACCTGGACTCGAACGCCTCGACTTCGATCCGCGGCCTGATCACCGACGCGAAGACCACGCTCCAGGTCCTCTCCGGGACGCTGGGCCTCAGCGCGGGCTCCTCTTCGACGCTCGCCGGGCCGATGCTGATCGGGGCGGGCGCCACCATGACGGTCGGCTCCTCGTCCTCGCTGACGATCAACGCCCAGACCCTGACCGACAGCGGGACGCTGACCTTCGGCACCGGATGCTCCGTCCTGTTCAGTACGAGTTTCAGCGCTCCGTCCGGAATCGTGGTCAACGGCGTCATGAACGCGACCGGCTCGACCTTCACCGGCGGCAACGCGAACTACACCGCCGCAATTTCCGTCGCCCCCAATGGCCGACTCAAGGCGAGCGGGAACACGTTCTCGATCACCCAGGTCTCGCTCGACGACGGCAGCGTGGTCAACCCCGGTGACCTCACCGGCAACACCTTCAACGCCGCCCTCGCCCTCCCCTACAACGACCTCCAGTACCTGGCCAACAACACGGCGTTCAACGCCATCAACATCAACGCGGGCACGCTCTCCACCGGCGTCCTGGCGAATGACACGCTCGCGCTCGACGCCATCGGCGCCAACACGTCGAAGCTGAGCTACGTGTTCCCGGCCGGGTTCACGATCGCGAGCGGGACGACGGTGAACGTGGCGGCCAACGTCAAGCTCGTCATCCCCGCCGGCCAGACCCTCGCCGTGAAGGGGGCGATGAACATGCTGGCGGGCGACTCGGTGGAGTTCGGCTACTCGTACGGTTCGACGACGTCCATCCGGGTCACCGGGACGCTCAACGCCGCCGGCACGACCTTCTATCAGGACTCCGCGTCGAACACCACCCAGGTCGCCGTCGGCCCCAGCGGCCACCTGCTGGCCAGCGGCAGCACGTTCGCGATCACCCAGGTCACGCTCGACGACGGGAGTGTCCTGAACGCCAACGACCTCTCGGGCAATACGTTCAACACCACCCTTGCCCTGCCGTATCGTTTCGTCCCGTACCTGACGAACAACACCGTCTTCAACGCCATCAGCATCAACGCCGGCACGCTGTCCACCGGCGTGCTGGTGAATGACACGCTGGCCCTGAGTGCGATCGGCGCCAACACGTCGAAGTTGAGCTACGTGTTCCCGGCCGGGTTCACGATCGCGAGCGGGACGACGGTGAACGTGGCGGCCAACGTCAAGCTCGTCATCCCCGCCGGCCAGACCCTCGCCGTGAAGGGGGCGATGAACATGCTGGCGGGCGACTCGGTGGAGTTCGGCTACTCGTACGGTTCGACGACGTCCATCCGGGTCACCGGGACGCTCAACGCCGCCGGCACGACCTTCTATCAGGACTCCGCGTCGAACACCACCCAGGTCGCCGTCGGCCCCAGCGGCCACCTGCTGGCCAGCGGCAGCACGTTCTCGATCACCCAGGTCACGCTCGACGACGGGAGCGTGCTGAATGCCAACGACCTCTCGGGCAATACGTTCAACGCCACCCTTGCCCTGCCGTATCGTTTCGTCCCGTACCTGACGAACAACACGTCGTTCAACGCCATCGACATCAACGCGGGCACGCTGTCCACCGGCGTTTTGCCCGGGAACACCCTCGCCCTGGGCGCCATCGGGGCCAACACGTCGAATCTGAGCTACGTGTTCCCGGGCGGGTTCACAATCGCGTCGGGGACCACGGTGAACGTGGCGGCCAACGTGAAGCTCGTGATCTCCGCCGGTCAGACCCTCGCCGTCAACGGCACGATGAACATGCTCGCCGGCGACTCGGTGGAGTACACCTACTCCTATGGGACCACCTCCTCGATCACCGTCGCCGGGACGCTGAACGCCGTCGGCACGACCTTCTATGCCGACTCCGCGTCGAACACCACCCAGGTCGCCGTCGGGCCTAACGGCCATCTCCTGGCGAGCGGCAGCACCTTCACCATCACCCAGGTGTCGCTCGACAGCGGCAGCGTGCTCAACGCCACCGATCTCATCGGAAACACCTTTAACAATCCCCTGTATCTCCCTTATCGCTACATCCAGTACCTGGCGAACAACATCGCCTTCAATGCCATCGGGATCAACGCCGGCACGCTGTCCATCGGCGTCCTGCCCGGGAACACCCTCACCCTGAACGCCATCGGCGTCAACACGTCCAAGCTGAGTTACCTCTTCTCCGGCAACTTCACCATCGCGTCGGGGACCACGGTCAACGTCGCCCCCTACGTCAAGATTGCCCTGGCTCCGGGCACGACCATCGCGACCCAGGGCACGATGAACCTCGTCCCCGGCGACACCGTCGAGTACCAGTACGCCTACGGCACCGCGCCGACCATCGCGGTCACCGGCATCCTCAACGCCGCCGGCACCACCTTTATCGCCGACTCGACCTCCAACACCACCCAGATCGTCGCCAACTACGGCGGACTGATCCGGATCAACTCGAGCACCATCGACATCACCGGGGTTGTCCTGAATTCGGGCTCGTCGGCGATCTTGAGCCAGGACGTCCTCAGTGGCAACCTCACCATCAACGCCGGGGCCAACGTCGGCGGTATCAACAGCCCGACGATCACCGGCAATGACTTCACCGGCGTCGCCGCCAAGGGGGTCATCGCCGTCGGAGACTCCACCGCCAAGATCCCCCTCTCGGGCAACTACTGGGGGACGACCGTGCCGTCGGAGATCGACGCCAAGATCCTCGACCACAACGACGACGCCACCCGGCCGACCATCGTCTATTCGCCCTACGTCAGCGGGACCAGCGGCACGTCCGCCAATCCCGCCACCATCACCTACAGCCCCACCGACCAGACGATCAACCTGAGCGCCACGGTCACCACCACCGGCGGCGTGCCGATCGACGAGGGGACCGAGACCTTCACCCTCTGGTACGGCACCACGTTGATCGGCCAGGCCACCGCGGCGGCCAACGTCTCGCACGGGAACGTGTCCGCGACCTACACGATCCCGGCGGGAACCCCGGCCGGACAGTACATCATCGAGGCCGATTACCTCGGCTCGAGCAAGTACCTCCCCTCGGTCGATCGGAACCATTTCCTCACCATCAACCCCGCCGCGACCGTCACCACCACGACCAACGCCGCGGCCACCTTCAGCGGCGTCTCCGACCAGACCATCGCGCTCTCGGCCCATGTCAGCAGCACCGCCGGGGCGGTCGACGAGGGGATCGTCACCTTCACCGTCTTCAGCGGCGGCAACCCCGTCGGCAGCCCGGTGATCGGCAACGTCTCGGCCGGCGCGTCCTCCGCCACCTACACGCTGCTCAAGGGGACCCCCGGCGGCTCGTACACGATCAAGGCCGTCTACACCGACCCGGTCAATTTCAGCACCTCGACCGGCACCAACGCGCTGGCCGTCGCCGCGGCCCCCACCGCCGTCGCGCCGACCGCCGCCTCCGCCACCTACAACAAGGTCTCGGGCGAGGGGCTGACGCTCTCCGCCACCGTCACCAGCGCCGCCGGGACCATCAACGAGGGCTCCGTCGCGTTCACGTTCCTGGACGGCGGCGGGAGCCCGATCGGGTCGACGGCCTACCTGGCCGTCGCCAACGGCGTCGCGACCGGCAACGCCTTCCTGCCCGCCGGGACGGTGCCGGGCTCGTACACGATCAAGGCGGTCTACAACGGCACGGCCAGCTATGCGACGTCGCTCCCGGTCACGTCGACCCTCGCGGTCAACGGCGCGGGCACGATCACAACGGCGGCCAACGCGTCCATCCCCGTCGGCGTGGCGGCCCAGGCGGTCACGCTCGCGGCCGTCGTCACCAGCGGCGGCAGTCCCGTGAACGAGGGGACGGTCACGTTCACGGTCATGAAGGGCGCCGCGATCGTCGGCACCGCGACCGCCGGCAGCGTCTCGGCCGGCAATGCCAGCGTCAGCTACACGCTGCCGGCGGGCACGGCGGCGGGCACGTACACGATCCAGGCCGTCTTCTCGGACCCGTCGAACTACCTCGGCTCGTCGGACCTCATCCACACGCTGACCGTCACCCAGCCGCCGGCGACGAAGCTGGTGCTCCACACCCAGCCCTCGGGCATCGCCTCGGCCGGGCAGGCGTTCGGGGTCCAGCCGGTCATCTATGCCGAGGACGCCAACGGCAACGTCGTCACGGGCGACAACAGCACGGTGGTGACCGTCGCGCTGGCCACCGGGTCGGGGCCGCTCCAGGGGACGCTCACCGCCACGGTCGTCGGCGGTATTGCCACCTTTGCGAATCTCGGCGACCTGAAGGCGGAAACGATCACTCTTTTGTTCACGAGCGGGAATCTCGCATCCGTCACGTCCGACCCGATCGTGGTCAGCCCGGCCGCCGGGACGAAGCTCGTGGTCACGCAGCAGCCCTCCGCGACGGCGACCGCCGCCCAGGTCTTCGCCGTCCAGCCGGTCGTCATGCTGGAGGACCAGTACGGCAACGTGATCGCCGGCGACAGCACCCACACCGTGACCGTCGCCCGCGGGACGAACGGGACGTCGACGCTGAAGGGGAACAACCTCACGGTCACGCTGGTCAACGGCGTGGCCACCTTCAGCGGGCTCTCGTACAACAAGGCCGAGGTGATGAACCTCAGCTTCACGACCAACGCGGCGGGGGTCGTCGCCGCGTCCTCCTCCAACATCACGGTCAGCCCGACGACGGCCAGCCAGATCGTGATGGGCCAGCAGCCGTCGGCGACGGCGACGGCCGGCGTGGTGTTCGCGACCCAGCCGATCGTCTACATCGAAGACCCTTACGGGAACCTCGTCTCGAGCGACAACAGCACCCAGGTGAAGGTGGTGCCCGGCTCCGGCGTGGGGCCGCTCCAGGGACCGACGACGGTGACGGTCGTCGGCGGCGTGGCCACGTTCACGGGCCTGGGCGACACGACGGCGGAGACTCTCACGCTGAAGTTCTCGAGCGGGCCGCTGAACTCGGCCACGTCGAACCCGATCGTCGTCGGCGCGGCGGCCGCCGTGGGCTTGAGGATTGACATCGAGCCCTACGAGAACGTCGTGGCGGGGACGCCACTGACCGATCCGATCGTGGTCAGCCTGGTAGACCAGTACGGGAACATCGTGACCTCGGACAACAGCAGCGTGGTCACGGCCTCGATGGCCACCGGCGGCGGCACGCTCCGCGGGACCTTGACGGCGAAGGCCGTGGCCGGCGTGGCCTCGTTCGACGACCTGGAGAACGACACGGCGGGGACGCTCACGCTCCAGTTCACGGCCGGGACCCTGCCGCCGGTCTTCTCAAGACCCTCGGTCGTCACGGCCGCTCCGGCCAAGGCCCTCAAGATCACGACCCGGCCGCCGGGCGGGATCATCGCCGGGCGGAAGTTCTCCGTGACCGTCGAGGCCAACGATCAATTCGGCAACGTCGACCCGAGCTTCAACGGCCCGGTGACCGTGGGCCTGGCGCCCGGCTCGACCGGCTCGCTCGGCGGCACGGTCACGGTCAACGCGGCGAACGGCGTGGCCACGTTCGCGAACCTGGTCTCCACGACCAGCGGGTCGATCGCGCTGGTGGCCAGCAACAGCGGGCTGACGACCTCGGCGTCCTCCGGCTCGATCCCGGTCGACCCGTCGACGCCCGCCGGGTTCGCGATCCGGACCCAGCCGTCCGCCTCCGCCGTCGCCGGCGCGGCGTTCGCGATCCAGCCCGTGGTGACCGAGGTCGACGAGTTCGGCAACGTCATCACGTCCGACAGCACCACCGTGGTGACCGCCCTGATCGGGACCGGCGCCGGCCCGCTCCAGGGGACCACGACCGCGACCCTCAAGAATGGCGTGGCGACCTTCGCCAACCTCGCCGCCAACGTCGCCGGGACGATCACCCTCCAGTTCGCCGGCCCGGGGCTGGGCTCGCCGGTAACCAGCCCGATCACGATCAAGGCGGCGGCGGCGAGCAAGCTGGCGATCCACGTGCAGCCGTCGGCCTCCGCGACCGCCGGCCAGGCGTTCGGCACCCAGCCGGTGGTCTACATCCTCGATCCGTACGACAACCTCGTCGCCGACGACAGCAAGACGGTGGTGACCGCCGCCCTGGCCAGCGGCGCCGGGCCGCTCCAGGGGACGACCTCGGTCACGGCCGTGGGCGGCGTCGCGAGCTTCACCAACCTGGCCGACAACCTCGCCGAGACGATCACGCTGAGGTTCACCGCCGGCAGCTTCACCGCCGGTCCGTCGACGACCACCGTCATCTCGGCGGCCGCCGCCGCGAAGCTCGTGATCCACACCCAGCCGTCGCAGGCGGCGACGGCCGGCGTGGCGTTCGGCACCCAGCCGGTCGTCTACGAGCTCGACGCCTACAACAACCGGGTCACCGCCGACAGCAGCACCGTGGTGACCGCCCTGGTGGCCGGCGGCGCCGGGCCGCTGAGCGGGACGCTCACGGCGACCGTGTCCGCGGGGATCGCGACCTTCTCCGGCCTGGCCGCGAACACGGCCGGGACGATCACCCTGGCCTTCGTCGCCGGTGCCATGACGTCGGCCGCGAGCGTGCCGATCGTCATCAGCCCGGCCGCCCCCAGCAAGCTGGTCTTCGCGACCCAGCCCGCGGCGTCGGCCGCGGCCGGCGTGGCGTTCCCGATCCAGCCCGTGCTCCACGAGGTGGATGCCTTCGGGAACCTCGTGACGACGGACAACGCGACCTCCGTGCTGGCCCGGATCGGCAGCGGCGCCGGTCCGCTCCGGGGGACGACCTCGGTCACGATCCGCGGCGGCGTCGCGACGTTCACCGACCTGGCGGACAACGCGGCCGGGCCCATCACGCTGACCTTCACCGCCGGCGGCCTGTCGTCGCCGGCGAGCAGCCCCATCACGATCAACCCCGGGCCCGCCGCCAGTCTGACGATCCAGAGGCAGCCCTCGACGTCCGCGGCCTCCGGCGTGGCGTTCGCGATCCAGCCCGTGATCGCGGAGCTCGACGCCTACGGCAACCTCGTCACGACCGACAGCACGACCGCGATCACGGCGACCCTGAGCGCCGGCGCGGGCCCGCTCCTGGGGACGACCACGGTCGTCATGAAGGGGGGCCTGGCCACCTTCACGGACCTCGCCGACGCCAGCCCGGAGGAGAACATCACGCTGGGCTTCTCCGGCGGCGGGCTGAGCACCGGCCCCTCGGCGGGCCTGAGCGTGACCAGCCCGCCCCCCAGCAAGCTGGTCATCCACGCGCAGCCGTCGGGCTCGGCGACGGCCGGCGTGGCGTTCGGCACCCAGCCGGTCGTCTACGTGGAGGACGCTTACGGCAACCTGGTCGTCAACGACAACACCACGATGGTGACGGTCACGCTGGCCAGTGGCGCGGGCCCGCTCCTGGGGACGACCACGGTGACGGCCCGCGGCGGCATCGCGACGTTCACCAACCTGTCGGACAACGTCGCCGGAACGCTCTCTCTGGTGTTCACAAGTGGATCATTGACGGCCGCGACGTCGTCGGGCGTGGCGGTCCGGCCCGGCCCGGCGGCGAAGCTCGAGATCGTGCAGCAGCCGTCGGGGTCGGCGGTGGCCGGCCAGGCGTTCGCGACCCAGCCCGTTGTCTACCTGGAGGACGCCTTCGGGAACCTGGAGGTCGACGACAGCAGCACGGTGGTGACGGCCGTCCTGGCTTCCGGCGGCGGCCCGCTGCAAGGCCCGACGTCGGTCGCGGTCTCCGGCGGCGTGGCGCGGTTCTCGGGCCTGGCCGATGCCTCGGGCGAGACGGCGTCGCTGCGGTTCGTCGCCGGCGGGATCAGCTCGGCGCCGACCGGCGCCATCGTCATCGCGGCGCCGTTGCCCGTGGTGGTGGGCGTCGCGCGGGGGAACGGGAAGCTGATCAAGAACGGCAAGGCGACGAAGACGAGCGTGCCCACGTTCACGATCGCCTTCAGCACGGCGGTCAACGCCGCGTTGTTCGGCAACCCGGGATACTACTCGGTGAGCTATTACACCAATGCGAAGCTGAAGCCGAAGGCGATCAAGGTCCAGTCGGCGACCGTCTCCGGCAACACGGTCGTGCTGACGCTGGGCGCGGCCCAGAAGTTCAAGTACGGCGGGACCATCGCCCTGAATGCGGCCCTCGGCGTGAGGAACTCGACGATCGCCATCCTCAAGGGGGGCGGCGGCGGCACGGCGAGCTGAGCGAGGACTTCGCCGTCGCGTGGCGTCGCGATCAGGGGAGCGTCCGGGCGACCCGGATGCCGTACAGGTAGCTGACGGCGTGGGGCGGGTCGGCGAAACGAACGGCGGATCTGGCGTAGCTGCCGTCCATGTTGTAGACCCCACCTCGAAGGACGCGGGTGATTCGATCCTTCAGGATCTCGGCCGAGGAGTCATCGGTTTGGCGTCCTCGCGCGTCGGGCGCATAGTCCCGTGCGCTGTCATGGCACCATTCGTAGGCGTTGCCCAGCATGTCGAAGATCCCGAGGTCATTGGGGTACAGGCTCCCGACCGGCCGGGCGTGGTTCCCGCTCTTCTCGCCGGTCCAGGCATAGTTCTCCAGGATCTTCGCCGAGGAGCCGAAGGGGCGGGCGGTGACGGCGCCCGCCCGGCACGCGTATTCCCATTCCGCCTCGGAAGGCAATCGATATCCACGGCGAGCGAGCGCGTCCGCCGGGATGGTCATCCCGGTGTCGTAATGGCCGCCATCGGCGGGCCGGTAGCACCACTGACCCTCGGGCAATCCGTCCTGCTTGCTGAGCCAGTTGCAGTACTGCGCGGCGAGATACCAGTTCACGCCGACCCAGGGGCCGCCGGGGATGACGCTGTAATCCTTGAGATCGGACTCTTCCGGGATGTCGAACTCCGGCTTGGGGATGTCGCCAAGGAACCGTTGAAACTGCTCGATGCTGACCTCCCTGGTGGAGATCGCGAACCGCCGGGGGATGGTCCTGGTGTGCTGTCGGACGGACGCGTCCCCGTTTGCCTCGGCCTCGCTCATCCCCATCGAGAACTCGATCGGCCCGTCGATCACGGCGAAGGTCTGCCCCTGGTTGTTGACGAACCACCGCCGGTCGCCGGGATCCCCCGGCTGCCGGAGGTCGCCGTCGATCGCCCTGACGACATCCACTTGCCTCCATCTCCGGAGTGCGAGATCCGCCGCGGCGTGGATCCCCGCGTCGGGGTGGTTGCGGTAGAGGTCCTTCAGGGTCTCGACCAGGGCCTCCCGACCGGCGGCGGGGATCTCGTCGATCGGGTAGGCGGCCAGGGCCAGGATCAGAGCACGAGAGGTCGACAGGCTCGGGTCGAAAAGCGTGTCCAGCGAGCTTTTCGCGCCGGCACGAGGAGGCTCGCGGGCGAACTCGGCGGCCACGACGGCGGCGGGGACGCCCAGGGGTTTCATCCAGTTGATGAGGAGGCTCCGAGCGGTCGGGTCCTTCGAGTGGGCGAGCAACGGCCAGGCGGCATCGGCCTTCCCCAGGCGGATCAGGGCCAGGGCCGCCAGGGCCTGCCGTTCCGCCGCCACGTCCGGGCCTTGCTGCCCTCCCCTTCCCTTCGTCAGCTCCGCCTGGACGAGCGGCGAGACGACGTCGGCCTGCTTCTCGGCGATGGCGAAGAAGGTCGGGAACGACTTCGGGTCGGCCGCCGTGAGCAGCTCCGACAGGAGCGCAGGGTCGTCGCTCGCGTAGTCGGCGAGGGCGATCGTGGAGACCTGATGCTCGGACTCGGGGCGAGCCCGATCCCGGAAGATCTCCGCCAGCGGGCCGGTGAGCCGTCGCCTCACGGGGCGGAGGGCCTCCAGCCATCCCGTCAGCGTCGCCGGATCGACCGCGACCAGCTCCTTGGCGATCGTCGGTGCCAGGCTCGACCAGAGCGGGTTCTCCGGGTCGTAGTGCGCCAGGGCGCTCGCGCATCGCAATACTTGAGAGTCGCCGGCCTTTGCGGCCTGGATGACCTCCCAGAGCTTCGGGGACAGTCGCTCTCGCTGCGGGTGCAAGGCGTCTCTGAGGACGGCAATCTCCTCGCGGGGGGCCTCGAAGAACCGGGTCTCGAGGTACGCGGCCTGGCCCGGGTCGACGTCCAGCAGGGCGAGGCTGGCGTTGAGCTTGGCCCGTGGCGAGGCCCACGGCTCGGCGATCACTCGCTTCAGCTCCGGGTCGGCCCAGCGGCGGAATTCGCCCAGGCCCTTCGCCAGGTTCGGGACCTGGCTCGCGTTGGCGTTCAGGAGCTGCTGGACCAGGCTGTGGGCGGCGCCGGCCCGGGCCTGGCCGGCCTCCTGGATCCGACTCCAGGCCGCGATCCCCCCGGCGGCGAGCAGGGCGGCCAGCGCCGCGAGGCCGATCGCGCGGATCCCGTGCACGCGCCCGGCCCGGCTCATCATCCGCCGCTGGGGCTCGGTCCAGTCGCCCCGGCGGGTCACGGCCCGGATGGTGGCCCATTCCGAGAGCGACGGCAGATGCCGGCTCTCGGGCCGGGTCTCCCAGATCGCCGCGCGGTCGGCCAGCCGCAGCTCGGCGCGGCCGCGGCGGGTCTCTCGCTGCTTGCGGCTCAGCCAGTCCCGGAGCGAATGGACGAGGTAGTCGTGGGTGAGCTGATAGTACCGCTCGCCCCGGCCCGCGGGCCGGGCATTCTCCCCCTCCAGCGACTCGGGGTCGGTCGGCGTGATCAGCCGCAGCTCGCCGTCGAGGATCTCCATCAGGTCGGCGAAGTCCCGGGGGCGGCCGGAATAGCCGGACGCCTCGCGGAGCTCGGATTCCGGTCGCATGCGGCCCTTGATGTCGGTGCCGGTGTGCGGCAGCAGGGCCTTCAGGACGGCCTGGGCCGCCCGCTGGTGCAGCCGGTGCTCGGGCGGCGCCGTGGAGAGGCTGAACGTCTCTTCCAGGAACGTCACCCCCACGCCTTGCGTGCCGCCGACCGCCTTCAGCGTGGCCGGCGTCCAGGGCTTCCCCTTGACCATCTCCGCGAACAGGGCCAGCCGCACCGAGATGACCTTGCCGTCCTGCGCCAGGCCCGCCACCGACTGCTCCAGGAACGCCCTCTGGTCGGATGTCAGCTCGGACGACTTCTCCGGCAGGACCCCGTGGGCATGGCCGAACGCCGCGAGCACCCGCCGTGCATGGAGCAGGTTGAAGAGGTCCACCGCGGCGGAATTCGTCCCCTCGACCAGGCGGATCTCCAGGTCGCGCATGAACCGCGTCGCCGCCATCCAGAAATCATCTCGGACCATGACGACGGCCTGGGCGTGGATGCCGTCGCACTGCCGGAGGGCTGCCACCAGCTCCGGCTCCGCGTCCTCGTGGCGGGCGAAGAGCCATTGCTCGAACTGGTCCAGGACCAGGAGCACCTTCTGCCCCTGGCGGAGGACCTGCCCCCGCCGGAGCGCCGCGAGCGACTCCACCAGGTCCATCCCCGCCTTCAGGTCGGGGCAGGCCTTCTGCAATCCGCGGAGCAGGCGGGCTTCCGTCTCCGCGGGCGTGGACTCGACGTAGACCGACAGGACATTGCCCTGCAACCGCGGCAGCAGTCCCGCCTTGACGAGCGAGGACTTTCCGCAGCCGGAAGGGCCGTAGATCAGGCCGACGCGGAACGTCGCGTCGGCGTCGATCGACTCGATCCGGGACTTCCAGAATCGGAGGCCCTCCGGCAGGCCGTCGCGGTCACGCGGGCCCGGCAGCAGCTCGAGGAAGAAGTCCGCGTCGTGGCGGTCGAACGACCGCAGGCCCTTGGGGACGACCCGGATCGCCCGGCTGTCGGAATCGGACCGGGCCGAGGTCGGCGTGGGGGTCGAGGCCTCCTGGGTCGAGATCGGGGCCGGGCCGTTCGAGGCCGCCGCGCTCGGCCGCGAGGGCGGGCCGGTGGTGCCCGGCGCCTGGGCCGACGCGGGGGCCTCGGTGGCGAGGAAGTGGCGAAGGTCCTCCGCCATGTCCCGGCCGGTGTCGTATCGCTCCGACGCCCGCTTCGCCAGGGCCTTCTGGCAGATCCGCTCGAGCTCGCGGGAGATCGTGTCGTTTATCTGGCGGAGCGGCCGGGGCTCGGACGTGGCGATCTGGTCCATCACCTCGGTCCGGGACTCGCCCCGGAACGGCTTCCGCCCGGCCAGCAGCTCGTAGAGGACCACCCCCAGGCTGAACAGGTCGGACCGGCCGTCGACCCGGTGCCCTTCCCCTCGGGCCTGCTCCGGGCTCATGTACGAGGGCGTCCCCGCGAGCCTCGCCCCCTTGCCATAATCCTCGTCCTTGAGCGCCAGGCCGAAGTCGGCCACCCAGGGCGCGCCGGACGCATCGATCAGGATGTTCCCCGGCTTGACGTCCCGGTGGACGAGCCCCCGGGTATGGGCATGATGGAGGGCCTCCGCGACGACCGCCGCCAGCTCCACGGCCTCCCGGATCGCGAGCCCGCCCTCTCTCAAGCGGCGTGCCAGGTCGCTCCCGTCGACGTACTTCGAAACCACGTAGCAGAGCCCGTCCGCGGTCCGGCCGAAGTCATAGACCGGGACGATATTCGGATGCGAGAGGCGGGCGAGTGCCCGGGCCTCCGCCAGGTAGACCTCCACGTCCCCGGCGGCGGCCACGCGCTCCGGATTGGGCACCTTGATCGCGACCGGCCGGTCGAGGTCGTCATCGTGCGCCAGGTAGACGCGGCCGAACCCCCCCTGGCCGAGTCGCCGCAATATTCTGAAACGCCCGATCCTCTCGGGATCGTGGCCCTCCGAGGGCCCGCCCGGCGTATCGGTGGTCTTCTGGCTGTCGGAATCCGACCAGTATTCGCCGTCTTGCATCGGGATGTTCGGAAGCATCCGCTTCAGGCTGGAACGGGAAGTCGTCGTCCACGGCGTCCGGCAAGCCCTGAGACCGGCTCCAGGATTCTACCCGACGGGCCTTGAGGGAGCCACCGCGTTGTCGGGGCCGAGTCGGGTGTTGGTGTGCGATCGTTGCGGGATCGGAGCCCACCGCAGCGGGAGGCCGCGTGCCGTCGTCCTTCGGACTTGCCCGGGCCGAGAGTTCTGTCACGATGGGGGGACGTTCGACGCGAGTCCCTCATCGGATCCACGAAATACCAGGTATGCCATGCGCTTCATGAATTGCATCGCCGCGACGCTTGCGGCCATCGCCCTTGGACCTACCGCCGCGGCCGACGACGTCACGCCCCCCGCACCCCATGGCCCGGTCCCGACCGATCGACAGCTCGCCTGGCATGAGATGGAGTTCTACGGCTTCGTCCACTTCACGGTGAACACGTTCACCGACCGCGAGTGGGGCAACGGGGATGAATCGCCGGACGTCTTCAATCCGACCGATTTCGACGCCGGCCAGATCGCGCGAACGGCCAGAAGGGCGGGCATGGCCGGGCTGATCCTCACGGCCAAGCACCACGACGGCTTCTGCCTCTGGCCCAGCAAGTACACCGAGCACTCGGTGAAGCACTCGCCCTGGAAGCACGGCAAGGGGGACGTCGTCCGCGAGATGGCCGACGCCTGCAAGGCGGAAGGGCTGAAGTTCGGCATCTACCTCTCCCCCTGGGACCGCAACCACGCGGAGTATGGCCGGCCGGCGTACATCGAGTACTACCGCAACCAGGCGCGTGAACTGGCCACGCAGTACGGCCCCCTCTTCGCCGTCTGGTTCGACGGCGCCAACGGCGGCGACGGCTACTACGGCGGCGCCCGCGAGACCCGCAGGATCGACAATCGCACCTACTACGACTGGCCGAACACCTGGGCGATCCTGCGCAAGCTCCAGCCGATGGCCTGCTTCTTCAGCGACGCCGGGCCGGATTTCCGCTGGGTCGGCAACGAGAGCGGCATTGCCGGCGATCCGTGCTGGGCCACGCTCGACCTGACCCGCCCCGGCCGGCATCCCGGCGGCACCAGCGAGGGCCTCAACTCCGGCGAACGCCCCGGCACCGCCTGGATCCCGGCCGAGTGCGACGTCTCCATCCGACCCGGCTGGTTCTACCACGCGGCCGAGGACGCGAAGGTCAAGACGCCCGATCAACTCCTCGACATCTACTTCAAATCCGTCGGCCGAGGTGCCTCGCTGAACCTGAACCTGCCGCCGGATCGCCGCGGCCGGATCGCCGAGCCCGACGTGAAGTCGCTCAATGGCTTCCGCGCGATCCTCGACGCGACCTTCGCTCGGGACCTGGCCCGCACGGCCCGGCTCACGGCCTCGAACGTCCGCGGCGGCTCCGATGCGTACGCCCCGGCCAACCTCGTCGACGGCAAACGGGCGACCTACTGGGCCACCGACGACGCGGTGAAGGCCGCCGAGCTCATCCTCGATTTCGACGCCCCCGCGACGTTCGACGTGATCAGCCTCCGCGAGTTCCTCCCGCTGGGCCAGCGGATCGAGTCCTTCGCCCTGGACCGATGGGCCGACGGCGCCTGGCATGAGTTCGCCCGGGGCACGAGCGTCGGCAGCCGGCGGCTCCTGCGGGTGCCGGCCGTCACGACCGGCCGGGTGCGCCTCCGCCTGGGCGCAGACGCCTGCCCGGCGCTCGCCGAACTCGGCCTGTACGCCTCGCCCGCGGCGGCCCGTCCCTGACGAGAGTTCGCCTGGACTCCTGAACAAAATTCCTCTACGATCGCGACCTCCCCGGCCGATGAGCAGGTAGGTCCGGCTGTAACCGCAGAGGTCAAGGAGCCCCCCATGCCCAGCAAGGTCACGACGTTCCTGATGTTCGAGGGGAAGGCCGAGGAGGCGATGAGGCTCTATGTCTCGGTCTTCTCCGGCTCGGAGGTCGTCTCGATCGAGAAGTACGGCCCGGGGCAGCCCGGCGCGGAGGGCTCGATCCGGCTGGCCGAGTTCTCGCTGGCGGGGCATCGCGTGAAGTGCATCGACAGCCCGATGAAGCACGGCTTCACGTTCACGCCCTCCATCTCCCTGTTCGTCGACTGCGTGGACGAGGCGGAGTTCGACCGCGCCTTCGCGACGCTCGGCGAGGGGGGGGCCGTGATGATGCCCCCCGGGAACTACGGCTTCAGCACCAAGTTCGCCTGGATCGCCGACCGATTCGGCGTATCCTGGCAGCTCAACGTCCCGTGAATCTTCGAACGTCCGCTCGTGCCCCCGCAGGAGTCCATCCATGCCCGGCGTGATCCAGGTCGTCGATTCCCCCTCGCGATCCGCGGCCGTGATTCGGATGACGGTCCCCCAGCGCGAGCTGCCGACCGTGATGAAGCCGGCCATCGACGAGCTCCTCGCCGTCCTGAAGGCCCAGGGCGTGAGGCCCGCCGGTCCGCTCTTCAATCATTACCTGAGCATGGACGGTGGGCTCTTCGAGTTCGAGACGGGCTATCCGATCGATACCCCGATCGAGCCCTCCGGCCGGGTGAGCCCGGGCGAGCTGCCGGCCGCGAAGGTCGCGCGCACGGTCCATTTCGGGCCCTATGAGAACCTCCGTCACGCCTGGGCCGTCCTCGACAGCCTTGTGCGGGCGGAGGGCCTCACCCCCGTCGGCGGGATCTGGGAGTCGTACCAGGTCGGCCCGGAATCGGGCCCCGATCCGTCCCAGTGGCGGACGGAGCTGAATCAGCCGATCGCCGGGTGAGGGACATCTGGAGGCCCGCCCGGCGGTTCACGAGTGGGACCCCTGCCGCTTCTTGACGGCGTTGAAATCCGCAACGGTGACGAAGCCGTCGCCGTCGATGTCGGCCCAGATCGTGATCGGCTCTGCGCCCTGGATCTGGTTGCGGACGTCCACCAGGTCCTGGCTGTTGACCTTGCCGTCGCCGTTCACGTCGCCGGGGAGGACGGAGAATCGCGTGATGTCGTCCGCCAGGAGCGGGATCTTGCCCGAGGCCGATTGGACGAGGCGGGCGCCGATCGTGGCCATGAGCGTGTCCACGCCCAGCGCGGAAGGCAGCGTCCACGTCGCCCGATAGGTCAGGGGAGAATAGGCGAACCCGGAGGTGGAGTCGCGACCGGCGGAGCCGCTGAGGGTGAGCGCCTGGGCGTTAACGATGACGTCGTCGCTGAAGACCACCACGATCCCCGTGATGTTCCCGAACGAGAGGTCGCGGCCCAGGCCCCGGATCGACATCGTCCGCGAGCCCCAGCGGACGAGGACGTCGGTCACCTTCGGGTGGACCGTGAGCGTCGCGGGGACGAACGTCGTGAAGTCATAATTCGCCGCGGAGAGCGTGCCCACGTCCCCCGTGATCGGATAGGTGCCGGCCGGGCTGGTGACGTTCGCGCCCGCAGAGATCGCGGGCCGTCCGCTCACCACCGAGTCGGTGTCTCCGTTGACGAACCCCGATACGGCGTAATCGAACGTCGGCAGCGAGTCGCCGTGGGCGATGTCGGCATCCTTGAGCGTCACGGTCAAGGGGGCCTTGTTGACGACCTGCGTCCAGTCGAGCGACGCGCTGTTCACGAAGTTGCCCGTATCGCTGACGAACACGGCCTGGATGTGGTGGGTTCCAGCGGGCAGTGTGCTGATGTCGAAGATCGCTCCGGCGCCGTTGAGCACGGGGAGTGTCCGGAAAGGCCTCAGCAGGTCGCCGTCGTAGAAGGCCAGGGTCCCGGTCGGCATGCCCGCGCCCGGCACCTCGACGACCACGACGGCGGAGACGGTGATCGTCTGGCCGTACGTCGAGGGACTGGGCTTCGCGTTCAGCAAGGTGGTGGTGAACGCGGGGTCCACCTCCTGATCGATCGCGGGCGAGGCGCTCGCGTCGAAGGTGGCGTCGCCGCTATAGACCGCGGTGATCTCGTGCGTCCCGGCCTCGAGGTCGGCGATTTCGAAGGTCGCCGTGAGTCCGTCCAGCCCGGCGCTGCCGATGTAGTCGCCGTCGGAGTAGAAGTCCACGGTCCCCGTGGGAGTTCCCAGGCTCGGGTCGTCGGGGTCGACCGTGGCCGTGAAGGTGATCTCCTGGCCGTAGTAGGACGGGAATGGGGCCGCGGAGGACGCGACGCTCACGGTGGTCCCGCCCTGGGAGATCGTCTGGCCGGTTGTCGAGGAACTGCCGAAGAAGGCATCGTCCCCCTGGTAGTCGGCCTCGATGGTGTGCTCGCCGGCGGCGAGGTCCGACGTCGTGAAGGTCGCGATCCCATCGATGAGCGGCCCTGAGCCCAGGAAGGTGCCGTCGTCGTAGAAGTCGACCTCGCCGGTCGGCGTGCCGTTGTCCGGGACCTCCGCGACGACGTACGCCACGAAGGTCACCGGCTGGCCGGCGGGGGCGGGGTCGGACTGAGCTTCGACGCCCGTGTCGGTGGTGGCCTTCGCGGTGATGCTGAGGATCAGGCTCTTTCTGTCGTAGATCGACTTCAGGTATCCGAGTTCCTCGCGGGCGAAATCGCCGGACCTTGAGGAGAACAACAGCACCCGGAAGACGTCGTCGGACTCGGGGACGAAGCCGTTGATCAGGCGAGCGTCCAGCGTGCCGTCCAGGCTGACCGGGCCGAACGCCTCGATCTGCCCATACCCCTCGCCGGCGACCGTGCCGCCGAGGCCGACGCGGAACGTGGCGGCGGCGGCCTCCGTGAAGGCGCCCGCGATGGTCAGTTCACCCGGACCGAGGTCGATCACCCCCGAATTGACGAAGTTGCCCCCGACGAAGGCCGTCCCCCCTCCGTCCGTCAGGGTGAGCGTCCCGCCTGCCTGGGTGGCGTCGCGGAAGACGCTCAACGAGCCCGAACCGATCGTGATCGTGCCCGAATTCCGGAGCGTGTCGGCGACGATCAAGGAACCCTGATCGATGGTGATCGTCCCCTCGTTGTCGAGCTTGGTTGTGAACTCGATCCCTCCCGTGTCGGTCAGCTCGATAGTCCCCTCGTTCTGGAGGTCCACCTCGATCCTCGGCGATGCGCCGTCCCCGGCCGACTCGATCAGGCTGCCCTCGTTCCGGAACGTGTCGGCCTCGTCGTCGCTCGACGCGTGGATGCTGGAATCGCTCCCGACGAGGAGGATGGAACCGTTCGCCTGATTATCGAGCGTCGCTCCCTTGGTCAGAGTCAGGCCGCCGATGAAGGTCGTGCCATTCAGGGTGGCGATCCCGTCGTTGTCGAGCGTCGTCCCGGAGAGGATCTCCGCACCTCCGAGGGCTGGATGACCGATCGAGAGCGCCCCCTCGGTCGTCACGACACCGCCGCCGCGGATCGTTCCATCCTGCCAGGTCATGGCGGAGGACACGTCGAGGGTCCCGGCGACGTCGAGGTCAACGCCCGTCGTCAGGAGCTCGCCCTCGCCGCCGATCGTCGCCGACACCGGGACATGGAACGTCGTCGGGGTGGAAGCCGAGATGGGCGTGTACAACTCGAGCATGGCGCCGGAAGCAAGGTTGAAAGAGCCCCCGAGCGATCCGTCGAGACCCAGCGTGAGCGTCCCGCCCTCGACCTCGGTGTCGCCGGAGCCCGACTGCTCGAGGTGAGCCAGGATCCCGACGGAGTCGAACGTGGGGTCTCCCACATCGGTCGTGAATTTGCCGTCGTTCCGGAACTTCGACGAGGCGTCGCCGACGATCTCGGCGCCGGCCACGGCATGGAACTCGCCTAGTGATTGGTTGTGGAAGACGGCGCCGTCCTTCAGGGTGAGGTTGGCCGTCTTCAGGAGCGTGGCATCACCGGAGTTCTCGAGCGTGCCCCGATCCAGGATCAGTCGGTCGATACCCTGCTCGTCATAGACGTCATCGGCATCGCCCAGGATCAGGCCACCTTCGGGCGAGAACGTGGAGGCCGTGATCGTTCCCGCCTTCCAGGTCGTCTCGCCATCCACCGTGATGTCGCCGCCCGCGGAGATGTCGGACTGGAGGGACGTCAGAGAGCCGACCACCTTGAGCGACCCACCGAGGGTGAACGTGCTGTCGGTGAGTTCCAGACTCCCCGCGAAGGTCGTCCCGCCATCGGTCTTCGGCTGGGCGAAATTGAAGACCACGCGTCCGGCGGCGACGGTCGCGGGGAGCTTCAGGAAATCGCCCCCCGAGTAGTCGATCTCGGCCGTGTCATTCGCGGTGGGGACGTGGTGATCGGGTATCGCCGGATACCTGGCTTCGTCGGTCCAGTTCCGGGGATCGTTCCACTCGTACGGATCCGGATCGTCGGGGGGATGGCCGTCGGGTGCCCAGTACATGACCGACAACAGGCTACGTGTCTCGAGCCGCTCGAGTGAGAGCCGCTGCTTGCGGGCGATTCGATGGCGAGGAATGGAGTCCCGACGTGGTCCAATGGCTCTCATGGCCGATTCCCTGGAAGCGTGCGGTCTCGGGTGGGAAATCTCATCGAGGAGAGGGCGGAGTGGCGTCAGCTCGGATCGGGGCCTCGCCTCAATCGTCGGCGAGCGAGCGAGATCGCCCCTACGCCGGTCGCCGCGGTGGCCATGGCGACGACCGACGGCGGCTCCGGCACGGCCGAGGCGGTCACGGTGATCGTCCCGCCGGTCGCGGAGAGGCCGTCGATCGGGGCGCCGGTCACATCCGTGACCTCCGTGCCGTCTCCGGCCACCACCGAGACCGCGACCGGGCCGGACGCCGCCCACGACGCCACCGAGAACTCCACGTGCATCAGGCCCACCGTCGCACCATCCGTGAGGGTGGCGTAGCCCGGCGAGGTCATGTCCGTGTCCAGCGCGGTCAGATTCGTCGAAGGCAGGGTCGTCACGTTGAACGGCGGCGGGCTCTGGAGCGTCCCGAAGACGTAGGCCGGGGACGTCGCCGTCGTCACGGCGGTGAACGTCACCCCGGAGGACGTCGCGACCGAGACCTCCACCGAGAAGCCCCCCACGTCAACGTCGCCGCCCGACTGGTTGATCAGGACGACGTCGAACGCGCCCGCGCCGCCGGCCGCGGCGGTCGTGGACCGGACCTCGATCAGGAGCCCGGCCAGGGCCGGCGTCGGCATCGAGCCGGTGATCGCGGCGAGGATCGGAATGGCAAGATATCGGAATCGCATCAGGTGATTCTCCGCGATGGATGACAATCAATTAGGCGCCCGGCGAGGAGGTCGGCTCACGGCAGCCGGGTGCCGATCAGCTTGCGGATCTGGTTGTAATTCGCCAGGCTCGGCGAGCCGGTGCCGAGCACGTCCAGGAAGACCAGCGGGATCGGCACCGGGGCGAACTCCAGGTAGCCGTTGCGCTCGATCACCGCGTCCTGGACCGTCACCGAGCCGTCGTCGTTCACGTCGCCCGGGAGTACGTCCATCCGGCCGCTGAATGCCGCGATGCCCGCCCCCTGGATCGAGATCGTCACCCGGTCCGCCGCATTGATTGGCTTCGCGAACGTCAACACGTAGCTGGTCCCGGAGCCGCTGATCGTCACCGGGCCGTAGTTCGTCCCCGACTTGCCGATCACCGACACCTCGCTCGCGGTCAGCGTCGCCGCCTTGCTCAGCGTGATGCCCACCCGATCGATCCCGTACCACGGCAGGTCGGTGGTGCGGCCGGTCGGCAGCAGGCGGCCGTCGGTGCCCAGGGTCAGCGCCGAGGTCCCCGCCGTGCCCCACGACACCGACACGCCCGAGACCGCCGCCGGGGCGGCCGGCGTGACCGTCAGGGCCGTGCTCGCGACCACGCCGGCCAGCGACGCGGCGATCGTCGTCGTCCCCGGGGCCACGGCCGTCGCGACGCCCCGCGAGCCGGCCGCGTTCGAGATCGTCGCCACCGCCGTCTTCGACGACGACCACGTCGCCAGGCCGGTCACGTCGGCCGTCGTGCCGTCGGTGTACGTGCCGGTCGCGGCGAACGCTTGTGAACCTCCGGCCTCGACGGACGGGCTCGACGGGCTGACCGCGATCGACACCAGCGCCGCCGGGCTCACCGCCAGGGTGGTCGAGCCGACGATTCCGCCGAGGGACGCGGCGATCGTCGTCGAGCCCACGGCCAGGGCCGAGGCCAGGCCCTTGGCGTCGATCGTCGCGACCGCCTCGTCGGACGAGGTCCACGCCACGGCGCCGGTGAGGTCGGACGTGGAGCTATCCGAATAGGTCCCCGTGGCCGTGAATGCCTGGGTCAGCCCCTTCGCCACGCTCGAGCCGGCCGGCGTCACGGCGATCGATTCCAGGATCGCGGCCGTGACGGTGAGCGTCGTCGCGCCGACGACCGTGCCGAGCGTGGCCGTGATCGACGTCGAGCCCTTGCCCACGCCGGTCGCCAGGCCGAGCGTCGTGACCGTGGCGATCGAGGTGTTGGCGGAGGCCCACGCGACCTTCGAGGTCAGGTCGGCCGTGGAGCTATCCGAGTAGGTCCCCGTCGCGGTGAACGCCTGGGTCAGGCCCTTCGCGACGCTCGGGTTCGCGGGCGCGACGGTGATGCCCCGGAGCACGGCCGCCGTGACGGTGATCGAAGTCGAGCCGGCGATAGCCCCGAGCGTCGCGGTGACCCTGGTCGAGCCGAGGTTCACGCCGGTGGCGACGCCGCCCGCGGAGATGGTCGCGATGGTGGCATCGGCGGTCGTCCATGCGACCTGGGACGTGAGGTCGGCGGTGGTGTTGTCGGAATAGGTCCCCGTCGCGGTGAACGCCTGGGTCAGGCCCTTCGCCACGCTGGCCCCGGCGGGGGTGACGGCGATCGAGGTCAGGGCCGCGGCCGTGACGGTGATCGAGGTCGAGCCGACGACCGTGCCCAGGGTCGCTGAGATCGACGTCGTGCCCTTGCCGACGGCCGTCGCTAGGCCGGTCGCGTCGATGGTGGCCACGGCCTTGTCGGCCGAGGCCCACGTCACCTTCGAGGTCAGGTCGACGGTCGACTTGTCGGAATAGGTGCCGGTCGCCTTGAACGACTCGGTCTGGCCCTTCGCGATCGTCGTGCCGGCCGGGGTGACGGCGATCGAGGTCAGGGCCGCGGTCGTGACGGTCATCGTCGCCGTGCCCGAGACGCCGCCGAGCGCCGCGGCGATCTTGGCGCCGCCGACGGCGATCGCCGTGGCCACGCCTTGCGTGCCGGGGGCGTTGGAGACGGTCGCCACCGAGGTCGTGTCGGAGGTCCAGGTCACCAGGTCGGTCACGTCGACCTTCGTGCCGTCGGTGTACGAGCCGGTGGCCGTGAAGGAGGCCGTCTCGCCGACGGGCACCGACGTCCCGGCCGGCGCCACGGCGATGCTCGCGAGCGTCGCGGCGGTCACGGTCAGCGTCGTCGTCCCGAGGACACCGCCGACGGATGCCGAGATCAGGGTGGATCCCTTCGTCAGCGTCGTCGCCAGGCCCTGCGAGCCGGCCGCGTTGGAGATGGTGGCGACCGACGCGTCCTTCGAGGTCCAGGTCGCCGTCGTCGTCAGGTCCTTGGTGCTGCCGTCGGTGTAGGTGCCGGTCGCGGCGAAGGCCTCGGTCAGGCCCAGGGCCACCGAGGGGTTCGCCGGCGTGAGCGAGATCAGGACGAGAGTCGCCGGGGTGACCGTGAGCACGGTCGAGCCGCTCACGCCTGACAACGCGGCGGCGATCGTCGTGGTCCCGGTGGTCAGGGCGTCCGCCACGCCGAGCGCGTTGATCGTGGCGACGGCCGGGGCCGACGAGGTCCACGTTACCTGCGAGGTCAGGTCGGCGGTCGTCTTGTCGGAATACGTCCCGGTCGCCGTGAACTGCGTCGTCAGCCCCTTCGCCAGGCTCGGGCTGGCGGGCGTGACGGCGATCGACTGGAGCACGCCCGCGGTGACCGTCAGCGACGCGGAGCCGATGACCTCGCCCAGCGTGGCCGTGATCGACGTCGACCCCTTGCCCACGCCGGTGGCCGTGCCCGTGGCGTCGACGGTGGCCACGGCCTTGTCGGCCGAGGCCCAGGCCACCTTCGAGGTCAGGTCGGCCGTCGTCTTGTCGGAATACGTGCCGGTCGCCGTGAACGCCTGGGTCAGCCCCTTGGCGATGGAGGCCGAGCCGGGCGAGACGGAGATGCCCTGGAGGACCGCGGCGGTGACCGTCAGCACGGTCGAGCCGGCGACGGTGCCGAGCGTCGCGGTGACCTTGGTCGAGCCGAGGTCCACGCCGGTGGCGACGCCCCCGGCGGCGATGGTCGCGATGGTGGCATCGGCGGTCGTCCACGCGACCTGGGACGTGAGGTCGACGGTCGACTTGTCGGAGTAGATGCCGGTCGCCGTGAAGGACTGGGTCAGGCCCTTGGCCACGCTCGGGTCGGCGGGCGTGACCGTGATCAGGGTTAGCACGCCGGCCGTGACCGTGAGCGTCGTCGAGCCGACCACGCCGCCGAGCGTGGCCGAGATGGCGGTCGAGCCCTTGCCGACGCCGGTGGCCAGGCCGGTCGAGTCGATGGTCGCGATCGTCTTGTCGGCCGAGGCCCAGGTGACTTGGCTGGTGAGGTCGGCCGTGGAGTTGTCGGAGTAGGTCCCCTTGGCGGTGAATGCCTGGGTCAGCCCCTGAGCAAGGCTCGGATTGGCGGGCGAGACGGCGATGCTCTCGACGACGGCCGGCGTGACGGTGATCTTCGTGGAGCCGCTGATGGTTCCCATCGCGGCCGTGATCGTCGTCGTGCCCACGGCGACGCCCGTCGCGGCTCCGGAGCTGGTGACGGTGGCGATGGCCTTGTCGGCCGTCGTCCAGGTGACCGAGCCGGTGATGTCGGCGGTGGAGTTATCCGAGTAGGTCCCCGTCGCCGTGAGCTGCTCCGAGAGCCCCTTCGCCACGCTGCTGCCGGCCGGCGTGACCGCGATCGACTCGAGGATCGCGGCCGTGACCTTGAGCGTCGTCGAGCCGACGATCGAGCCGAGCGTGGCGCTGATCTGGGTGCTGCCGATGCCGGCGCCCGTGGCCACGCCGGCCGCATTGATCGCGGCGATGGCCGTGTTGGCCGAGGCCCACACCACCTTCGAGGTGATGTCGGCGGTCGAGTGATCGGTATAGGTGCCCGTGGCCGTGAACGACTTGGTCAGCCCCTTCGCCACACTCGGGTTCGCGGGCGTGACCGCGATGCTCTGAAGCGCCGCGGCGGTGACCGTCAGCGTGGTGGACCCGCTGAGACCATCGAGCGTCGCGGTGATCGTCGAGGTCCCGATCGCCAGCGTCTGCGCCACGCCCTGGCTGCCGCTCGCGTTCGAGATGGTGGCGACACTCGTGCTGGCGGAAGCCCAGGTCACCTGGTTGGTGAGGTTGGCCGTCGAGCCGTCGGAGTACTTGCCGACGGCCGTGAACGCCTCGGTCAGTCCCTTGGCGACGCTGGGATCGGCGGGCGTGACGGCGATTGAGGTCAGCACCGGCGCGACGCTCGCCTTGAGCACGAGCGCCGTGGTCGTGTAGCTCGCCCCCAGCGAGGTGCCCGCCGGGAAGCCGTGGGGCACGATGCCGGCATACTGCCCCGCGTGCGGGTTGTAGCCGACGACGGAGAACGTCGCGCCGTCGCCCGGCGCGAAGCCGTTGATCAGGTCGACATCGAGCGTGCCGTCGAGCGTCGCCTTGCCGGAGACGTTGAGCTGGCCGTAGCCGGTCCCGGGATTGGGCCCGCCGAGGTTGATGATCGTGCTCGCCGATGCACCCTGGGTGTAGTTGCCGCTGATGCTCAGGATCTCCGCCCCGCCGGCGCCGCCAGGTACGACCTGGCCGCCCGTGTTGGCGACGTTGCCATTCACCGTCCCGGCCCCGCCGAGCGAGCCGCCGTTGAGGGCGACGCTGCTCGTCGTCGAGGCCAATGTGCCGCCGTTGGCGAGCGTGGTGCCGCCGCCCGACTGCGTGTAGGCGCCGGTCGCCGTGAAGGTGCTGCCCTTGCCGACCGTGACGCCGCCGGCATTGGAGAAGCCCCCCGGCGTGGTGACGTTCCGCCCGTCCTGGATGGTGAAGCTCCCCGCCGCGGCGTTCGTCGCGAAGCCCCGAAGCGCGTCATTGTTGTTCTGGTCGATGATGCTCGATGCGCCGCCGATCAGCTCGATCGCCGCTGCGTTCGTGACGATGTTAGCATCGTTAAACTGAAGCGTCGCCGAGACCACGTAGCTGCCCCCCGTCAGCGTGCTCTTCGCCGACGAGAAGTTGCTGAACGTGCCCTGGATGTCGAGCGTTCCGGAGGCGGCCTGGACGGTGCCGGAGTTGGTGAGGGCGATGTTGCCGCCGACGGTGCTGGTGCCGGTGCCGTCGGTCTTGGCGAGCGTTCCGGCGTTGACGAAGGA
>NZ_JAALJH010000093.1 GCF_011064615.1 Aquisphaera insulae | reverse complement strand
GCAACAACGGCTTCTGGACCGGCTTTGGCACCGGCGCGCTCACGGCGTTCGGCATGGGTGCCCTGGGGACGGTGGTCGCCTCGCCGGTGTACTCGGCCGGGTTCGGGGTCTATGACTATTTCCCGACCTGGGGCGTGAGCAACTATTCGAGCTGGGGAATCGGCTCGGTGGCCAGCAACTGGCTATACAGCGGCTATGCCAATCCCTACAACGCGGCGGTGGTCGCTGCACAGCCCGCACAGCAGACGACGATCGTCTATGACTACAGCCAGCCGATCAACGTCGCCGCCGCGGCGTCCCAGCCAGCCCCCGCCACGGCGGAGGCGGCGGCCGTCGCGGAGACGGCCGCCTCGACCGAGGAGCAGCTCTTCTCCACGGCCCGCGACGCCTTCAAGGCGGGCGACTACGCCAAGGCCCTGAGCCTCGCGGACCAGGTGATCAAGGCCGAGCCGAACATGCCGGCCGTGCATGAATTCCGCGCGCTCTGCCTGTTCGCGCTGAAGCGCTACGACGAGGCCGCGGCCGTCGTCTACGCGGTGCTCTCGGCGGGGCCCGGCTGGAGCTGGGCCACGCTCGTCGGGCTCTATCCCGACGTCGACACCTACACCAACCAGGTCCGCGCCCTCGAGGCGGTCGTGAAGGCCAACCCGACGGCGCCGGCGACCAACTTCCTGCTCGCCTATCACTACATGACCCAGGGCCACCAGGAGGCCGCGGCCGCCGAGTTCCAGAAGGTGACCACGCTCCAGCCCGACGACAAGCTCTCCGCCTCCTTCGTCAAGGCCCTGAAGAAGGTCGCCGAGCAGCCGGCGGAGGCCCCCGCGCCGGCCGCCGCCGCGACGAACGTCGCGGCCAACGCGGCCGCTCCCGCCGGCCAGCCCGCCGCGAATGCGAATCCTCCGGCCGAGGCCGAGGCCCCCGCCGCCGAGGACGAGCCCCCGCCTCCGCCGCCGCCGGCCAACCTGGTCGGCACGTGGAAGGCGAAGCCCAATGCGGATCTCGGAATCACCCTGACCCTCAAGGCCGACGGCGAGTTCTCCTGGGAGGTCGACAACAAGGGCCAGAAGCAGACCCTGACCGGCCGCGCCGGCTTCAAGGACGGCACCCTGGCACTCCTCCAGCCCGAGGGCCCGCCGCTGGTCGGCAAGGTCACCGAGAAGGATGCCGGCACGTTCCTCTTCGCCCCCCCCAGCGGCTCCAACCAGCCGGGCGCGGGGCTGACGTTCAGCAAGTCGTGAGCGAGAGCGCCGATCGAGCCGCCCCGCGGACCCTCGACGTCCCCGGGGCGGCGGGACGCGGATCACTCGCCGGGCGCGGCTTCGGGCGAGTGATCCGCGACGTGCTCCTCAACGGCCTCGACGAGCTCGCGATATCGCTTCGGGTCCCATGGAAGGTGGAATTCGAGGCCGACGTCCATCAATCGGCCGTAGAAGAAGGGCTCCTTCCGCCAGACGGGCGCGCGGCCGATCGCCCGGAGCGCCTCCGCCTGGGCGCGGGTCAGGCGCATCGGATCGACCTGGGGGAAGCCGGACGGCGGGACCATCCTGGTGGGGATGGCGTCCCCGTCGGGGAATACGACGCTCAGCAAGGCCGCGAATAGCTCCGCCCCCCCCATGGGCTCCGTGACCTTCTCGGACGCGCGAGATAACGCCGCCAGGGTCGGCGCCGTCGCCGCCGGGCGGACGTGCCGGATCACGGCGCTCGCGTGGCCGCCCAGGCCGAGCCAGTGCCAGGGGATCGGTTTCCCCGCGGCGTCCGTCGCGTCCAGGTCCTGGGCCGCATCCAGGAGCACGGCGAGGGCCTCGTCCGGGATCTCTCGACCCAGCAGCACACCCATCGAGATGGCCGCGGCGATGCGGACCGCGGCGGGCCGATCGGGCGAGAGCTCGGCGCCCATCCGGGACGCGTCGGAGTCGTCGTGGAGGACATGCCCGAGGATCCCCAGGCAGAAGATCGCGTTGGCACGTTCGTCCGGATCCGCCTGCTCCCGAGCGACCCCCCGGACGAGCGCAAGCGACGCCTCGCCCGCGGCCGGGAACCAGGCCAGGGCCTTGACCGCCGCGAGCCGCACGTCCCGGTCCTCGTCGGCTGCCAGCCGCCGGAAGACGTCCACGCGCGAGAGCACGGCCTCGTAGGTGTCCTTCTCCCAGAGATTCAGGCGGCCCGGATCGCCGTCGTCCTCGTCTTCATCGGGTTCGGCGGCGCGGATCTCGTCGAGGTCGGATTCCTGCCCCAACCGTCCCGCCTCGACGAAAGCCCCGTCGGGGTCGAACCCCAGCGGCACATGCCACTCCTGGTAGCCGACGGCGAGGCTGGCAAGCAGACCGACGATCGCCGCCCGGTCCTGCGTCCCGGGGGCTTCCAGCACCTCGAAGAGGAACGGGACCGCCGGCGCGCTCGCCCTGTAGCGCGAGCCCTGGTGGCAGATGGTCCATCGCAGATCGCCCAGGCCCTTCCGCCGGCCCTCCGGATCGGGGGAGGCGAGGGCGCGGAGGAACCCGGGCACGTCGCCGGCCCGCCCGTAGGCATGGGAGAGCCGGCCCCAGTCGACGTCGTCCAGTCCATCCAGCAACCCGCCCATGGTCATCTCCCGGGCGGTTTCAGCAACCCGCTCCGGCGCATCCAGTCCTCGCACCGCTTCGGCCAGGTGGAGCAGGGATCCTCGCTGGCGCGGAGGCCGAAGCCGTGGCCGCCCGTCGAATAGATGTGGAGCTCGGCCGGGACCTTGGCGGCGCGGAGGGCCTGGAACATGTTGAGGCTGCTCTTGCAGGTCACCGAGTCGTCGGCGGCGTGGGCCAGGAACATCGGGGGCGTCGTCGAGCCGACATGACTCACGGGATTCGCCGGGTCATCCTGCCGGTCCAGGTAGGCGGGGTAGACGAGCACGGCGAAGTCCGGGCGACAGCTCACCTTGTCGGCCTCGTCGACCGCGGGATACGTCCGCTCGTCGAAGTGCGTGGCGGTCCAGGCGGAGAGGTGGCCGCCCGCCGAGAAGCCCAGGATGCCGATCCGCTTCGGGTCGATCCCGAGCCCTCCGGCCTTGCTCCGCACCAGGCTCACGGCGCGCTGGGCGTCCATGAGTGCCTGGGCGGGGGGCCTGTCGTTGGGCGTCCCCTCACGCCTCGGGACGCGGTACTTCAGGACGATCCCCGTGACGCCGATCGAGTTCAGCCAGCTCGCGATCTCCTCCCCCTCGAGATCCCAGGCCAGGATGTGATAGCCGCCGCCGGGGGCGATGATCACCGAGGCGCCGGTGTCCCTGTCGCGAGCCGGGCGGTGGATCGTCAGGGTCGGATGGGTGATGTTCGTGAGGCGTTGCACCTCCTTCTCGCCCGACTTCTGCGGGAGGAAGTGCTCGTCGCCGATGGTGCCCGCCTCCCCGGGGGCCTTGCCAGGCCAGACGTCCATGGTCGATGATGGTCCATCGGCCAGGACTCGGCCCGTCGCGGCGCAGCCCGACAGGATCGCGAGTACGAAGCAAGGGAATGCGGCGGCGCGACGACGCATCGGCGGGTCCTCCACGGGGATCGACCGGGGTGTTGGCGGCGAGTGTTCGGGATTCACGGAAGCGGTAGTGTAGCACAACGGGAAGGAGCTCACTGCGGTCATGAAGATCCTTGTCATCGGACTCGACGGCGCGAGCCCGGAGCGGCTCCTGAACGATGAGCGGCTGCAGACCCTGCGATACCTGATGGACGCGGGGAGCTACGGCCCCCTCCGGGGCGTGATCCCCCCTGGGCCGATCCCCGGCTGGGCGTCGCTGGCGACGGGCCGAGACCCCGGCGAGCTCGGCGTGTATGGCCCGCTCGACCGGTCGGATCGATCCTATGCCGCGCCGGCGGTCCCCGAGGCCCATGCCGCGCCCACGATCTGGGACTTGCTCGCCCGAGACGGCAAGCCCGCGATCGCGATCGGGTTGCCCTCCGCGGGATCCGGCCCCGTCGGCGACGACGCCATCCGGGCGGAAAGCCGCCGCCGATTCGCCGACGCGAGGCGGGCCCTCGGCGGCGACTGGTCGTGCGCCTTGGTCGTGGACGACGGCCTCGCTCGCGTCTCCGGGGGCGCGGTCGACGACTACCTGCTCCACCTCGACGCGGAGCTCGGCGGCCTGCTCGAGCAGCTCGGCGAGGACGCGGTGGTCCTCCTCGCCTCGACCCACGGCACCGCGCCCCGCGAGGGGACCTTCGCCCTCAACGACTGGCTCGCCCGCGAGGGGATGCTGGTGCTCAACCGCCAGCCGTCGCAGGCCGCGCCGCTCGCCGAGCTGGACGTGAACTGGGCGAAGACGAGCGCCTGGTGCGTGGGAGGGCCGTACGCGCGAATCTACCTGAACGTCCACGGCCGCGAGCCGGCCGGCATCCTCGAGCCGAAGGACTGCCTGAGGTGCCGGGACGAGCTGAAGACGGTCCTCGAGACGGCCGTCGACGAGTCCGGCCGGCCGCTCGCCGCCGCCGTGCTCCGGCCCGAGGAGCTCTATCGCGACCTCCGGGGGATCGCCCCCGACCTGATCGTCCACCCGACGACCCGCGGCTGGCTCGCCACCGATGCCATCGGTCCCGCGCCGGCGGACGTCGCGGCGGACCTCCCCCATGCCCTGCCGACGACGGAGGGGTTCTTCATCCTCGCCGGCGCCGGCCTGCCGGCCCTCGGGGCCGTCGAGGGCGCCCGCCTCCTGGACCTTGCCCCCACGCTCCTCCAGCTCGCCGGCCGCCCCGCCCCGGAGGGCCTCTCCGGCCGCTCCCTCCTCGACGGCGCCGCCCCCGCCGCCCGACCCGCGACCAGCGTGGAAGACGAGGAAGCCCTCGTCCGCGAGCGCCTCCGCGGCCTGGGCTACGTCTCCTGATCGCGAGGACATGGCAGGCGACCTCGCCGGGCCCTCATCGCCCCAGCCGGTGGATCGTGTTGTGGATCACCCCCTCGAGGGCCTGCCCGTCCGCGGATCGGAGGCGATAGGTGAGCTCCATCCCCATGGTCGGGCGGAGGTCGGGCATCGTCAGGATGAGGGTGCGGCCGTCGGGCGACAGGCGAGCGGCGGCGATGGTCAGCGGATGCTCGTCGAGATGGTCCGAGCCGTAGTTCACCGTGCGTTTGAGCGACCAGACCTTCGCCGTGAACCGGGATCGGTCGGCGGCCGGGGCGGGGTCGAGCGGATCGGTGAATTCGACCTCCATGCGGCCCTCCTTCGCGTGCAGGCCGACGGGCAGGAGCATCGGCCTCCCCGTCGCCCGGATGCGGTAGAACCCGCCCGGCTGCGTCTGGTCGCCGGCCCAGCCGTAGAGGCCGCACGCGTAGAGCTCCCCGTTGTCGGGATGGAACCGGCCCCGCATGATGCCGGTCGGGAATCTCGGCAGCGGCAAGGAGATTTCGCCCCCCTGGGCCATGCCGTCCACGGTCTCGCGGAGGACGACGAAGACCTTGCCGTAGCCGTACGAAAGGCAGAGCAGCGAGCCGGCCAGCGGCTTCCACGCCGGGGCCTTCGTGTCCACCCAGAGCAACTGGGCCGGCGAGCGGTCGAAGACGTTCGTGAGCCAGCAGAGGGGCTGTTCCATGGCCGAGTCCGCGGTGTCGGTCACGCTCGTGTATCCCCAGATGTTCCCATAGAAGCCCCCTCGCCTGACCAGGTTGATCCGGTTCTTGGGCGTCCAGAAGCCTTCCTGGTCGGAGAGGAAGAACGAGCCGTCGGGGTTCAGGCAGACGCCGTTGGGGGCGCGGAAGCCGGTGGCCAGGATCTCGGTCGTCTTGCCGTCGTCGGTCACCTTCAGGAGCGTGCCGTGCTGGGGCACGGTCGCGGGGAGGCCGTGGCAGGCGGACTTGGCGTAGTAGAAGTTGCCCGCCGCGTCGGCCTGGAGGTCCATCGCGAACTCATGGAAGTGGGTCGTGACCTGGTGATCGTTGTTGAAGTTCTCATAGAAATCGGTCTCGCCGTCGCCATCGAGGTCGTTCAGGCGGACGATCTGGTCGCGGCAGCAGACGAAGACGGCCCCGTCGCGGACCTTCAGCCCGAGCGGCTGGAAGAGCCCCGCGGCGATCCGCCGCCAGGTCAGGCCCTTCTCCGGATGGTCCACGCCCTCGACGAGCCAGACGTCGCCGTCCCACGTGCAGACGGCCGCGACCCGCCCGCCGGGCAGGAAGTCGAAGCCGGAAAGCCGGAGCTGGCAGAGCCACGGGTTGCTCTCCGGAGTCCGGAGGACGTCCGCCGCGAATGGGCCGTCGGACTTGCCGATCTCGCCCCTGGCCGTCAGCCGCTCCGGCCACTGCGACGGCCCGCCCTTCGTGAGCGGCTCGAGGGGCTCCGGCGGCGCGGAGCGGTCGGCGCGGTCTTGCAGCTCCTTCGGGTCGCCGCGCGAGAGCAGCAGCTTGATCCGCCGGGGCTCGGTCGCCGGAAGGAAGAGGAGCGTCTGGCCGTTGCTCTCCACGAGGTGAGGCCGGGTCGTGTTCCTCCCGCCGGGACCCAGGATGAGGGCCACCGCCGTACCCTTGGGGGCGATGCGGAGCACCGTGTCGCTCGTGGCCTTGCCGAACTCGATCGTCCGCGAGAAGACCGCGGCACCCGAGGCGAGCGGCGGCTCCAGGCCGGGCAGCTCCAGCACGCGGGCCTCGCCGACCGTGTAGTCGAGGACCGTCCGCATCCCGTGGCGATGAAGGCCGCGGTAGTGGACCAGCGATGCCGGCAACGGCCCGTAGCGGCGGCCGTCCCGGGCCGTCGGCCGTCCGTCCTGAATCGCGTAGAGTCCATCCGGGCCGCCGTCTCCCGCGACCGCCCAGGTGGCCAACGGTGGGTTGGCGACCTCGACCTTGCCCACGAGCCTGGGATGGACGACGTGGACGCCGTTGAAGTTGATGCCGTTCCAGTCGATGAAGCCGTCGCCCGTCCAGGCGGCGGCAAACCGCATGGTGTCCTCGTCATAGACGACCCAGGCATGCCCGCGGGCCACGCCGCCGGGGCCGGGGTCGACGCGGACGGCGATCCCCTTGGGCACGGTGTTCGATTCGTCTCCCCCGCTGATCTCGTAGGTCGCCATCAGGCTCGGGCCGTAGTCCATCGACGACCACGGCTGGACCTCGACCGGCTCCGGCCCGCGGGACGACCCGCGCGGCAGGCTCGCCAGGTAGGCCGCGTCCGCCTTCGCGTACTGGCCCGGGTTGTGCGGCTTCAGGTAGGCCTCGCGGATGTAGTGGAGGACGTCGTACTTCTGCCGCGGCACCATCCACGTCTGCGGCGTCATCTGGCCGAAGCCGAGGCTGAGCGTCCGATACAGGCTGAGCCAGTCGCTGCCGTTCTTGAAGGTCCCCGACGCGAACCGGAGCGAGGTCGGCAGCGAGCCGGGCCGGTCCTTCGTGCCGTGGCAATTGATGCAGACCCGATTGTAGATCGCCTCCCCGCGCTTGAAGCTCTCACCATTCAGGTCGCCGATGATCCCGGCGTGGTCGATGTCGCGATCCGCCTCGGGCAGCGGCGCCGCGGCCCTCGCCGGGCTCGCGGCGTCGGGCCGCAGCGCCCTCGCACGGTCGGCCCCCCCGTCGGAGATGTCCATGAGGTAGCGGACCAGGTCGAGGAACTGCGCCCGCGACTCCAGGTTGTTGGCCAGGCCCGCCGGCATGATCGAGGCGCCGCCGATCGTCCGCTGCTCGACGTCCTTGCGGGGGATGGCCACGGCCTTGCCGTCCTGCCCGGGGTCGCGGATGACCAGGGCGTCCGGCGTGTCCGTCCCCGGCAATCCCGTGAAGACGCGGCCGTCCTCGGTGCCGATCGTCACCGTCTCATATCCGGGCCTGACCACCTTCGAGGGCGAGAGGATCGACTCCACGATCGCCTCGTCGGCGTTCGCCGCTCCTCGATCGCGGGTGGTCAGGTCCGGCCCGAGCAGGGGTACGCCGGCCTGGGCGTCGTGGCACTTCGCGCACGTCATCGTCGGCCGGAAGAAGACGACCGCCCCGCGGCGGGCGTCGCCGCTACGGCGGGCCTCGGCCGCGAGCGCCTTCGGCCCCTCGGTACGGAGTGCCTCTTCGAGCGTGCCGCCCGCGCTGGCCTGGCCGGAAAGCAAGAGTCCGATCGCGGTTCCCAGGAAGCTCATCATCGGCGGGTTGCCATCCGGTAAGGTGTTGGGCGGAACGGAGGCTCATCGGGAGCGGGCCCTGACAGTATGCCCAGGAATCCGCGATTCTTGCAGTAGTCGGCGGGTCGAGGGGAAACTACCCGGAAACGGAGCACGAACGAGTTCCACGGGGAGGCTCGCGGATGACCGCCGCCACGATCGCCGACGTCCACGGCCACCTGCAGGCCCTCTTCGACCACGGTGTCCTCGGATCGCTCTCGGACGCCCGGTTGCTGGAGCGGTTCCTGGACGCCCCGAACGAAGAGGCCGAGGCGGCATTCGGGGCGCTCGTGGAGCGGCATGCGGCGATGGTCCTTCGCGTCTGCCGCGCCACGCTCGGCCACCGGCAGGACGCGGAGGACGCCGCCCAGGCGGTCTTCCTCGTCCTGGCCCGCCGCGCCCGGTCGGTCCGACGGTCGGAATCCGCGGCGAGCTGGCTGCACGGCGTCGCCCGCCGGACCGCGCTGCGGGCCCGCCGCGACGCGGTCCGGCGCACCCGGCACGAGTGGCGGAGGGCCGAGACGATGGCACGAGACCATGAAGCGACGGCCTCGCCTCTGGACGAGTCGTGGGAGGAACTCCACCGCGAGATCGACCGCCTGCCGGACGCCTACCGCGCGGCGATCGTCCTGCGCCATCTCGAGGGCCTCTCCCACGACGAATGCGCCAGCCGCCTCGGATGCCCGCTGCGGACCTTCCAGAGCCGCCTGCTTCGCGCCCGCGACCGGCTCCGGGATCAACTGAAGCGTCGCGGGATCAGCCTGGCCGTCGTCCTGCCGGATGTCCCCGCGGCGCGGCCGGTCGCTTCGGAACCGTCCGTCGCGTGGGTCGAGGCGACCGCGCGAGCGGCGCGGGGCTTCGCCTCCGGGACGGGAGCCGCCGGGGCCTCGTCGACGGCCATAGCCCTGGCGCGATCGGTCGCCGGGCGTATGATGATCGTCGCCCCGATTCCGATGACCTTCGTGATCGCCGCCACGGTCTGCGCCGCCGCCGTGGCTGCCCCCCTGGCCCGGAGGCATATGGAACCTTCTCAGCTCGCGGATCACCCGGCGCCCGAGCCTCGGCTGTTGGAAGCCGGAAACCTGGTCGAGAATACCGACCGCACGATCGAGATACGCGTCGTCGAGAAGGCAGGCGGAGGCCCGGTCGAGGGCGCGGAGGTACTCCTCAATGTTCCTGGGACCGGGTTCCGTCCCCCTGTGGGGAGCATGAAAGTCGCGGCCCGCCAGATGACCGACGCGAAGGGCCTCTGCCGGGTCAAGATCCCCGAGAAGAAGCCTCGATGGTTTCGTATCGATGTCCGCAAGCCGGGATATGCCGAGCGGAGCTATGCCAACCAGCAGAATCCTGGCAGCATCCTCCCGGCGAGCCACACCATCGAGCTGGAGCGGGGTACGTCGATCGGCGGTGTCGTAAGGCGACGCGATGGGACGCCCATCGCCGGCGCCCGGATCATCATTGTGGCTCGCACGCTCTCTCGTCGTCCCGCCGACCGAGAGGACTACACGCTCATCAGCGAGGAGAACGCGAAGGTCGTCACCGATGCCCAGGGCCGCTGGCGATTCGACGAGATGCCGTCGACGTGGGCCTCTGCCTACATTCGGTTCGCGCATTCGGACTTCGTCCCGCCGTCGCTGACGGAGAAAACCTCGCCGCCCTCGGATGAGGATCTGAGGGCGACCCGGGCGGAGACAATCCTCGACGAGGGGTTCGCGGTCGAAGGTCGCGTCGTCGACGACGCCGGTCGGCCCATCGCCGGCGCCTCGGTGCTGCTTGGAGACGGTCCCCGGCGGAGCAAGATGGACCTCGAATCGCCGTCCACGGCAAGCGATGCCGAGGGTCGATTCCGCTTCGGCCACGTCCCGACCGGTACCCAGACGATCGAGGCCAGGGCCGGGGGGAAGTCACCGTCGCAGGTCTCCATCAACGTCGAGCCGGGGATGACGCGAGTCGAGATCCGTCTCTCTCCTGGCCATAAAGTCATTGGCCGGGTTGTCGATCCCCGCGGCAAGCCGATCGAGGGGGTTACCATCAATGCGACGGACTCCACGGGGCACATACCGCTCGGCTGGTCCGGCACGTCCGATGCGGATGGTCGCTTCACCTGGGATTCGGCGCCGGCCGGGCCCGTCTACCTGGACCTTGCCCGGGAAGGTTACATTCGGCACGTCCGGCGCGAGTGTCAGCCGAACGGGCCGGAGATCACGCTCACGATGTACCCGCCGCTCCGCATCCGCGGCCGGGTCACTGATGCGAAGACTGACCGCCCGATACCACGGTTCCGGATCATTGAGGGGGACCACTACCGGGAGTCCGGTCCGGAAGTGGACCGCATCCGTTATGCGATCTGGGACGATGACGACCTTGGCCGGAGTTTCTCGGACGGGGAGTACGAGGTCGAGATCGCCCGGATCGGTGTCCTCGCGGCGTCACTCCGCATCGAGGCCATGGGCCACCGCACGATCACCTCGCCACCAATCCGGTTGGAGGCCGGTACGGCGACATTCGACGCGGCGATGGAGTCGGCGAGCGATGTCGTCGGTTTCATCCACGGCCCCGAAGGACGTCCCGTGCCCGATGCCGAGGTCATCCTCCGGCCCCGCGAGGGAGCGGCCCAGTTCCAGGACGGTGTGCTCCAACCGCGGAGCCTTCCGCGGATCACGACCGACGCCCAGGGCCTCTTCCGCTTCCCCCCCCAGACGGCGCCACACTGCATCTTCGCGACCCACGACGAAGGCTTTGCCGACGTGGACGGGAAGGCCCTGGATGGGAGCAAGCCTATCACGCTGACGCCCTGGGGCCGCGTCGAGGGGGTCGTGAAGCTCGGCCCTCGGCCGGCCGTTGGTGTCGCCGTCACTCTCTCCGAGGTGCGCCCGCCGTCGAGTGCAGTCGGCGAGGCCTGGCCGATCACCCAGAACCAAGTGACGATGACCGATCGCGACGGCCGGTATGCCTTCGAGCGGGCCCTGCCCGGGAACCTCATGGTCGCGAGGATGTTCACGCCCGACCGGCCCGCCAGCCGGGCCACGAAGGGGGCCTGGCGGCGGATCAAGGTCGAGTCGGGCAAGACGGTGCGGGTGGACCTCGGCGGCAAGGGCCGCGCCGTGGTCGGCCGGTTCGTGCTGCCGGCAGGTGTCAAGCCGGGGGCCGTGTTCCCCTACCTCGGCCAGTCGCTCCAGCGGGTCGGCGCGGGGATCCCGTACCCGCCGGGGCTCGACGAGGCGCGGCGGGAAGAGTGGGTGCGAACCTGGCTGGAGACCGAGGAAGGCCGGGCCTACGACGATTCGCAGGTCGCCGTGGATACCAACGTCCGCCCCGACGGTTCGTTCCGCGTCGACGATGTCCTCCCCGGCCGCTACCGGATGCGGGCCGCCGCTCATGAGCCGGGGACGCGGGACGGCGAGGTCGGGCCGCTCGTCGCCGAGGCCGACGTCCAGGTCATCGTCCCCGGCGCGTCCGGCGGGGACCCGAACCAGCCCCTCGACCTCGGGGCCATCGAGATGAAGCGGTTCCGGCCGGGGCCGTGATCGCCGCTCAGGTCGAGCGTGCGGCCGGGCCTACCAGAACTTCCACCACGGCTTCTTCCTCGATGCCGGCCGATTCGTCTCGATGAGGCGATGGAGGACCGCCATGGCCTCGTCCATCGTCTCCTGGGAGGCACCTCGATCGGGGACGACCAGGGGATACATGGTGATGCCCGTCAGGTCCGGCTTGCCGCCCGCCTTCTCGATCACCTGGATCAGCCCGTGCGACTCCGCGTTGTAGAGGCCCAGCGCCTGGAAGTCGGACTGCGGCATCGACTCGCGGAGCTGGGCGGCGATCGCCCGGGCGCGGGAGTAGGCGGGGAGTCCCATCAGGGGGACGTTGTCCTGGACCCGGCCATCCCGCCGGGCGCGGATAATCGTGGCGGGATACGGCGGCTCAAGCCCCTCGAAGAGGACGCGGCCGAAGGCGATCGTCGAGAACGACTCCACCTCGTGGACGAGATCAGGGTTGTAACCCCGGGCGACCATGTCCGCCATGAGCTCGTCGGCGGTGTCGAACTTCGCGAAGTTCTCGGCGAAGTGACGGATCGCCTTCTCCAGCTTCGCCCGGCGGGCCAGCGTCTTGGAGTTGCGGGGGAACTCGAAGACGGCGAATCGGGTCATGTAGCCGAAGTCGCGCCCGAGGGGCCGGGCCGGCCAGTCGGGGTCGCGGTGGGAGACGTCGTGGCCGTCGATCTCGAGCTCACGCCGCCAGCCTTCCGGCCCCTGGTGGGTCACGGTGGCCTTCGCCAGGTGTACGCGGCGTGGGGCGGCGGACTCAGCCGCGTAGCGGAACCACGGCATGGACTCATCGGGCGAAGAGCCCTTCGGCGGCTCCGCGATCCCCCGCGCGATCGACGGCCCGACGTAGGCCCGCAGGCCCGGCGGCAGGCCGAAGCCCCCCGGGCAGTAGCCTTTGGATTCGTCGCCCCCCTCGACGTTCGCCTGGCAGGTCATGCAGACCGGCCGGTCGTCGAGGAACGACCGGATGGGCCCGGCCACCAAGGTCATCCAGATGCCGGCCGCCTGGCCGAGCGCCCGCTTGCGGTCGTCGCCCATCCCGAAGAGGCAGGCGTCGAGGATCTCGTCGTCGTGCTCGTGCAGGGTCGTCAGGACGTGGGCGTGGACCATGCCCTCGTTCCAGCCGGGGGAGGACTCGCGGACCTCGGCCCGGAGCGTCACCCGGCCGTCGAAGAGCTGGAGCGAGTCGTTGTCGCGGCGGGTCCAGCCGCCGAGGTCGCCGCCGTGCTCGACGATGCAGGACTCGATCAGATCCAGAAGCTCGTCGGAATCTGACATGCCTTGTCCCTGATGAGAATGACGGGCGTCGACGCGATGCCCCATCCCGCCGATGATAGCAGAACGGTCACTTGCTCGCGTCGCGCGTCCCGCGGCGGACCCCCAGCCGCTGGATCTGGGGGAGGGCCTCGCCGGAGAAGCTGGGGTTGGACTGGGTGCCGGTCAGGTGGACCATGAAGATCTGGGCGCTGACCTCGCGCACCAGGTCGCTGACGACCGGCAGGTGGAGGCGGTCGCGGCCGTAGAGGACCTTCAGGCGGATGTCCAGGTTGCCCATCGGGTCGCGCTTGCCGTTGCCCTGGAGGCTGAACGCGGTGCCGGTGAGCTTGATCGGGTCCAGGATCGCCGTCCCCTGGTTGATCCGGAACGCGACGTCGGCGGAGTCGAAGGCCGTCTTGCTGACGTTCCGCGCCGGGTCGAAGAGCGAGAGGTTGCTGTTGATGAAGTTCACGAACTTCATCGCCAGGTTCATCTCCCCGAGGTCCCCCTCGGTGACGTGGGCGTCGCCCTGGCCCTGGACGCTGCGGATGTCGCTGCCGCGGCCCTTGAGGGCGACGGCGGCGTCGAGGGCCCCGCGGAACGACTGGTGGCCGGGGACGGTGCGGGCGTATTCCTCGAGCCGGGCCCCGGCCAGGCGGAGCGAGGTGCTGTAGCTGGGCGAATCCTCCAGGCTGATCGTGCCGCCGCCGGTGAGATCCCCCTTCAGGAGCTTGCCCTTGAATTCCTCGAAGCGGGCCTGGCCGCGCTCGATGTGGAAGGCCGAGGTGAGCTGGGTGACCTGCTGGTCCATGACGTCGACGCTGGCCAGGTTGAACCGGCCGTGGACCTCCAGCCCCAGGCCGTTGGACCAGCCGCGGACCTCCTCGAGCTGGCCCTGGATGTGCTTGAGGGGCACCTCCGACGTGATGCTGTTGTCGCTCAGGACCACGCTCATCCGTTCCCAGCGGCACCAGGCCGGCTCGCCGGAGACGCCCGACCAGCCGATCCTCAGGTCCCCGCGCGCCCGGAACGGCCGGCCGTCGTCGAGCCGCCTGGCGAACTTGGCCATGAGCGGGGGCATGACCTTCCTCAGGTTCGGGCCGAAGCGGATGTCCTTGACCTCGAGCTCGCGGACCGCCAGGTCGAACCGGCCGCTGTCCTCCACGACCACGTCGCCGACCTCGAACCGGACCGGGGCGTCGTGGAAGACGAAGGTGACGCCCGTCATCCGGACCTTGCCGTTGTCGAATTCGAACCGGCCGCCGACGTCCTCCATCCGCAGCTCGGTCATGGCGCCGGGCTCCACCCCCGGCTGTGCCGGGCGGGGGAGCTTCAGCCGGACGCTGGACTCCTGCGGCTTGGGGGTGATCGCGATGTGGTAGCGGTCGGGCTTGCCCGCCTCGAGGAAGACGGCCGCGTCCACCTTGCTGGTCCCTTGCGGGTCGATGATGGCCCAGGTCTTCTGCCAGGCCGGCTGGAGCGACCTCCGCAGGTCCTCGTTGAACGGCAGGTCCTCCGCCCCGATCTTGAGGTCGATCCGCAGCGGCGGCTCCCCATTCGGGAGGTCGGGCCGCGGCAGCCTCTCCACCCGGCCGTTGCCCACGATGGTCGCCTGGCCGTTGCGGCCGCGGAGGCCCCGGAACTCCCAGCGGTCCGGGTGCAGCTCGAGCTGGCCGGTGAGCCCGCGGACCGTGTACGGCAGGCCGACCCAGGTGATCTCGCAGTCCGGGTTGAGGTCGAGCAGGGCATCCACCAGGACGGTCCCCTCCGGCTTCGCGTCGGGCCCGACCATCGGCCGGCGCCGGACGCGGACGTCGCCCTTGACCGAGCCGCGCGGCTTGAAGTCGTTCACGACCTTGCGGACGTCCGGCGGCATGGCCTTGAGGAGGGCGTCGTCGACGGGGACCGCCTCGGCGTGGATCGCCAGCTCGACGACCGCGTCCGGGCCCGGGTTGTCGATCTTGCCGGTGAGCCGCGCGGGGCCCTCGCCGACGAGGCCGTGGAGGTCCACGGCGAGCTGCTGCTTCTCGAGCGTGAGGGTGCCGCTGAGATGCTCCAGCGGGTAGGCGAAATGGCGATACGTGGCGCCGACGTCGTGGCAGACGACCGTCGCCCCGGCGCCCACGGGGCCGGCCGGCAGGTCGCGCACGAGCTGGACGTAGGCGTCGACCTCGCCGTGGGGCTTGAAGACGCTCCAGAGCTCCGCGAACTGCTCCGGTGTGCGCGCCTGGAGCCTCCGGTCGAGCTCGAGCTGCAGGAGATCCAGGCGGAGGTCGAAGGGGCCGTCGAGCGACGGCCCGGGCCGCGCCCAGCCCTCGGCGCGGAGGCGAGTGCCGCCGTTGGATCCCTCGGCGCGGCGGATCGTCAAGAGGCCGTCCTTGAGGTCCACGTCGGCCAGGAAGTTGTTGAGAGAGAAGGGGAGCTTCGGGCACTCCCAGGCGCCGCCGCGGAGGCTGGCGGAGGCGTCGTACTCCAGGCGTCGGTCCTCCGTCTGCTTCGGGCGGAAGGCCAGCCGGCGCAGCTTCAGGTCGATGTCCCCCCCCTTGAGGGCCATGGCGTCGAACGTGGGGGCGGCCTGGGGCGGGAGCCTGCGGCGGAGGTTCTCCGAGAGGGTCAGGCCGTCGAGATTCCCCTTGAGGTCGACGTCGCCGGTCCTCGGGTCGATGGTCCCCTCGAGGACGACCTTGTTGAAGAGGTCCCCCGTCGCCGTCCCCTCGAATCGGAGCCGGTCGCCCGCGGCTTCGATCCGCATGTTGACCTCGCGGAGGATGGCCACGGCCCCGGCGGTCGAGGGATCGTCGACCGCCGGCGGCGTCGCCGCGGGGGCGGGGCTCGCGGCCCTCGCCGGGCCGGGCTCGCCGCGGGAGGCCGAGGTGCCGCGGGTGCGGACGACCCCGTCATCCACGCCCGGCCGCTCCTCGGCCAGCCGGAGCGTGACGCCGACGGGGGCCGGATCGGCGCCCGGGGCCGGCCGGGGCCGCGGCGGCTCGGCGGCGATCATCTCCACGGTGCCGTTGCGGATCACGATCGGCGGCGGGTTGTTGATGGCCTGGGCCGGCCACGGGTCGGCGATCAGCCCCTGGAGGTTCCAGGTCCCGTCGCTCCGCTGGCAGAGGTAGAGCTTCGGCTGGCTGATGATCACCTCGCGTGGCTCCACCCGGCCGTGCATCAGCTCGCGGGGGTCGACACGCACGCTCAGCCAGGCGATCCTCGCGGCCAGGAAGGGCCGGCCGTCGATCCGCTGCCGCAACTGGACGTTCCGGAGCGAGACCTCCCCCTTCAGGATGCTCACGCTCGCCGGCGACGTCTCCAGCGTCGAGCCGGGGAGGAACCGTGCGGCCTGGGCCCGGACCAGGCGGGCGATCGTCTCGCTGTCGGTCACGAGCTTGTACGCGAACCAGCCGGCGCAGGCCGCCATCAGCAGGAGCAGCGTCAGGCCCCAGAAGATCGCCTTCATCAGCCGCAGCTTCTTCCGCACCCGCATCCGCAACCCTCCCGCGACGGGCCGAAGCCCGATGATCGTCCCCCCCCGCGGCCGTCCTCAGCCTCCCGCCTCGCCCGCCCGCCGCCGGAGCCATGACCCCACCCCGAGGGCGGCGAGCCCCATCGCCGGGACCTCGGCGGGGATCCGGTAGCGCATCGAGCTGGCGAAGGCCAGGTGGAGCACGCAGAAATACAGCAAAGGGCCTGCCAGGAGGACCCAGCACCGCGGATCTCGGCGACGCGACCAGAGCCCCAGGGCCGACATGGCGAAGATCGGGACGACGACGATGGTCGATCCGATCGCCACCCAGGCCGAGCGGATCCCGGCCGCATTCGGCCAGGGGCTCCAGTAGCGTCCCAGCTTGACGACCGCCAGCCCGAGCACGCGGCCGGGATGCCCGGCGGCGAACGCCAGCGCCCGGCTCGTCAGCAATCGGTCCTGTCCCAGCTCGTCGAGCGGCCAGATGTCCGGGTCGCCCAGGAACGTCATGTCGCTGGCCCCCGTGGCGGCGGGATTGAGCCCGTCGTAGAGGCTCGCCCCCATCCAGACGGCCGTCGGGACGAACCGGCCGTAGATCCCCGCATTGCGGATCCACCAGGGGCTCATCACGATCGCCGCGCCCAGCAGCGTCGCCCCGCCGACGATCATCGCGGGCCGCCAGGCGACGCCCCGCCCCGCCGGACCGCGGGCGATCGCCGGCAAGCCCGCGACCAGCACCGGCACGAAGAGCGCCCACGAGGGCCGCACCAGCACCGCGAGCCCGCCGGCGGCCCCCGCCGCCAGCCCCAGCCCGAGGAGCCGCGCGGCCGAGCCCTCCGGAGTCCGGTTCGCCGCCGCGGCGAGCGCCCAGAGCATCGTCAGCATCAGCGGCACGAACGCCGCCTCGGAGAGCAACAGGGCCGACAGGATCGCGAAGTAAGGGTGGGCCGCGACCAGCAGGGCGGCCGCGAGCGGGACCGTCCAGTGCCGCTCCCGGCCGCGATCGCCGCCCGCCAGGGGCCGGTCGGCGTCGTCCCCGAGGACCTCGCGGACCAGCCGGTAGACCAGCCAGACGGACAGCGTCCCGAGCCCCGCCTGCACCAGCCTCGCCCCCAGCGGTCGATCGCCGAGGACGGCCTGGCAGGCGGCGAGGAAGGCGGGATATCCGGGCGTCCGGAGGGCGAAGTGGGGGATGTCCCCCCATTCCAGGATCTCATAAGGCACCCCCGCGCGGATCGTCCGGGCCAGCGTCCAGTAGTAGTCCGCGTCCGGGAAGAGGCAGACGTGGGGCGATCCCGCCCGGCGGACCTGCCACTCCACCGCGCAGGCGGCGACCACCCGGAGGAACAGCGCCAGCTCGAGGATCCGCCCGAGGGAGGGCGCAAGGGCGAGGCTTCGCGGTCGTGGCAGGGGCATGCGCGGCCACTCACTTCCACTTCGAGGCGAACGGGGATCATGATCCGGCCGGGATGGGCGGGCCAAGCGGGTGCCGGATCGTATGTCAAAGCCGAGGTTGGGTCAATTGCAACCGAGCGGCAGGGGGGACTGCGAAGGATGGGCGAGGTGGATCGCGGCACGCCGTCCCGGCAAAGGTCGAGGCGCCGGCGCTCGCCGGACTCGACCACGGTCTCGCGGCCCGGGCGGGCGCCTGGTACGATCGGGGGATCATCCCGGGGCCGAGCCGTGGCGCTCGGGCCGGCTCGAAGATCGCGCTCATCAAGTCTCCTTCGGCCGCCGGCAAGGGGTCGATACCGTGGCGAGCCCGCTTGCGGATCGCGAACTGCTCGTCGAGGCCCTGGCCGTCCACCTGGGGCTGGTGGCGCGGGGGGACATGGACCGGGCGGTGGCGAGCCGGGAGGCGACGGGGCCGGCGCCGGGGCTGGCCGCGGTCCTGCTCGAGATGGGGCTCGTGGGGACCGACCGACTGGCCGCGCTCGAGTCGCTTGCGGCCGCGTTCCTGGACCGTCATGGCGGCCGCGTCCGCCCCTGCCTGGACGACCTTTCCTCGTTCTCCAGGCTCCGCCGGGAGCTCGGGCTCGACCGCCGGCTCGCCGCCATCGAGGGCCTCCATCCCACCTCGATGCCCACGCCGCCGCGGCCCGAGGACCGGAACGGGGACGGGATCGCGGGCGAGGCCGCCGGATTCGTGCCCGGCTTCCCGCGGCTCGAGCCCGAGGAGGACGACGACGAGGATGACGGTGCGGGGCGGGACGACCCGGCGATCGACGAGGCCGACTTCGCGCTCGACCCGGGGGCCGACGGCGCGACGGGGGGGCGGTTCCAGGTCCTCCATCCTCATGCCCGCGGGGGCATCGGCGTGGTCTCGGTGGCCTTCGACGCGGAGCTCCGGCGCGAGGTCGCCCTCAAGCAGATCAAGCCGGAGAGCGCCGACGACCCGAGCAGCCGGGCGCGGTTCCTCCTGGAGGCCGAGGTCACCGGCCGGCTCGAACATCCGGGGATCGTGCCGGTCTACGCCCTGGGCTTCGACGAGCAGGGCCGCCCCTACTACGCCATGCGGTTCGTCCGCGGGATCACACTGGAGGAGGCCATCGCGACGTATCACCGGCGGGGGCCCAAGGGGGAGCCCTCGGCCGCCGACCGCGAGGACATGCTGGAGCTCCGATCGCTGCTGGGCCGGTTCGTGAGCGTCTGCCACACCGTGGGATACGCCCACAGCCGGAAGGTGCTGCACCGGGACATCAAGCCGGCGAACATCCTCCTGGGGCCGTACAACGAGACGCTGCTGGTGGACTGGGGCCTGGCCAAGGTGCTGGGCCCCCCGTCGTCGGAGTTCCCGCCGCTCCTGCCCTCGGCGCCGCCGGGGGATCGGCCGGAGGGGCCGCCGCCGGGGTCGCGGCGGCGCGAGTCGCGGCGGTGGCGACCGCCCCTCGGCTCGTCCAGCTCGACGGACACGGTGGCCGGCATGGCGTTCGGGACGCCGGCGTTCATGAGCCCGGAGCAGGCCGAGGGCCGGCTCGACCAGCTCGGCCCCGCCAGCGACGTGTACAGCCTGGGGGCCGTGCTCTATGCCGTGCTCTGCGGCAGGCCCCCCTTCGAATCGGCCTGGTGCGAGGTCACCTCGCTGCTGGCGAAGGTCAAGCTCGGCGAGTTCCCGGCGCCCAGGGTCGCCCGCCCCGGGGTGCCGCGGCCGCTCGAGGCCGTCTGCCTGAAGGCCATGGCGCGGAGGCCGGACGATCGCTACCGGGACGCCGAGTCGCTCGCCGCGGACATCGAGCGGTGGCTGGGGGACGAGCCCGTCGTCGCCTTCCGAGAGCCTCGCGGCGCCGCCCTGGCGCGGTGGGGGCGGCGGCATCGGCCGCTCGTCGCCGGCGCCGCGGCGCTCCTGGCCACGGCGGTCGTCGCGCTCTCCGTGGGCCTGGTCCTGCTCCGGGGCGAGCAGCAGCGGACCGCGGAGCAGGGCCGCAACGCGACCCGCAGCGCCGCCGAGGCGAGCGAACGGGCCGCGCTCCTGAGCCGCCGGGACTACATCAACCGGGTGAACCTCGCCCATCGCGAGTTCCTCGACGACAACGCGGCCCTGGCCGAGGGGATCCTCTACGACTGCCCGACGCCGATGCGGCTCTGGGAATGGTCCCACGTCATGCGCCAGGCCAACCAGGCGCTGGACTCGTTCTACAACGACGCGACCTCGCCGCAGGACGTCTGGTGCCTGGCCTTCAGCCCGGACGGCCGGCGGCTGGCCTCGGGCTCGGGCCCGTGGTTCCAGGCCCACGACCGGCCGACCGCGGCGCTGGCGGTCCGCGACCTGGACACCGGCCGCGTGAGCTTCGTCCGCCGGGGCCGGGCCGGCGCCGTGCAGGCCGTGGCCTTCAGCCCGGACGGCCGGCGGGTCGTCGCGGCGACCGGGACGAGCGACAGCTCGTTCAAGGGGGTGATCACATGTCATGATGCCGTCACCGGAGAGGTCCTCTGGTCCGCGGAGGAGCCGGACGTGAACGTCCTGGGCCTGGCGTACGCGCCGGACGGCCGGGCCGTGGCGGCGGCCTGCGGGGGCTTCAACAACTACGACGCGGCCGGGTACGTCCGGCTCCTCGACGCCGAGGCGGGCAAGGCCCGGGGGACGATCCCCGGCGGGCCCGGGGGCGTCGTCTCGGTCGCCTACAGCCCCGACGGCGGCCAGGTCGCGATGGCCAGCCGAGGGGTCGTGGACGTCTGGGACGTCGCCCGGGGCGCGCCGGCCTTCCAGCTCCGCGGGCATCGCGAGTTCGTCTACTCCGTGGCCTTCAGCCCCGACGGCCGCTGGATCGCCAGCGGCGGCTGGGACCGGACGGTCCGCCTCTGGGACCGCCGGACGGGGGAGCCGGAGCGCGTCCTGGTCGGCCATCGGGGATTCGTCCGCGGGGTCTCCTTCAGCCCGGACGGCCGCCGCCTGGCCACTTGCGGCGAGGACAAGAGCGTCCGGATCTGGGACGTGGAGACGGCCCGCTCGCTGGCGTCGTTCCACGGCCACCAGGGGTTCGTCCATTGCGTGGCGTTCAGCCCCGACGGCATCCGCGCCGCGTCCGGGAGCATGGACGCCACGATCCAGGTCTGGCCCGCCGCGGCCCCGGAGGCCCAGGTGACCTTCCGCAACGGATCCGGCTGGGTGGGGTCCGTCGCCATCCGCCCCGGCGGCGGCCGCGTCGCCACGTCCCACAACGGCGACGTCCGGGTCTGGGATCCCCGCACCGGCGAGGAGATCTGGAGGGCGCCCGGCCCTCGCGGCCTGCTCGGCCGGATCGCCCTGGCCTTCACGGCCGACGGCTCGGGGCTGGCCGCGGCCGGGCCCGACGGCCGGATCCACCTCCGCGACGCCGAGACCGGCCGGATCGTCCGCACCCTGGCGACGCCCGATGGGCCCGTCGTCGCCGCGGTCGCCAGCCCGACCGGGCCGCTCCTCGCCGCCGCGGGGGACGACGGGATCATCCGCCTCTGGGACCTCCGCGACGGCTCCCTGCGGGCCCGGCTCGCGGGGCACACCGCCGCGGTCAACGGCGTCTCCTTCAGCCCCGACGGCCGCCGGCTCGCCTCCGCGAGCGAGGACCGGACGATCAAGCTCTGGGACGTGGACGCCGCCCGCGAGACGGCCTCCCTGGCCGGCCACCAGACCGGCGTCAAGGGCCTGGCCTTCGCCCCCGACGGCCGATCGCTGGCCAGCGTCGGCGGCGAGTATCGCGGGCCGAACCTCTCCGAGGTCTTCATCTGGGACGTCGCCACCGCTCGCCGCGTCCGCACCCTCCACGGCCACACCAGCCTCGTGCAGGCCGTCGCCTTCTTCCCCGACGGCCGCCGCCTGGCCACCGCCAGCGACGACCGGACCATCCTCGTCTGGGATCCCGACAACGACGACATCGTCTTCACCCTCCGCGGCCACACCTCCGGCGTGGTCAGCCTGGCGATCAGCGGGGACGGCAAGCACATCGTCAGCGGCGGCATCGACTGCACGGCCCGGGTCTGGACCTCGGAGCGGCCGGCCATCGACCTGGCCCACGTCCGCCGCCGCGCCGCCGTCGAGCTCGTCCAGTCCCTCTTCGACGCCAGGCTGCTCCGGGCCGGGGTGATCGACGCCCTCAGGAGCGATCCCCTGCTCGACGACCCCCTGCGGGCCGAGGCCCTGTCGGTCGCCGCTCGCCGGGCCGAGGACGCCCAGGGCCTGTACGAGGCGGCCTGGCTGACGATCGTCCGCCCCCACAGCACCCCGGAGCAGGGCCTCCAGGCCATCGCCTGCCTGGAGGCCGCCGGCCGGATCATCGAGGACGACCCGGCACGCCTGGCCGAGTGCCGGCGCGCCCTCGCCCTGGCCTACTACCGGGCCGACCGGCCCGCCGAGGCCCTCGCGTGCCTGGGCCGCCCGGAGCCCGCCGGCGGGCCGGCCGCCGCGGCCGGGCCGTCCCCGCTCCGCCTCGCCGTCCGCGCCATGGCCAGCCGGAAGCTCGGCCGCACCGCCGAGGCCCGGTCCGCCCTGGGCGAGCTCCGCTCCCTCGTCCGCACCGCCCCGGCCCCCGACCCCGTCGCCGCGGGGCTCCTCCGCGAGGCTGAGCAGATCGTTAACGAATAAACATTAGTAGCTATTGTGATCGGACGGCGGAGGCTCATCCGCGCGTCCGGAGCAGCCGGAGCGAGTTGGCGACCACGACCAGGGTCGTGCCGACGTCGGCGGCGATGGCCATCCAGAGGTTGGCCATCCCCAGGACGGCGAGGATCAGGACCATCGCCTTGGTCGCCAGCGCCAGGATGATGTTCTGGCGGATGACGGCCAGGGTGGACCGGCTGAGGCGGATCAGCCAGGGGAGCCGGCCCAGGTCGTCCGCCATGAGGATGATGTCCGCCGTCTCGATCGCGGCCCCGCTGGAGATGCCTCCCAGCGAGACGCTGACGGCGGCGGCGGCCAGGGCCGGGGCGTCGTTCACGCCGTCGCCGACCATGCCGGTGGGGCCGTGGGTGCTCGCCAGGTCGGTGATGGCCGAGACCTTGTCGGCCGGCAGGAGCCCGGCCCGCTGCTCGCCGACGCCGAGCTGGGACGCCATGGCGGCGGCCGTCCTCGCGTTGTCGCCGGTCAGCATCACGGTTCGCAAGCCCAGGCCGCGGAGCTGCGCGATGACCTCGGCCGCCTCCGGGCGGGGCCGGTCCGCCAGGCGGATCCAGCCGAGCGGGCCGGACGAGGCCGTCACCGCGACCGACGTTCCCGCGGCCTTCTCCGCCTCGTCGAGCTCGTCGTGGAAGCCCGGCCGGCAGAGGCCCGCCTCGTCGATGTAGCGATGGCTCCCGAGGTGGTACTCGACCGAGCCCACGGTGCCGAGCGCGCCCTTGCCCGGGATGGCCCGGTAGTCGTCGGCCGGGGGGACGTCCAGCCGCAGGTCCCGCGCGTGGCGGGCGATCGCCTTGCCCAGGACGTGGCCGCCGCGATCGCCGAGCGCCGCGGCGATCCGCAGGACCTCGTCCCGGTCCCCGTCCGTCGGGCCCGACGCGGAGACGACCTCCACGACGTCCGGCCGGCCCAGGGTGAGGGTCCCCGTCTTGTCGAAGGCGAGCGCCCGCAAGCGGCCGATCTCCTCGAGGAACTCTCCCCCCTTGATCAGGACGCCCCCGCGGGCCGCGGCGGCCAGGCCGCTGACCACCGCCACGGGCGTGGCGATCACCAGGGCGCACGGGCAGGCGATCACGAGGATCACCAGCCCCTTGTAGAACCAGTCGTGCCAGACCAACCCGGCGGGCCACGCCCCTGACGCCGCCCACGTCCAGAGCGGCGGCGCCAGGATCACCAGCAGCGAGATCGCCACCACCGCCGGCGTGTACACGGCCGCGAACTTGCCGATCCGCCGCTCGACGGGCGCCCGCCCCGCCTGGGCCTCGCGGACCTGGGCCACGATCCGCGAGATCAGCGAGTCGCTCACCGGCCCGGTCGCCTCGACCTCGAGCGTCCCCTCGCCGTTGACCGTCCCCGCGAAGACCGGGTCGCCGGGGCCCCGATCCACGGGGACCGACTCCCCGGTGATCGCCTTCTGGTCCACGCCCGACCGGCCCTTCAGGATCAGGGCGTCGCTCGGGATCGTGTCCCCGGCGCGGACGAGGAGGCGGTCCCCCTTGGCGATCCGGGCGGCCTCGATCCGCTCCACGCGGCCGTCGGGGCCGATCCGCTCGGCCGACCGGGGGGCCACCTCCAGCAGTTGCCGGATCGCCCGCCGGGCCCGATCCAGGCTCATCGACTCGAGCGACTCCGAGAGGCCGAAGAGGAAGGCCACGGTCGCCGCCTCGTCCCACTGCCCCAGCAGGATCGCCCCGAGGATCGCCAGGCCCATCAGGACGTCGATGTCCAGCCGCAGCCGGCCCAGGGCGCGAGCCGCCCGGGGATAGAGCCAGACCCCGCCGCAGACGACCGCCAGCGCATAGCCGGCCGTCGCCAGCCTCGACGCGGTGCCGGGCTCGAGGCCGAGCCTCGGCCCCAGCCAGTCGATCGCCGTGGCGACGCCCAGGGCAATGCCCGCCCCCGCGGTGGACGCCCAGCGGCCGTTCCGCGACCACCACGAGGCGGCGGCCTCCGGCCCGGCGGACGGCTCCTCGGCCCCCACCAGGCTCGCCTGCATGTGGGCACGCTCGGTTACCCGCCGCAGGACCTCGCCCGGCGAGGTGGTCCCGGCCTCGAAGTCGACCGTCATCAGGCCGTTGATCAGGTCGAATCCCAGGTCCTGCACGCCGGGCATCCCGCGCAGGGCGTCGCGGAGGATGGCGACCTCGGTCGGGCAATCCAGGCCTCGCACGCTCAGCGTGCACCGCGTTCGACTCATCCTGTCCTCCCCGTCCGGGACCTCGAGCTCCGGCAAACCGTGCTCGAATTATAGGGGGAAAGCGCCGATCGGAGAACGGGATCCGCGGGATCGGTGCGGATGACCCGTCGGGCGGCCGGGAAGGGCTTCGGCTTGCCATGGGCCCGGCGTTCGGGTCGAATGCCTGGGATGGATTCGGGCCATTTCATCGAAGGGGCGTGGGCATGGGCGAGGCGCCGGGGTGCCTGGTGCGTTACGGCTTGACGGGGCACGTCGGCCGATTCGCGGTCGATCCGGCGGGCGGGCTCGAGCTCGGCCGCGGGCAGGCGGTGGTCGTCCGCACCGATCGGGGTATCGAGCTCGGCGAGGTCCTCGTCCCCGCCACGGCCGCCGCCTCCGGAGACCTCGACGAGTCCTCCCCTCGGCTGCTCCGCGCGGCCGATCCGGAGGACCTCGACGCGGCGAGGCGCTGCGAGTCGCTCCGCCCGGCGCGGTTCGAGGCATGCCTCGACGTCCTCGACGGGGCGGGTTGGGACCTCGTGCTGCTCGACGTCGAGCCACTCCTCGACCTGGAGACGACCATCCTCCACGTGCTGGCCGATCCCGACGCGGACCTCGCGCTCCTGAGGGCCCGATTCCGGAGCGTCGCCGATCTCGACGTCGTCTTCGAAGCGTGCGGCGCCGATCCCCTCGCCGCCCCGGCCCGTACGCCCGCGGCGCGAGGCGGCTGCGGCGATTGCGACTGCTCGTCCGGCGGCTGCGGCTCCCGAGCCGCGGAGCCCGAGCCCGAACCGGCCGCCGCCTCGTGCGGCACCGCCGGCGCGCACTCGGGCTGCGCGAGCTGCGGACTCAAGCGACGCTAAATGAATAAATACATGAAAACGGGTGATTAGGCGCGTGTCACTCCGGCCTCCTCCATCTGGGCCCAGGCGGCCGCGAGCGAGCCGTCGAGGTCGATCCCCCGGCAGCCGGCCTCGATGACGGTGACCTCGAAGCCCAGGCGGCGGGCATCGAGGGCGGAGTAGGCGACGCAGAAGTCGGTCGCCAGGCCGACCAGGAAGAGCCGGTTGAGGCCCCGCTCGCGGAGGTAGCCGGCGAGCCCGGTGGGCGTGGAGCGGTCGTTCTCGAAGAAGGCGGAGTAGCTGTCGATCTCCCGGAGGTAGCCCTTGCGGATGATCAGCTCGCAGTTGCGGACGTCCAGCTCCGGGTGGAACCGCGAGCCCTCGGTGTCCTGGACGCAGTGGTCCGGCCAGAGGATCTGCGGGCCGTAGGGGAGCTCGATCGTCCCGAATGCCCTCTCGCCCGGGTGGCTCGAGGCGAACGACAGGTGATCGTCCGGGTGCCAGTCCTGCGTGAGGATGACGTGGGAGAACCGCCGCGAGAGCCTGTTGATGACCCTCGGCACCTCGTCCCCGCCGGGGACGGCGAGCGCCCCGCCGGGGCAGAAGTCGTTCTGCACGTCCACCACCAGGAGGACCCGGTTCTCCCGGGGCGTGGCGGAGTGAATCGCCCGGCCCGCGGTCCGGGCCGCGGGGATGATCCCGGAGGTCAACAGCTTCGAGGCCGTCATCGAGCTCGTGGACGACGATTGCAGCATCGACGTCACCGAGGGCGAGGGCCCTTGCTGGATGACGCGGAGCTCCTCGATCAGCTCGGCGTGGGTCTGGTGGCGGTCGCCGGGCTTCTTCGCCATCATCTTCGCGACGAGCTGCTCCACGGCCAGCGGGACGTGCGAGGGCAGGGGGGGCGGATCCTCGCGCTCGATCAGCCGGAGGAGGCCGAAGGCCGAATCGGCGAGGAACGGTACCCGGCCGGCGAGCATGTGGTAGAGCGTGGCGCCCAGCGAGTAGACGTCGGCGCGGAGGTCCACCGTCGAGGAGTCCAGGAACTGCTCCGGCGGCATGTACGCGGGCGTCCCCAGGGCGGTGCCGGCCTCGGTCGGCGCCACCAGGACGGCCGTCGCGTTCGGGTCGTCGGAGACGCTCGGCGTGCCGGCGGCCGAGGCGACCTTCGCCAGGCCGAGGTCGGCGAGCTTCACCTGGCCGGCGGCGGTGAGCAGGATGTTCGCCGGCTTGATGTCGCGGTGGATGACCCCGACCTGGCTCCACGCCTCGGCCAGCGCCCGGGCCACCTCGGTCGCGATCTGGAGCGCCCGGTCCACGCCCACGGCCTGGCGCTCGGCGATGTGGGCCTCCAGGCTCTGGCCGTCGACGTACTCCATGACGATGTAATACCGGCCCTCGGCCTCGCCGCAGTCGAACACCCGGACGATCCCCGGGTGATTCAGCCGGGCCGCCAGCCGGGCCTCGCGGAGGAACCGCTCCGCCCCGCGGTCCTTCGCCACCTGGTTGGGGTGGAGGAACTTCACCGCGACCGGCAGGTCCAGGTCGTCGTGCCACGCCTGGAAGACGACCCCCATCCCCCCCTCGCCGATCCGGGAGATGAGCCGGCAGCGGCCGATCTTCGGCAGTCCAGCGACGGGGTCTTCGGGCATGATCGGGCCTCGACGGATCGGACGGGACGGCGACCTTCTCGCCGTTCCTTAATCTACTCTCGGACCCCTCCCCGGGCGAACCCCAACGCCCCCGGCGGCGGCGATTTCGCGGCGTGTCCCGCGCCGCCGGCACCGTGCCGGGCTGCGTCGGGCCGGGTCTCAAGGAGGCGGCGACCGGCTCCTCCTTGGACGCCATGCCTGGCTTTGCTCGTCGCTCCTCCTGCTTCGAAGGAGTCGCCGCAAGTCCTTCCCCGGTAACGTCCGGGCCGCGGTTTTCGATTGGCTTCGCCGGGGCCGACTCTTCCCGATTCGGCTCTCCTTCCTCCACCACGGCCACCCGGAGATCTTGCGCCGGGGCGAGGAGTGTCGGTGCCGAGCCTTCGGGTTGCGGCCCGCTCTCCGTGCCCGCCCGGCGGATCCGGCAGATCTCCTCGAGGACCTCGAGGAACTCCCGATTCATCGCCGAGGCCGCCCGTCGGAGTCGCTCCACCGCGGCGCTCGCGGCGAGTGCCTCACGCGCGGCCCGGTCGGCCTCGGTCTCGGACTGGAGGAGCGTCAGCCGGTCGATCTCCTCGTCGACCCGTTCCAGGAGGATTTCGCGGGCCTCCTCCTCGGCCCCCGGCTCGAGCTCCTCCTCGCGCCAGACCAGCGAGTTGAGGATCATCGCGGGACGTCCCGCGGCCCGCTCGCGGGCCATCGCGAAGAAGGCCTCGCAGGCGGCCGGCCCCTCCGGGTCGATCGCGTTGAGCGCCAGGAAGATCCCGATGGCGTCCGGGATCATGGTCACGTCGAGGGGCTCGTAGCCGAGCAGTCGGGCGATCCTGAACCGCTCCGAGACTCCGAACGGCGTCCCGGTCTCGATCCGGGTGCGCATCCAGGCCCAGGCCCGGAGCAGCCCGGTCCGCCCGACGGACGATTCCTCGAGCTCCTCGACGATCTTCCACGACCGGTCCTCGACCTCGTCGTCGCCGGGCTCCTTCCAATCCAGGAGCCGCCACATCAGGTCCGCCGCCCGACTTGCCGCATCGGCCTCGGTCGCCTGCCGGCGCTCCTCCGCCTTGCGAGCGGCCCGCGCCAGGTAGGCCGACTCGGCCCGCTCCGCCTCGTCGATCTTGCAAGAAAGCTCGGCGGCCCGCCTCAGCAAGACTCTCTCCTCCTCGGTCGCGGCCGAGCTGGCCGCCTTGAGGAACTCGGCCACGCGGTCCTCGATCGCCCGGGGATTCGCGGCGGCCAGCTTCGGCTGGGGCTTCTTCCGCGCCTCCGGCCCGTAGCCGTTCCGCCGCGATCGGGACTTGCCTCGCTTGGTCCTGGGGCCCGTCGAGAGCCGTGCATTCTGCCGATTCGCGGTGATCTGGGCCGGGGTCGCCATCGTCGGGAGCCTCCGCGTCGAGGAGAACCTGCCTGGGAATCGAGCGCGCGCAGTCGCAGCCCTTACTCAATACAATCCCGAAAAAGGGCCGGTCGGTTTCACGATTCCGGAAAAATGTGGAGGTATTCGCCGCGGACGGGCGGACTCATTCGTCGAGATCGACGCCTTGGTCCTCGAACCGGACCCTGGCCCCCGGTTCGAAGCGAGGGGGCGGCGATTCGCTCTTCCTGCGGGCCATCGATCAGGCCTCCCCCGGGCGTCCTGGCCGAGCGCTCGGGATGAACGGAATCAGCCCTTTCCGCAATGCCTCCTCCTGCCACTCCCGCTTCAAGATCCGAGCGTCGACGAGGAATCCGTTGATCTCGATCATCCAGGCCATCGGGTTCTCTTCCAGGCGGCTGGGAAGAGTCCAATGGAGGTCGAGGGGCCGCATCCTGAACATTTGCCGGATGGCCTTCGACTTTCCCTGGCCGGTGCTCTCGGCCACGCCGAACGCCTTGTCGATGGCCGTCAACTTCAGGTGCGGCTTGTTGCTGCGGTCGTCGAGGTAGTTGACCCAGCCGATCGTGCGGACGACCCCGCACGCCCAGGTCGTTGGCTTGCCCGCGAGCAGAGGGGAAGGCCGCTTGCGGGCAAGGGCCGCAACGAGCTTCCGACAGAGGGCCTCGTACTCCTTGGTCAGGTGCTCTCGACAGAAGGCGTCCGTCAGCGCCACGACGGCGTCATAAGCGGGCCGGGCCGTCGCCGGGATCTTGTCCTCTTCATTCCGCTCTCGCTTGCTCCCGGCCATGATCCTGCCTCTCCAAATGTGCTCTTCTCCAGTTTGTTCTTCCATCATCCCCCTTCGACTGCCGTCTGCCAACGCCCTGCTCAAAGGACGCTCATCCCCCGTGCGTTTCAACGTCGGAATTCTCCTGGATCCGCGTCACGGATTGCTCGGCCAGAGCAACGACTTCCTCATCGGTCGGGCGTGGAATGAACCTCAAGGGCCTGTCCAGGCGTCCCGGGCGACGAACCGCCCTGACAACGAAGTCGTAGGGGGACGTGGGACGGCAAAGGACGAACGAGCCGGATCGTCAACCCGGTACGGGTCGTTTCGCGGATTGGATTGCCGCAATCGGTTCCTCGTCCCGGGAAGCGGCCCGTTTGATCCGCTTGCTCGGCCATCGCTGCCTCCGATAGGCTGAATCCCGATTGGGTACATTCCCATGACGATCCCGTGGTCTGGCGGAAGGGCTCACCGATGGCGACCGTGATCGAGTCCGGACCTTCGCAGGCTGCGACCGCGGACGCTCCGTTTCCCCTGACGGTCGACGTCTTCGCCCGGATGGTCGAATCGGGGCTGATCCCGCGCGATCGCCGAGTCTACCTCCGGGGCGGGAGGCTCTTCGAGAAGATGGGAAGGACCAGGGCTCATGGATATGTGGGAGCCGCGATCACCAGGGCCATCACCCGTCGGTTGCCGGACGGCTGGAGCCTCCGGCCGGAGAGCACGATCGAGATCGATCCCTCCGATGCACCGCTTCCCGACTTCTCGATCATCCGTGGCGCGAACCCCCTGGATTTCGGCCCCCCCGATCGCTATCCGCGACCGGCGGACGTCGGTCTCCTGATCGAGGTGGCCGTCACGAGCCTCCGCGACGATCTGACCTCCGCCCTGGAGCTTTATGCCCGGGCCTCGATCCCCGTCTACTGGGTCGTGGATGTCCCTTCGAAACGCCTCCTGGTCCACACGGAACCGCGGATCATCGAGGGCCGGGGAACCTACTCGCGGGTCGAGACGATTCGCGGCGGCGAATCCGCCCCGCTCGTCCTCGACGGACAGGAAGTGGCTCGCATCCCCTTCGATGAGATCCTGCGATGAGCGACGGCCATGGGGTTGAGTGCCGAGGGGATGAGGATGACCCGGTCGCCCGGGTGGTCGAGTCGCAGGCGCGGCGGGCGATCTCGGGATTCGGAGGCAATCTCGCGTTCTTGCGGAAGGCGATGGAGAACGGCTGGATCCCCGGGTGCGAGGAGCCCGGAATCGCGGAGCACCTGGACGTACTCCGCCGTCATCTCGCGGCTGAGAACATGGCGGAGGACGACGAGTTTCTCCTCCGGTATGCCCTTACCGTTCCGGGAATGCAGCGCGGGATCGTCCCCCCCGTGATGGTCCTGGACCCCGACCGGAACGGATTCTCCGTCCGTCGGCAGCGTGAGGCGGGAGGGCAAGTAAGCCGGTTACGCGAGGTGCTCGATCTCGGCCGGGCGTTCCTCCCCGGGTTGGACCGGGAGACACCGCAGGCTCTCAACCAGATAGCCGACGTTGCCACGAGCTGCCCCTTGCCCAGACCCATGCCGGAGATCGATGCGTTCCGCCAGCTCTCCTCTCCGGAAGGACGGGAAGTTGCATCGCGGGCGATCGGTCACCTCGAGAGCCCCCGCGGGGCCGTGCGCAAGCTGGCGATGAGCTTGCTCCGCAACATCGCATGCTATCGGTTCGAGCCGCTCCCGCCCGGGACCTGCCGCGTCCTCCGAGAGCGAGGCATCCTCTGGCCCTCTTTCCTGTTTCGCGACGCCGGCGATGATGAGGCACACGCACTCCTTGATGAGATATCCCGGACGGACGACCCGCCAGACCTGAACCACCTCTTGCTGTGCCTCGCCTGGACCCGTGGCGACGTGGCCACGGCGAGCTTCCGCCGCTGGGCCGAGGAGCCTCCCGGCTGGGCGCGGGGCCGGAGAGTGCCCCCGTCAGACGACCTGCCCGATGCCGGCTGGTGGCTGGACGCTACGGGGGAAAGAGTGGAACTTGTCTCGCTGCGCTGCCACCGCCTCCGGCCGGCCGAGGCGGACGCGCCCGGCGTCATCGCCTGTCGCCGGCCCATCGCGGAGTCGTGCCCGAGCTGTCATTCCCCCCTGGTCGAGCTGTTCGACCTCGAGGCCGCCGATGCGGTGCTGCCGGCCAACGCCCCCCGCCGGGTCATCGGCTGCCTTTATTGCGCCATGTTCCAGCCCACGTTCGTCGCCTACCGCGATGACGGCGCCTGGGAATGGCTGGCGCCCCGAACTGCCGCTCAACAACCGTTCGAGGTGCCACCAGCGACCCGATACGTCATCCTCGAACCGGCCCCGTGCCCGCCCTTCGCGACGGCGAATGTCTTCGAGATGGACGATGCGACGACGCTCGGCGGCGTACCGATGTGGCTCCAGGACGCGGAATACCCGCGCTGCGTGGGATGTGCCGCTCGGATGACCTTCCTCGCCCAGCACGACAACGCGGCCCTCCGCGACGAGGGCATCTACTACGCCTTCTACTGCCCGGCGTGCCGCATCATGACTGTTCATTACCAGCAGACCTGAAACAGGCCCTCGCGGAGCGACCGGGCCGCCCGCCCATCGCCGTCTGGGAGCCCCGCCTGCCCGCCGTAACAGCCTTCCAGCCGAAGACTGGGATGTTGGAGATATGGTCTTCTTAGCCCGAAGGCGGGGCCTGGACTCGCTGATTTCCGTCGCGCCTGTCGCGGCCCGAGATGCGGTGGGAACACGGCCCGGGCGCGGTCAGCAGCTCGCGCCGGGGCTCGGCA
>NZ_JAALJH010000092.1 GCF_011064615.1 Aquisphaera insulae | reverse complement strand
AGGCCAGATGTTAGAATGGGTGGTCAGGAGGTTAGGCATGCCACTCCATGACTGGACTCGCGTCGATGCCGGGACGTATCACGACTTCCACCGGGGGTGGAGCATCGAGATTCGGAACCTGCTCAACCGCGGGATTCTGCCCGATGGCTACTTCGCCATGGCGGACCAGCGCGTCAGTGGACCGGAACCCGACGTCGTCGCGCTCGAGCGGACAGGCTCACGCCCTTCCGGCGGGATGGTCGTGACCGAGACGCCGCCCCGAATCAAGCAGACGGCCCGCGTTGAGACCGAGGCGGCGGCCTATGCTCGGCGGGCAGATCGGATCGCGATCCGTCACGGACTCGGTCGAGTCGTGGCGATGATCGAGCTGGTCTCACCCGGTAACAAGGACAGCAAGCACGCAATCGCCAGCTTCATCGCGAAGGCCGCGGACTTCGTTCGCACGGGCATCCACTTCCTCGTCGTCGATCCGTTCCCGCCCGGTCCCCGTGACCCCCACGGAATCGCCCAGACCCTCTGGGACGAACTCGTCGGCGAACCCCTTCCAGCACAGCCGCGGGACAGGCCCCGAATCGTCGCCGCCTTCGATGCCGGCGAACCTCTGGTCGCCTACGTGGAATCTCTGGCTGTCGGTGATCCTCTCCCCGAAGCGCCCCTCTTCCTGGCCCCGGGCTGGTACGTGAACGTCCCGCTCGAGGAAACGTACCGTGCCGCCTGGGATGTCACGCCTCGTCCGATTCAAGACTTAGTTTTCTAGGTGAACCATCTTGATTCACCCCGCACCTCGAGTTACGATTCACCTAACTTAATAAGTCAGGTGTTCGTGCAAAGGGGGTGGAGATTGCCCGAGCCGATCGCGGAATCGGATCCGAGCCCGCGCGAGCTGGATGTGCTCAAGGCGCTCTGGGAGCTGGGATCGGGGAGCGTGCGGGAGGTGCATCGGCGGATGTGCCCGGGGAACGAGCTGGCGTTCAACACGGTGCAGACGCTGCTGCGGATCATGGAGACGAAGGGCCTGGTCCGGCATCGCGCCGAGGGCCGGACGTTCGTCTACGAGCCGACCTACAGCCGGGATCGGGTGACGTCCCGGCTCCTGGACCGGGTCTTCGACGGGGCACTCGACCAGGTTGTCCTCAGCCTCCTTCAGGTCAAGGATGCCAGCGAGGCCGAGCTCCGGACGCTGGAGGACCTCATCGCCGAGGCGCGGAAGCGGAAGGCAACGGCGGGCCGGAAAAGGGAGGAGCGTTGAGATGAACGGGAATGATGCGTCCTTGATCCGGGCGGCGAGCGTCGCACTCGGGTCCCTGATCGTCCTGGGCCTGGGGAGCCTGGCCGTGGCTGGCGTGCGGCAGCCGGTCCGACGAGTCCGGATCATCCTCCTCGCCCTCGCGGGGGCCGCGATCGTTCCCCTCGTGGGTGGTCTGCCGATCGCCCCGCGATGGTCGTTCGCGATCCTGCCGTCAGCATCGTCAGCCGCGCCCGCGGAACCCGTCGAGACCGCGAGCCCGGGGGAGGCCCGGCCGATCGAAGTGACCTCGCTCGATCGTGCGGTGGAGGCACGGGGGAAGGCGGCGAGGGCGCATTCGCCCGCCCGGCCGATCGCGGAGCATGGTGTCCTTGCTCGATCCGAAACGACCCCGGCAAGTCGTCCCTGGCCGGTCCCGTCGGTCGGGACGATCGCCGCGTTCGTTTACGTCCTGGCGGCGGTCGCGATGGCCGGCTGGTGGTTGATGGGCCAGTGGGCGTTCTTGCGGGTCGTCCGGGGCTCCAGCCCGGCGCCGGAGTGGGTCCGCGAGCTGTTCGTGGAGATCGCCGGTCCGACTAGTGACTCGGTCCGATTGCTGGCGAGCGATCGCGTCGCGCTGCCGTTCACGAACACCTGGATCCGGCCCGTGATCCTGCTGCCGGAGTCGTTCTGCGACCGGAGCGAGGTCGAGGCACTACGGTATGCCCTGGCTCACGAGTGGTCGCACGTGGAGCGACGGGACGCCTGGGGCTGGGACCTCGCGGCGCTGGCAGGGCTGGCCCTCTTCTATCAACCGCTCTTCTGGTGGCTGAGGCGGCAGCTTCGGCTCGGTCAGGACTACCTGGCGGACGCCCGCGCGGCCGAGGTGGGCTCGGCGGAGAATTACGCGGCGTTCCTCGTTCGGCTCGCGCGAGCCACGAAGCCCGGGCCGGCGTGGCCCGCGCTCGGCATCGGCGGGCGTCGCTCGAACCTGCACAGGAGGGTCGTCATGCTGATTCAGGGCCAACATCTGGAGCGCCGCTGCCGGCCGGCCTGGAGCCTCGCCGTCGCCGCGGCCTTCGTCGTGATCGTCGTTGCGGCGTCCGGACTGCGGCTGGACGCGGCTCCGCTCGCGAAGGGAGACCATTCCGCGCAGGGCCAGGCGAAAGAGGCCGGCGAGACGCTCCACTACAAGGGGATCGTCAAGGACAAGGATACGGGCAAGCCCATCGCCGGGGCCACGGTGGTGGTGAGGCGATCGGTGAATTCCAGCCTGGAGAGTCGCGTCCTGGAGGAGTCCCACCATACGACCGCGGTGGACGGGACCTATGAGTTTACCGTCCCGCCGGACCAGGCCGCTGAACGGCTGCTCTACATCGAGCTGGATGTGACCCATCCCGAATATGCGACGCGGGCCGGGTTCGGCTACTCGCTGGGCATGACGCGCAAGAATGAAAAGCTCGGTGAGCGGCCGTTCTTCGAGTCGATCGAGTTGCGTCCCGCGAAGCCGGTGACTGGGAAGGTGGAAACGCCCGAGGGCAAGCCGGCGGTGAACGTCGAATTGCTGGCATACTCCCGAATCAGCAAATTGCCCCAGGGGCAGTTCGAGTACGGCTCGTTTGCCCGGACGAAGACGGCCGAGGATGGCTCGTTCCGCCTCCCGATCACCACGCCCGGCGACGGGATCGTCTGGATCTTACCCACAGATTTCGCACCCGAGATGCATGTCCTGGGTGAAGGCCAGCGCGGGGACCTCGGCACATTCCGGCTCAAGCCGGGAATCCGGCTGAGCGGGCGTGCCCTCGATGCGGATGGCAAGCCAAAGGCCGGGATGCTCGTAGAAGTTGACCGCGATCGTAACGAGGGGCCTCAGGCAGAGGCTCTGAATCACCTCATCGTTTCCGATGCCATTCAGCGGGTCGCCGAGACCGACGCCGAGGGCCGCTTCCAGGTTGATCCGCTGCCTCCCGGGACGTACACCGTGAAGCCCACGGACTTCGACTCTCGAGCGGACCGATCCGCGGGCTGGAAGCGTCGCGAGGCCCCGGGTCCCTTCCCATGGGCGAAGGTCGTTTTGAAGGAAGGCGAGACACCAGGTCAGGTCGAGATTCGCGAGCGGCCTTCGGTCCTCGTCGAGGGACACTGGATCGACAGTCAGGGTCGGCCCAAGACGGGCTGGTCGGGGACGCTTTTCGGTAAGCTTGGGGGAGAGCCTTGGTTCGATCAGACGAGGGTTGATGCACAGGGGCACTTCTCCGTCAAGGTGCCGCGAGGACTGACAGACGCACGGCTCGAGGTCATGCTCAACGAGCACGCCGCCGCACGGCACCGAATCAGGAAGGACGCTCCTCTCCGGGAGGGGCGGAGCATGTGGCTGGGCACGCTCGACCGGGATGTGAAGGAGATCGAGATCGTCCGCTACGTCGCGCCGGTCCTGGTCATCAACGCGACGACGAAGGACGGCAAGCAGGTGGACGGCTTCCAGGCCGCCGTGACTTATCTTGGAGGCGACGGGAAAAGCGAGCGGCAGATTGGTCTCTCGGGCGGCAAGAAAAAATCCCCCGAGGTCATCCAGGACGAGCAGAACGACGGCCGTTATCGGACGTCGCAGATGCTCCCGGACCGCGAGGTGAAGGTCGCGGTCTGGGCCGACCACTTCAAGCAGTTCGAGCGGACGGTGAAACTGCCCGAGGGGGCCGTCGAGGAGGTGAACCTCGTCCTCGAGCCGGAGTAAGGTCTCCAGGGCAGGAAGACAGAGGGAACTGGGGACTGGCTCCGAGTCTTCGAGGTGCCTGTCCCCAGTTCCCGCGTCCCCATTACCCGGCCCGGGCCGACCAGATATCCTGGAGTTCCAGAGGTCCCACCGCGCGACCCCGAACCCCCCCGCCGCCCCGAGCTTCCTGCCATGACCGGCTTGCTGCCGACTCTCGCCGCCTGGGCGTGTTGCCTGGCGTGCGCCCCGCCGCCTGATTCGAGTCCACGCGAGGTCATCTGCGAAAACGGCGTGCTCCGCCGGGCGGATAGCCGCGAGGAGGTCGCGCTCTTCGGCGTGAATTACTACCCGCCGCACTGGCAGAACTACCTCGACCTGAAGAAGCTGGGCGTCGACTTCGACGCCACCGTCCGCGACGACATGACGCACCTGAAGCGGATGGGGCTGGACCTCATCCGCATCCACGTCTTCGACCGCGAGATCAGCGACCGGCAGGGGAACCTCGTCGACAACGAGCACCTGAGGATCCTCGACCGGGTCATCGCCGAGGCCCGCGCACGGGGCGTTGCACTGGTGCTCACGCCGATCGCCTGGTGGCCCACGCCCAACCCGGGCGAGGGGTTTTCGAACGACTTCACCATGGCCCGGATGACCACCGATCCGGCCTCGCGGCCGCCGCAACGGCGCTATCTTCAGCAGTTCCTCGCACATCGAAACCGCTTCACGGGGATCGCCAACGGCGAGGACGCCAACATCGTCGCCCTGGAGCTGATCAACGAGCCGACGTACCCGGTCGGCGGGGCGACCGATGCCCAGGTGACGGACTACATCAACGACCTGACCGCCACGATCCGGGGCACCGGCTGCAAGAAGCCGCTCTTCTACAACGGCTGGCAGGGGCACCTCGCCGCCGTCGGCCGGTCCCGGGCCGATGGCTGCACCTTCGGCTGGTATCCCTCCGGGCTGGTCGCGGGACACTCGCTCCGCCGCAACTTCCTGCCCGCGGTGGCCGACTTCCCCGACATGCGCTCGCCCGACCTGAAGGGGAAGGCGATCGGCGTTTACGAGTTCGACTCCGCCGACGTCCCCGGCGGGTATCTCTATGTCGCCATGGCCCGATCGTTCCGCGCGGGCGGTGCCCAGTTCGCCGCCCAGTTCCAGTACGATCCGCTCCCCCTGGCCCCCTTCAACGCCGGCTGGCAGACGCATTATCTGAACCTCGTGTATGCACCGGGGCGGGCGCTCGGGTTCATGGTCGCGGCGGAGGCGTTTCGCACCCTGCCGAGGCGGCGATCCTGGGGTGAATACCCCGCGAGCAACGAGTTCGGCGGGACGACGGCGGATTCCCCGCGTTTCCGAATTCGCTACGAAGACGACCTGAGCGAGGCCGTCTCGCCGACCATCTTCGTGCACTCGAACGACACGACCACGAGGCCCCCCGCGCCCGAGCGGCTGGTCCGGATCGCGGGCGTCGGGCGGTCGCCGATCGTCGATTATGACGGCACCGGCGCGTACTTCCTCGATCGGCTGGCGCCGGGGCAGTGGCGGCTCGAGGTCTATCCGGATGCCGTCTGGGTCAACGATCCGTTCGGTCCGGACCGCCTCGACCGCGAGGTCTCTCGGGTCTACTGGCGTGAGCGGGCGATGCGGCTGGATCTCCCCGACCTGGGTCGCGATTTCGCCGTGCATTCGGTGGAAGGTCCCCGGTCCGTCGCCGTTGAGGCCGGCCGGTTCCGGGTCACGCCCGGCGTCTATCGGCTGACGCGTCACGGCCTGAAGGAGGCTCCCGTGGTCGTCGATCCGACGTTCGTCGCTCCGAAAGCGAAACCGGGCCGTCCGATCGCCGCCTGGCATGAGCCTGCGCCGGCGTGGGTCTCCGGCAAGCCCTTATCGGTGGGAGTGTCCGTGGCGGCCGAGGACGACCCGCGGGCGACGCTTCGTTACCGGAATTCGACGGACGCCTGGAAGACCGTGCCGCTGGCCCCAAGGAAGCCTTATCGGTACGAGGGCCTGATTCCGGGCGAGGACATGACGCCGGGCACGCTGGCCTACGTCATCGATGTGAAAGGCGGGAAGGGGGCTCGCCAGTTCCCCGGCGGGACGGACTCCTATGCGGTCGCCGTTTCGGACATTCGCGGGTCGATCCGGCTTTACGGCGGATCCGAGCCGCTCCGCGTCCAGGGCGACGAACAGGGCCGTGCGACGCCCGTGACGGACGGCGGCCGCGCGGCGATGCGGATCGCGATCCCCAGGTTCGGGCCGCCACCGTCGAGCATCAGCGTCCGCATCGGCGTGAACGAAAGGCTCGAGCCATGGCGTGACGCGCTCGCCGCGAGGACGTCCCTGCACCTGCGGCTCCGCGCGGGCGAGCCGGCCACCAGGGCCGTGGAGCTCGTCCTCATCGAGCGAGACGGCAGCCCATGGGGATGCTCGATCCCGCTGACGGAGACCTGGCAGGATGTTCGCGTCACCTGGGACCAGCTCCGCCACTTCGCCCACTGGAGCGGCCCCCCGAATCGCGGCCAGGCGGGGGATCATCTTCGGATCGAGGAGCTGGACGGGCTGAACCTCTGCATCGGGGCCTGGCAGGCGCCCGATCGGGCTCACGAGCCGCATGCGATCGAGATCGGGGAAATCCAGATCCAGGACTAACCCCAGAAGCACGGAGAAGGCGGGGGGGGAGACGGTATGAAGCGGATGGTCGGACTGCTCGGTCTCGTCGCGGGGATCATGGCGTCGGCGGTCGGTGCGGAGGAGGCGGGGCCGATGCCCTGGCTGGCGCGGGGGATCTGCGCGGACAGGCAGGTCCGGACCATGCCGCCGGAGTCGATCATGCGGCTGGGCGGGGAGGACGTCCGCGCGATCCGGGACATGGGGTTCCGCTTCCTCAAGCTGCTCGTGAATCCGGCCGTGGTGCAAAACGGACCGGCGCTAGACGTTCAGGCGATGGCCTACTTCGACGGCGTGATCGACGCGGCGGTGGCCGAGCGTCTGCCGGTCGTGGTCTGCGTCCACCCGGAGGACGAATACAAACGGAGGGTGGTCGGCAATGCCGAGGACTTCGAGAGGTTCCTGGCGTTCGAAACCAACCTGGGCCGTCATCTCGCCGGCCGCGTCCCGCCCGGGAGGCTCGCCTTGCAGTTGATGACGGAGCCCTACGGGACGAGCCCCGATCGCTCGGCCTGGAACCACTGGATCCGGCTTCAGACGCGGCTCTGGAAGGCGCTCCGGGGCGTGATGCCGGGTCATACGCTGATCCTCAGCAGCGATCAGGCCGGCTCGGTCGATGCGATGGCCGAGCTGGATCCGGTGGACGACGCCAACGTCCTCTACAGCTTCACATTCTATGAGCCACACCTGTTCAACTGGCAGGGGGGCACCTGGCGAGATGGGTTGATCCCTCGCCTGAGGGAGTTACCCTATCCATCGGGGCCGGACATCCTGAAGGACCTCCCGCGCTGGTTGGCCGCGATGCCCGAATCATTGCGGCCGGAGGCGAAGTCCCAGATCGAACGATACGCCGCCGAGCGCTGGGACCGCGCGGCCCTCGCCGCCCGAATCGACAAGGCGGTCGCCTGGCGCGAGAAACACGGCGGCCGTCCTCGCCTCTGGTGCGCCGAGTTCGGTTGCTACCAGGCCGGATGCCGGCCCGAGGATCGCGTCCGCTACCTCCGCGACATGCGGACGATCCTGGAAGAGCGGCAGATCGGCTGGTCCTACTGGTCGTACAACGAGGACTTCAGCGTCATGACCCGCGAGAGCAAGCACTTCTGGCCGCCGACCTCGCAGACGCCGGACCAGGAGGTGCTGGACGCCCTGGGGCTGAGGGGGGGCGGAAGAAGCTCCGCACCCTCACGGGCGGCTCGCGCGCTTGGTGGTGACCGACGGTATGCGGTCCATTCGATAGCCCACGGGGGACACGGATGAGGCGTGAGGTGGGAACTCCTCAGTGCATCGCGATCGCCTGATCGAGGGCCGTAAGCAAGTCTCGGATGAACGACGGGTCTCTACACTCGTAGGCCGATAACTCCCCTGCAGCAGTCGTGAGCACCACGCGATAGATGGGAGTCTTGCGCAAGAGTACTCCGATGCAACCTGGCCGTTCTACAAGTCCACGCGTCGAGACGATGTTCCTAATGGCATAAGTCTTCGACCCCACCATGAAGCGAGTCGGTGTGACCACGACATCGCCTCGATTGAATAGGACTTGTTCATCAACCATGGACTAACCCCATGCCGTGAGATTGTCCAACGACCTCGATGCAACAGATAGTCACGCCGTCGTCGACGGCGTGATCCAGCCCGACATAGCCTCCTCGTGGCGGCGGATGGCCGGGGCGTGCTCGAGGGTCTCGGCGATGAAGTCGAGGCCGTTGAGCAGGCGGTGACGCTGGGCTTCGGGGACGTCGAAGGGGATGGCGGCGGTGACGCCGTCGGCGCGGTGGAGGGTGATGACGCGCTCCTTCAGGTCGATCGTGACCTCGGTGGCCGAGGAGGCGAGTCCCGCGTCGGCGATCTGCTGCCAGTCGACCGGGTCGAGCTCGATCGGGAGCAGGCCGTTGTTGTAGGCGTTGCCCTCGAAGATGTCGGCGAATCCCTCCCCCTTGCCGGGGGCGATCACGGCGCGATACCCGGCCTGGGCGATCGCCCAGACGGCGTGCTCGCGGCTGGATCCGCAGCCGAAGTTGCGGCCGGCGACGAGGACCGTCGCGCCCTTCAGCGCGGGATCGTTGAGCGGGAAGTCCGGGGTATCAGGGCCGTGGGCATCCGGGTCGTCGATCGGCGGGGCTCCGCCGGGGACGTAGCGTTTGTCGGCGAAGAGGAGCTTGCCGTAGCCCGTGCGCTCGATCCGCTTCAGGTAGCGGGCCGGGATGATCAGGTCGGTGTTCACGTCGGTCCAGTTCAGGACGGCGACCCGGCCGCGGTGGGTGATGAAGGGTTCCATGAGGAGAGATCTCTGTAGGGGAGTGCCGTTGTTTGTCGTTGTGTTCGAGTGAATTGTCGCGGCCGGTCGCCCCCTCTCCCTAACCCTCCCCCACGGTGGGGGGAGGGGACCGGGGCGCCTCGGCCCTGGTCATGCGGGGAAGGGGGGAGGCGAGGGACGCCCCGGAAGCTCTCAGCGAGCGAGCAGTGCCCGGACGTCGGTGAACCGGCCCGTCACGGCGGCGGCGGCGGCCATGGAGGGGCTGACCAGGTGGGTCCGGCCGCCGGGGCCCTGTCGGCCCTCGAAGTTGCGGTTGCTGGTGCTGGCGGCGCGCTGGCCGGGCTGGAGGCGGTCCGGGTTCATCGCCAGGCACATGCTGCACCCGGCCTCGCGCCACTCGGCGCCGGCCTCGGAAAAGACGCGGTCCAGTCCCTCGGTCTCGGCCTGGAGGCGGACCTGCTCGCTGCCGGGGACGACGAGTGCCCGGACGCCCGGCGCGACGTGCCGGCCCCGGAAGACCTTCGCGGCGGAGCGGAGGTCCTCGATCCGGCCGTTGGTGCACGAGCCGATGAAGACGATGTCCACCGGGATCTGATCGACGGCCGTGCCCGGCTGAAGCCCCATGTACTCGAAGGCCCGCTGCGCGTCGTCGCGGGCGGCCGTCGGCAGGTCGCGAAGCTCGGGGAGGCGGCCCGTCACGTCCACGGTCATCGCCGGGGTCGTGCCCCAGGTCACCTGGGGGACGAGGTCGGAGGCATGGATCCGGACGTGGGCGTCGAAGGACGACGGGTCATCGGTCCTCAGCGTCTTCCAGTCGGCGATGGCGGCGTCGAGCGCCTTGCCCTTCGGGGCGAACTGGCGATCGGTGCCGGCGATGTACTCGATCGTCGTATCATCCGGCGCGATCAGGCCGGCGCGGGCGCCCGCCTCGATGGACATGTTGCAGACGGTCAGCCGGCCTTCCATCGAGAGGGCGGAGATCGCCGGCCCGTAGTACTCGATGACGTGTCCCGTACCGCCCCCGGTGCCGATGGCCCGGATGACCGCCAGGATGATGTCCTTGGGCTCGAGCCCGGCCGGCAGCGTGCCCGTCACCTCGATCCCGAGCGACGGCGGGCGCCTCCCCTGCCAGAGGGTCTGGGTGGCCAGGACGTGCTCCACCTCGCTGGTGCCGATGCCGAAGGCGAGCGCGCCGAAGGCGCCGTGGGTGCTGGTGTGGCTATCGCCGCAGACGATCGTGGTCCCGGGGAGCGTCAGGCCGAGCTCCGGCCCGATGACGTGGACGATCCCCTGCCGGCCGCTCTTGATGTCGTAGAGCGTGACGCCGAACTCCTCGCAGTTGGCGCGGAGGGTCTCCACCTGGCGTCGCGAGAGCGGGTCGCGGATGTCGAGCTGGTTCTCGGTCGGGACGTTATGGTCGACCGTCGCGAACGTGAGGTCGGGCCGGCGGGCCCTGCGATGGGCGAGGCGGAGGCCGTCGAACGCCTGCGGGCTGGTGACCTCGTGGACCAGGTGGCGATCGATGTAGAGCAGGGTGGCCTCGTCGGTGGAGGTCACCACGTGTCGGTTCCATACCTTCTGGAAAAGCGTCTCTGGCATGACCGCTAACCTTTACAAATCGTGGAGAGCCTGTGCGAGTCGGGGAGGGTGGATTGTGCCGGGCGGTCGACGGCGATCAGGCGGGGGCGAGCCCGGGCATGATCGGCGAGGACGGGAAGGCAGGCTCGTCCTCGCCGCCGCGGGCCATCTCGTCGGCGTGGTAGCTCGAGCGGACGAACGGGCCGGAGGCGACGTCGGCGAAGCCGAGCGACCGGGCGATGGCGCCGAGGCGGTCGAACTCCTCGGGCGGGAGATACCGGACGACCGGCAGGTGTCGGGCCGAGGGCTGGAGATACTGGCCCATGGTGATCAGGTCGCAGCCGTTGGCGCGGAGATCGGCCAGGGTCTCGAGGATCTCCTCGGTGGTCTCGCCGAGGCCCAGCATCAGGCCGCTCTTGGTCTTCGTCTCCGGGCTGACGTCCTTGACGTGGCGGATGACCGCCAGGCTGACCGCGTACTGGCTCTTGCGGCGGACGAACTGCTGGAGCCGGGCGACCGTCTCCAGGTTGTGGTTGAAGAGCTCGGGCTTGGCCTGGAGGACGATGTCGATGCAGTCCGGCCGCCCGTCGAAGTCCGGGGTGAGGACCTCGATGGTGGCCCCGGTCCGCTCCCGGACCGCCAGGACGCAGCGGCGGAAGTGATCGGCGCCGCCGTCGGGGAGGTCGTCGCGGGTGACGGACGTGATGACGACGTGCCGGAGGCCGAGCCGGGCGCAGGCCTCGGCGACGCGGTCGGGCTCGTCGGCCGCCACCGCCTCGGGCTTGCCTCGCTTCACGGCGCAGAAGCCGCACGGGCGGGTGCAGGTCTCGCCCAGGATCATGAACGTGGCCGTCCGGCGGGTCCAGCACTCCGACCGGTTGGGGCAGCGGGCGCTCTCGCAGATGGTCTCGAGCCCCAGCTCGGACACGAGGCGGTCGGTGAAGTAGGTGCCGCCGGAAGAGGGGATCGGCCGCTTCAGCCAGGGGGGAAGCCGTCGGGGGCGTGTCGGCGGTTCGTCACCTCGGCCGGGGATCTCATCCAGGACTGGGAGCGTAGGCATGGGACAGGACCTTGCGGCGGATCAGGGGATGGCCCGCATGAACATGGTATTCCTGCAGGTCGAGGACACGTCCGACGTGGCGGATGACCGCCTCTCTCACCCGGTGCATCGGGGCGGGACGCTGACGGCGAGACTCCATCGACGTCTGGCGGATGGGGGCCGAGTCCGGGCCCGGTTCCTCGATCAGGCTGAACGGGTCGAGCGACGGCCCCACGTTGATGGAGAATCCATGATAGGCGATCCAGCGGCTCACGGCCACGCCAACCGCGGCCACGCGAGCCCGGCCCAGGAAGATCCCGGGCCAGCCGGCCCGAGTCACGCCCTCCAGGTCGAATTCCCGGAGCACGCCGAGGATCACCTCGTGAAGTCGATCCACGTAACCGACAGGCGTCAGCCCCCCATGGTTCAGGGGATAGGCCAGGTAGGCGACGAGCTGGCCTGGCAGGTGGAGCACGCAATCGCCCCCCCGATTGACCCAGTGGACGCGGACCCCAAGGGCCCGCAGCGTCTCGTCGTCGGGGATGATGTGGGACCGGCTGCCGGACCGGCCCACGCTGATCGTCGGCGGGTGCTCGCAGAGTATCAGGGACGCCCCGCCCCGCTCGCCGAGGTCGTAGACCATCCGCCGTTGCAGGGCCTGGACCTCGAGGAAGTCCGAAAGCCCCAGGAGATGAACCTGCATCGACGTCGCGGAGGGCGGCTGCATCAGGAAACGATCCCCCCGACGATGAACACGTCGTTTCGGTCGCTGTCTCTCGAGTGACGAGGCAGGGCATGGCGACATCGCGTCGCGCGGACACCCTGCTCCCGTGTCCCGGGCCGATGTTCGCTGGGGCATCGGCGGGCTCGCGGGCCGATTCACTCTACAACCATTATGCGGAAACCGGCAAGTGCGAGGCCGGCGTGGCGAGCAGGCGAAGGGGGCGTCGACCCGGCGGGCGGGCGCCGGGGCGCGGGTGCGGCCAGGCTCAATACGCGTCGCCGCTGAGGAAGTCGCCCGAGGAGACGGTCCCCAGCGACCGCCAGATCGTACCGACGATCGTCTCCTTGACGAACCGGACGCTGCCGTCGCCGAGGAGGAGGTTCACCCCGCCGGGATGATAGCTGCGGCTCGTGATCGCACCGTAGGTGGGGCCGCCGGCCGCCTCCGGGATGCCCATCAAGTCGAGATCCACACCCGTGAAGCTGCTCGCGTTCGAGCCTCCGGAGCCTCGCCCCCCGCCAGCCGGCGGGATGACCTTCGTATTCGGCCCCCAGGCGGTCGTCACCCCGCTGTGAAGGACGCTGCCGTTGGCCCAGTCGGCGTGACCGACGGAGAGGGTTAATACGCTCCCATCCGTGACGACCGGCAGCACGGCCGCCGGGGGGATGTTCACTTCCAGCGGCTTCGACGGATTGTTGAACAGGGCGAGGGAGCTCAGGCCAGAGATCGAGGGCTGACCGGCTCGGACCTCGCTGGCCAGCAACGTGCTCGACAGGCCGTCGGCGAATTCCGCCAGCCGCCGATTCCTGTTCGTCGCGAAGGCCGATCGCGTCGGATAACTCCCGAACCCTCCCCACACGTACCAGTCACCCATCGACCAACCGTAGGTCGTCACGGCTGTCGTCGTCGCCCCCGCCGTCACCGACCAGGGCGAGACGTCGCTCGGGCAGATGAAGGAGCTGATCACCTGAGACGTGACGGTGAGGTTCGACGGATCCGCGTGGGGAAAATTGAAGTTGATCGCATTATAGAGAACGCCCTGCTCCAGGAAATTCAGGATTCGGGCGTTGACCCCCCAGTCTCCCACCCATTCGATGCCGGCCGGCTTCCCCTTCAAGAGCAGCGCCGGGGGCAGGCAGCCCGACTGTCCCTCGTACTGGTGGACGCCGAGCCCGAGCTGCTTGAGGTTGTTCGTGCACTGGATGCGGCGAGCCGCCTCGCGAGCCGCCTGCACGGCGGGCAGGAGCAGCGCGATCATGATGGCGAGGATCATCATCACCACGAGCAGCTCGATCAGGGTGAAGCCGGCTCGATGGACTCGGGTCATTGCGAGGGCTCGCGGAGAGGAGAGGTCGTCGGGCGGGTGCCGACGGACCCTCGGGGGATCGAGTGAACGCACCCCGACCCCAAGTAACGGATCCATGACTCCCGGGAGAGGAGGAGCGGGAGCGTCACCTCAGGTCTTGAATATAGTCTCGTCGCAGGGCACGTTCCAGACATCCGGAGGATTATCCCGCATCATGGTTCGATGCGTGAGGCGAGATGTCTCGAGCCGCATCCCGGGACTTCATATCGGATTGCGAGATGTGCGGCGCGAGCGGAAATCGGCCGTCGCGCCGTCATGGGGCGGGGATCTCGGGGCAGGCGTTCAGGAGTCGCTGGCCCTGATGCTCGTCGATCTCCAGCCGTTCCAGCAACCTTCGGCGGAGCGTCCTCATCAGGCGGTCGATGGTCTCGGGATCTTTGCATTCCTGGGAGATCATCCCGCCGGCCCGCTTGTCGTGGCCGCCGGCGCTCCCCATCCCCTCCACGACCCCTCGAAGGACCTCTCCCGCCCGGTCCCCGAGGCCGGCGGCCCGGAGCGAGAGTTTCAGATGTCCCTCGAAGAGGCCGATGGCCAGCGCCCAGTCGACTCGATCGAAGCGGATGAAGAAATCGGCGATCTCCGCGATGATGTCCGGCTGCGTGACCTCGCCGCACCAACTCACGATCACGTCCCGGTAGAGGAAGGCGTTGGAGAGGGCATGCTGGAAGGTGGCGAAGTGGCTCTGCGGGAGCTTCGGATTGCGGATCCGTGCCAGCAGGTCCTTGTTCGCGCGCGGATAGAGCCAGACGAGCGCCCCGTCATCCAGGCTGCTGGCCTCGCGCGGGTAGCCGGTCGTCTCGGACTCGATCCCGTAGAGCAGGGCCGTGGCGAGCTCCGGGGAGACGAGCACCTTCTGCTCGATCAGGTAGCCGGTGACCATCGTGCTGGTCGCGCCCATGTGCGTCCGGATGTCGCGGAAGAGGACGCCGGTGAGGTCCCCCCCGGTCTCGTGGTGATCGATGACCACCTGGGGGGACGTCTCCTCGCTCTCCCGGCGCCCGGTCCTGGGCTGGCTGTCGACCATGATGATGGCCGTCTCGGGATCCATGGTGACCGATCCGACCGGGATCAGCGGGATCGGGATCAGGTCGACCATCGCCCGGTTCTCCGCCCGGGCGATCATCCCCTCCACGGTGAGCAGGACCGGCTTGTCCGGCTGGGCCTGCTCGATGAGCGCCCGGAGCCCCAGCATGCTCGCCAGCGAGTCGGGGTCGGGATTGACGTGGGAGACGATCGCGACCCTTCGGAACGGCCCGAGGACCGCCAGCAGGCGCTCCGATCGGACGACCCGGGCGGGCTGGTCCTGGAGGTCTCTCGACTTCACGGCTGCGTCGGGCTCGGGATCGGTCATCGCGAGAGGACTTCCGGATGCCGGGGAACCGCCGGGAGCGAAGCCCCCGCCTGGTTCGCGGGATGCATCGCGGTCACGGCGAGTTTACGTCAATCACCCTCCGGTTGACCAGTCGGTCCTCGGGGCCCCTCCGCACGGATTGCCCCCGGACCCCCGCGCGACCGCTCCAGGTCGCGCCGTTGCTTCTCTCGGTAGTACGACTCGAGTTCCCGAATCGTCGCCTCCTCGACGAGGTGGCCCGACCGCCCCGGATCGTCGGCCGGCCCGGCTGCCCCCGCGCGGAGACCGTACTTGATCTCGAGTCCCTTGATGATCCGATCGAGCTCCTGGTCGTACCGCACCCGGTCCGCCGGCGAGAGCTCCACGAGGCCTCGGGAACCGGGGGAAGCTCGGGTCGCGAATGCCGCGAGCAGGCCGCAGAGGGCCAGGATCACCAGCAGGTCCAGGCGGGCGATCCGCCGGTCCTGTTCGGCCGGGGCGGGTAGATTCGCCACGTACATCATCGCCAGGATCCCGCCCAGGATGACCATCGACTGGACGGCAATCCTCGGCCCACGGATCTCCGGATAGCCGAGCGGGACGGCGACGAATGCCGGCAGCGCGACCGCCCCCGCGATGGCCCCCCAGGTGTGGACCCGGCGCGGCTGTGCCCACGCGAATCGCCCCGGATCGCCCCCCGCCGCACGGCCCTGCGAACGGACGTAGGTCGCGACGAGCGAGACGGCCAGCCCCCCCATCCAGGCGAGCAAGGCCGCCCCGTAGATCGCGTCGAAGATCCCGAGCAAGATCCGAGCTGACAACCGAGTCGCCCCCGCGGCAATCCTCCCCTCGACCCGGAACCGGCGGCCTCCCGCCGACCTGTCGCGTCATTCTACCACGAGGGGGAGGGCGTGAGGCCGGACCAAATCCGGCCTCCGGGCTCGCCCGCGAAGCCGGACCGGCTCACGGGAGCTTGGTGCCGATCTTCTGCCGGGAGAGGTTGTAGTCGTTGATGTCGACGACGCCGTCACCGTTGATGTCCAGGAAGATCAGCGGGATGACGACGGAACCGAGCATGCCGTTGCGGACGGCAACCGCGTCCAGGCTGTTGACGATCCCGTCATCATTGGCGTCACCGGGAAGGACGTCGAGCCTCCGGGTGAAGGTCGCCACGTCGTGCGAGCTGATCGTCAGGGTGATCCGGTCAGCCTGGGTGATGGCCGAGTTGAGCGTGATCGTCAACGTCGAGCCCGACAGGCTGAACGTGAACCCATAGGCCCCTCCCTTCACGCCGACGAGGCTGATGTTACTTGCCGAGAGGCTCGTCACGCCGTCCAGGGTGAGGGTGAAGACCTTGAGTCCGTACCACGGGATATCCGTCTTGCGCCCGGTCGGCAGGAGCCTCAGGCCGTCGGCGGCGGTGACCAGCTCCGCGGTGCCGCCGGTCCCCCAGGCGACGGAGGTGGCGACGATGCTCGCCTTCGCATTCTGGAGGCTGAACAGGACGCCCGAGGCCCCGCTGGCCGAGGCCGAGACCGTGTACGATCCCGCGACGCCGTTGGCGGTCGCGGTCACGACGGCCTCGCCCCCGGAGATGACCGAGGAGCTGGCGGAAAGAGTCGCGGAGGCGCCGCCGGAGGGATTCGCCGCGAACGAGACGACCCCTCCGTCCACCGGCTCGACCGAGTTCTTCGCCGTGACGGTCACCGTCAGGCCGTCGGTGAACTGCGTGCCCACCACCGCGGACTGCGGGCTGCCGGAGACGATCGTGATCGTGAAGCCCTGGCTCTCGAAGGCGCCGATGTCCACCCCGCCGACCCGCCCCTCGCCGCGCTGGTCGGTGTCCGGAATCCCCGCGCCGTCGGTGCCGGCGTCGATGGCGAGGCTGCCCGGCAGCAGGGGCATGGTCTCGGTCGGCCCGCCGTAGTCGCCGAGCGGGGCGAGCAGGGCGTCGGCGACGCCGACGATGTTCCCATCGGTGCCGTCGACGAGCCCGCCGGAGCCCCCGGTGCCGATGAGGTTGTTATTGCCGACGACGCTCCCCGAGATATCGCTGGCGCCCCCCGAGCCGGTGTTACCGGCCACGATGGTGTTGATCAGCGTCGGCGTCCCGCCGGCGACATACAGGCCGGCGGCGTCGCCGGAGGAGTTCGCCGCCACCGTCACGTTGGTCAGCGTGGCATCGCCGCCATCGATCCAGAGGCCGCCGCCGGCCGCGCCAGAAGAGTTCTCGGCGACCGTGCAGTTCACCAGGTCGAGCGTGGAGTAGAGGCCGATGACGCCTCCCCCGTAATACCCGGCGTAATTGCCGGTGATGGCGCTGCCGGATATCTCCAGGGAGCTGGCGAAGCTCAGGACGCCGCCGCCGAAGAAGGTCGCGATGTTCCCGCTCACGGTGCAATCCGTCAGGGTCATCCCGCTGACATAGCTGTAGATGCCGGCCCCCCGGTGCGCCACGTTCCCACTGACCGTGCAATCGTCCAGCTCCACGGACGAGTAGTAGGCGTACAGCCCGCCCCCGGCCGGTGCGCGGTTGTCCGTCAGGTCCGTGCCCTTCAAGGTGATGGATCCGTTGTCGGCCTCGATGCCGCCCCCGGTGCCGAAATACGAGACGTTGCCGCTGACGGTGCAGTCCGTCAACTCGAGGCTGCTGCCCGCCTCCCGGATGCCGCCGCCCCAGCCGTAGTAGGTGGCGTTCTCGGAGATCGTGCAACCCGTCAGCGACGCCGATCCGTAGGCGACCTCGAGCCCGCCACCGTTGTAGAAGGCCGTGTTCCCGCTGAGGTCGCAATCCTCCATCGTGAGGTCCTCGAGGAAGGCGTCGATGCCCCCGCCGGTGGATCCCGCCGTGTTACCGGAGATCGAGGTGTCCGAGATCTCCGCCGTGCCGTAGAACAGATAGAGCCCGCCTCCGTAGTAGCCCGCCTGATTCCCGCTGACGCTGCAATTCGTCAGCGAGAGATCGAGCCCGTAGGCGAAGATCCCGCCGCCGGAGGAATAGTAGGCCGTGTTGCCCTCGATCGACGAGTTCGAGATCGAGAGGCTCGAGGAGAACGACCCGAAGCCGATCGCGTAGACCCCGCCGCCGCCGTAGATCGAGACGTTCCCCGAGATGACGCACTCGTCGATCGTCATGGGATCGCCCGCGGTCAGCGCGGTGATCGCGCCGCCCGTGCCATAGCTGACGTTCGACTCGAAGTCGGACCCGGAGAGGCTCGTCTTGCTGAGGATGCTCAGGAGTCCGCCGCCGGTCGTCCAGGCCAGGTTGCCGGAGACGGTGGAGCCGATCAACTCCAGCGACGACGACCCGTAGACCGCGGCGACGCCGCCGCCGAGGGCGGCGGAATTCCCGCTGATGATGCAATCGATGAGCGTCGCCGCGCCCTCGTCCCGGATGCCGCCGCCGTAGTAGGCGTCGCCCCCCGTGATCGTCAGCCCGGTGATCGACGCCGTGACCCCCGAGTCGATGTCGAGGACCCGGGTCAGGTTCCGGGCATCGATCGTCACGCCGGCATCCGGGGCGACGATCGACTCGACTCCGGTCGTGTTGCTCAACTTGAGCTGGCCCAGCATCAGCGTGATGACCAGGTGCGAGGCGAAGACGCCCGGATCGAACGTGACGGTCTCATCGGCGTAGACATTGGCCGCCAGGATGGCTTCCCTGAGGCTGGTCAAGCCGTCGGAGTAGTCCACCAGGTCGACGGTCGTGTCGACGACGAAGCTCGGATCCACGCCGGTCAGGATGTCGTCGGGGCTGGTCACGCCGCCGAGCGAGGCGGTGATCACCGTGGTGCCGTAGTCCAGGGCCGTCGCCAGGCCGGAGGCGTCGATCGTCGCCACCGTCGTGTCCGACGACTCCCAGTCGACGACGCTCGTAACGTCGCCCGTGGAGCCGTCCGCATAGGTGGCGGTCGCGGTGAACTGCTGGCTGAGGTAGACGGGGACGAGCGGGTTGCTCGGCTTCAACGCGATCGAGACCAGCGACAGCACGGTCAGGGTGTCATCGGGGCTGGTGATGCCCAGCAAGGAAGCGGTGATGACCGTCGTGCCCGGCGAGACCGCCGCGGCGATCCCGAAGCCGTCGATGGTGGCCACCGAGGGGTCCGAGGAGTCCCACGTCACCGACCCGGTGAGGTCCATGGTCAGGCCGCTGTCGAACGTGCCGATCGCGCGGAACTGCTCGGTCAGCCCCAGGCCGAGCGAGGGATCGGCCGGCGTGACGGCGAGTGAGACCAGCGTCGCCTGGGCGCCCAGCCCGTAGGCGGCCAGGTCGGGGATGAGCTTGCTGCCGTTGGGCGAACCGAGGCCCGTGACCAGGTCATAGCCCACGCCCGCGTCATAGCCGTTGCTGCCGTAGAGGATGTCGTGGAAGTCGTCCTGATAGGTGACGGGGTCCGACGCGAGGTCGTAGAGCGCCGTGAGCGTCTCCGTCGAGCTGAACGGCGACCCGCCCCGGAGCTCGCGGCCCTGGTCGACGACGGCGACCAGGCCCGCCATCAGCGGCGCGGAGAGGCTGGTGCCGCCGATCTGGAGCCACGGCTCGTCGACGCCGAAGTCGAACGGGTCGTAGATCGGCACCCCGGTATTGGGGTCGGCCACGGCCGAGATGTCGGGGGCGGCACGCCTCGGGTAAGGGTTGCCGTCGCTGTCCCTGAGCCACGACTGATAGGGGGGCAGGGGCTCGTACTGGCTGACGCCGCCGCCGCTGCCGCTCCAGCCGATCTCGCCGTCCTTGCCGATGCCCGGGTAGGTCCCCGCGGCGTCGAGGTTCTGGAGCGTCGTCCCCCCGACGGCCACGACGTAGGGCGAGTAGGCGGGATAGCCGGCGGGGGCGCCGTAGTCGCCCGTGGAGGCCAGGAAGGTCACGCCGGGGACGTTGAAGAACCCGTCCTGATCCCCGCTCTCGCCCGGATACTCGCTCTGCGAGTAGCTCATCGACACGACGTCCGCCAGCTTGCTCGCGGTCGCCTGGGCGGTGAAGAAGCCCTCCTCGCTGTAGTCGCACTCGATGAGCACGATGTTCGCCGCCGGGGCCATGACGTGCGCCCACTCGACGTCGAGCGCGATCTCCACGCCCCATCCCGCCCCCACCGAGGCGATCGGGAGGCGATCGGTCCCGCCGTACTGGTCCACCTTGGTGAAGCTCGGCGGGTCGGGCAGGCCGAACGTCCGATTGAAGACGGCCAGCGCGCTGTTCGCGTAGCCCGGGTCGGTCGAGCTCACGAAGCTCGGGTTGTCGTACGCGTCGATGATCGCGATCGTCTGCCCCGCGCCGTCCCCCTTGATGCCGGCGAAGCTGACGGTGTCCATGCCGTAGGCCGCGCGGATCTGCTGCGGCGTGTAGCCGGTGGGGGACGTGGAGAAGAGCGGGATCGGCTTGCCCGCGGGCCCCATCACCATCACCGGCACGGCCCCCGGGACGGCCTGGAATGAGGACCCGGAAGAGAGGACCAGCTTCGGCTCGAGAGCCTCCAGCACCGGCCGGACGGGACGGCGGTGGCGGACCGTGCGGCGAGTCCTCCAGAAACCGGCGAGCTTGGTCGAAGTTGCCATCGGATGTTACTCGTTGATGGGTACTCGGGGTGGTAACGGGCGGCAGGCCGTCAGACTCTCACGGGCGGCTCCGGCGCCGGGCGGTGGCGGAGCGAGGCCGGCACGTCGGCGAGTGCGGAATCCGGGACGGTGAACGAATTGCTCAGCAGCTCCTGGTCGTCGTTGATCAGGTCCGGGAAGCGGCGGCCCGGCAGAACCGTCACCGCGAAGACCTCCTGGACGCCCGATTCGAATCGGAGCAGGCCGACGACCCGGCCGGTGGACGTCTCGATGGCGCAGACGCCGCAGCTCCGCTCCTCGGGCTTGAGCCGTTCGGTGATCGGGATCCCGCTGAACACGGCGCTCTCGCGCACCTGGGATAGCCCGACGAACGCGATGTCCCCCGCGAAGTCGAGCCCCCGGGTGAAGCCCGGCAGCTCCGCGATCGCGGCGTACCGGCCCGTCCCCAGGTCCACCGTCCCGAGCGTCCCGGCGCCGGACTCGCACACCCAGAGCCGGCCGCCGTGCCAGCGGGGGGAGTGCGGCATCGACAGGCCGCGGGTGATCGCCTCGCCCGACTGGATGTCCCAGAGGACGCCGCCGGTCGCCTTCCTCTCTCGCCAGCCGCCCCGCGTGTCGGTCTCCCCGAGCGCCGTGACGTATCTCGGCAGGCCGTCCACCATCCCCAGGCCGTTGAGATGACAGCGGTCCGTCGGCTCCAACTGCGAGACGAACGGCGGCCGCCAGCGGGGCGTGAAGCTGGCCGACGGGTCGATCGTGCACAGGCAGGAGAATCGCGTGTTGACCACCCAGAGCTCGTCCCCGCGCGACCAGGCCAGCTCGTGAACCTGGATGTTCCCCGTCACGTGGCTCGACCGCGGCAGGAAGCACGCGTCGTGCCTCCCGGCCGGCTCGAGCCGGGCCGCGACCGCCGGCACGTCCACGAACTCCCAGACCTGGATCGAGGTCCCCACCGCCAGCCGATTGCCGGAGACGGCCATCCCCATCGGGGCCTGCATGCTCCGGAAGTGCGTGTTCAGCCGGTCCCCCTCGTCGCGGACGAGGACGATCTTCCCCGCCTGATAGGTCGTCACCAGCAGCGAGGCGCCGAGCCGTCGGAGGAGGTCCGGGAATCCCCGCGAATGGACGGCGCGGAGGGGCGGGGACGGATCGGTCGGCGGCCCAGGAGGGTCGGGAATAGTCATGCAGCCCGTACTCAACCGTCAGGAACAATAATAGAGGAACGAAAGCTAACCGCGGACCGGAGAGGGCTGGAGATCCGCGAGAAAGTCTCATAAAGTCCCTGTCACACGCGGCACATGATCAAGGAATCCGGCGGAAAAAGGAAAGAAAATCCGGAAAACTCGCGGGAAAAACCGGAGCGATCGGGCCTAATTCCTGACCGCCAAACCACTTTGGTGTCACCATCGCGGTCGAGATTTGGGCCTTCCGGCGCGCCGCCATCGACGATTGCCCCCCCGTGTGCGAGCCGAAATGGGGCGGAATCTTGTGCCGGAGCGCCGGCGGAGTGATCATGCGGGTATCGATCCCGCCGTCCCGAACGACCGAAGCGCCCGCGGCCAGGGGTGCAGGCCACCCTCCGCCTGGTGCATCGCCGGGCTCGACGAGCTCCCTACCCCTGTCCCACCGAGGAGGACTCCCATGCCCGTGACGCAGGCGAACCGCCGCCAGTTCCTCAGGACGGCCGGCCCCGCGATCGCCATGCCTTACATCATCACCTCGTCCGCCCTGGGGGCCGGCGGCCGGGCCCCGGCCAGCGAGCGGATCGTCATGGCGACGATCGGCTGCGGCGGGCAGGGGACCGGCGACATGCAGGGCTTCCTGGGGTTCCCCCAGGTCCAGATGGTCGCCACCTGCGACGTCGTCGCCGGCCATCGCGAGAACGCCCAGCGGATCGTCAACAACCACTATCACAACCGCGACTGCAAGGACTACAACGACTTCCGCGAAGTCCTCGACCGCCCGGACATCGACGCCGTCCTGATCGGCACGCCCGACCACTGGCACGCCCTGATCACGATCGCCGCCTGCAAGGCCGGCAAGGACATCTACTGCGAGAAGCCCGAGTGCCTGACCATCAAGGAAGGCCGGGCCATGGCCGACGCCGTCGGGCGTCACGGCCGCGTCTTCTCCGGCGGCAGCCAGCGGGTGCTCGGCGACTACGGCGACTGGCCCAGGCTGGTCCGCGGCGGGGCGCTCGGCGAGATCAAGGAAATCTATGCCGATTGCTGGGGGCCCTCCGGCGACTGCTACCTCGAGCCGCAGTCGGTCCCTCCCGGCGTGGACTGGGAGATGTGGCTCGGCCCGGCGCCCTGGCGGCCGTTCCACGACAGCCTCATCAGCGGCGGCTTCCGGCCCTATCGCGACTACTCGGGCGGCGGCATGACCGACTGGGGTGCCCACCGCTTCGGCGCCGCGATGTTCGCCGCCGGGCTCCACAAGACCGGCCCGGTCGAGATCATCCCCCCCGACGGCAAGGACCACAAGCTCCTCACCTACGTCTTCGCCAACGGCACGAAGATGTACCACGGCGGCACCGGCGACATCACCTACAAGGGGACCGAGGGTTCGCTCCCGGGCCGCCACAGGACCCCGACCGCCCGCGTGGACATGGAGGGCTACCGCGGCGAGGGGGGCATCTTCGGCGACTTCCTCCACTGCGTGAAGACCCGCGAGCTCCCCTTCCGCAACATCGAGGTCGCCCACCGCACGACGACGGTCTGCCACCTCGGCAACATCGCCTACTGGCTCAACCGCCCCCTCAGGTGGGATCCCGTCGCCGAGCAGATCGTCGGCGATCCCGAGGCCAACCGCTGGCTCGACCGCCCCAGGCGCGGGCCCTGGGCCCTCTGAGCCCGCCGCGGCGACGTGCGCGATCCACTCCATCCACGAATCACGGAAAGCGAATCATGAAATCACAAGTATGGATCACGGGGCTGGCCGCGGCCGTCGTGCTCGCGGGCGCCGCGAGGGCGGACGGCCCGGACCTGGCGAAGGCGTTCGAATCGCTCCTGCCGGGCATGGAAAATGAGCAGTCCCAGCAGGCCTGGCAGCGGGCCTGCTGGACGGCCGGTGCCCCCGGGCGTGAAGGCGAGCGGGCCGAGGCCTGCCGCCTCATGGCGGCGAAACTCCCCGTCGAGGGCAGGGCTCCCGTCAGGGTCTGGCTCCTCAAGCAGCTCGAGCGGATCGGCCGCGAGGAGTCCGTGGACGCGATCGCCGCGTGCCTGGCCGATCCCGATAAGCTCGTCCGCGATGCCGCCGTCCGGGCGATCGCGAATAACCCGGCGCCGGCGGCCGGCGACAAGCTCCGTGCCGCGATGGCGGAGGCGACGGGACCCGCGAAGCTTGCCCTGATCGACGCCCTCGGCTTCCGAGCCGAGCCGGCGAGCATCCAGGCCCTGGCTCGCGAGCTGAAGACCTCGCGCGGCCCCCAGGCGAGAGCGGCGGCCCACGCCCTCGGCCGGATCGGGACGCCGGAGACCGTGGAAGTCCTTGAGTCGGCACTGGGCCCGGATCCGGCGGTCGCGAGGGAGGCGGCGGATGCCCTCGCGAAGATCGCCGGCAAGGATCTGTCCGCGGGCAAGGTGGAGGAAGCCGCGAAGATCGCCAGCGCGCTCCAGACACGACCGGAGTCGGGGCTCGTCGCACTCGAGGCCGTGCTCCGTTCGTCGGGAGACCTCGCGGCCACGACGATCCTCGGTATCCTTGGCCAGGGCGACCCGAAGCAGGCCGCGATCGCCGCGGGCTTCGTCGCCAACGTCAACGAGGCCGGAATCAAGCAGCTCGCCGACGGCCTGCCTGGCCTGTCTCCCGAGGCCCAGGTCCGACTCCTCCGCGCCCTGGGGCCGAAACGCGATCGCAGCGCCTTGCCCGCGGTCAAGGCGGCCGCCTCCAGCTCCGATCCGAGCGTCCGCGACGCGGCCCTCGCCGCGCTCGGCGGAGTCGGCGACGCCTCGACGGTGCCGGTCCTCCTCAAGGCCATCCAGGGCGGCGTCGACGCGTCCGGCGTCGCCCGCCGCAGCCTCGAGTCGGTCTTCGCCGACGGCATCGACGCCGCCCTGATCGAGACGGTCCGCTCGACGACCGACGCGAACCTCCGCACCCAGCTCGTGGACGTGCTCGGCAACCGACGCGCCGGGGCGGCGGTGCCGACGTTCCTGGACGTCCTCGGGCGGGACGATGCCAATCTCCGGCGAGCGGCGATCTCCGCGCTCGAGAAGGTTGCCGCACCCGACGACCTCCCCGCCATCCTGGCGGCGATCCCGAAGATCGCCGACGACGGCCAGCGGAACGAGGCCGCCCGCGCCGTGGCGTCCATCTGCGACCGCGTCCCCGACGAGGCTCGGAAGGCCGATGCCGTGCTGGCTGCGTATCGGAAGGCGTCCCCGGGCGACCGGGCTCGCCTCCTGGCCGTGGTCGGCCGCGTCGGCGGCTCGGGGGCCCTGGCACTCGTCCGCGAGGCCGCGCTCGGCACCGATGCGGACCACCGAACGGCCGCGGAGCATGCGCTCCTCGATTGGCCCGATTCCTCGGTCGCGGAGGACGTCGCCAAGCTGGCGGAGAAGGCCGAGAACCCCGAGCTGAGGCGGGCCGTCGTCCAGGCCCTCGCCCGCGTCATCGCCGGCCCGGGCCCCCTCGATAACCGGGAGCGGCTCGGCTACCTGGAGCGGGCGTTCAAGCAGGCGGATCGGGACGAGGATCGCCGCCGGGTCCTCGCCGCCGCCCGCGAGATCCACACCTTCCCGGCGGTCCGGTTCGCCGCCGCCCACCTGGACGAGCCGAAGCTCCGCTCCCAGGCCGTGGCCACGGTCGTCGGCCTCCTCGAGCACCAGGAACTCCGCGACAACCATCGCGACGAGGCCGACAAGCTCCTCGACAAGGTGATCGCCGTCAGCAAGGACAAGAGCCTGCTCGAACGCGCCCGCAGCTTCAAGTCCAGGCCGTAGGGGACCGCCCCGGGCCCCGCACGCATCGACGGATGCCGGGCCGAGGGACCCAGATGTCGGCCCTCGGCCCGCTCAGTCTTCCCGTCCCTTGCCGTTCCATCCGGCCGCCAGCCGACGCGCCCCGGCCCGCCGCGCGGCCCGGACGCCGTGGGGCCGATAGACGTCGCCCCGCGCCGGCTCGCGGAGGGCGCGAATCAGCTCGTAGTAGCGGTGGATGTGCTCACCCTCCGACCACTCGCCGATCCGCTGCGAGTAGCCGCGCGCCGCCAGGTCGTTGCGGAGGGCGTCGTCGTGGACGATCCGCCGCATGGCCAGCAGCAGCTCGCCGTCGCTCCGGTAGCCGAGGCCGCCGCCGCTCAGGACCCCGGTCTCCTGCAACGCGCCCCCCCCCTCGTGCACGATCACCGGGGTCCCGACCGCGAACGCCTCGAGCACCACGTAACCGAACGTCTCCGGGAAGAGCGAGGGCACCACGACCGCCCGCGCGCCCCGGAAGAGCCTCGCCAGCCTGGGGCCCCCGAGCAGCCCTTCGAAGTGCACGTTGGGCAGGCCCGCCGCGAGCGTCCTCAGGGTCGACTCGTAGGGGCCGGTCCCGGCGATCCGGAGGTCCACCTCCGGCAAGTAGCGCATCATCGGGATCAGTCGCTGAAATCCCTTCATCGCCACCAGCCGCCCGGCCGCGGCGAGGTACGGGCGCTCGCCCGCCGCCGCCGTCTCCTCGTCCTCGATCCCCTGCGACCAGTCGTCCGGCAGGAAGTAGGGCAGGTGGACGAGCGGCACCTCCCGGCCGATCCCGCGCGACCGGTGCTCCTCGAGCGCATGCGACGAGGGGAAGAGCAGGGCGTCGAGCCGCTTCAATCCGCGGCCGATCGCCCCCGTGTACCGCCAGGCCTGGGGGGGCCTCCGGCCCGCCAGGCTGCAGCGGATGCAGCTCGGCCCGTCGCATCGCTTCCGGTCGTATTTCCAGAGCAGATGCATGGGACAAATCAGCCAGTGCTCGTGGGCGGTCATGATCCGGACGGCGCCCGACCCGTGCCCCATCGCCAGCAGCCCCGGCCCCCCGACCAGAGAGATGTTGTGGAAGTGGACCACGTCCGTGGCCGGATCCTCGAGCGCACGGCGGAGCACCCTCGACTTCAGGAGCGGCAGCCCGGTCGCCTGCGTCGCCAGCGGCGAGAGGATCCCGAGCCCGCTCTCCAGCGGGTGGAGGTGCAGGCCCGCGGGAGGCGTGTACTCGCGGAGCGGATGGTCCCCGCGGAGGGCGTTGAACGCGTCCACGCAGTAGTAGACGTGCACCTCGTGCCCGCGGCGGCAGAGGGCCTGGGTGAGCCGGTCCACGTAGGCCGCGTCGCCGCCGAAGCTGTGCCCGCCGAAGAATGTCGTCACCATGCAGAATTTCAAGGGCGACCTCCTGTCGCTTCGGTGGACGTGCGCGAGGCGAGGCGCCCCACGCCGGGCGGCGGGCCCGCGTCAGGCCGATCGACGCCTCGACGGGAGCGACCGGAAGGCCAGCCGCCAGACCTCCATCCGGCCCAGCCCCCCCAGCGCGATCCAGACCGCCGCGTACGTCACGGCACCGCAAAGTATAGAAAGACTCACGTGATGATTCCGCAAGGCCATGCAGGCCGGGACCATGGCCAGCGAGGCGGCCGCGGGCCGGGCCAGGTGGTGATGCCAGGCCGGCTGCCGGCCCTCCCTCGCCAGGCTGGCGTATCCCCCGGCCACCAGGGCCAGGCCCAGCAGGAGCACCGCGGCGATCGCACCCGGCAGCCCGAAGCTCAGCTCCATCAGCACCACCAGGGGCCCGATCCCCATCGCCGCCAGCAGGAGCGAACGCACCCCCACGATCTCTCGATTGAGCGCGATCAGGGCCGTCTGGTAGAGGAACGCCAGGATCAGCAGCGGCGCCCGCCAGATGCCGATCGCCAGCAGCAGGCCCGCCCCCGCGAAATCCGCCGGGAAGAGGGCGCGGACGATCGGTTCCGCCAGGATCGTCGCCCCGACCGCGACCGGCATCAGCACGGTGACCTGGATCTCCACCAGGAGGTCCAGCGCGGTCCGGCCGACGCAGGCCGTCTGCCTCCAGAGCCAGAGCTTCGACAGCGTCGGGAACATCGCCTGCTGGAAGATCAGCCCGAACGTCAGGATCGCGGTGACCAGCCGGTGCGGCGCCGCGTACAACCCCAGGTCCGAGGACGTGCTCAGCAGCCCCACCACCAGGAAATCCGCCGTGCTGATCACCGCCTGGGAAAGCTGGATCAGGCAGACCGTCCGCCCACGCTGGAGGATCAGCCCGACGAACCGCAGCCCCAGCCTCGGCCGGGGCAGGCGATAGGTCTTGAGGTAGTGCAGCCAGACCAGCGCAATTCCGGAGGCCTCTCCGATCGCCAGCCAGGCCGGGACCCAGAGGATCTGCGAGGGATTTCGCACCCACGCCAGCACGCCGATCGCGTAGATCGACGTCCGCAGCGAGAGCGAGACCGCCAGCAAGCCCATGCATTCCGTCCCTCGGTAGACGAAATCCAGGCCGCTCGCCGTGGTGAAAAGCATCAGGCCATAAAGAGCCAGAATCTGCCAGTCCCCGGCGTCCTTGAGGCTCAGGGCGCCCGCGATCGCCAGGCCGGCGAACAGGAAGAGCGACAGCAAGCCCTTGATCGCCAGCACGTTGTCCACGAGCGGCTTGATCAGGCGAGGATGCCGCGACAGCTCCCGCGCCGCCATCACGTCGCTGCTGTCCCGGATCAGCAGGACCAGCCAGAAGACGATGTTGAAGGCGAACTCGATCCGGCCGTACCCTTCCTTGCCCAGCCGCTGGGTCAGGGAAAGCGTGACCACGACCGATGTCCCGCGGCAGACCAGCTCCGCCAGGCTCAGGAAGGCGAAATTCGAGGCAATCCTGCGGCCGGCGGCCATTCCCGCCCGGCCATCGACGACCGGGCTGGACGGGATGGCGGGCCGGGGGCGCCTCGCCGTTCCGTGCCTTCTGCGCTTGAGGAGTGTTGGACTGGCCATGCGAGCGTGCACTTCCTTGCGCGATAATCAGGACACGACGGCGCGTGCCACGAGGACCACGAGATGACGCTACCTGGCCCTATCGGCTTGCCCCGCGGAACCGCATGACCTCGGACTGCGTCCCCCGGCGGAACATCTGCTTGTCGGGGAAATGGTGACGATTCTCCCACCGTCTACCCCGGGCGGGATCGCGCCCTCCCTATAGCAACCGCTCCCCCTCCACGGACTTCGATCGCCGGCGGAATATCCGGCGCCACGCCGGGAGCTCCGCTCCTCGACGGCGGGCGCATCCTATTGGGGTGCCAGAAGTGTGTCAATCGGAGCTTCGACGCGAGCTCGCCCCGACGCCGAACCCTCCCGCCGGCCGTCGCCCCGTCCAGCCCTCATTCCAGCGCCTCGATGCCCGCGTTGGGCTTCGCCTTGTAGGGATGGTAGCGAAGGCAGTAGAAGGCCCCGACCGCAACCATGAATGCACCCCACCAGATGTCGGCATGGAGGGAATAGAGCGCCACACGCTGGTCCTCGGGGGGCGGTGCGGCCAGCGCATAGATGCCGGCGCCGAAGATCAGCACCCCGTAGATCAGCAGCAGGCACCCGATGAAGAACCAGATCGGGACCTCGGTCTCATCATGCATGGTCGGCCTCTCACCAGAAGATCACGTTGACGGCCACGAGGACGGTCCCGACGATCGCCGCCCAGAGATAGGGATGCTTGTACCAGGGGCAGGGGCCCTCGTCGGGGACGACCGTCAGGCCCATGACCAGGTCCTGGAGCTCGTTGTCGGGCTTCGGCGTCGTGAACGGGGTCACGGCGACGAGCACCACCACGCAGACCACCAGGGTCCAGAAGGCGCTGTAGACGTTCACCGCCATCGGCTTGGCCTTGTCGGACCGGGCGATGTACTTCACGTGGTCCGGGTTGAACTGGGCCGGGTTGAAGCCCTGGCTCACCTCCTTCGCATCCACCGTGACCGCGGACGCGAGCACGACCGGAACCCCCTGGATGCCGAACTTGTCCTTCCGCTCGGGGGCCAGGACGCCGACGTCTGTCGCCTGGCCTCCCTCGCCGACCCGGGCCGGGATCATCCGCTCGCCGCCCGATTCCGAGAGCGCGACGTTCGTCGTGTGCACCGTCCCCTTGTCGACGAAGACCCGGGTGATCCGCTCCGACTTGCCGCCCTTCTCGGTCTCGACGCGGACCACGGCGTCGGGATCGATCAGAGCCCGGGGAGGGGGACGATAGCCGGCCGGGAACGTGTGCACGAAGACCCACATCCCGAGCGAGAAGATCATGGCCGTCAGGAAGGCGACGAACGCCGCGGTCGGGGTCGCGCGCTTCCAGAGCATGCCCAGGATCACCACCCCGAACAGCGGCACGATGAAGAAGAAGATCAGCACCTGGAGGAACTCCAGGATGTTCGAGAAGTAGAAGAGCGCGTAGGCCGTGCCGATCGACATCAGGACGCCCAAGAGCGAGCACCATCGCCCCATGCTCAGGTAGTGGGCGTCGCTCGCCTTCTTGTTGATGAGCGGCCGGTAGACGTCGTACGTCCAGACGGTGGCGAAGGCGCTCACGTTGCCCGCCATCCCCGACATGAAGCCCGCGATCATCGCCGTCACGCCCAGGCCGAGCAGCCCCGGGCCCAGGTACTTGCCCATCAGCAGCGGCAGCACGTCGTTGAACGTGTGGTGGGTGATGTTGGCCCGCGGGTCGGTCTCCGAGACCAGCAGGACCGGCGAGCCGTCGCCGTTGAGCAGGACCGCCAGGCCGAGCAGCCCGGGGACCGTCACGATGATCGGCACCAGCATCTTCAGCACCGCGCCGATGATTGTCCCGTTCTGAGCCGAGCGGAGGTCCTTGGCCACGATCACCCGCTGGACCTGGAGGAAGTCCGTGCACCAGTAGCCGAAGCTGACCGCCAGGCCCAGGCCGAAGACCATCCCGAACCAGTCGATCCCCATCGGATTGGAGTCGAACGAGCCCAGGTTCCGCCAGAGGCTCCGGAAGTCGGCGTTCCCCACGGTGGGGTGGATCAGCGGCACGTTCTTCTGGATCCGCGCCATCATCCCGTCCCAGCCCCCGGCGTCGATCAGGCCCAGGATCGGGATCAGGAGCGAGCCGAACCAGATCAGGAAGTACTGGAGGACCTCGTTGAAGACCGCCGAAATCAGCCCCCCCAGCGTCACGTAGACCGCCACCGTCAGCGACGACACCCAGATGCTGAGCGTCATGTTCCAGCCCAGCAACAGGTGGAGGATCTTGGCCATCGCGAACATGCTGGCGCCGCTGACCAGCACCGTCAGGAGCGCGAACGAGATCCCGGCCAGGGCGCTGGCCCCGGTCCCGTAGCGGAGCATCAGGTAGCCCGGCACGCTGTGCGTCTTGCAGATGTAATAGAAGGGCATCATGACGATCGCCAGGAAGAGGATCGCCGGGATCGCACCGATCAGGTAGGCGTGCGCCCCGAGCATCCCGTACTGGTAGGCCATCGCCGACCAGCCCATCGTCTCCAGCGAGCTCAGGTTGGCGGAGATGAAGCTCAGCCCGGCCACCCAGGCGGTCATCTTCCGCCCGGCCATGAAGAAGTCCTCTCCCGAGCTCACGTACTTTTTCAAGTACACGCCGATCCCGAGCACCACGATGAAGTAGATCGCGATGATCACGATGTCCAGGGGGCCGATCTTGATCAGCGGGGCCTCGCCGGCCGCGATCACCAGGCACGTCGTCATGGGCTCGCACTCCCTCGTCGGATTGGACGGTGTCGCCCTAATCTCGGGGACGCGCGAGTCGTTGTCAATGCACCGGTGGCACCGCTACGGGAGATCCCTAGCGTTCCCTCGCCAGCACCCCGGCCGCCTCCAGGGCGGCCATCGCCCCGACCGTGCTCGACTCGTTGACGCAGAAGATCCCGTCGATCTGACCGGCGAATCGTTCGAGCAGCGCCTCGACCTTCCGCCACGCCTCCCCCGCGGTCGGCCCGGCGTGCTCCGCGTCGGAGAGGACCGAGATCCGCGGGAACTCGGCCGCGAGCGTCTCCAGGAACCCGCGCTCCCGCTCCTCGGTGCTCTCCGAGCCCACCTTGTAGCGGAGCAGGACCACCTTCCCCCGCCCGCCCAGCAGCTCTCCCATGCGGCGGGCGGCCAGCACTCCACCCTTGTGGTTGTCCGTCGAGATGAAGCTGATCGGGCTGGTCGATTCCAGCCCCGAGTCGACGATCACCACCGGGATCCCCTTGGACGCGACCATCTCCACGGGCCGGGCCATCGCCCGCGCATCGAGCGGCGCCAGGACGATCCCGTCCACCCCCGCCGCCACCGCCTCCTGTACGAACTGGAGCTGCTCGAACCGGTCCGTCTCGCCCGCCGGCCCCTGCCAGACCACCTCCACGTCGCCGGCCGCCCGCTCCGCCTCGAGCGCCCCCGCGTGGATCGTCCGCCAGTAGTCCTGCTCCGTCCCCTTGGGAATCATCGCGATCCGCCACCGCCGCGTCTTCGCCCCCGCCAGGCTCCCCTGCGCCCTGGGGGCCTTCGCCGGCTCGACGAGCGCCCGGATCTTCGGATCCGCGACGTTGGAGGGAGTGACCATCGTCGCGTCGGTCAGGATCCGCGGCTCGACCGCACGCTTCTCCAGGTGAGCAACCAGGGTCGCCACCCCGAGCTGGCCCATCCGGTAGGGATCCTGGACGACCAGCCCGCCGAGCCGATGCTCCGCCAGCCCCCGGATCAACTCCTCGCCGGCGTCGAAGCCGATCAGGTGGACCCGCCCCGCCACCCCGGACGAGCCCCGTGGTCCCCCGCAGGAGGCCAGCAACGCGGCCAGGATGCAGACAGCACGCATCAGACCTCGCCCGGCTGTCCCGCCCATCGGAGACTCCACGGAGGTGTAGGAGGGTGGAGAACGGCCCGCGATCGCCGCCCCGGAAGCGGGCCGCCGATCGCAGACGACGCTCCGCGACGGCCGTCGATCAACAGGATCAACAATCAGGATATCGCCCCGAATCGTGGCCCGGACGCCCTCTCGAGAAATTCCCCGGTGGGTTGTTGACCTCCGGCGAAGGTCCCTGTAGTATTACCCCTGTCCCAAGCACAAAAGGGCCACGAAACAACGGCCGGGACGAGTCACAAACAGTGGCTCGGACCGGCCGAACGCGTCGGCGGCCTGAACCTTGGGGCGA
>NZ_JAALJH010000091.1 GCF_011064615.1 Aquisphaera insulae | reverse complement strand
GCCGAGTCGGTCCCCACGTCGGCCGCGGCCGACCATGGCTCGGCGGACCCGCCGCTCGACATCGCGACGCTGCGAGCCCAGACCCGGGAGCAGCTCCGCGCGGCCGATCTCCCGCGTCCGGGGACGGATGAGGCCGCGAATCCGCCCGCCGCGACCGTGCCGCGCGAGGTCCTCCAGGAGCGGCAGGCCCAGCTCGATGAGTACGAGAAGGCGGACAGGCGCCTGAAAGAGCTGACCCACCCCGAGACCAGCCCGGAGAAGCTGGCCGAGGTGGCCCGCGCGGACCTCCGCCGCGTCGAGGAGAAGCTCGCCGCGCCGGCCTCGTCCCGCGATCCAGCGAAGGGGGCCACCGACGCGGACCGAGGGGACACGAAGCAGGCGATCGAGGCCGCCAAGGCGGAGCTGAAGGAGGCGCAGGCCCGACTCGAAGCGTCCCGGGCCGAGATCTCCAAGGCGGGGCCGGCCCAGGAGGCCATGCGGCAGGAGCGCGATTCCCTCTTCCAGCAGCTTGCGACCCTCCGGGCCGCCGGCCAGGATCGATCGTCGGTGCTCGCGGCCGCCGCGAGCCCGACGGCCCGCCGGCTCGAGCAGGAGCGGCTGACCAATGAGACGCTGAAGGCCGCCGTGGTCTCGCTCCGGATCAAGGAGGCCGAGGCCCGGCTCGATCGCGCCCAGAAGCTGGCGGAAGTCCGCGAGCTCAACGTCCGCCTCAACGAGGCCAGGGCCAGGGTCGCCCAGCGGAGCCTCGACCAGTTGCAGTCGCGGTATCGAGCCCTCGCGGAGTCCCGCCAGCGGGACCTGAAACGCGCCGCGGAGACCGAGGAGACGCGGGCCGAGCAATCCGACGACCCGCTCGACCGCTACCGGGCGGGCAGGCTGGCGGAGCTCCTGGACCTGGAGGCCCGCATCGTCCGGCTCGAGCAGGCCCTTGCCGCCGGCACCAAGCCCGACCTCGAGGAGCAGAAAGCCCTGGCCGACCGGGCCCTCGACGACTTCGCCGAGATCAAGCAGCTCCTCGACGACCAGAGCGTCAGCCGGCTGGATGCCCTCCGGCTCACCAACGACTTCCGCCGGATCGGCCCGGAGCGCGAGCGGCTGCTCCGCAACGAGCAGGCCTCGATCGAGGCGCAGCTCCAGTTCTACGAGAACGGGCTCTCGAACGTTGAGCTCGAGCTGATCGAGGACGCCCAGGCGGACCAGATGGAGCGGGACGCCCTGATCGAGCGGCTGGACGCGGCGCGGCAGGGGCCCGCCCGGGACGAGTTCGCGACGCTCGACGTCCGGCATCGGGATCTGCTCCTCCGCCAGCGGGTGGCCCTCAACGGATTGGTCGCCCGCGCGTCCCAGACCATGGAACAGGTCCTCCGGCGGCGGCGGGTGCTGGAAGACGAGTACGGATTCATCCGCACCCATATCTTCTGGGTCCGCGATCAGGACTCCCTGGGGCTCCCGGTCGTCTATCAGGCCGCCCGCGAGCTCCGCCGCCTGGCCAGGGGAGTCCTCGCGCTGGTCCTCGAGGCGAGCAATCGGAAGCTCTGGGGCAGCTACTCGACGGAGTTCCTCTCGGCGGCGGTCGCGTCCCTGGTCTTGCCGCTGGGGCTCCTCCGGCTCCGCCGCTTCCTCCGGCGACGGATGGCCCACGCCTTGCCGCCCAGCCACCTCCACGGGCATGCGTCCGTCCCGCGTCGGGCGGTCCAGACGGTGCGAATCCCCGGTGCCGGACCCGATGTGGTCACCACCCATGAAGTCGGAGGTGACGCGTGAAGAGGGCGCTCCGCTCGCTGGTCCTGGGGCTGGCCTGGGTCTCGGTCTGGCCGGCCTACCTGGCCCTGCTGGCCCAGGCGGCCCGGCTCGGGCCCTGGCCCCGGAACCTTGGCATCCTGGGCTCCACCGTGCTCCACGGGCTCTCGCTGGGGGCGCTCGTCCATGCCGTGGTCGCCTGGATCACCCACCGCGAAGGCTGGGCCGAGCGATTCCTGGAGATCCCGCCGGCCGTCTGCCGCCAGATCCATCGCGCCGGCAATTTCCTCTCGGCCTCCGCGATGGTCTGCCTGATCCCGGCCTACCTGCTGACGTCCGGGGAGATCGCCCCCGACGGCCGGCCGGTCGCCGCGCCGGCCATCACCCGCCTCTTCGTCCTGGCGTTCGAGCTGTCCGTCTGGACGACCCTGGTGACGCTCCTTCGCGGCGGCTCCCCGCTGATGCGCTGGTGCGACCTGGATTGCGAGGCGAGAGAATCCGGGCCATCGGTCCCGGACTGGGCCCCCGAGCATGGGCCCGCGGCCGACCCGCCGTCGCCGGCTTCCTGGGTGGTCTGGATCAGCCGCCGCCGCCGGTTCGTCGCCTGGACGATCCTGGCCGTCGTCGCCGCGATCGTCATGCTGGACGTCCGCGGCTACCGGTTCACCGCCCGCCGGCTCGCCGCCGGGTCGACCCAGTCGCTGCTCCTGTTCGTCGCCTGCTGGACGCTCCATCGGGGCCTCAGCCGCCTCCTCGCCCGCCGCGCGCGGGCCCGCCAGGCCCATCGCCCCGGCCTCTCGTGGGCGAACGTCCTGACCGCGGCCGCGAGCTTTCGCGCCAGCCTCCGCGGCCGCGCCTCGGGCACGGCCATCGACCCCAGTCCCGGCGAGGCCGCGGAGGCCGCGATGGAGGCGGCCCGGCGGCTGCACCAGCTCACCCGCCTGGTCGTCGGGATCGTCTTCGCGTTCGGGCTCGCCTGGGTCTGGGAGCTCGACCTCGCCTTCATTCGCTTCCTGGCGGGCCAGCCGCTCTGGTACGTGGCGAGCGTCCCGGTGACCCTCGGCGACCTCGGGCGGGCGCTCGTCGTCCTCTTCCTCGGGGGCCTGGCGTGGCGGTACATGGGGCCGCTCCTGACGCTGACGATGTTGCCGAGGATCCCCGACGATCCGGGGGTCCGCTACGCGATCGTCACCCTCTGCCGCTACGCCGCGCTCGGCGTCGCCACCATCGCCGCGCTCGGGTCGATCCACGTGGGGACGACCCAGATCGGCATGGTCCTGGCCGCGCTCGGCGTCGGGCTCGGATTCGGCCTCCAGGAGATCGTGTCCAACTTCGTCTGCGGCATCATCCTGCTGCTGGAACGGCCGATCCGGATCGGCGACGTGGTGACCGTGGCGGGGACCAACGGCAAGGTGGACCGCATCAACATCCGGGCCACGACGATCATCAACGGCGACAACCAGAGCATGATCGTCCCCAACCGGGAGTTCATCACGGGGAACCTCGTGAACTGGACCCACAAGGACAAGATCCTCCGGGTGAATGTCGCGGTCGGGGTCGCCTACGGGACCGCGCCTCAAACCGTGGTGGACCTGCTGTTGTCCATCGCCCGGGACGATCCCGAGGTGCTCCGGTTCCCGCTCCCCTCCGCCCTCCTGGAAGAGCTTGGCGACTCGGCGCTCAAGTTCATGCTGCACGCCTATGTGCCGGAGCCGTCCGCCGCCGGCCGCGTGAAGCATCGCCTCTGCGCCGAGATCCACGGCCGGTTCGCCGCGGCCGGGATCGGCATCCCGTACCCGATCCAGGAAGTTCACCTGGCTCGGATCCCCGACGAGCTCACCCGCATGCTGAGCGGCCAGCTCTCCTCGGACCGGGCACAGGGAAACGCGACCTCGATCCGCCTGGATGCCGGCTCCTCGGCCCCGCCGTCGTCCCACGTCGGCGAACGCCAGGCGATGCCTCACATCGACATGGCGGGTGCGGACGAGGACGGGCCGAGCAGGCTGGGAGGCTGGCGGAAGGGGTAGCCGCCGACGGGCGGCCGGTTCATCCCGCCCATGGGTCGCGCCGTCCCGGCCCGAGGTGCAAGCCCGCTCATGCCGCTCATGCCGCCAGTTCGCCCGGAACCCGTGCCGATCGGGGCGAGCGGCGTCAGCGCGCCGGAGGGCATGCCGAGCCTGGCCCCGGAGTTGGAGCCCATGGCCCCCATCCCCGCCCCGGGCACCCGCGCGGAGGGCTCGCGCATCGGTGCGGCCACGCCCAGGCCGCCGCTGGGGCCGGGCGTGTAGGGGACGAATCCCCCCATCAGCCCGCCGAAGGGGACGTAGGTGGGGCTCGTGCCTCCGAGATAGGCGCCGAAGCCCGAGAAATCAAAGCCGCGGCGGCCGAGCTCCTGGCCCCGCGCGGCCGGAGCCGTCGCGAGCAGCGCGGCCAGTGCCAGCCATCGCAGACCGGCGGCGGGACTCATGGTCGAGCCTCGCTCCCGGCCCGGGCCGGCTCCGCGATCGGCCCGGCGTTGAGCTGCACCCCGACCCCTCGCTCGAGCGAGGCGAGTGCCTTGCCGAGCTCTGACTCCGACTGCGCGACCTGAAGCTCGACCTGGAGCAGCTCGCGCCAGGCGGCCGCGACCGTGAGGAAGTCCACGCCGGGGACGTTCGAGCGGTACTCGCCGGCGGTGAGGCGGAGCATCTGGCGGGCGGCGGGGAGGTTGCTCCGGCGGAGGATCCCCAGGACGTTCTGCTGGGAGAGTGCCAGGGCATGGAGCCCCTTGATGTCCCGTCGCGACTGGTCCCGCTCGGCCTCGTAGAGGGCCCGATCGGCCTCGGCCCGGGCCTGCGCCTCGCAGACTCCGGCGGCGATCTTCTTGCGGTAGACCGGCAGGTTCATGCCGACGAAGAAGCCGACGTTGGGCATGCCGCCGGCGGTCTGCGGCGTCATCGCGTTGGTCTTCTCCATGTCCTGGTAGAGCACCCCGAGCGTGAGGTTCGGATAGTACCGCTTGCGGGCCAAAGCCACGGTCGCCTCGTCGCGGGCGATGGCCGCGAGCCGGCCCTGGAGATCGGGCCGGCTGGCGAGGGCGATCTCGTAGAGCTGGTCGAGCGATTGCGGGATGCCCGAGAGGTTCAGCTCCGGTTCGGTGCGGAGGTCGTCATCACGCTCCGAGTGCATGACCCGGGCCAACTCCGCCCGGGCATCCGCGACCGCGGCGCGGTTGCTCTCGATCTCGCGGTCGATGTCCGTCACGGCGACCTCGGACCGGAGCACGTCGGCCTGGCTGGCCGTGGCCGACGGATACCGAGCCCGGGCGATCTCGAGGAACTCGCGGGCGAGCTTGCGATTCTCGATCAGCAGGGCCTCGGCCCGCTCCGCGTAGTGGAGGTCGAAATAGGCGCGCTTGACGGCCGCCGCCGCGTCCAGCTCGGTGGCCGCGAGCTCGAAGAGGGCGATCCGGACGTCCTGCTCCGCCGCCAAGCCGCGGAGCCGGAGCGTGCCGCACCACGGGAATTGCTGGGCCAGCAACGCCCCGTACGGCATGTAGCCCATGAGGGAGTACTGCGGGGCCGCCGACGGGATCGGGAAGATGCTGTTCGACAGGATCGGGTCGTCCAGGGCCGTCACCTGCGGGATCCGCTGCCTCAGCGACTCCACATTGAATCGTGCAGCCCGCACCGCCGCGTTCGCCTCGAAGGCCGCGCGAAGGCAGGCGTCGAGCGAGATCGCGCCCGCGGCATCGATGGGACGGCCTTCGGCCAGGCTCGCGGACGCCGGCAAGGGGGGAGGCAGAACCTGCGGCCGGTCGTCGGGCGTCTCCGACCCGGTACGCAACACCTTCGGGTCCCGATCTCGACCCGGATCGAGGCTCGCGACAGTCAAGGGCCTGCCAGGGCCGGGCGCAGGTGCCCACGCGAGGCGGCCCGGGCGGATGCACCCCCCGTGCGGACCGCCCAGGACCAGGCAGCCGACCACCATCATGAGCCGCCGAACGTCCTTCAACGGCGCGATCCTCGCGGGCAGGTAACAAGGCCTGGGTGCACGCAATCCTTGCGCGACGCGGCCCTGTCCGAACAGAAGGAATGGTTCTTCTATCGGCGGTCGACCGAATTTCCTATTGTCCCGCTTTTCTCATGCCGTATTCTACAATAGGAGAGTTGATACATACCCGGACCCTCGATCTCAATCGAGCCCCATCATGCCCCGCCAGCGCCCCTCATCGACGCGTCTCCGGATCGCCCTCCTGGCGATGGCGGCGATGGCATGGGCGGGCACGACGGCCGGCGCGTGTTCCATGGACACCGAGGCCGGTTGCTGCTGTGCCGCGGAGACGGCGGCGGGCCCCGGATGTTGCTCGAGGCCGGAGCCGGGGCGGGCCGTAGACGGGACGTCGATCGAACGAACTTCCTTCGATGCCGCACCGTGCAATCCGCTCGCTTGCAGCCGGAACTCAACGGCTCCGGGCGATCTCCCCCGAAGGACCCTGGGGTCGTTCGAGGGGACGCCCATCGACATCTCCGGACAGCTCCCCCCCCTCGCCGTCCCGAGTCCGCCGAGGGCGGTGATCGACACCGACGATGACGGCGGATCGCCCCCCGACATCCCCATCTACCTGCGCACCCTGCACCTCATCTTCTGATCGACTCCCGCCCCGGAGCCACGCGCTGCGCGCTGGTTGTCCCGGGATCGCAGGCCCCGTGCCCTTCGTATCGAATCGAAGCGATGGCCCTGTAGGCGCCGGCCAGGTGAACCGCCGGCGCGGGAGCGAGAGGGATGAACACCGAGAGATCCGCCGTCCGGGACGGCGACGAGAATGGCCACGATTCAGGCCTGCCGCTGACGCGGTGGCAGAAGTTCCGCCTGGTCGTCAAGGTTGTCGAGCTGCGGCTCCGGTTCGTCGCGCTCATGGCCGCGACGGGGCTGGTGTTCGCCTACTGGGACACGCTCCGCAGTTATTACGAGAAATACACCCGACCGCCGGGCGAGGTCGCGGTGGCGTCGGCCGAGCATGAGTTCTTCTGCCCCATGCATCCGAGCGTCGTGCAGGCGGAACCGGGGAATTGCCCGATCTGCGGCATGCCGCTCTCTCGCCGCAAGAAGGGGGAGACGCCGACGCTGCCGGAGGGTGCGCTGTCGCGCGTGCAGCTCGCCCCGTTCCGCGTCGTCCAGGCCGGCATCCGCACGGTCGAGCCCGCGAGCGAGCCCTTCTCCGAGAGCCTGACGACGGTCGGCACGGTGAACTTCGACGAGCGCCGGCTGGCCCGGATCTCGTCCCGGCTCAAGGGGATGTCGCGGGTCGAGTCGCTGGCCGTGAACTTCACGGGGGTCCCCGTGAAGGCCGGCGACGTCCTGGCCGAGGTGTACAGCCCGGAGCTCTATCAGACCATCCGCGAGCTCCTCTTGGCCCGCGATCGGGCCCGCGAGCTCGCGGCGCTCCCTGCCGGGATCGACGGGGCACCGCGATCGCCCCTGGGGAGGGGCGAGGACCTCGACCGGCTGGCCGAGGAGAAGCTCGTGCTCTGGGGGATCACCAGGGCCCAGATCGACGAGATCCTCCGCGAGGGGAAGGCCAACCCGCGGATGCGGATCGTCGCCCCGATCAGCGGCGTGGTGGTCCGCAAGAATGTGGTCGAAGGGCAATATGTCGCCGAGGGGGAGCCGCTCTTCGAGATCGCCGACCTGTCGCACGTCTGGATCCTCGCCCAGGTCTTCGAGGACCGGGTCGGGCTCGTGAAGGTCGGCCAGCCGGTCGAGGCCGCCGTGGAAGCCTATCCCGGAGAGGTCTTCCGGGGCCAGGTCGCCTTCCGCGACCCGGCGCTCAATCCGACCACGCGGACCATGGCCGTCCGCTACGACGTCGAGAACGCGGACGGGAGGCTCCAGCCGGGGATGTTCGCCACGGTGACCCTGAGGATGCCGATCGGCGAGACCCCGGCCTTCCGGGCCCGCATGGCCGCGGCGTCCCGGGACGTTCATCGCGACCACGCGGCCGGGCCCGCCGTCGAGCTGACGGCCGCCCAGCAGGAGAAATGCCCGGTCACGAAGGCGAAGCTCGGTTCGATGGGCGCCCCCATCCCGGTCCAGGTCGCCTCCCGCAAGGTCTGGGTCTGCTGCGACTCGTGCACCAGGAAGCTCAAGGCGCAGCCCGACCGATTCCTGACCGGGCTCGAGCCCCGGCCGGCCGGCGAGATCCTCTCGATCCCGGAGTCGGCCGTGATCGACACCGGCGACCGCAAGGTCGTCTATGTCGAGACCGAGCCCGGCGTTTTCGAGGGGCGACAGGTCGTCCTGGGCTCTCGCAACGGCGATCGCTATCCGGTCCTGGAGGGTATCTCCGCCGGCGACCGGGTCGCCGCCGCGGGGGCCTTCCTGATCGACGCGGAATCGCGCCTCAACCAGGGCTCCGGCCCGGCGCAGGCGGCACCGCCCGCGACGTCCGGGACGACCTCGAAGCCGCATTTCCATTGATCCGGGAGCCGCCGGGCCGTGATCGAGAGCATCATCGAGTGGTCGATCCGCAACCGCTACCTCGTCATCCTGGCGGCCGTTGCGCTCGGGGCGGTCGGCGCCCGGTCGATGGTCACGATGCCGGTGGACGCGATCCCCGACCTGTCGGAGAACCAGGTCATCGTCTTCACCGACTGGATGGGCCGCAGCCCCCAGGAGATCGAGGACCAGGTCACCTATCCGCTCTCGGTGAACCTCCAGGGACTGTCGGGGGTGAAGGTCGTCCGGTCGTCGAGCGAGTTCAACTTCTCGATGATCACGATCATCTTCGACGAGGCCACGGACTACTACTTCGCCCGCCAGCGGGTGCTCGAAAAGCTCTCCATCGCCACCACCTTCCTGCCGCCGGGCGTGATCCCGTACATGGCTCCCGACGCCACCGCGGTCGGGCAGATCTTCTGGTACACGGTCGAGGGGGACGGCCGTGACCTGGGGGAGCTGAGGTCGATCCAGGACTGGTTCGTCCGCTACCAGTTGGGCAGCGTCCCGGGCGTGGCCGAGGTCGCAAGCGTGGGCGGCGCGCCGAAGGAGTACCAGATCGACGTGGACCCGAACAAGATGCGGGCCTACGACATCAGCCTGGGCGAGGTCTACTCCGCGGTCGCCCGGTCGAACTCCTCGGTGGGCGGTCGGGTCATCCATCAGGGGAATGCGGAGTACCTGATCCGCTCGGTCGGCTGGATCGAGAGTCTCGAGGACATCCGCGACACGGTCGTCGCCCGCCGCGAGAACGGGACGCCGATCTCCATCGGCCAGCTCGGAGCCGTCCAGGTCGGGCCGGCCTTCCGCCGCAACGCGCTCGAGAAGGACGGCCGCGAGGTCGTCGGTGGCGTCGTCCTGATGCGGTACGGTGAGAACCCCCTGGAGGTCACCCGCCGCGTCAAGGAGAAGATCTCCGCCCTCCAGGCCGGCCTGCCCGAGGGGGTGCGGATCGTCCCCTTCTACGACCGCACGCCGCTGATCCACGGCGCGATCGAGACCGTCAGCGGGACGGTCCGCGAGGAGCTGATCGTCTGCGCCGTCGCGATCCTGGTCGTGATGGGGCACCTCGGCGGCGCCTTCGTCGTCTCGCTCACGCTGCCGATGGCGATCCTCGTCAGCTTCCTCCTGATGCGGCTGGTCGGGATCTCGTCGAACATCATGAGCCTGGCGGGCATTGCCATCAGCGTCGGGATCCTCATCGACCAGGCCGTGGTCATGGCGGAGAACGCCGCCCATCACCTCACGCGCCACTTCGGCCGCGAGAAGGTCCGGGGCGACACCACCGAGATCGTCGTCGCCGCCTGCCGCACGGTCGGGCGGCCGATCTTCTTCTCGGTGCTGATCACGATCCTCTCGTTCCTGCCGGTCTTCGCCCTCACCGGCCGGGAGGGGAAGCTCTTCCATCCGCTGGCGTACACCAAGACGTTCGCCCTGATCGGCGTGGCGATCCTCTCGATCACCCTGGTCCCCGCGCTCATCCCGATCTTCCTCAGGGGCCGGATCCGGTCGGAGGAGGAGAACCCGCTGGTGCGGACGATGATCGAGATCTTCAAGCCGATGCTCTCGTGGTTGATGGACCGGCCGATGCTCGTGAGCTGGATGTTCGCCGTGATCGTCGGCCTCGGCTACGTCGCCTCGACGCACCTCGGGAACGAGTTCATGCCCGCGCTCGACGAGGGCTCGATCCTGGACATGCCGACGACCGTGCCGAGGGTCTCGCTCACCCAGGCGGCCGACGACCTGAGGGTCCGCAATGGCATGCTGCGAGGCTTCCCGGAGGTCTGGCAGGTGGTCGGCAAGGCGGGCCGGGCCGACACGCCCACGGATCCCTCCGGCCTGGACATGATCGAGACCGTCATCAACCTCCGCGACCGCGCGCTCTGGCCCAGGCGGATGCTCCGGCTCGACGATGCGGCCGCCCAGGCGCGGGTCGTCCTGGCCGCGCTCGAGGCCCGCGGCCTGGTCCCCGCCATCGCCGCCGATCGCCGCCAGGGGCTCATCGACGAGGCCGTGATGGCGGTCTCCACCCGGCTCGACACCGCGCTCCGCGAGCTCGCCGCGCTCCGGCTCGCGGAGTTCCGCCCCGACCTCGGCCGCTCGCTCGTCGCCGAGGCGGTCGCCGAGCTGATCGACCGAGTCGATCCGAGGGCCGTGAAGCGTCCCCCGGACGCCTCCGACCGCTTCGCGATCGTCGAGGCCCTGTCCCCGGCATTCGCCGATCGCCTCGCCACGGCGCCGCTCCGCGACGACGTGTCCGCGCTGGTGCGGAAGGCCGCGGACCGGCTCGTTGAGGGGGGATTCCTCGAATCGCGACCCGACCTGCTGAGCCCGCCGCTCCGCCCCATGGAGCGGGCGAGCGAACTGGCCTGGCGGCTCCTGGGAGAGTCGCCCGCGGACCTGGACGACCGGATCACCGAGAGGCTCTCCGCGACGCACTCCCGGCGGCTGGCGGTGCGGACCCGCGGGTTGAACTGGGAGCTCTTCGACCGGTCCGTGGACCTCATCAATCGATCCGCGATCGAGGAGCTGAGGCGAGGGGCAGGGGGGGCGACTGCGGACCAGGAGAAGGATGCCGAGCCGCTCCGGGCCCTGCTGGAATCCCTCCGCAAGCCGCTCGCCGATCGCCTGATCCTCTGGCCGAAGACGAAGGCCGAGCTCGTCTCGGAGATGGATTCCGTGGTCCAGATGCCCGGCTGGGGCAACATCTTCACGCAACCGATCATCAACCGAATCGAGATGCTCTCCACGGGGGTCCGCTCCCAGATCGCGGTCAAGATCTTCGGCGACGACCTGAAGTCGATCCAGGACGTCAGCCAGGAGGTCGCGGGGATCCTCCGCACCGTGCCGGGCGCGGCGAACGTGGTCCCGGATCAGATCGTGGGCAAGGGCTACGTGGAGATCCAGATCGACCGCAAGAAGGCCGCGCGGTACGGGATCTCGGTCGGTGACATCCAGGACGTGGTCGAAGTGGCCATGGGGGGCAAGCCGCTGACGATGACCGTGGAGAAGCGGGAGCGCTTCCCGGTCCGCGTCCGCTACGCCCGCGCCTTCCGGGATGATGTGGAGTCCCTCAAGCGGATCCTCGTCTCCGGCGGGCCCGGCATGGGCGGCGGCGGTGCCGGCATGGGCGGCGGCGGCTCCGGCGGAATGGGCATGGCGGGCACGGGCACTCCGTCGACCGCCGCGGCGCCGGCCGTGCCGATGCAGGTGCCGCTGGCGGCCGTCGCCGACGTCAAGATCGTCGAGGGGCCGTCGATGATCAAGAGCGAGAACGGCCGCCTCCGCGCGTACGTCCAGCTCGCGGTCCGCGGACGCGACGAGGTCGGGTTCGTGGAGGAGGCCCGGCGCGCGGTCGAGCGGCGGGTGAAGCGACCCGCCGGCATGTACCTGGAATGGTCGGGCCAGTTCGAGCACCAGCTCCGCGCCCGGCAGACCCTCCGCCTGGTCTTCCCGGCGGTGATCGCCGTCATCATCCTGATCCTCTACCTGACGTACCGCAGCGTCGTCGACACGCTCCTGATGATGACGAGCGTCCTCGGGGCGCTGGCGGGGGGGGCCATCTTCCAGTGGCTCTTCGGCTTCCACTTCAGCGTGGCGGTCTGGGTGGGATACATCGCCTGCTTCGGCATGGCCGTCGAAACCGGCGTGGTGATGCTCGTGTATCTCCGCGAGGCCATCGACGAGCGCGGGGGTCTGTCGCGGATCGGCTCCCTTGCCGAGCTCAAGCGGGCGGTCCTGGAGGGTGCCGTGCACCGGTTGCGGCCCAAGCTCCTAACCGAGGGCGCGGCGATCGTGTCCATCGCCCCGATGCTCTGGGCCACGGGCGTCGGCGCGGAGGTGATCCGGCCCATGGCCGCGCCGGTGCTCGGCGGGCTGCTCATCGCCGACGAGGTCATCGACGTCTTCCTGCCGGTCCTCTACTTCGCCGTCCAGAAGCGGCGCTGGAATCGTCTCAACGGCGTCGGACCCTTCCCCTCCTCGATTCAACCGGCGGGCCAGGTCGCCGACACGGCATCCACCCACGGCTAATCCGGACCGGAGCTCGCGGATTCTTCGAATTCCGCGAGCCGCCCCGCGAATGCTCTTCAAAGGGGCCTGGAGCCGTATCGAGGCCCTTCAAAGTCGACCTTCAACCGCACGAGGAGACCATGAGACCCCTGTTCGTCCGCTACAGCGGCGGACACCGTGACATCGCCTGGATCAAGCTGTTGATGAGCTCCGCGCTGGTGATCGTCCTGACCGGGGCCGCGTTCGAGGGCGCCTGGTATCTGATCACCGGCCATGCGGGGCTCGGCGCCCTGGTCGCGTCGCTCGTCCCGAGCACGCTGACCGTGAGTCGGCTCATCGCCGGGACGCTCGCCTTCCAGGACCAGGAGTGCCCGGAAGAGCCGTCGGTCGGCCCGGCCTAATCGCGAACGGACCTTGCCGAGGCTTGACGGCCGGTCTAGGATGAGCCGGGTCGATCAATGGAGACCCTTGCCTTTTGCGGGCCGGTTCCCGACGTGACCGGCCTGCCTCCGCCCGGCGCCGCCTTGATGGGCTGATAAACGGCGCACCCTCCTCCCATGGCCGATGCACGCATCCGGCGCCAGGTCGCCTTCCTGGCCGCCCAGATGATGTACCAGCGCCTCGAGTCCGAATACTTCACGGCCAAGCGCAAGGCCGCCCGGCAGCTCGGCGTCGAGTACAGGCACCGCCCCGGCGACCTCCCGTCCAACCGGGAGATCCGCGATCAGATCCAGGCCATGGCCCGGATGCACGAAGGGCCCAAGCGCCTGGAGAAGCTCCGCGACATGCGGCTCGACGCCCTCCGCCTGATGCGGCAGCTCGCCCGGTTCCGCCCCAGGCTCATCGGCAGCGTCCGGACGGGGCACGTCCGCAAGGGGTCGGACATCGACATCCACCTCTTCTGCGACAGCCTCTCCCTGGTGACCGACGTCCTGGATGAACTGGGGGCGCAGTACACCGTGGAGCTGAAGCGGATCGTCAAGCACAACGAGGAGCGCGTGTTCACGCACATCCACGTTTACGACAATCACAACTACGAGCTGACCCTCTACCCGGAGGACAAGGCCCACTACGTGTTCAAGAGCTCGATCACCGGCAAGGCCATCGAGCGGGCCTCGATCGCCGAGCTCGAGAATCTCCTGCTCGAGGAGGACCCCGAGATCGACCTGGATGGCGAGGTCACGCGGCTGGAGGACCACCTCGACCGCTTCGCCCTCTTCCGGATGCTGCTCGAGCCGCTGGAAGGCGTGAAGCAGAGCCCGAAGTACCACCCCGAGGGGGACGCCCTCTACCACAGCCTCCAGGTCTTCGAGCTCGCCCGCGCCGAGCGGCCGTACGACGAGGAGTTCCTGGTCGCGGCCCTGCTCCACGACGTGGGCAAGGCCATCGATCCGGCCGACCACGTCGGCGCCGCCCTGGACTCGCTGGAGGGCGCCATCACCGAGCGGACCGCCTGGCTGATCGAGCACCACATGGACGCCCACGCCTACCGGGGCGGGACGCTCGGCGCGCGGGCCCGCGTCCGACTCGAGAATTCCGAGTGGTTCGACGACCTCATGCTGCTCCACGAGCTCGACCTCCGGGGCCGCGTCCGGGGCGAGATCGTCTGCGAGGTCGACGAGGCGCTCGACGTCCTCCGGGAGCTCGAGGCCGAGGATGAGTTGTAGGCGAACCCCCCTTTGGCGTGGCGCCGATCGAATGGCGCATCGAGGAACGCCCGCGGACGGCTGACGCGGGGCCGGGGCCGGCGTCAAGATCTTGCGGCCTGGACAATCCCCCTGGCCCATCGCTGAGCATGGATGAAACGAGGATTGAAATTGACAGGCCCCGCGATTCGAGTATGACCTTCCCCCAGGAGACAAGTGCTCCAGGAACAGGGAGTTTCGAATGCGCAGGGCTTTGTTCTTGCTAACTGGACTCGGGCTCATGGCGATGGCTGACACCACGCCGGTGCTCGCCTCGCCGATCCCGCTCCAGGTCAATATCACGGGGACGTACGGTGACGGCGAAGTCTCCGTGACCCGTGACCTATCGATCTCCGGGTTGAACCAGAACCACGGCACGTGGAATCCGTACCTCGATTACCGGTTGCCGCTCGCCCTCGGTGTGACCTACATGGAGCCGCACGTCATCGACTCGGACTTCTCCCTGAAAATCGCCTTCGAGACGGGCAATCCTCAAGACGCTCCGTACATCGTGCTTCAGGGGCACGCCCAGGGCGAGATTACCAAAGGTCCAACCCGAAACCTGAGCGGGCAATTCACCGGGACACCCACCGTCGCCCAGGTTTTCAACTGGATGCCGGACTCGTCCGTCCCCCGGGTTGCGATCGACGCCTTCACGGATCTGAGCCTTGTCCGCATCCAATCGTTCATGAGCTACGGCAACGAGTATGGGGTCTTCCTGTATCCCTCGGGGGATCCGGCACCCGTGCCGGAGCCGACTGCGTTCGCGGTGTTCGGGCTCGGCATGGGCGCGTACATGCTCCGCCGACGGATGCACCGGAGGGGATGAGTCACTTCCCCGTCTTCCAGGGCGATACGAGCCGAGCCATGGCCGGGGAATCCACCTGGGACCGGATCATGGGCCACCTCTGCGAGGCCATTACGTGCGAGAGGGGGTTCTCGCGGGATTCAGATGTCCGACTTCCTGAATTTCGCCGATTTCGAAGGAAACAATTTCCGGAAAATCTCATCATCACGAACGAAAAACGCGAAACATGGCGCACTCTCTGAAGTAGAGGCATCGCATCGTCGTCCGTGTCCGCGCCGGCGGGATGATCGTTGTTCGCGGGGAAGGACGCCTCACGATGAAGCATGGACCGGTCGGTCCTGATTTCCGCACGATGCCCCATTGATGGAGGACGAGAGGATTGGCCGTCAATTTCCTCGATTTCGACGATCAAAGCCAATCCCATAAATCGCATCGAAGAGACTTTGGCGTAAGGGCTTACATCGAATCTGCGGGGCTCGTTTGAGGGACGATCAAACCCAAATCGCCGACCCGTAGAACAGCACCTCGCTACGGCCGGACCTGGCGTGGGCTCTGGATGATCGGACGAATACCAGGTAGAATCCCACCGTGCTTCGGGCGGCCGGTACGCGGCGTGCGACTTGCTGGCGAGGACCCCGGGCCGAGGAAAGAAGACGTGGCCAACACGCGCTCCGATGATCTCGCACCGCTGACCGTTTCCGAGACGCCCGAGGAGAAATTCCGGGAGTTCCTGGAGATCCGGGGCGAGAAGCTGACCGAGCCTCGGCGCGTGCTGGTTCGACACATCTTCAGCAGCCACAAACATTTCGACGCGGACGAGCTGGTCCGCGACCTGCACGAGGCCGGCCACGCGATCAGCCGGGCCACCGTGTACCGGACGCTCCGCCTGCTGGTGGACGCCGGGCTGCTCCGGGAGCTTCGGCTGACCAATCGGAGTGCCTACGAGCACGATTACGGCTATCCCGCGCACGACCACATGCATTGCACCGTCTGCAATCGCGTGATCGAGTTTCGCAATGACGATATTCGCCAGGTCCGCGATGCGGTGAGTCGGGAGCACGGCTTCCGCGCCTCGGGCCATCGCTTCGTGATCGAGGGTGTTTGCTCGGCGTGCAGCCGGGCCCATAGCCCGCGTCGACGGCTGGATCTGATCTGAGCTCGCTCGCGGCGGCTCGTGCCGGGATTTCGTCAAAGGGGGACGTTGATTCCCCGGATCCGCCCCTCACGATCGGCCTGCCAGAGCCGGCCTGACTCGACCTCCATCGCGGTCAGCCAGCCTCCGCCGCAACACCAGGTGTCGATGCACCTGATGTGGCCCGCGTCCAGGATCTCGCCGTCCTTCTGCGAGGTATGGCCGACGATTGCGGTCTTGCCGGAGACGTGAGGAGGGGGGATCTCGTCGTGCAGCTTCTCCCAGCGAAGGGCGAGCGCGGGCTGTTCCGCCAGGGGGAGGTTGGGGACATAGCTGGCGTGGACGAAGAAGAAGGCGTCGACTTCGAAGGAGGAGGAGCATCCTTCGAGGAATGCCCGGTGCTGGGCCGGGACGGCGCCGAAGTCCGGCGGATCACCGGCTTGATAGGACTCCATCGTCTCCTGCCCCCCCATCATGAGGAAGGCCGAGACGTGCTCCCCGCGGCAGGCGTGGAGGAAGAGCTCGTCGTGATTGCCGAGGAGCGGGACGAGCGTGCATTCGTCGCGGAGCCGGATGAGCCGTTCGATCACGCCCCGGCTGTCCGGGCCGCGATCGACGTAATCTCCCAGGGTGACGATGCAGTCGTCGGGCTCGGGTCGGATCGCGCGCAGGAGTGCGTCCAGGGCCAAGGCGCAGCCGTGAATGTCGCCGATGGCGATGGTCCGCATGGTGTCATTCCAGGTAGCCGAGGTCCGCGAGTCGCTGCTCCAGGATGGCCTGCTCCTCGTCAGTGTACTCGAAGCCGCGACGATGAGGGCCATCAATCACGGATTGTGCCAGGTCCTGACGGACGGCGGCGGGGGCCTCGATCGCGGGCTCCGGATCGCCGGCCGCGTGGATCGGGCGTCCCTCGATGTGCTCCGGGATCGGCATACCCAGGAGGTCCAGGATGGTCGGCGTGGCGTCGATCAGGCGGGCCTTGAGGGAGCGGCCGGGCGTCAAGCCCACGCCGGCGAGCGCGACGACGCCTTCGGGACGATGCGTGCCCGGCAGGTTGGGGTCGGGGGTCACCCAGGCGGCCTTGCCGGTGAATCGGGTCCGGACCCAGTAGGGCTCATCGGGCATGGCGATCAGGTCGGGATAGCCCTCTCGCGCCGGGTCGAGATCGTAGGTCTCCGCCATGCGGATGATCGTCGGGAAGAGCTTCTGGCCGGTCTCGGGATGGCGGGCCGCCGCGAGGGCCTCCTCGGCGGCGCGGCAGGCGTCCTCGATCTGGCGCGGGGAGAAGAGCGCCGCGGTGTCGCGGGTGGTCCCGCGGCGGGCGGGGGAGTTCACGTAGATCATCGCCGCGGTGTCCTGATGGGGGGCGAAGGCGATGGTCCGCTTCCAGTCGAACGGGAATTGGGACGAGATCGAGTGGTCGAACGAGGCGGACCGGGCCGTCGGGTCGTGCCGCTTCGCCCGCCAGACGCGGAGGTGGTCCCGCGCCTGCTTCATCCGCCTCCGGAGGCTTCCGACCGCGCCCGGGAGGCGGGCCACGCCGGCGTCGACGAGGATCCGATTGACGTCGATCCGCCCCAGGCAGGGCCCGAACCCATGATCGCTCACCACCATCACGGCGGCATCGCGACGCTCGGCCAGCTCGCAGAGGAGGCCGATCGCCCGGTCGAGGCCGCGCATGACCTCGCCGGCCGCGGCGTTCCAGGCGGGCTCATCGATGCCGGTCTCGTCCACGTTCAGATAGCGCCAGACGCGATGCTGGAACGGGTCCAGGTTCTGGAACTGGACCATCAGGACGGACCAGTCGGGGACGTGCTGGTCCGCGAGCAGCCCCCCCTGGGCGCGTCCGAGGAAGCTCTCGACCGTGAGGCGGCCGTTCACCTGCAGCTCTTCCAGGGACTTCGGGGCATGCTTCCAGAAGTAGCGGAGCGAGTAGTCGGGGACTTCGGCCTTGAGCCTGGCCCCGAAGTCCGGGCAGCTCTGGAGGGCGCCGTCCAGGTGCGGGGCGTCCATGCCGGAGACGACCAGTCCGCGCAGCTTGGGGGGCGGGAAGATCCCCGGCACGTTGAGCGAGACGACCGATCGTCCGGCGTCGGAAAGGAGCTTCCAGACCGTGGGGACGCGGACGCGGCCGGAATGGTTGACCTTCATCCGGCCGGCGGCGGCGTCGTAATAGCGATGATCGAAGACGCCGTGCCGCGGCGGGTTGCAGCCCGTCATCATGGTGGTCCAGGCCGCGGTCGTCACCGGCGGGATGATCGACCGGAGCGTGCCATGGGCGGCGCCGGCGAGCAGGGCATCCAGGTTCGGCATCAGGCCGCGACGCCGCATCGGGTCGAGGACCGTCCAGGTGGCGCCGTCGAGGCCGAGTACGACGAGACGATCGACAGGATTCCGCATGGATCGATTCCCCAGCAGCCCCCGGGGACTTCCCCGGAGGACGAGTGCCCCCGCTCAACGGACCGGATTCGACGACAGGGATCAGCCCGCCTGCGCCAGGGGCTTCTCGCCCGCGCCCAGGTCGAGGGCGAATTCCGACTGGTAATAGCCCGCCAGTTGATGCCGCTCCCCCTTGGAGCGATAGACCTGGCCGATCGCCCGGCGGAGCTTCGCCTTGAGCGGGAGGGCAGCCTCGGCGTCCCGGAGCCAGGACTGATATCCCGCGACCAGCCGGCCGAGTTGCGCGGCGGCGGTGGACGGAGCCGGGGGCTTCACGCCGACGGCCATGACCGAGTGTGGGAACGAGGCATGCCCCTGGTAGCCGGAGATCCTCGCCTCATAGGGCGCCATCATCCGCCGCAGGCAGCTCGGGGTCATCCGCCAGTAGTCGTCCGGATAGCCGTGGATCCGGAAGTTGAGCGGGGTCGTGATGACGAAGACGCCGCCCGGCCTGAGGATCCGCCAGACCTCGTCGAAGGCGCGATGGACCTTGAAGACGTGCTCGAACGTCTCGATGCAGAGCACCGTGCCGGCCGAGCCGTCCGGCAGGCTGATCGCGGTGACGTCCTCGACGCGGTCCACCCCGGGACCCGGCCGCATGTCGCAGCCCACGTAGTCCTTGCCCGGGAAGAAGGCGCGGAGGTTGGCGTACCCTTCCTGGCCCTCCACCTGGTAGGACCCGAACTCGAAGACCGGCGCCGGACAGTCGATGGTCTCCGCCGCCAGGCGGCAGAACGCCTTGTTGTGATCCCGCATCCCCGTCGCTCCTCCCTGAGCCTCGCCGTCCGGGACGGCCGCGGGCGATCGCCGATCTCCCGCCGGCCATCCACCCACCGCGCGGATCTTATGACCAACCCCCGAAGCGGTCAAGAACAACCCCCCGCCCGTCGCCTTCGCGACGTCGGATCGACGCCCTGGCCGGGACAGCCCGGTCGAGACGGTCGCGCGGGCCGACCGCACCGGATTGTCCTTTTTGGTTCAGCCTGCCTCCCTCCTCGGCGTGTAGACTTGCCGCGAATCGACGACGACCCGCCCAGCGAAGGGAGTGCCTATGATCCGACGAGGCCGCGGCCGAGCCACGAGTCCGACACCGAGCTTCCTTTCCCAGCATGCCGCGGTCCTCGGGGGCCTGACATTGGCATTCGTCACCACGACCAGTCCTTCCGAAGGGCGGACCGTGAGGGCGGCCTCGACGCCGGCCAAATTGCACAAGAAGTCGAAGGACGAGACGAGCACCAAGGACCAGCCCGGATCGCGCAAGCAGGCCGCCGCGAAGCAGGCCCAGGCGAAGGCCCTTGCGAAGGCCCAGGCCGCCGCGCGGGCGAAGGCCAACGCGCGGGCGAGGGCCAACGCTCACGCGAAGGGTCGCAACACGCATCCGAAGGGCAAGACTCCGCAGACCGTCGCCGCGGCTCCGATCGCCACGACGGCGCCGGAGCAGACAAATCCCACCCAGGCCGAGGCCCCGCCCCAGGTACCGGCGACGCCCGCTCCGGCACCGACGCCGACGCCCGCGCCTCCCCCGGCCGCCCCCGCCCCCGTCGATCCGCTCGCCGGGCCGGCGACCGCCCAGGAGCAGGCCGTGGTCGACCTCACCAATGCGTTCCGCAAGGAGAACGGGCTGCCGCCGGTTGCCTGGAATCTCGAGCTCGCCCGCGCCGCGCGGCAGCAGTCGCAGGCGATGGCGTCCACGGGGACCTTCGCCCACGTCATCAACGGCGTGGGGCCCGCCGATCGGATCGCCGCCCAGGGCTACAACGCGATGGCCTGGGGCGAGAACCTCTACGTCGGCTTCCTGTCCGACGGCACCCCCGAGGCCGCACTCGACGGCTGGATCAACTCCTCGCCCCACCGCGAGAACCTGCTCAGCACCCTCTACGCCGACATCGGCGTCGGCGTCGTGTCGATCAACGGGGTGACCTACTTCACGCAGGTTTTCGGGCTGTCGCAGTAGAGCTTCGTCACACTTCCATGGTGGGGTTGGCTACAGGACAGGCAGGAATGCCTGTCCTCCGAAATCTCCGAACGGCCTGGCTCTAAACCCGGGGGACAGACATTCCTGTCTGTCCTGCTACCCGACTACTTCGTGTTGACAGAGAACCAGGAACGGATTGGCGTGTTCGAAGATCGATTGCAGCCGCATGCCGCCGGGCCCGCGCTTCGGCGGTTTTTCTTGCGCCCGCTCGGGGGTACGATGTCAGGCTCGCGATGGATGACGTGCGACCGGGGCGAAATGGCCCGGGTTCGAAATACAAACACCCTCCGGATTGTTCATCCGGAGGGCGTCTGCCGTTACGGGAGCGCCGAAATCTGTCCCGTGTCACGGAGTTGGACGGACGGCGGGCGGCCTACGTTACCTCATCCGATCTCAGTGATGGAGGAGGCTGAACCGCTTGAAGAACGGGTGCTTGGCGTCGCACGGGTCGCACGGGGGGACGGTGCTCAGGGGCACCGACTGGGCCGTGGCGAGGACGCTCTGCGAGGAGGGGAGGACCGCCGGCTCGCAATGGACGACGACGGGGACCTTCACGCAGACCTCCACCGGGACCTGCTTGCAGACGGTCTTCGGCACGCAGACCGTCTTCACCTCGGTGACCTGCTTGGGCACGGTCACCGGGCAGTGGACGACCTTGGACTCGACGACCTGCTGGCAGGTGGTGTAGGGCACCTTCTTGACGCACTGGACGGTCTGGATCTCGCAGACGGTCTGGGGGACGATCTTGACGCACGGTTCGGTCACGGTCTCGCAGACCGTCTGGCAGACCTTCTTGACGCAGGTCTCGGCCACGGTCCGGCAGGTGGTGACGGGGACCTGGCAGGTGCGGGTCTCGCTGACCATCCGGCAGGTGGTCACCGGGACCTGCTTGGTGCACTGCTCGGTCACCATCCGGCAGGTGATCACCGGCACGCGCTTCACGCAGGTCTGGGGGACCATGCGGGTGACGGTGCAGGGGACCTGCTTGACCTGGACCTCGCGGACCATGCGGGTGACGGTGCAGGGGACCTGCTTGTACTGCGTCTCCGGCACGAACGAGGTCACCGTGTAGGGATCCTGGCGGTACTCGGTCTTGGCGCACATCTTGGTCACGGTGACGGGCACGCAGCGGTTGACCGTGCGGGCCTCGGTCGTGCAGACCGTGTAGGGGACGGTCTTGGTGCAGGTCTCCTGGACCATCTTGCAGACGGTGACCGGGACCTGCTTGACCATCTCCTGCGGGACGTACTCGCAGACCGTGTAGGGGACCTGCTTGGTCATCGTCTCCTGGACCGTCTTGCAGACGGTGACCGGGACCTGCTTGACGACCTCCTCGGAGACCATCGTGCAGGTGGTGACGGGGACCTGCTCGGTGACCGTCGTCGGCACCTGCTTGCAGACGGTGACCGGGACCTGCTTGCGGATCTGCTGCCGCTCGTAGACGGTGCTGGAGACGTTCTCCACGACCGTCTGGGGGCACCAGACCTTCTTCACGCAGGTCGTCGGCGGGCACTGGACCAGGCAGCCGTTGACGCAGACGGTCTTGCCCGGCACGGTGTAGGCCTGCTCGACCCACCGGCCGCACTGGCGGGTGACCTGCTGGCAGACGGTCTTGGGCACGCAGACGGTCTCGCAGACGTCCCGATACTGGGTCTCCTGGACGGTGTTGCAGACCGTCTTGCAGACCGTCTTCATGGTCGTCGTCTGGACCGGCTTGCAGACCGTGTACCGGCACTCCTTCATCACGGTCTCGCGCACCGGGCGGCAGACCGTGTAGGTGCACGTCTTCATCTCGGTGCGCTGGACCGGGACGCGGACCGTGTACCGGCACTCCTTGATCACGGTCTCGCTGACGGGCCGGCAGACCGTGTAGGGCACGGTCTTGTAGGCCGTCTGACGGACCGGGACCATGACGGTCGTGGGCTGGCTCTGGAGGACCGTCGTCTGGACCGGCACCTGCACCGTGTAGGGCACGGTGCGGTAGCAGACCTTCTGGACGGGCCGCTGCACGCAGTACGAGACCGTCTTGTAGGATGTCTCCTGGACCGGCCGGCAGATGGTCTGGTTGACCGTCTTCAGGAACGTCTCCTGGACCGGCCGGCAGACCGTGTAGGGGACGTCCTTGAACGAGGTCTCGCGGACCGGGCGAGAGACGTTGTAGACCTGGGTGGTCAACGTCGTCTCGCGGACGGGCCGCTGCACCGTGTAGGCCTTCGTCTCGTAATGGGTCTCGCGCACAGGCTTGTAAACGGTGTACGGTACGTCCTTCCAGATCTGCCGTGCGACGTTCCGCTGAACCGTGTACTGGACCTCGCGGTTGACCGTCCGGTAGACCGGCCGGTTCACCGTGTAGACCTCATCGCGGACGTGCTGCTGGACCACGTTCCGGGTCGTCGTGATCGTCTTCGGCTCCATCACCGTCTCGCAGACGGTCCGGACGTACGGGACCTGCTGCGTCTCGTAGACGGTCTCCTGGACGTTCCGGAGGACCGTCTGGCGCTGGAGCTGATATTCAACATGCCCGCCACAGTCCTGGGTCGCGGGGCAACATCGCTGCGAGCCGCCACCAGCGTAGCTCGCTGCTCGGGCCGGGTGCGCGACGGCCACCAGCCCCAGTCCTAGGGCAAGGACGGCCACCGCGAGTCGATTTCGCAACATCGGACGCTCCACAAGTACACTCCCGACGAACTTCGGCGCTCATCGATCCACGCATCCGCAGGCTCCGCCCTGGACGCGGGACCGCCAACTCACCAATAGAGGTCGTCTCCGGGCCGACGGTCCCTTCAAGGTGTTTATCCAAATTTCCCAGTAACCCGAATTAGCCAGACCGCAGTCTTTTCCTAGATGCTACGTCAGTTGCCTTCGTTACCTGAATTATCGGCAAATATCGAGTGTTGATTGCAATCGCCAGGATCGTTCCGGACGACAAACTCGGTGCAGACCCCCAAGTCCGGCTCTTTTTGGCTCGGGAGGACGGGATGGAGCCCGGGATCAGGCCGACTTTCGGCTCCGGGTCTTGACCCGAACCCAATCGTAACTATGATGGTTTCAATTGACGGGAGGCCTGCCGAACGGTGGGTCCTTGTCCCGGCGCACATGCCTTGATGACGCGGCGGCCGCTTCAGCCGTCCGTGATCGCGGAGCGACGATGGCGACGACTGGGCTGGTCCCGGGCGGCGGCCGTGCGCGCGCTGGATTTTCTTGGGAGGGGCCTGGACATGGGAGCACGAGAGAACGGTCGATCGAGTCGGGCTCGACTCGCCAGCAGCACGCTGTTCGGGGCGGTCGGGCTGCTCCTGGCCGGCCTGGCGGGGTGCCAGAAGGCGGCGGTCCCCGCGGCCCCGCCGGCGCCGACGGTGGGCGTGGTCGAGTCCCGGATCATGAACGTGCCGATCGAGGTCGTCCCCAACGGCACGACCCGGGCGCTGGAGAGCGTGACGATCCGGGCGCGGGTGCGCGGCTTCCTGACCGAGCGGCACTTCGAGGAAGGGGCCATGGTCAAGAAGGGCCAGCTCCTGCTCGTCATCGATGAGGAGCCTTATCGCGTGGCCCTGGACTCGGCCCGTTCCAGGATGGCCGAGGCCCAGGCGACGCTCCGCAAGGCCCGCGAGTCCAAGGCTCGCGAGGTCTCCACCGCCCAGCTCGATCTCGACCGGGCGCAGCTCGTGCTGGCGAAGATCCAGGAGAAGCGGAACGCGGCTTTGGTCGCCCGCAAGGCGGGGTCGGTGGAGGACCTGGACAAGTCGGAGGCGGACCGCCGCCGCTGGGAGTCGCAGGTCGAGGCCGATCGGGCGAACCTCGCCCAGGCTGGCGCGGATTACGACGTGGGGATCGCCGCGGCCGAGGCCCAGATCTCGGCGGCGAAGGCGGCGGTCCGGGACGCCGAGCTGAACCTGGGGTATTGCCGCATGGTGGCCCCGATCGACGGTCGGATCGGCGAGGCTCGGGTCAAGGTCGGCAACCTCGTCGGCCCGGACGCCTCGGGCGGCGGGGCGTTCAGCGACCTGGCGACGATCCAGCAGCTCGACCCGATGGGCGTGGATCTCCGCCTCAGCTCCCGGGACCTGGACCACACCACGGAGCTGATCCAGGGAGGGCTGGCGGTCCGGCTCACGCGGCCGGGCCGGAACGGCCCGCTCGAGCATCCCCACGCCGGCCGTTGCTACTTCATCGACAACAACGTGGACGAGACGACCTCCACGTTCCTGGCCAAGGCCCGGATCCCGAATCCCGGCGGCAAGCTCCTCCCGGGCGAGTACGTCAAGGTCCGGATGACCGTGGATGAGCTCAAGGACGTCGTCGTCGTCCCCGCGCCGGCCGTGGTGGAATCGGACACCGGCACGATCGTGCATGTCGTGGACAAGGACGGCAAGGTGGCAGTCCGGAGGGTCGTCGCCGGCCAGTCGTTCGACGGTCTCCGCGTCATCGCCAGGGGCCTGGACGCCGGCTCGCCGGTGATCGTGGAAGGGCTCCAGTTGATCCGCCCGGGGCTTTCCGTGAAGACCGAGCCCGTCGTCATCACCCGTCGCGATGAACAGGGGACGAAGGTGACCAGCGCGGATGGCCGGGCCGGACACGGCTCATGAGGATCGCGGTTGCCTGAAGCCTGAGCCTCTTGCTTCCCCCCTGACCGAGGGGGGATCCAGGGGGGGAATTCGATGGCCGTGGCCAGCTCGATATACCCCCTCCATTTCCCCCCTGGTAAGGGGGAGAGCCGGATCTCGGCTCGCTCTTACCATTCGCTTGTTCCCCGCTGAGCCGGAGCTACCCTCTCGCTCGTCCCTGTCCTCGGAGCCTCGCTCGCATGGTCAACTTCTTCATCGGCCGGCCGATCTTCGCGACGGTCTCCGCGGTCCTGATGCTGATCATCGGCGGCATCTGTGCCTTCCGGCTGCCGATCGCGCAGTATCCGCAGATCGCCCCCCCGCAGGTGCAGGTCACCACGACCTACACCGGGGCCGATGCCCTGAGCGTGGCCCGGACCGTGACCACGCCGATCGAGCAGCAGCTCAACGGCACAAAGGGGATGATCTACTTCAGCTCCGACAGCACGAGCAACGGCGTGTCCAACATCGTGGCCACGTTCGACGTCGGCTACTCGCAGGACATGGCCGCGGTGGACATCCAGAACCGGGTGCAGACGGCCCAGGCCCAGCTCCCGCCGGAGGTGAAGCAGTACGGCGTCTCGATCAAGAAGACGTCGACGGACATGGTCTGCGTGGTCAACCTGATCTCGCCGGACGGCCGCTACGACGCCACCTTCCTGGACAACTACGGTCAGATCCACGTCGCCGACGTCCTCCGGCGGATCGAAGGGGTGAGCGACGCCACCGTGCTCGGCCGCAAGTACGCGATGCGGATCTGGGTGGATCCCGACCGCATGGCCAACATGAAGATCGCCCCCAGCGAGCTGATCACCGCCATCCAGCAGGAGAACGTGCAGGCGGCCGCGGGCAAGATCGGCGGCCGGCCCGTCCCCACCGGGCAGGACTTCGAGCTGCCGATCACCCTCAAGGGGCGGCTCGAGAAGGCCGGCGAGTTTGAAGAGATCATCGTCCGCCGCGGCGACGACGGCTCGATCGTCCGGGTCAAGGACATCGCCCGGGTCGAGCTCTCGTCGGAGAACTTCGAGTCGGCCAGCTACATCGACGGCAAGCCGGCCGGCGGCATCCTCATCTACCAGTACGCGGACGCCAACGCGCTCAACATCATCAAGCAGGTCCGCGCCGAGATGGACCTGATCAAGAAGAAGTTCCCCGAGGGCCTGGACTACACGATCGTCTACAACACGACCGACTACGTCGAGGAGAACATCAACGAGGTGCAGCACACCCTCGTCGAGTCCTTCGCGCTGGTCCTGATCGTGGTCTTCATCTTCTTGCAGGGCTTCCGGGCGACGATCATCCCGATGCTGGCGATCCCGGTCTCGCTGGTCGCGACGTTCGCGGTCATGGCGGCGGCGGGATTCTCGATCAACTCGCTCACCCTCTGCGGCCTGATCCTGGCCATCGGCCTGGTGGTGGACGACGCGATCATCGTGGTGGAGAACGTCGAGAAGTACCTGCACCGCGGCCTCGACCCGCACACCGCGACCCGCGCGGCGATGGCGGAGATCACCACCCCCATCGTGACGATCACGCTGGTGCTCGCCGCCGTGTTCGTCCCCGTCGCCTTCATGCCGGGCATGACCGGCAAGCTCTACAATCAGTTCGCGATGACGATCGTCTTCTCGTTCGTCTTCTCCGCGTTCAACTCGCTCTCCTTCAGCCCGGCGATGGCCCGCCTCTGGCTCCGCGAGAAGGAGGGCGAGACCCGGTTCTTCCTCTTCCGCTGGTTCAACAAGGTCCTGTCCTGGATCGAGAACTCCTACGACGCGGTCCTCGAGTGGACGGCGCACCATTGGTACACGATCGTGGTTCCCTCGCTCCTGCTCCTGGCCCTCACCGCCTGGATGATCGCCGTGCGGCCCAAGTCGTTCATCCCGACCGAGGACCAGGGCTACCTGATCTGCGTCATCCAGACGCCCGACGGCACCAGCGGCGAGAAGACCGCCGCGGTCATCCAGCGCGTCGAGCGGATGGCCCGCGAGGAGCACGGGGTCAAGCACACGGTCGCCATCGAGGGGCTGAACGTCATCAACGGGACCAACCAGACGAACTGCGGCGTGGTCTTCGCGCGGCTCGAGGACTGGCACCACCGGACCTCGCCCGGCCTCCGCTCCGGGGCCCTGTCCCAGAAGATCCAGGGCAAGGTCATGTCGGTCCGCGACGCCGCGGTCATGGTCCTCCAGCCGCCGCCGATCCGCGGCCTCAGCCAGACCGGCGGCTTCGAGCTGATGGTGGAGGACCGCTCCGGCCAGGGCGTCGGCGCGCTCCAGCGGGTCGTCGACCGGTTCCAGGACGAGGCTCGGAAGCGGCCCGAGCTCGCGGGCGTCTTCTCGACGTTCTCGGCCCGCGTCCCCCAGCTCAAGTTCGACCTCGACCGCACCAAGGCCCGCCGGCTTGACGTGCCGATCACGGACCTGTTCGCGGTCCTCCAGGCGAACCTCGGCGGCTATTACGTCAACGACTTCGACATGTACGGCAAGGTCTGGAAGGTCATGGTCCAGGCCGAGGGGGGCATGCGGACCCGGCCGGAGGACATCGAGAACCTGTACGTGCTCAATCGCAAGGGGGATCGCGTGCCGCTCAGCTCGCTGGGCGAAGTCCGCTATGCCCTCGGGCCGATCGACGTCCCCCATTACAATATGTACGCATCGGCCAAGATGAACGGCGGCCCCGCGCCGGGTTACAGCTCGGGGCAGGCCCTGGCCGCCATGCAGGAGGTCGCGACGGCGGTGCTGCCGGAGGGATTCGGCACCGAGTGGACCGGCACGACGCTCCAGGAGCAGAAGACGGGGAACCAGGCGATCTACATCTTCGCCCTCTCGGTGGTCTGCGTCTTCCTGTTCATGGCCGCGCTCTACGAGAGCTGGATCCGGCCGACCGTGATCATCCTGACGGTGCCGCTGGCGATGTTCGGCGCGATGGTCGGGCTCTGGTTCTACGACATGCCCCTGGACGTCTTCGGCCAGATCGGCCTGGTCATGCTGATCGGGCTGGAGACCAAGAACGCGATCCTGATCGTCGAGTTCGCGGTCGAGATGCGCGAGAAGCGGGGGATGAACATCCTCGAGTCCGCCAAGGCCGCCTCGCGGGAACGGCTGCGGCCGATCCTCATGACCTCGTTCGCGTTCGTCATGGGCGTGCTGCCGATGGCCCGGGCGACGGGCGCGGGGGCGTACAGCCGGAACTCGCTGGGGATCGTCATCGCCTTCGGGATCGCCATCAGCACGGTGCTCGGCCGGTTCGTGATCCCGATCTACTACGTCCTCGGGGAGCGGCTCATCGACTGGTTCGATCGCCGCCGGGCCGCGTCGAGACGGCCGCGGCCGAGCTCCGAAAGCGGCCACGGCCGGCCGGAGGCGTCCCCCGATCCGGATTATGAGCACATCCCTATCGGGGCCAATTGACCGACGTGTCGGCCCCTCGCCCTCGGCTTGCTCCGGGGGCGAGCCCGCCTTAAGCTGTGGTAGGGCGAAGATCTTTCCCGTGCGGACGGTCGTCGATTCGACCGAGGTAACGCCTTGGCCAGTTCCAAGATGAGCGTGGGCATCCATCTCCTGACGGTCCTGGCGCTGAAGCGCGATGAGCCGCTGACGTCGGAGTTCCTCGCCGGCAGCGTCAACACGAATCCCGTGGTCATTCGCCGCCTCCTGGGTTCGCTCCGCGAGGCCGGCATCGTGGACTCGCGGACGGGAGTCGGCGGGGGCTGGACCTTGCAGGTCGACCCCGATCGGATCACCCTCCTGGACATCCTCCACGCGGTCGAGCCCCACGAGGAGCCCTTCGGGCTGCATCACAGCACGCCGAATCCCGAATGCCCGTGCGGGCAGCACATCGTCAGCGTCCTCTGCGAGACCTATCAGGAGGTCCGCGACGCCAAGGACCGGGTGCTGAAGGGGATCACCGTCGCCGACATCACCCGCAAGATCCTGGCGCGGTTCGATCGCGACCCGGTCGCCGCCGCCGCGATGGCCGGGCCCGGTTGCCCCGGCGGGGCCGATTGACCACGGACGTGCTCGACGGCCTCGGCGAGGGATGCCGCGGCCCTCGGCCCCGACTCTTGCCCGCTGCGCCTGGCCGGGGTAGAAGTGACGATCGGTGCGAGAGACCCGACAGGGCCGGCGACGTGATGGTCCGCGAAGGGGCGGACCCGGATCGTGGCGAGGAACCTCGATCCAGCGATCGGGATCTCGGGCACCAGTGCGAGTCACCTCCGATGGCATCCCGGCGAACCTTCTTGCGGGCCTGCGGCGGGCTGAGCATGGCCTCGTCCGTTTCGGACGTCCTGGCTCGGAGCGAGGGCATCCGCCGGGTGCGGTCCTTCCATGTTTCCGTCTCGCCGGAAGCTCTGGAGAAGGCGCCGGAGATGCTCGAGACGATCCGTCGCGCCGGCGTGACCGACGCGTGGGTCTGCGGCTTCTTCTACGGCTACTGGCCGTTCCCGATCGAGACGGTCCGCTCCTGGGTCCGACGGATCGAGGAGGCGGGCATGGCCGGGCACGTCATCAATATCCCGCTCGGTCATCCGGGCGATTCCCTGGGATCGCGGGACGGTCAATTCCCCCTGACACCGCCGAAGCACTGGAAGATGGGACGCTCCGCTGACGGAGCGACGTATGCCGGCACGTCCATTCATCCCCCGGCGGTCGCGGAGAATGCCGCGGCGATCCGGCAGCTCGCCGGGATCGGCGTCAGGCGGGTCTTCCTGGACGACGATTTCCGCCTGGCCCGCGGTCCCGGGGCCATCGGCGGCTGCTTCTGCGACGAGCACCGTCGGGCCTTCCAGAAGGCCGCGGGCGTGGACGACACGCGGTGGAAGGACCTGGTCGACGCCGTGGCCCGCCGCGACCTCACCGCCGACGTCCGCTCCTGGGTCGACTTCGCCTGCGACGAGGCGACCGCGGCCTTTCGCGCGATGAAGCAGGCCGCGACCGAGATCGACCTGGGCGTGATGGTCATGTATCTGGGCGCGGAGAAGGCCGGGATCCGGCCGGCCGACTACCGCGACGTCTCCTTCCGCGTCGGCGAGGGGCACTTCGACGACCGCTCGTTCGGGCCGCTCAAGAACAAGACCGACGAGCTCTTCAGCGTCCTCTTCCATCGCCGATTCGCCGCAGCGGAACGAGCCTTCAGCGAGACGACGGCGTTCCCGGCGTCGGGGCTGTCGGCCGCCAACATGGCGGCCAAGCTCGTGATCGCGACGCTGGCCGACGTCCGGAACACCATGTTCATGAGCGGCCTTTCCGGCCTGCCTCTGGGCCACTGGGCGACGCTCGGCCCGGCGATGAAGCGCCAGGCCGAGTTCCACCGGAAGCTCGCGGGGCACTCGCCTCGCGGCCCGCTCAAGCACTACTGGGGCGAGCCCAGCCGCTACGTCGGCGATGACGACCCCTACAGCCTTTTCCTGGCTCTCGGCATCCCCTTCGAGGTCCTGGGCGGCCCGCCTCGGGACGGCTGCGTCTTCCTCTCGCGGGCCGACGCCGCCCGGCCTCCCGCGGGGTCGGCCGCGCGGCTGATCGGACGGCCCACATCCGGCCTCGGCTCGGGAATCGAGACGATCCCGGAGTCGTTCCGCGACCTGCTCGCGTTCAAGCACAGGTTGCTTCCGACCCTGGGCCGGATTCCGCACGTCGAGGAGGACGCACCCGCGGTCTGCGGCTGGTATCCCTCGGCCCGGTCCGTGCTCCTCTGGAACCCCTCCGAAGAACGCCGGAGCCTGACCCTCCGAGTCGGCGAGAACCGCCGCGAGGTGGCCCTGGAACCGCTCGGATCCGCTCTCCTGGAGGGGATCGACGCCTGAATCGCGGCGCGGCCCTGGCGTCGACCGGTGATTCTCGATTTCGGGCCCGACGGACCACCGCTCAGACGGCTTCCGCGAGCTCCTCGAGCGCCGGGTAGTCCGTGTACCCTTCCGGCCCGGACCCGTAGAACGTGGCGGGATTGGGCTCATTCAGGGGGGCATTGAGGGCGAACCGGCGGGGCAGGTCCGGATTGGCGATGAAGGAGACGCCGAAGGCCGCGGCATCGGCCTCGCCGGACTCGATCAGGTGCTCGGCCACGTTACGGGTCAGCTTCTCGTTGGCGATGAAGACGCCTCCGAAGGCCGATTTCAGCCGCGGGCCCAGGCCGTCATCGGCCTGCTTCGCCCGGGCGCAGAGGAACGCCAGCTTCCTGGCGCCGAGCTCGCGGGCGACGTACTCGAAGGTGGCAACGAGATTCGAGTCGCCCATGTCGTGGGCGTCGGCGCGGGGGGCCAGGTGCATGCCGACGCGGGCGGGACCCCAGACCGAGGCCACGGCGTCGGCCACCTCGAGCATCAGCCGGGCGCGGTTCTCGATCGGCCCGCCGTAGTCGTCCTGGCGGCGATTCGTGCTGTCCTGGAGGAACTGGTCGAGCAGGTAGCCGTTGGCCCCGTGGATCTCGACGCCGTCGAACCCGGCCTTCTCGGCGTTCTCGGCCCCCCTGCGATAGGCCGCGATCACCGCGGGAATCTCGGAACGATCGAGTGCCCGTGGGGTCGGGAAGGGGGTGAGCGGCCGGATCAGGCTGACGTGCCCGGCGGGCTGCACCGCGCTCGGCGCGACCGGCAGCTTGCCGTCGAGGTAGGTCGGATGGGAGATCCGTCCGACGTGCCAGAGCTGGAGCAGGATCCGCCCGCCGGCCTCGTGCACCGCCGAGGTGATCCGCTTCCAGCCCTCGACCTGCTCCTCCGACCAGATCCCCGGCGTGTTGGGATATCCCACGCCCATCGGGTCGACCGAGGTCGCCTCGGAGATGATCATGCCGGCCGTCGCCCGCTGCCGGTAATACTCGGCCATGAGCGCATTCGGCACGCGATGTCCGCCCACGGCCCGGCACCTCGTGAGCGGCGCCATGACGATGCGGTTGGGCAAATCGAGCTCGCCCACGCGGATCGGGTCGAACAGTCCGGGCATCGCGTCACTCCTCCGGGGCCAATTCACCGGCCTCAATGGCCTTCTGTGGCCGGGATGCTAGAATTCCACGTCCCACATCACGCGAGACTCGTTCGATGATCGTCGAACGTCGAACATTCTAGGGAGGATGGTCGATGAGGCAACTGCTGCACCCGAAAATCGAGCAGGCGACGCTCTGCGGTGTGCTCGCGGCGCTCAGCGATCCGGTGCGGCTGGCGATCGTCGGGCGGCTTGCCGATGGGGCCGAGCACAGTTGGGGTGATTTCGACGTCGGCGTCTGCCCGTCGACCCTCAGCCACCACCTCAAGACGCTACGGCTGGCCGGGGTGATCGACCACCGGAAGGACGGCACTCGTTGTTTCCTGTCTCTTCGTCCCGAGCTGGAACGGCGGTTCCCGGGGCTGCTGACGAGCATCCTCCGCTTCGTCCCCGAGGTGGCGAGCCCCGGCGACGAGGAATGAGGCGGCAAGAAGCGACTCCCAGCCGAATAGCCTGAGGATGGAGGTCGGCGCTCTCCGACTCAGGGATTATCTCGTCGGCTGTGACGAAGATGTGGGCGTCTACGGGCACGGGGGCCTCCAAACTCCTCGCTTCCGCGCGGTCTATTGAAGGCCCACGCGATGGTTCATTCCTTGGGCTTCTCGGCCTCGCGCTTCCCCTCAAAGCCGAAGGTGCCCGTCATCCCCTGGTAGTCCCACTCGCCTTCCCCCCTGATGGCGTCTCCCTTGATTTCGCCCTCGTACGTGACGGAAACCGGATCGCCGTTGTACTTCGCCTCGAGCTTGAAGCTGAGCTTGCCGTCCTTGAACTTCAGGTCCTTGATGGTCCCCTTCTCCTGGCCGTCGAGCCACTCGCCCTTGAGGTCGTCGCCCGCTTTCTTGATCGTCAGGAGAGGCCTGCGGACCTGTCCGTCCCCCGGTTCGTACTCCAGCTTCCACTTGCCGACTACGCCCTTCTCCTCGGCGGCCCTCGCCGCCGCGGCGGCGAGGCCCAGACCGGCAACCAAAGCAACCACGCCGATCATCCATGCGCTTCGATTCCGCACCACGGAGCACTCTCCTCGAAAAAAAGCCTGGACTTGATGCCATGGGGGGCCGTCGTTCGGCGGATGCATGCGGCGCACCTCCGCCCGGGAGCCCGTCTCCGACGACAGATCGATCCCTAAACGGATTACTCGAACTCGGGAGGACTTGTCAAAGGCAGTCGTACTCGCCATCCCAGGCCGCGGGCCGCCTCTCCCCACGGAAGAGCGAGGCGGGCGCGATGAGAAGTTGGCCTGGACGACCCGGGCGTCCTGTCCAGGATTTGTTCCGCGGGAACGAGGCCTGTCGGCATGCCTCGGCCGGCGCCCGGCTCGGCAGGAGCCTCGCCCTGGCGCGATGAAAAGTTGGCCTGGACGACCCGGACGTCTTGTCCGGGATTTGTTGCGCGGGAACGAGGCCTGTCGACATGCCTCGGCCT
>NZ_JAALJH010000090.1 GCF_011064615.1 Aquisphaera insulae | reverse complement strand
TTAGGCCGCTCACCAGCCAGGGCATTCACCCATGCCTGCAATCATCATCTTGTGTCGAAGTCGGTCGAGTGGAGCAGACGGGGCGTCTGCCAGGGTGATCGAGCGAGCGACCGCATGACGACGTCCGGGCGGACCTGGTTTCGGAGCGGATTCGCCCCCCACGACGAGGCGTTTCACGTTTGAAACGTGGAGGGGGGATCCGGTACAGTAGCGGGGCATAACGATCAAGCAACTATGCCATCGAGCATATCTCTTCCGATCGGGCCGCGGCCGAGGATCTAGCGGACGACCATGGTGCAGAACGGCATCGAGAACGGCGAGGACACCATGGACTGGGGGGGCGACCCGGCGGAAGCCCCCGTGCGCGACCTGACCGGCGTGACCCTCGGCGACTTCCAGATCCAGCGACTCCTGGGAAAAGGGGGCATGGGGCAGGTCTACCTCGCGAATCAGGTGAGCCTGAACCGCCCGGTGGCCCTCAAGGTCCTGCATCGGCGTTTCCTCTCCAACCCCGCCTATCTCCGACGCTTCGAGGCCGAGGCGACGGCCGTCGCCAAGCTCAATCACCCCAACATCGTGCACGTCTACACGCTCGACTCGGTAGACCGGGTGCGTTACATCGCGATGGAGTTCGTCGAGGGGACGAACCTCAGGGACTACATCGCCAGGAAGGGTGCGCTCGACCTGGCGCAGGCGATCTCGATCATGCGCCAGTCCGGCCTCGCGATCGGGGCGGCGGGCGAAGTGGGCCTGATCCATCGCGACGTCAAGCCGGAGAACATCCTGCTGACGAAGAAGGGCCGGGTGAAGGTGGCGGACTTCGGGCTCTGTCGCGACCTGGAGGCGGACAGCATGCACGTCACGCAGCCGGGCACCACGATGGGGACGCCGCTCTACATGAGCCCGGAACAGGCCCAGGGGAAGCGCCTGGATCACCGGAGCGACCTCTACTCGCTCGGGGTGACCTTCTACCACATGCTCACGGGCGAGCCTCCGTTCCGGGCCGACTCGGCGGTGGCGCTGGCGATGAAGCATGTCAGCGAGGCCCCGGTTGGAATGCGACTGCGAAGGCCGGAGATCCTGGAGGATCTGGAACGGCTGGTGCTCAAGCTGATGGCGAAGTCGCCCGACGATCGCTACCAGTCCGCGGCCGAGATGCTGGCCGACCTGTCCAGGATTCGTTCCCGGATGTCGATGCCCGGGATCGCCACGGGTGCCGAGCTGAGCATCACGGTGCCCCCGAGCCCGGAGGATCCGAAGCGGCCCGGCTCCGGCCCGAAATTGATCGCCGCGGCGGGGAGGGTGTCGTCGCGCGGCCAGGGTCTGGGAGACCGGCTCGCAAGGCCCTGGATCCTCGCGGGCCTGGCCGTCGGCTCGCTCCTGGCGGGAGGGCTCGGCGGGTGGACGACGCGGCCGCGGACCCCGATCTCGGGTGCCGGGGCCGCCGCATCCATCCCGGCGCTCGGCCTCGAGCCGGGCTGGAAGGCGATCCCCAAGCAGGCCGGCGCCGAAGCTCAGTTCCGGTATGCCCTCCTCCGGGCGCCGTCCCGGGAGCTGCCGGCCGCCTGGGCCGCGGTGGCCGGCCATCACGTCAGGTCCTCGGAATGGGTCTCCTCCGCCTACCTGCACCTGGCCCGGCGGTACTTCCGAGAGGCGGACCTACGCCGCCTGACCGCCCTCCGGGACGAGCTGGCCGCGTGGCCCGCGGCGAAGACCCAGGATCGCGAGCTCGTCGAGCTGCTCGACCCCGCCATCAAGCTGCTGGGCAGGGATCTCGACGGCGTGATCGCGGGGATGACGGGCCTGACGTTCGCGGTGGACAAGCCCAGGGCCGCGAGCCGCGACGCCCTGCGGCTCTTCGACCCCGGGCTGCTCGAATTCGGCGCCGAGATCGCGTCCCAGGCGGTCAAGATGACGGGGCAGGCGGGGGTCTCCGCGGCGGAAATCAAGCGGAACCAGTTGGTGGGCATCCAGGGTCGCCTCGTCGCCTCGTTGAGGCGGGTACGCATCGCGGAATGGAACGGTCGGACTGGTCCCGTCTGAGGGACAACGGGCAGGTTCCGGAGTGACGATCATGGCACTACTGAAGCGCGCTAACGGCGAGGCAACCGGCCAGATCATCGACCTGAAGCAGGAACGGACCGTCATCGGCCGGTCGCCCGAGCACTGCCAGATCATCCTGGACCCCAACGGGGTCAGTCGCCGCCACGCCGAGATCTATCGCTCGGGCGCGGACTACTTCATCGCCGACCTGAACTCGCGCAACCAGACCAGGGTGAACAACGTCAAGCTGCTCCCGGGCAACGACCACAAGCTCGTGCCCGGCGATCGGATCAACATCTGCGACGTCGAGTTCCTCTTCTATCCCAAGCTGCCGGTGGAGTCCGCCAGCAAGGACGCCGACGTCGTGATCGTCGCCGAGGGCGACGCGGCGGACGTCCCCCACCTGCACACCCTCGACGCCTCGCGGTCGAGCAGCATGGCGGCGATGATCAAGCCCGAGCTGAAACTCAAGGCCATCATCGAGATCAGCCGCAACCTCTCCACCGAGCTCCGGATCGACAAGGTCGCCCCGCGGATCCTCGATTCGCTGATGGAGTCCTTCCCCCAGGCCGAGCGGCTCTTCCTGATCCTCGTCGACCCCGACACCAAGCGGCTGGTCCGCAAGGCCTTCCGCTGCCGCCCCGGCCGCCGCTCCAACTTCGCCTCCTCGGTCCCGGCGGATGAGGCCCAGGTGAGCATCAGCCGGTCGATCGTCAATCAGGTCCTCGTGCAGAAGAAGGGCGTCCTCAGCCAGGACGCCAGCATGGACAAGAACCTCCCCACCAGCGCCTCGATCGCCGACCTCAAGATCCGCTCGGTGATGTGCGTCCCGCTCCTCACCCCGGACGGCCAGGCCCTGGGCATCCTCCAGCTCGACACGAGCGACCGGAAGCAGTTCGGCAACGACGACCTGGAAGTCCTGACCGCGGTGGCCTCCCAGGCGGCGATCGCGATCCAGAATGCCTCGCTCCACGAAAAGTCGCTGGAGCGGGAGCGGCTCGATCGCGACCTGAAGATCGCCGAGCAGGTCCAGAAGCGGTTCCTGCCCCAGTCGGTGCCCGAGATCCCCGGATACGAGTTCTTCGCCCACTACGAGCCGACCTACGAGGTCGGCGGCGACTACTATGACTTCGTCCCGCTCCCCGGCAACCGCTTCGCGGTGGCCGTCGGCGACGTCTCCGGCAAGGGGGTCGCCGCCGCGCTCATGATGGCCAAGTTCTCCGGCGACACGCGCTATTGCATCCTGACCAAGGACTCGCCCGGCGAGGCCGCCCAGGAGCTCAACCACCTCCTCTTCGCGGCCGGGATCGACGAGAAGTTCATCACCCTCAGCCTCAGCGTGCTGGACGTCGAAAGGCGGACGCTCTCGCTCAGCTCGGCGGGACACCCGGCCATCCTCATCCGCCGCGCCTCCGGCCGGGTGGAGGAGGTCGGGGAGGACATCACGGGCTTCCCGCTCGGCATCATCCCCGGGACCGAGTACCAGCACACCGAGGTCACCCTCGAGCCCGGCGACGTGGCCGTGGTCTACTCCGACGGCGTGACCGACGGCCGCAACACGCGCGAGGAGATCTACCACACCAAGGAGAATACTCGCCTCATCAAGCGGCTCCGAGAGACGACCGGCGGCCCCGATGTGGTGGGCCGCGCGATCCTCCAGGACATCCGCGAATACACCGCCGGCCACGCCCAGGTCGACGACATCACCCTGGTCTGTTTCGGGCCGTCGCCCCGCCCCGCCGAGGGCTAGCCGACTCCGTCCCCGCTCCTCCGCGGGGGCGCCGGCCGCTCCGCCCAAGACCGATGGATCCGCGCGTATGTCCCTCAAGGTCAGCAACCTCCGCCTCGATCTCGACGACCCCGAGCAGGACCTCCCTCGCCGCCTCGCAGGCCGCCTCGGACTCGATCCGAGCGACCTCCTGCGCTGGAGGATCCTCCGCAAGAGCCTTGACGCACGCCGGCACGACGACCTGCACTTCATGTACGCGATGGAGGTCGACGTCTCCCCGGAGGTTGCCCGACGGCTTTCCGCCGGCTCCGACCCGGACGTGCAGCCCTTCGTGCCCGAACGATTCGACTGGCCGGCACCCGGCGATCGTCCCCTGGAGCATCGGCCCGTGATCATCGGCGCCGGGCCCGCGGGGCTGCTGGCGGGGTATCTCCTGGCGGAGCACGGCTATCGCCCGCTCATCCTCGAACGCGGCCGCGCCGTCAAGGATCGCGTCGCGGACGTCCGCCGGTTCGACTCCGGGGGGCCCTTCGACCCGGAGAGCAATTACCTGTTCGGGGAGGGGGGCGCGGGGACCTTCAGCGACGGCAAGCTGACCAGCCGTTCGACCGGGCCGGATGTCAACCGGATCCTCGAGATCCTCGCCGATTGCCACGGCAAGCCGTCGATCGTCTACGAGCATCGCCCCCACCTGGGCTCCAATCGACTCCCCCTGGTCGTCCGCACGCTCCGACGCAAGCTCGAAGACCTGGGCGGCGAGGTCCGGTTCTCCTGCCGGGCCGAGGACCTCGATCTGGCCGACGGCCGGATCAGGGGCGTCTGCACGAGCTCGGGTTACATCCCGGCCGACGTCGTCGTCCTGGCCGTCGGCCACAGCGCGCGCGATACCTATGGCATGCTGCTGAGGCGCGGGATCCCCCTGGTCGCCAAGCCCTTCCAGTTCGGAGTCCGGATCGAACAGCCCCAGTCCCAGATCGACGAGGCCCGATACGGCGGCCTGTCCGGACATCCCTCCCTCGGCGCCGCCGACTACGGCCTGTCGGTCCGCGCCGGCGAGTGCGACCTCTTCACGTTCTGCATGTGCGCCGGCGGGTATGTCATGCCGAGCGTCAGCGAGCCCGGCTACTTCTGCACCAACGGGATGAGCGAGAGCCGTCACGATTCCCCGTTCGCCAACAGCGGCCTCGTCGTGACCATCGATCCCGCGGAGACCGGCAGCGACCATCCGCTGGCCGGCGTCCACTTCCAGCAGCGATTCGAGCGGATGGCCTATCTGGCCGCGGGGCGATCCTACGGGGCCCCGATCCAGTGGGTCCGCGACTTCTTCCGGGCGCGTGCCAGCCACGGCAAGATCCCCTCCAGCTACAGCCGAGTCCAGACCGTCCCGACCGACCTGAACTCCATCCTGCCCGCCAGGATTTGCGAGGCCCTGGTCCGGGGCCTGCCGGTCATGGACCGACGCTTCCACGGGCTCTTCCTCAAGCACGCGACCCTCGCCGGGCCCGAGGCCCGCGGCAGCTCACCGGTCCGGATCCCCAGGGATCCCGCCACGAGGCAGAGCCCGACCGTCGCCGGCCTCTATCCATGCGGCGAGGGGGCGGGCTTTGCCGGCGGCATCATCAGCGCCGCCGTCGATGGGCTCCGCACCGCTCGGGCCATCACCTCGATCCACGCCCGCCCTGGAACTTGAGGATCCGAGCTCATTGAGTTCAATCCCATCACATCATTCTTGATCGAACCCACCCACGGATGGGATCTCGATTTTTCTTAAACATGAACGTTCAACATCTTGTAACTCCACGCGCCACTTTTCTGCAATCACGGGCCCCAGATGCTGCTTTTGGCAAACATCAGAGTCTTTAAGTTGGACGACACCTCGCGACGTACTTAACATTGCGATCCTCCAGGGCGAAACCGGTCCTCGCGGGCGCAATGTCATGATCATCGAGTGTCCGAAGTGCCAGTTCTCCGGTCGAATTCCCAGCTACGCACTGGAGACTCCTTACAACGCGAGATGTCCACGCTGCCGCTTCCGCTTCGAGCTTCAGACGCTCCTGTCGAGCACGCCGGCCGAGGCGTTGGACGATCCCGGGATCGACGGACTGGAGTCGGTGGACGGCGATCCTCGCGCCGGCGACCCGAGCTCCTCGGCCTACGAGCTGAAGGCGATCAACGAGGATTTCGCCGGCGAGGAATCCGAGGCCGCGGACGAGGACGAGTGGCGAGACGAGATCAGGGCGACCGGGGCGGTGAACGGGCCTGTCGCGGCGGCCAGGCGGGCCGAGTCCGAAGGGGGCGACGCCGCGGTCGGATCCTCGGGGTTCCTCGGCGCGAGCTGGAGCGCCACCGATCCCTGGTACGGCCGGGTGCTGCAAGCGTGGGCGGTGGCCTTCCTGATCTGGGCCGCCCTGATCCTGGGCCGCAGCCTTCAATGGATGTTCACGGCCGACGCCGAGTCGGCCGGTCCGGGGCACCTGGTGGCGACCGTCGTCTCGGTGGTCCTGCTGGTTCCCGGATCGGCTGCCCTGTTCCTGCTCGTGGACCTGAGCCGGTATCTTCGGAACCATACGCCGGCCACCGCGAACCTGCGCGTCGCTCGACGCTCACCCGCTCCGGGGCTGTCCGCGCCCGGTCCGCGGGGCGCCTGGTCCCAGCTTTTCGGTTTCGCCTCGGCGCAAGGCTCGCGTCCTTGATCCGATCCCCTTTCCGGGTCTCCTCGCCGATCGTGATCGTATTCGGCGGCAGCGAGCCGAGGCGGGCGGCTCAGCAGGTAAGGCTCGCGGGAACACGAACGGCCCGCTGAGATTTGAAAATACGCCCGACAGGATTTGAACCTGTAACCTTCGGCTCCGGAGGCCGACGCTCTATCCAGTTGAGCCACGGGCGCTTCAGTAGCTCGATTCCACCCTCGGCGACGCCGATTGTCAAGAGCCCGGATTCCGATATCGAGGCGGATCATCCCACCGAGGCGAGGCGAGGGGGCCTGACACCACGTCCGACTGAGGGCCCGCCGGAGGGCGTTCCGGGTCGGCTGGGGCGGGCACTTCCAGGCGCCATCGCCGGCGATCGTCGAGGACCATGAAGCCCTACGATCGCATCCCGGCGAGCGTGGCCTCGACCTCCTTCGCGACGTCGAATCCGGAGGCGGGATCGGCGTGGAATTCGACGCCGATCTGGCCGATCGACTTGAGGGTCTCGTCCCTGCACCTCCACGGACTCGAGCGAGTCGGCTCACCGCGTCGTTGAAGGCGACGTTGAACGCGACCGAGCCGTCATGATCCGTCACCGCGTAGTTCCGCACCGGGAAGCGGCCGTCCGCGGCGAACTCGGCTGCGAGCTAATGTGGGCCCCGCCGGATTCAGGGCCGGAAGGCACTCAGCGCGGAGTCGCGATCGTCATAGATCATGAACAGGGATTCGAGATGGCTGATCCGGAACGTGTCCTTGAGGATGGGACCGAGCCCGGTGATCTTGAGCTGCCCCTTGAGTTTCTGGACGTCCTTGGCCAGCCTCGCGAGCTGGGCAAGCATGGTGCTGGAGACGTACTGGACGTTCTTGAAATCGAGGAGCAGCCTGTGCTTCGCGTGATCCGTCAGGATGCTCACCAGCTCGTCACCGACCTCCTGGACGAGCCCGCTCTCGAACATCAGGCTCGAGTCGACGAAGTCGACCACGGCGACACCGTTGACGTCCTCCAGCTTCATGTGCTTGAGCGTGGGGGCTGACATGAACGACGTTCCTCCAGCTTGAGCCTTCGGGTGGGGCCGCTACCAGCATACCCCATCCCCGCGTTGAACGGAGACTCGAATTCGAACAAGAGCGCGGGGAACGCCGCCAGGGCCCGCGGCCCGATCATCGTGGTGATTCCATGAGCCAGGGCTCGTCGATGATCGCGTGATTGACGACCATTCGTCGGTCCGACGTGTAAACCACATGGACCCGCCCGTCGGCGGATTGGAAGGCGATCGGATAGCCGTAGTCGCCGTCGCCCGTGCAGAGATCACGTCGGATCGGCCAGGACCGATCCTCGTCCGACGAGACGGCCAGCGAGAGGGGGGTACGGCGGTTCATGCTGTGGTTGTAGACGAGCAGGAGCTTGCCGCTCCGAAGCCGCAGCAGGTCGACCGCGGCGTTGGGATTCGGGAAGGCCGAATCGACGCCCTCGGTCCATGTCAGGCCGCCATCGCGCGACTCCGACCGGACGATGTAGCCGATCGTGTCCGGCTTGTAATCGCCGCCGCGGCGGCAATAGGCGACCAGCCGGCCGTCGGCGAGCTCGACGGGAGCCGGCTGGATGTTCCCCTTCGGCGACCGGATGGCACCGGTCTTCTTCCAGGTCTTCTCCCGCGCTGCATACCGGAGGAAGAACGAATAGCTATCGGGTCCGGTCGCCTCGGTATCGTAACCCCCTTCGTGATAGAGCGGCAGGAGGTAATCGCCGTCGCGGAGCACGATCGGACGGTTCCGGACGAGCGTCCCCTCATCCTGCACGAGCACCGACGCGTCCGACCAGCTCTTCGCCCCGTCGCGGCTGACCTTGACCTGGACCCGTGACGTCGACCAGGTCTCGCCGTAGCGGACGACGTAGAAGAGCCAGACGACGCCGTCCGGGGCCTCCCAGACGACGCCGTTGCCGACCGAGCGGAACGGGTCGTGCGCGATCCGCTCCGGCGGAGACCACTCTCGAGTCCCCTTCACCCGCCGCGAGCCGAAGACCCCCGTGTCCACGGCGTACTCTCCGTCGCCGCCGTAGTAGACCAGGTACAGGTCGCCGTTGCTCAGCTCGGTCATGCACGCGGGGTGCTTGTAGGGGCCGGTCTTCACCTCGGGCCCGAAGATCCTCTCGAAACGAGGCTCCTCGGCCCGGACGCCGAAGGGCCCGAAAATCAGGGCCGCCGCCATCGCGATCGGCATCGAGGTCGCGCGGGTCTTCATCGACATTCCTCCGTTCCGGACGGTACGCCGCTCGCCGCGGCGGCGGGCTCTCACGTGGACCGCCATTCTGCGATAGCGGGCCACGCCCGGCAAGGGCGTGCGAGCATCGCCCGGGCGTGGCGACGGATCTCATCCGGCATCCCCGGGCGACGGTCCCGTCGGCGCGACCGAGACGCCCGGCAGGTCGATCGTGATCGCGAGGCCGGGGTGGGCGTTGGCGGCGCCGATGTTCCCCCGATGCAGCCCCACGGCCCTGCGGGCGATCGTCAGGCCCAGCCCGACGCCGCCGCTCTCCCGATTGCGATCGTCTTCGACCCGGAAGAACGGCCTGAAGAGGTCGTCGAGATGTTCGGGCGCCACGCCAGTCCCCCGGTCTCGGACCACGATCCGCGCCGAGCCGTCCCGGCGGGTGACGTGAACATCGACGGGCTCGCCTGCGGGGGAATGGCGGATCGCGTTGCGGAGCGCGTTCTCGACGGCACGGCGGATCAGCTCCGGATCCCCGGGCACGACGAGGCCCGGATCGGCGTCGACGACGATCGAGCCGCCCCGCCGCTCGGCCTCGAGCGAACAGTCTTCCGCGAGCCCGCGGATCAGCGGCTCGAGCGCGACGGGCTCGCGGATCCGGGCGTCGGGATCACCCTCGGTCCTCGTGAGGTCGAGCAGCTCGTCGACGAGCTCGGCGAGCCGCGCCGCCTCCTTCCCGGCCCTGGCCAGCGCCCCATCGCGGTCGGTCGCGGTGCGGGCCAGCTCCAGGGCGAAGACCAGGCGGGTCAGCGGGGACCGGAGCTCGTGCGAGACGTCCTGGAGGAGCCGGCGTTCCGCCGTCAGCAGGGTCTCGATCCGCTCCGCCATGTGGTCGAAGGCCCGGCCGAGCTCGCCGATCTCGTCGCGTCGATCGGAGACGAACCGGACGCCCAGCTCGCCTCGACCGAATCGCTCCACCGCCGCCTTCAGCGCACGCAACGGCCTCGCGAGGTTCACGGCCAGCAGATAGCCGAGCGCGACGATGACCAGGAGAATCCAGAGGAAGTAGGGCAGGAACTCGAGCGGCCCGAACGGGGGAGGGAGCTCGATCAGGAGGCGATGCGCCCCGTCGTCGCTCGTGCGGACGATCAGGAGCGGGCCGGGATGCCGAACCCGGGGCCAGGGATGAGGCCCTGCACGTCCGAGGGAGGCCGATCGATCCGTCCCGTCCACGAGGTCGATTCCGCGTCGATCCAGCAGGAAATGCCTGGCGTGGTATTCGTGGTCCTGTCGCCTCAGGTAGTCTCCGAGCGCGGAGGGGCCTCCTTCCTGGTAGACCGCCAGGGCCCTCCGGAGCTGGGCCTGCTGCGTCTGGGCGATGAATTCCATCCGGTCGGGCAGTCGCGCAGAGACGAAGGCCGAAGTCACCAGCAACCCGGTCAGCGAGACGACGATCGTCGCCGCCACCCAGATCAGGATCTTGGAGAAGATCGACCTCATCGCTCGACGGCCCCGGCCGGCTCGGCGCAGAACTGGTAGCCGACGCCGCGTACCGTACGAATCAGGTCCTCGTGCCCCCCCAGCTTCTTCCGGAGATGGCTGACGTGGACATCCAGCACCCGATCGAAGGGCGATACCTGGCGCTGATAGAGCACGGCGGTCAGCTCGCGCCGCGAGACCGTCCGGCCGGCCGAGCGGACGAGAATCTCGAGGAGGTCGAACTCCGTCGTCGTCGTCTCCAGCAGGATTCCATCGACGGTCACCTCGCGCTTGCCCGGATAGAGCCGGACGCCCATGACCTCGATCATCTCGGGCGGGGCCGCGACCTTGCCGGAACGCCGCAGCACGGCCCGGATCCGCGCGACGAGCTCCTCCGGGCCGAAGGGCTTGGGCAGGTAGTCGTCGGCCCCGCCGTCGAGGCCGGCCACCCGGTCCTCCGGGGCGGTCCGGGCGGTGAGCATGATGACTGGCACGGGGCTGCGACGGCGGAGCTGACGGAGCAGCTCGAAGCCATCGAGGCCGGGGAGCATGACGTCCAGCAGGATCAGGTCATGCTCCGCGGCGAGGGCGCGGGCCAGGCCGCGACGACCGTCCTCCGCGATCTCGACCGACAAGCCTCGACCGGTCAGGTACTCGTGCATCAGCTCGCAGAGATCGGCGTCGTCGTCAACGAGGAGAATCCTCGTCGCCGAGGCGTCCGCCAACCCTGCCTGCTCCCCCGCGACCGCCATGGTTGTCACCTCGCCGGACGCTTGGCAAGGTCAGCTCGCAGGCGACCCCGCGTCGGACATGGATTCGACACCGATCCGCTCCAGATTATACCCCGGATCGCTCGCGAGGATGGATCCCACGCCGTCGGCCTCCCCTCCCCCATCGAGGCCGGGACATTCGGCAGCGGGCTCGGCCGTGGTCTGGGCGATCTTCGAGGCCCGCGCGGGGCCGAAGAGAGCGGCCAGGGGGGTCGGCTTCACGATCAGCTCGTACAGGACCAGGCCCGCGGCCGAGGCCAGCGTCGACGCGGCCAGCGCCTGCAGCCACCACGGCAGTCCCAGCGGCACGATGACCTTGAGCACGGGCGCCAGCAAAGGCTGATGCACCAGATAGATCCAGAAGGCCGTGTCCGCCAGGTAACGCCCGGCTCGCGTCGGCCGGTCCAGGTATCGCTGGAAGAACCCGAGGAAGCCGAACGCCGTATAGGCCGATCCCACGGCGTAGAGCGAGATCCCCGCGGCCGGGATCAGGCTGGACGAGGAACCGGCGGGCGGCCGGCCCTGGGCCATCGACAGCAATCCGGCCACCGCCTGAGCCATCGTCCCGATGGCAAGACTCGGCAGCCATCGTTTCGCCACATCAGCCAGGCCGGCCCGCTCGCGATGCAGCCACCAGCCGACCAGGAAATAGCTGAGGTAGAAAGGCATATCCCATTCGAGATGGAACAGGAAATCCGGGAAGCCGCGACCGATCCCCGCCGCCATTCCGAGGGACCACCCGCCGCCGAAGCCCCCGCTGGCTAGCCGCAGCGCGGGTATGCTGGCCAATCCCAGCAGCAGAGGAATCAGGTCGAGCCGAAGGAGCGTGAGCCCTGCCGGGTCGATCGCGCCGGCGGCGCGCCGTCCGACCGTCACGTCGGCCAGCCAGGCCACCGCCGGGGCGAAGGTCGCAAATAGCAGCAGATACCAGAGGAACCACAGGTGATTGAGCGCGAAGTAGCGAGCGTAGGGGCCGAAGAGCCACTCGCTCACGACGCCGGGAGGCCCGAAGGGGCCGCCGCGCCCGGGCCCGCCAGGCCCACGCGGAGGTCCTCCGCCGGGACCACCAGGGCCGCCGACAGCACCGGGCGGCGGGCCCATGGGCGGGCCCAGGCGGGGGCCATCCGGACCGGCCATCTCGAAGCCCTGGGGAGGCGGGCCGCCGGGGCCTCTCCAGGCCGGGTCGCCGCCATCTCGCATCGAGGGAGGCGGACCGCCAGGGCCGCCGGGGCCGCCGCCGAAGAACTGGAAGCTGAGCAGGTAGAGGGGCACGAAGGTGAAGAGCCCGACCAGCAGCGGCACGCCGATTCGCCACCACCTGCGCTCGAGATATCGCCTCAGCCCGTATTTCTGGTACATCATCCGGCAGAAGAAGCCGGAGACGAGGAAGAAGAGCGGCATGCGAAAGCTGTGCAGCCACTCCTGGAAGACCATGGAACCTCCACCGGGCGGCCCACCCGGGCCGCCACGGCCACCGCCGACCATCCCGGCGAAGAGGATCGCGTGATAGTAGACGCCGAGGAGCATGGCGGAGCCCCGCACACAATCCAGGGCGTTGTAGCGCGGCGATGACACGGCCTCACTCATCTCGCAACCTCCCGCACGCTCGCGACGCGAGCACGCACCTTCTCGAGGTCGACATCGTTCCACCAGAGTTCGCGGTCGGGCGGGATCGTGGCCCCGAGGGAGACGGCACGAGCCGGTTTCGCGGCCGCGTCGAGATTGGTCGAGGCGGCGACCACGTAGAGCGGCCGGCCTTTCAGCTCCTCATAGATCCTCGCGACGTAGTCTCCGACCAGGCCGATGGCAATCAGGATCGCCCCGGAGAAGAGGAGCTGAATGCAGACCAGCGAGGCCCATCCCCGTACCGTCGTCCGCAGGACGAACGTTTCATAGAGGACCAGGACCGAGTAAACGACACCGAGGAACGTCAGCCCCATGCCGCCGTAGAGACTGAGCTTGAGCGGGAGCGCCGAGAAGGACGAGATGGCCGTCCAGGCGAACCGCACCATCTTCCAGACCGGATACTTGGTCGTGCCGGCGGCGCGAGCCTGGCGGCGGAACGGCACGATGGCCTCCTTCAGCCCGAGCCAGGCGATCAGCCCCCGGACGAACCGGTGCTGCTCGCGGAATCCGCCGAGTGCCTCGACGGCGCGCCGGCTGAGGAGCCGGAAATCGCCGACCTGGGGCTGGAGCCGCTCGTCCACGGCCCTCCGCATGATCGCGTAGAAGATCGATGCGGTCGCGCGCTTGAAGAGGGTCTCTCCGTCGCGCCGGACGCGCTGGGCGGAGACCACGTCGTAGCCCTCGCGATACTTCGCGAGCATCTCCGGGAGCAGCTCGGGGGGATCTTGCAGGTCCGCGTCCATCACGACGACGGCGTCGCCCGTCGAGAAGTCGAGGCCCGCGGTGATCGCGGCCTGGTGGCCGAAGTTGCGGCTGAATCGCAGGACCTTGATCCGGGAGTCGGCCCGGGCCGCCACCTCCAGGATGCACGCCGAGTCGTCCTTGCTGCCATCGTCCACGAGGACGATCTCGTACTCGCAGCCCAGGCCATCGAGCACAGGCCGGAGTGTCTGGAAGAGCGTGGGGAGCACTTCCGCCTCGTTGAAAACCGGGATGACGACGGACAGTTTCACGGCAGCCCCCCCTTCTCCTCGCCCGCGGAAGCGACTCGCTTCAGACCATGGTCGACCGGCTTAAGACCTCGATCCGGCTGGAAGTCGTACACTCGCAACTCCCTCGGGCCGCCCGGGAAGCCAGGCGGCCCGCCGCCGGGCTCCTGCCCATCGGCCGCGGGCTCGTCCCCGCCCCAATTCGCCGAGTCGACGAGCTTGCCATGCTCGCGAATCCACTCGTTGATCCCCCGATTCGTTCCGCCAGGGCCGCCAGGAAAGCCGGGGCCGTCCGGCCCCCGCCTCCCGCGGCGATCATCGCCCGGACCGCCGTCGGGCCCGCGCGGCCCGGGCCCGCCCGGACCGCGCGGGTCATCGACCGCGAACCGGACCTGGCCGTCGCTCACCAGGGCCGCGAATTGCTCGGTCGTGAGGATCGGATCCTCGCCGAGGAACCCGCCGAGTGCCATCACCGGCAGCCCGGCCTTGATGATGAACGGGGCGGCCGCCGGCGCGGACGAGGTCACCGCCAGGAATCGTTCGCCCTGGTGATTGGACGCGAGGAAGTCGACGAGCTGCTCCCGGCCCATCGATTCCATCCCCGGCCCGCCTGGCATGCCGGGGGGGCGGCCGCCCGGTCCGCGACCGCCAGGCCCATCGCCCATCGAGAGCATGAACGGATCGGCCGCCGGCATCATCCCCATCCCCGGCGCCGCGACGGCCATCAGAGACCAGGCCGTCGGGACGACCATCAGGGCCGCGAGGCCGGCGCCCAGCATGATCAGCGCCGGCGCCGGACCTCGCACCCATTGCCAACGTGCCCCCGCTGTCCGCCCGGCCAGCGCGATGGTCGCGACCGCAAGGCACGCCGCCGCGACGAGGGCCGGAGCGAGCCTCGATTGCCATTCCGTGAACGAGCCGAGGAGGACATATTGCCAGGCCGATGTGGCGAGGATGGCGACCGGGAGCAGCAGGCCCGTGCGTTGGCCTGCCGTGGTCATCGCCGCACGGGCCCAAAGGCTCGCCACGCCCAGGCCGACGATCGCGGCCAGCGGCGCCCCGAGCTCCACGGTGTAATAGGGGTGGGTGATGCCCCGAGAGAAGCTGAATACCACGGCGTATGTCAGGAACCACCCACTCCAGATGAAGATCGAGAGGGCCCGGCGGTCGAGCGGCCTTCGCCAGCGGCGGCCCCGACAGGCCGAGGATCCGCCGAGGACCGCCAGCGGGAGGAGCCACGCGAACTGGCCGGCCATCTCGCGCTGAAGGAGGCGGAACGGCCCCGGTTGACCGCCGAATCCCGGCGGTCCGCCAGGTCCCATCGGACCTCCGGGCCCCATCGGTCCCCCGGGCCCCAGCGGACCACGGGCCCCCATCGGACCTCCTGGACCCATCGGACCTTCGGGCCCCATCGGGCCTCCGGGCCCCGGCATCCACGCGGCGTCGGGCGGGCCGCCGGGGCCCCGATCGTCGAACCCACCGGGCCTGACGCCACCGGGCGGAGGGCCGCCGCCGGGTCCCATGTTCCCCATGCCGCCGAGGACGCGTCCCAGGCCGTTGTAGGCGAGGGCCAGCCCGATCGCCGAGTTGTTCGTCGAGCCGCCCATGTAGGGACGCTTCGAGGCCGGCGTCAGGTCCACCACCGCGGACCACGAGAAGGCGACCACGAAGAGGACCGCCGAGGCCATGCCCAGTTGCCTCACCCGGCCGAGCAGGCTCCCCGGGGCGAAGAGGAAATAGGCCAGGAAGAACGCCGGGAGGACGACGAACGCGGCGAGCATCTTGGCGTTGTAGCCGAGGCCGATCAGCACCATCGAGGCGATCAGCCACCGGAGTTTGCCGGCCTCGATCGACCGGATGAGTGCCCCGGCCGCCAGGACCTGGAGCAGCACGAGGACCGTGTCCGGCATGTTGTCACGGTCGATGGCCACGCTGATCGGGAAGAGGGCCAGCACCAGGCCGGCGATCAGGCCGGCCGCATCGCCCGCGGCTCGCTGGACGAGGAGCCCCACGGCCAGGACCGTCAGCACGCCCATGATTGCCTGGGGCGCGATGAGACTCTGACCGCCGTATCCGAACAGCCCGGCACTCGCAGCCTGGATCCAGAGGGCGAGCGGCGGCTTGTCCACCGTCACATAGCCCGCCGGGTCGAAGGACGCGAAGAAGAAGTTACTCGGGTTGACGAGCATCGACCGCGCCGCGGCCGCATAATAGAGATTCCCGAAGCCGTTCTTCTCCAGGCCCCAGAGCCGGACGCCCGCCGCGATCAGGACCACGAGTGCCCATCCGATCCAGACCCCGACGCGAGGCCCCGACGCGACGATCTCGAGATCGGCCGCCGAACCTTCGCCCTCACCATTTGTCGTGTTATGCATGAGCATGGCGCGCACCATCCCCAGGGCCGCCGCGGTCGATTCGTCCTCGCGACCGCTCCGGCCTGCCAGTCCGCTGCCGGTCCGGGTTGACTGGTCCCGTTCCCCCGGCGCCTCCAACGAAACTAACGCAGTCCGGGTACTCCCGACTCTTAACGAATGTAAATTCGCACGATCTCCCTCGGATCGGTATGCTGTCCTCGATCCGTGGACGATCGTGGCGGCGTCGCTTCCTGTTGCTGGAATCCCAAGATGAATCATCCCGAGACCGTCCGCGTGGCCGCGGTGCAGATGGAGCCATCCCTGGGCCAGGTCGCCGAGAATCTCGCCCGGATCGAGGCCGGCCTGGGCCGGGCCGCGGAGGCCGGTGCACGGCTCGCGGTCTTCCCCGAGTGTGCCCTGAGCGGTTACGGTTTCGGCTCGCGCGAGGACGGCATGGCCCACGCCGTGCCGGTGGACGGCGAGGAGATCGGCCGAATCGCGCAGGCCGTGAACCGGACGGGTTGCTCCTGCATCCTCGGGCTGCTCGAACGCGACGGAGATCGGCTCTACAACGCGTGCACCTTGGTCGGCCCGGGAGGCGTGATCGGGACCTATCGGAAGGTGCACCTCCCCTTCCTCGGGATCGACATGTTCGTGGATCCCGGCGACCGGCCGTTCGCCGTCCACGAGATCGCCGGCCTCGGGCTGAGGGTCGGCATGCATATCTGCTACGACGGCTCGTTCCCCGAGAGTGCGCGAATCATGTCGCTCCTGGGCGCGGACCTGCTGGTCCTGCCGACCAACTGGCCCACGCACTCGGAGGCCGCCGCGGAGCACATGGTCTCATGCCGGGCCATGGAGAACACGGTCTACTACCTGGCCGTGAATCGCGTGGGCGTGGAGAGCGGGTTCCGGTTCATCGGCTCCAGCTCGATCGCCGACCCGGCCGGCAACGTCCTCTGCCGTGCCCCCGCGGACCGCGAGGAGATCCTGATCGCGGACATCGACCCGCAGCGTGCCCGCAAGAAGCACCTCGTCCGCGTCCCCGGCCGCCACGAGATCAATCGCATCGCGGATCGCCGCCCCTCCTATTACGGGCCGCTCGTTCAGCCCAACGGCAAGGAATGACCTGGTCGACTCTCCCCGGCCGCAGCAATCGCCCGCCTTCCCCAGGTTCCCCGAACGTCGGGAACCTACCGGGTTAGATTGAGCGCTGATCAAGCGGATGCCGATACGAACCGTGATCGAGCATGAGCGGGCAGGATGCCGCGTTGCTTCGAGGCATGATGGCAGGAGGCGACGATGATCGGACGGAGGATTTCCGGGGCGCTGGTCGGGCTCTTGTGGATTGCATCGGGTACGGCCTCCGCGGGGGCGGCCGGCTGGGCGGACTCGCTCTTCACGGAACGGGTGCATGACTTCGGCCCGGTGCCTCGCGGCGCCAAGGTCAAGCATGACTTCACGCTCGTGAATCGACTCGCGGAGCCGATCACCATCCTGAATCTCCGCCCCTCGTGCGGATGCACCAGCGGCAAGGCGAGCACCGGTACGGTCAACCCCGGCCAGAGCGCGGTGATCGAGGCCCAGATGGACACGCGGAACTTCCTGGGCCTCAAGGCGACCACGCTCTTCGTGACGCTGGTCACGGCGAGCGGGCGCGAGGCCGAGGTCCGGCTCGGGGTGTCGTCCAACATCCTCGCCGACATCGTCCTCAATCCCGGCTCGGCGGACTTCGGCGCCGTGATCAAGGGGCAGAGCCCCACCCAGGTGATCACGATCGACCGGATCGGCAATCCCGCCTGGAAGTTCGATCGCATGGTGTCGGCCAGCCGCGTGCTCACCGCGCAGCTCGTGGAGACGAAGAGGGACCCCAAGGGGGTGGTGAGCTACGCCCTCACGGTGGGGGTGCGGGCGGACGCACCGGCCGGGCCGATCCGCGACGAGATCCGACTGCTGAGCAACGACCGGGAGACGCCGAGCATCCCCGTGCTGATCACCGGCTACGTCCGGGGGGACCTGACGGCCGCTCCGTCGGTCCTGACCATGGGCGAGATCAGCTCGGCCGACGGCAAGCAGGGGCGGTTCGTCGTGCGGAGCACGCGCCCCTTCGCCATCACGAAGGTGGAAGGCGCCGGCGACGGCTTCTCGGTGGCCGCGGCCGCGCCCGATCGCAAGAACACGCACGTGATCACCGTCGCCTACCGGCCGGGAGACGGGAACACGCGGGGCGACCTGAAGCGGGTCTTCCGCGTCCACACCGACCTCCCCGACGAGCCGCCGCTGGACCTGACGGCCACGCTCCACGTCAATCCGTGAGGGAACCGGCGGGCCCGGTGTTCATCGACGGCTGCGGACAGGATACGATACAACGTCTGCAGCCGTCGGCGCTCACGAGCGGTCGGCAGCCTCCTCAGGATTTCACCCATGCCGCCAATCCGTCCGCGTCTCCTTGTCATGCTCCTCCTGGCCTCGTGGCACCACCCGTCGATGACCGCTCACGCCGATGACGGAGCTTACGGCGCGGAGATCGAGCGGTTCCGACAGCAGCGAGAGGCTGACCTCAAGTCCGAGGACGGTTGGCTCAGCGTGGTGGGCCTGCACTGGCTCTCCCCCGGCAAGCTCCGGCTCGGGAGCGATCCCACCGCGGACATCCTGCTTCCCGCGAGTGCCCCGGCCGAAGTCGGCACGATCGAGCTTCGCGGCGAGGCCGCGAACTTCGAGGCGGCCTCCGGGGCGACGGTGATGAAGTCCGGGGCCCCGTTCTCCGCCGGAGAAATTCGATCCGACGCGACGGGAAAGCCCGACGTCCTGAGCGTGGGTAAGATCCGCCTGATCCTCCTGCGACGCGGCACGAGGTACGCCCTCCGCGTCAAGGACCCGGGTAGCGAGGCCCGCCGGAACTTCAAGGGACTGCGCTGGTATCCCGTCGACCCGAGCTGGAGGATCCCGGCGCGGTTCGTCCCGGCATCGGGAAAAACCCGGCTGGTCTTCAACACGATCGTCGGCGAGCAGGAGGTGGCGGAGAGCCCCGGCCACGTCGTCTTCCGCCATGACGGGAAGGAATACCGGCTTCAGGCGGCGTCGGAGGCGGACGGATCGCTCTGGATTGTCTTCCGGGACGGCACGAGCGGAAGGACGACAGCCGGCGGGGCCAGGCAACTCACGGTGTCTCGGACGACCACCGGTGAGCTGGTGCTGGACTTCAACAGGGCAACCAACCTCCCCTGCGCTTACATCCCGTTCGCCACCTGCCCGCTGGCCCCTCCTCAGAATCGGATGTCTTTCCCGATCACGGCCGGCGAGCAGACGTATGAGACGAGCGGATCCCGCCCCTGAGAACGGCACCGCGGCCGGTCGAGGGGCCTCAGGCCTCGTCGCCGATCACACCTTCCGTGAAGGCATAGATCCATGCGAGTGATCGTGACCGGTGGTGCCGGGTTCATCGGTTCTCACCTCGTCGACCGCCTCCTCGCCGAGGGAGACGAGGTGGTCGTCGTCGACAATTTCGACCCCTTCTACGCGAGGTCCACGAAGGAATCCAACCTCTCCCGGGCACTTGCCAGCCCGCGCTGCCGGCTGTGCGAGCTGGACATCCGCGATGCGGAAGCGACGGGCCGGCTGGTGTCAGCCGTGCAGCCCGACGCGATCGTCCACCTGGCGGCCCGCGCCGGCGTCCGGCCCAGCATCGAGGCCCCGGCCCTCTACACCGACGTCAACGTCCTGGGGACGGTCCGCTGGCTGGAGGCGGCCTGCCGACTGGAGCCTCGCCCGCGATTCCTCTTCGCCTCCAGCTCGAGCGTCTACGGCGACCGGGCCGCGGGACCGTTCCGCGAGACCGATCCGGTGGACTCTCCGATCAGCCCCTACGCGGCGACGAAGAAGGCGTGCGAGCTGATGGCGTATACCTTCCATCATCTCCACGGACTCCCGGTCACGGGGCTCCGGTTCTTCACGGCCTACGGGCCGAGGAACCGGCCCGACCTCGCCATCGCCAAGTTCACGCGGCTCATCGAACGCGGCGAGCCGGTGCCCATGTTCGGCGACGGCTCGACCCGGCGCGACTACACCTTCATCGGGGACATCATCGAGGGCATCATCAGGGCCATCGCCGGGTGCGAAGGCTATCGGATCTACAACCTCGGGAACTCCGACCCGATCGGACTCCGAGACCTGATCAACTCCCTGGGCGAGGCGCTGGGCAAGGCTCCGTCGATCACCGAGCTTCCCGGCCAACCCGGAGACGTCCGCCAGACGTTCGCCGATATCAGCCGTGCCTCCGCCGAGCTCGGCTATCGACCGCAGACCTCGCTCCGCGAAGGGCTTGCGGCTTACGTCGCATGGCATCGAGGCGTGGGGAACCCATGAAGGACGTCCGCGCCGCGAGCCGCGATGACAAAACCGCACGCCCTCGTGGATCTCTTGCAAAGGCCATTTCCAATCGCTATCGTTTTCCTGATAAGGGGCGACGATTGACTTGTCGCCTCGGACCACACAGAACCTGCCGCCCCGCACGCCGGCTCCACCTCGCACCACCAATCCACTCGACTTCATTGCGAGGCGTCTTCATTGCATCGTCTTACTTATATGACCGGATAATTGCATGGTGCAGAATCCCGCCGGCTCGGCCGAAGGGTCGATGACGCGAAGGCAACCGAGTGTCGTGTTCGTGCAGTTCGGGGATTACGCGGGCGCCGTGCACAGGTTCGCGAGCGGCCTGGGTGAGACGTACTACGCGCAGCGGTACTCCGTGGACCTGGTCGAGAAGCTGCCGGCGACCTGCGGCCCGACCACGGTGATCACGGTGGCGAAGCCCGCCGCGGACGAGGTCTTGCCCAGCGGCGTCCGTTGCATCGGCCTGCCCGAAATTCCGTGGAATGCCAGGACGTCGGGGAATGTCCTACGCCGACTGAAGGAGATCTCCCCGACCTCGGTGATCGTGCGATACCCCTGCCTGCCGATCATCCGGTGGTGCCTTCGCGAAGGCGTCAGGGTGCTACCCTTCCTTGCGGATAGCTTTCGTCGGCTCCCCTTGAGCCGTCGAATCCACCTCTGGCGGCTCGCCCGGGTCCTCAATCAGCCCGGCATCGACTTCGTCGCCAATCACCAGCTCGATGCCTCTCGGGACCTGGTCCGCGTTGGAGTCTCGGCGAAGAAGATCCTGCCCTGGGACTGGCCCCGTTTCCAGTCGCCGGCGGACTTCCCCCCCAAGCTGGCCCCGCGGGAGCCGGGAAAGCTGTCCGTGGCGTACGCCGGCGCGGTCGTCGAGGAGAAAGGCGTCGGCGACCTGATCCGTGCCATCGCGATCCTCCGGCGGGGTGGCAATGACGCGTCGGCCGCCCTGATGGGGACCGGCAAGCTCGACGAATTCCAGGCCCTGGCAAGATCCCTGGGCGTCGCCGATCATGTGCGGTTCCTGGGCCAGGTCACGCACGACGACGTGATCGCGACGATGCGAGAGTGCGACGTCGTGACAGTCCCCAGTCACCATGCTTACGGCGAGGGCCTGCCGATGGCGATCATCGACGGCTTCATCTCTCGGAGCCCGCTGGTCATCTCCGACCACCCCATGTTCGTGGCCAGGCTCCGGGGCGATCGGGCGGTCTCGATCTTCCCCCAGAAGGATCCGGCGGCCCTCGCCGAATGCCTGAAGACCCTGGCCGACGATCAGGACCGGTATCGGTCCCAGTCGGCGGCCTCCGAGGCCACCTGGGGACGCCTGGGCGTCCCGCTCGTCGCCGGCGACCTGTGGGCCCGCTGGCTCTCCGGGACCCCGGAGGACCTCGGCTGGCTCTCCCAATACTCCCTCGCGACTTACCCCTACTCTTGACGGGGCTGCGCCGCTGAAGGCGTCATGGCCCATCCCCGAGCCTCGTCTCGGGACTCGTTTCCTCCTCGGGATTGCCCTATGCCGACCATCGCGTACATGCGAGCTCACGGAACCACCGATTTCCCGCACCATTTCGCCTTCTTCGGCTACCTGGAGAAGCTCGGCATCCTTGACAAGTACGACTTCCTCCTCGAGTCCGTCATGGACCCGGCCTATTGCGCCCGGCTCGTCAGGCGGTTCCCGCAGCTCAAGATCCTCGAGGACCAGAGCCGACCCCGCCGCTGGATGCGAGAGGTCGCGGAGAGGGTGGGCCGCGGTTACCGGCCCTTCGCCTACCTCGACACGTTCGACGCCGTCTGCGAGGCCCCCGGCGGTCGCATCAACGAATTCTACACAAAGAACGACGTCTTTCGCTTCTACCCCCGCGTCAAGCGACGCGCGATCCTCTTCCACTCCATCGAGCAGGGGGCGCTCAAGCAACCGTCGGTCCGGGAATCGGTCGCCGGGGCGGACCTGGTGATCGCGCGGACGAGCCGCTCCGCCGAGAATGCACGTGGCGCCGGGGCCAAGTGGGTCGTCGATTCGGCGGACATCGCGTTCCTCGAGCACCCCAAGCGGTACATCTACAAGCCCGGCATCGCGACGGCGTTCCGGCTCCCGAACGCGGGCGTCACGGAAGAGTACCTCGATCGCCTCCGCGAGATCGTCGCCAACCTGGAGAAGACCGACACCCAGGTGGACTTCGTGCGCGTCGAGGAGCCGTTCGGCCAGGAGATGATCCGCGAGGGGCTGGGGACCTATCTCAGGCCGAACACGGGCGTCTACTCCGACGACACGATGTATCTGCCATTCCTGGCCAAGCGTGACGCCATCATCACCTCGCGACTGCACACGACGCTGCTTTCCCTGATGTATGGGAACCGGAAGATCCTCCAGTTCCACATCGAGGGCGGGACCAACAAGTCCGTCGAGATCTTCAACGACATGGGGATCCATTCGGTCCCCGTCCACCAGCGAGACGAAGTGACCTGGAAGACCGTCGAGGAATTCCTGGCGGCCGAGCCCAACCTGCCCGAGGAGGAGGCCGCCGCCGCGCTGGACCTCGCCAAGTCGAAGACGATCAAGGGCATGGACGCTTTCCTCGAGTGGCTCGACACGATCAAGTGAGGGGAACGAGCGGCCGGCGGCTCGCGGCTCCCGGGCTCCGGCCGATCTCCGATCACTCGAGGAGGCTCGAGCTCGCGCGCCCTCAGAGTTCCCGCAAGGCCGCGATCACTTCCTGTCGGACCGCCCGAAGAGCCGGGAGGATGCCGCCGAACAGGCCCATCGCGATGGTCATGGTGAGCGCCACGGCGGCCACGAACCAGCCGAACCGGAACGTGATGGAGACCGAGGAGAACGTGCTGAAGTTGCTGGTCTCGATCGTCAGGAGGTTCAGGGGGAGCGTCAGGAGGATGCCGAGCACGCCGCCCAGCGTGCAGAGGAGGAGCGACTCCCCCATGAAGGAGATGAGCACGTCCCACTGCGAGAAGCCGAGCGCCCGCATCGTGCCGATCTCACGCGTCCTCGACTTGACGGCCGCGAACATGGTGTTCGCGGCGGCGAACATCGCGCCGAACGTGAGCAGGACGGCGATCAGCGATCCGGCCACCTTGAGGAAGAGGCTGGACCTGGCCTGGGTCTCGAAATAGGAGGTCTCCGGCAGCGCGGCCAGGCGGAACTGGGTGTCCTCGGTGAGCGTCTTCTGGATGGCCGCGAAGTCGACCGGGCTGGCCGCGCGAAGCTGGACGCAGGAGACCGAGCCGTCGCGTCCGGTGTTGCGCTCCACGTCCTTGAGGTCGGCCCAGACCTCGCTCTCGGCCGCGCTGCCGCCCGCCGAGAAGATGCCGACGACCTGGTATTTCTCCTTGTCCCCGAAGTTGAGCAGGCCCCCGACCTGCGCCCCCTTGTAGAGGCGGGAGAGGCTCTTGCTGACGATGCACTCGTTCCGGCCCTCGGTCAGGTCGCGGCCGGCCACGATCTTGAAGTCGGGCCTGAGCTTGCGGGAGGCTGGCTGGACGCCGCGGATGATCAGGTTGTTGCGGGTGCCGTTGCCGCGCTCCGCGATCGCGATGTTGAGCAGCTCCTTGGCGGCCAGGGGCTTGCCGTCCTCATCCCGCGCGATCCCCTTGACGTTCAAGACCTCGTCCGCCTTCGCCCCCTCGAATCCCCCCGACGTCTCGCTCGATGACCCCTTCCGCAGGATGATCAGGTCGAGCGGATCGCCGGAGACCTTGAGGCTGTATTCCAGGCCATCCACCAGGCCGAAGAGGATGCACGACGATCCGACGAGGAGCGCCGTGCCGAGCATGGTCATCAGCGTCGTCTTCCACCGGACCCGGAGGTTCCGGACGTTGTACTTGATCGGGATCATGAGTCCCTCTGCATTCCCCGATGAGTCGAACCCCGGTCAGACGACCTTCCTCAGCCCGTCGATGACCGACGAATTGGCGGCGATCATGGCCGGGAAGAAGCCGCTGACGAAGCCGATGAACAATGACACGGCAACCCCAAAGAGCGCGATGTTCCAGGGGATGTAGAAGAACGGCATGAACCCCGCCGTGAACTTGGCGATGTCGACGTAGTCGCAGAGGAACTTACAGCCCAGTGCCCCCGCGGCGCCCCCGAGGCCCGCCACGAGGATGGCCTCGCTCAGCACCAGGAAGAGGACCCGCCCCTTGCCGAAGCCGATCGCCTTGAGCACCGCGACCTCCGACGTCCGCTCGCGCATCGCCATGGCCATCGCGTTGCCGGCCACGAAGAGGAGCGAGATCACCACCGCCGCGCCGATCCCGTAGATCGCGTTCTTGAGGTCGCCCAGCATCTCCGAGAACATCTTGGCGAACGCCTCCTCGGTCTGCGTCCGCGTGGGAAACTCGCTGTTGCGGTACTCGTCGTCGATCTTCTTGCAGAGGCCCGCCATCATGTTGGCGTTCTTGCACTTGACGAAGATCGATCCGGCGTTGCCGGAGTTGCGGGCGCTGTTGGTGGCCAGCGAGCCGCCGGAGGCCGACGACATCGTCACCCGCTTCATCGCCTCGTCGAAGTAGTCGAAGTGGAAGAGGCACATCCGCAGGTCGCGGTTGGATGCGCCGTCGTAGATCGCCCGCACGGTGAGGTTCATGTCGACCGGGTAGATGTCCCCCTTGAGCGGCAAGGGGTCGCCGACCTTCAGCTTCCAGTCGCTGGCGAGCAGGCGGCCGATGGCGGCCCCGTCCTTGTTGGCCTTGAAATCGGCGAGTTGATCGGGCGGGACCGTGTATTCGTCCAGGATCGTGAACACCGTGTCGGCGTCGATGGCGAACTGCGCGAACGGCATGACCTGGTCGTGATACTTGCCCCCGTACCACGAGAAGGGGGTCGCGGCCACGACGCCGTCCATCTGCGTGATCTGGGGGATCCGGCCGATGGGGACCATGCCCGCGAACCCGTTGGCGTTCATCGTGATGATCCGGTTGTAGATCCGGGTCTGGGCCGCGACCTCGTCATTGATCGCGAAGAACGCGAGCAGGATCATCATCAGGAACAGGCAGATGGCCGTCGACGCCAGGGTCAACACGGACCGGATCGGGTTGCGGAGCGCGTTCCGGAGGATGTAGTTGAAGTATTTCATGACGCGACCTGCACGCGGCTGTCCTGGATGATGTCGTCGACGAGCTTGCCCTTGTCCATGTGGAGTTGACGGCCGGCGCGGGCCGCGGCGATCGGGTCGTGCGTGACCATGACGATCGTCTTCTCGAACTCGCGATTGAGCAGCTCCAGGAGGTCGAGGATCTCGCCGGCCGTGTTCCGGTCCAGGTCGCCGGTCGGCTCGTCCGCGACCAGCAGATAGGGATCGGTCACGATCGCGCGGGCGATGGCCACGCGCTGCTCCTGGCCGCCGGAGAGCTGCCTCGGGTAATGGTGCTCGCGCGCCTGCAATCCGACGATCTTGAGCGCGGTCATCACGTGCTCGCGGCGCTGCTTGCGGGAAAGATGGGTGAGCAGGAGCGGCAGCTCCACGTTCTCGAAGGCGGTCAGGACGGGGATCAGGTTATAGGTCTGGAAGATGAAGCCGACGTTGTTGGCCCGCCATCGCGTGATCTCGGCCTCGGAGAGGTATCCCAGGTCCTGGCCGTGGACGATGACCTCCCCCTTCGTCGCCCGGTCCAGCCCGGCCACGAGGTTGAGCAGGGTCGTCTTGCCGGAGCCGGACGGGCCCATCAGGGCGAGATACTCCCCCTTGGGTACCTCGAGATCCAGCCCCGCCAGCACGGGGACGACGAATTCGTCGCGGCGGTAGTCCTTGTACACCTGCCGCAGGATGATCGACGGCTCGCTCATGAGCTTGGAATCTCCTCAAGCTGGGTCAGGTCCGGGCGGGACCGAGTGGGACTACTCGGCGATCCGGACGATCTCGTTCTCCTTCAGGGTCCCGGGGGGATTCAGGACCACGTTCTCCCCGGCCTCGAGCCCGGTCTCGACGCGAGCGAGGTCCTCGCGGGTGGCCGCGACCTCCACCGCCCGCTTGGATAGCCGCGACTTGCGGTCCACCACCCAGACATAGTCGTGGCCATTCGCCTGGAAGACCGCGGCCTTGGAGACGAACACGAAGGAGCGGTTCGCCTCGGCCTGCTCGCCCGACTTGAACGGCAGGAAGTGGACGGTGGCCGCGAGCTCGGGGAAGAGCTTCTCGTCCGGATCGGTGATCTCCACCTTGACCTTGACCGTGCCTCGAGTCCGGTCGCCCATCGGGATGATCTGGCGGAGCTTGCCCTGGTATCGCTTGCTCGGGTTCGCGCTCACGGAGACCTCCGCAGGCTGCCCGAGCTCGATCCGCGACATCAGGTTCTCCGAGATGTCGGTCTCGACGTCCATGTGCTGCAGGTCGGCGATCGTCACCACGGCCGACCGCCCGAGCGACGAGCTCATCGCCATCGGCGAGATGATCTCGCCGACCTCGCCCTGCTTTTCCACGACCGTGCCGGCGAACGGGGCGTGGATCTCCATCTCGTACCGGAGCGTCGACTTCATCTCCTTGATGTTCGCCTCCATCGCCCGGATGGAGGCCCGCAGGGCCTTGATCCGGGCCTGGGTCATGTCGCTGGAGGCCCTCGCCTTCTCGAATTCCTCCTGCGCGACCACGGACTTGCCGGCGAGCCGCTCGGCACGCTGCGCCTCTCGGCCCTTCTGCCAGCCCTCGGCCGTGGCCTCCTCGAGCTCGGCCTTCGCCTTCTCCAGGTTGGCCTCTCGCTGCTCGATCATCGCGTCCAGGTCGTGGTGCTCGATCACCGCGAGCAGGGCCCCGGCCTCGACGTGGTCGTGTTCCTTCACGAGCATCTGATCGACGCGGCCGGCGACCTTCGTCCCGATCATCGCCTGCTTCTGGGCTTTCAGGTAACCCTTGGCCGTGAGCAGCTTCTCGGCCTCGCCCGTCGTCATCCGCTGCACCAGGCCCACGGTGACTTCGGGCTTGCTGCGGATCTGGTCGTATTGCTTGTAGCCGTACCAGCCCGCCCCGCCCATGATCCCCAGCGGGATCAGCCACAGAATCCATGACAGGAGCCGCAGGGCGCCCCCGCCCCGACGGCGATACTCGGCGCCGCTGAACGGCCTCGCCGGTGCCTCGGGCTGCCGCGAGACCCGACCTCGGTCCGGACGTTCGATCTTCAACGACGCCAGCTCATCCCGGAGCGTGCTCGACATGGCGAACCTCGGAGCCCCTGTTATGCGACCGCGATCCGGGAGGCCCGGCACCCACTGTCCGTGAGTATAGCGGCAAAACCCAAGGAGGGCGAGATCGAAAGGTTTACCTTTCTTCGCCCCGTCGACACAACCGGAACAGTCAAGCCGGGGGTTCCGGCGTCGTCGTGTCGGCGGGATTCCCTGGGCCATCGCGACAGTCTGTTCGCCGATCGGGGCGGAATCTTGGAGCATTTCGGGCGATCGGCGGCCTCACGGGCCCGGCGGCGGATCCACCTTGAGGGTAAAAGTCCGGCTCCGCTCGTTGAGGGCCCGGAACTTCCCGTTGACGACGGTCAGCTTCCCCTGGTGCTTGATCCGGACCTTCCAGTGGGTCGGCTTGGGGACGCCGCCGAAACCGCCCCAGTAGACGACGAACCACTGGTAGTTGCCCGGCGGGCCGGGCCCCTTGACCTTCTGCGAGCCCGGGCCGGAGGATTCGACCAGCCAGTAGATGTTCTCCGGACCGAAACCCTTGGTGTTGTCCACGTCGAGCTCGCCGCCCTGCTTCCCCTTCGGCTCTTCCCAGTAGATCTCCTTGCCGCCCGGCTCGATGACGTGCAGGTCGAGGTCGGCGTCGCTGTCCCAGATCAGCGTGAACTGAGGGTCGCCCACCTTCACGGCGACGCCGCGGACGACCTCGCCCCCGTCGCCGAACCGGGCCAGGCCGAATCCGTCGCCGTCCCCGGCGCCGGGGTTGGCGTTGGGGGCCCCGCCGCCGGCGCTCGGGCGGGCGTCTCGGGCCCGGGTCAGCATCGATTCGAGGCCGTTGGAATTGAGCTCGAGCGGCATCTCCTCGAACGGCGTGGGAGGCGGAGGCAGCTCCAACGGATGGTCCGGCACGTCGATCGGCGCATTCAGGCCGCCGGTCAGCGTCGAGCCCTCGGGCACGCCGTTGGGCGACCCGGCCAGTCGGCCGTCGATCTGGATGACTCGATGGAGGGGCGGCGAGAAGGCCCAGAAGGCCAGGATGAGGAGCAAGATCCCATGCAGGACCATCGATGCCGCCCATCCCTTGAGCGCGGCGGGGGTCCACCACGGGAGGTCCAGGTCGTCGACGGGCGGCAAGCTCGGGGCCCGATCCTGGCCCGGCATCGAATCGACGGGCCGGGCGACCGGGGGCGGGCCGGCGACGGGGACTCGCGGCCGGGTCGTGGGGCTGCCCGGTGGGGGTTCGGCGGGGCTGACCGGCATGATCGTCCTCGAGGCCGTTCGGCGGATGCCCCAGGTGCCGCCCGGCCTGGCCGAGCCGCATCGTCCCACCCGCCCAAGGACGTCGAGCTTAGCACGCCACGCCGAGCGGTCGAAAGTCAAATCGGTTGCGGTTTCCCCCCGCCCGGGGTTACAAGGGATGTCCTTCGGAATCGCCCAGGTGCGAACGTGCCCACCGCCACGAGGATCGGCCCCGCCATGGACCCCCACGAGCTGTCGCAGATGATGGAGGCCGTGGCCGCCGGGAGGCTCTCGCCATCCGACGCGGCCCGCCGGATCGAGACCCATCCCTACGTGGATGCCGGCGACTTCGCCAAGGTCGACCTCCATCGCCGAGTGCGGTGCGGGTTCCCGGAAGTCGTCTTCGGCCAGGGCAAGACCGCCCCCCAGATCGAGGCCATCCTCCGGACGCTCCTGGAGCACGGGCAGGGCGGGCTGGTCACGCGGGTCGAGCCGGCGGCCGCCGTGCACCTCAAGGGGGCCTTCCCCGAGGGGGTGCACAACGCCGTCGGCCGGACGTTCCGGATCGCCGGGCCGGACTCCGACGGCCCCAAGGTCGGCCGGGTCGTGATCGTCACGGCGGGGACGAGCGACCTCCCGGTGGCCGAGGAGGCCAGGGTCACCGCAGAGGCCTGGAACTGCGACGTCACGCTCGTGGCCGACGTCGGGGTCGCGGGGCTCCATCGCCTGCTCCATCAGCTCCCCCGCCTGGGCGACGCGGATGCCCTCGTCGTCGTCGCCGGGATGGAAGGCGCACTGCCCAGCGTCGTGGGAGGGCTCGTCGCCTGCCCGGTGATCGCCGTCCCCACGAGCATCGGCTACGGGGCCCATTTCCAGGGCCTTGCGGCGCTGCTCGGCATGCTCAATAGCTGCGCCTCGAACGTCACGGTCGTGAACATCGACGCGGGCTTCAATGGCGGCCACAATGCCGGCCTGATCGCGCGCCGGGCGGGGATGGCCCGCCTCTCCGCGGCCCGTGCCGCGTCCGCCACCGTCCCAGAGTGAGCGCCCGGACTCTCCGGGCCAAGGAGCAAGACGTCCCATGTCCGTGCAACGCATCGAATCCCTGCCCTCGCTCCCGGCCCGGCCGGTCGACAGCAATAAGGGCCAGTTCGGCCACGTCCTGGTCCTGGCGGGGAGCCGGGGGATGGCCGGCGCCGCGGCCCTCTGCGGCGCCTCGGCGATCCGCTCCGGCGCGGGCCTGGTGCGCGTCGCGTCCGCCGCCGAGGTCCAGCCGACCGTCGCCAGCTTCGAGCCCTCGTACATGACCTATCCCCTCCCCCAGGACGACGACGGCCTGATCGATTTCGCCAGGGCTCGCCCCGCGATCGAGCGCCTGGCCTCCGCGGCCACGGTGATCGCCGCCGGCCCGGGCCTGGGTCGCTCCGACGGCACCCTCGGGCTGGTCCGATGGCTCCTCGAGGCCTCCGGGAAGCCGCTCGTCCTCGACGCCGACGCCCTCAATGTCCTGGCCGAGGGGCACGTCGACCTCCTCGCCGCCGGCGACCAGCCCGTCGTGATCACGCCCCATCCGGGCGAGATGGCCCGCCTCATCGGCGGGACCGTGAAGGACATCCAGGCGGCGCGGGTCGAGCAGGCGGCGACGTTCGCCGGCCGCTTCAACCCCCTGACGGTCGTCCTCAAGGGGACCGGCACGGTCGTCACCGACGGCCGCCGCGCCTACGTGAACACCACGGGCAACCCGGGCATGGCCACGGGCGGCACCGGCGACTGCCTCACCGGGGTGATCGCCGCCCTGATCGGCCAGAAGCTCCCGGCCTTCGAGGCCGCCCAGCTCGGGGTCTACATCCACGGCCTCGCGGGGGACATCGCGAAGGACCATAACGGCGTCATCGGCCTCATCGCCGGGGACCTCGTGGACGCACTCCCGGACGCCTTCGAGCACGCCTCGCAGGATCCGGACATCGGCTTCTGATCCCCGCAGTGCCGGGCCTTTCGGCCCCCGGCCGCGGCGCCGGCCCGACGGATTCGTCGCGCCAATGACCTATGCCGCGGACCGAACCTGAAGTATAGTTGTGAGGGCCGGGCATCATGACGCCGGCGCGGGCTTCCAGGCGGAGGTCCAATCGTCGCCCTTCCGACGCTCACCCGGAACCCGGAGGTTTGAGTGTCCTCTCGAGAGAACCCCTCGTCGGCGCCCTGGACTTATCGCATGGAAGTCTCGCCGACCGGCCAGGGAGCGGGCGCCGGATCGCCCCCCAATCCCAACGATCCCGTCCTGCTGCTCCATCTCCTGGCGAATCTCCAGAACCAGACGCTGGATACCCTCCGTCAGATGATGGAGATCCAGCGGCAGCAACTGGACCTCTCCCGCGAGATCGTCCAGGTCAATCGCGAGCAGCGGGCGCGACAGGGCGCGGACCTCGAGCGGTGGCAACAGGGTCACGAGCACGTCCTGGACGCGTGCAAGGATACGCTCAAGCGCCTCGAGGAGGTTCACGCCTCATTGATGCGAGACATGGCCTACTATGTCGAGGACAACCACGAGAATCTCCTCGAAGGAGACTTCTCGCTCGGCGACTTCGTCGACAAGTTCGGCCCGCGACTCGCGCATCTCAACACCATGCTCGCCGTCCTTCGCCCCCTGGCCGCGGCCAACAAGAAGGCCGAAGGCTGAGCGCGACCCGCCGCTCATCTCGGATCCCCGAGCGGGGCGAGATGGCCATCGGATTACGTACGAGAATGTTCGGCAGCCGTCTCCGCGAACCGGGGACGGCTGCTCGCATTTTCATCCGGGCGCGTCGGGCGAGGGTTCAATAGCGGCCGCCGCGGTCGTAACCGCCACCCCCGCCGCCACCTCGCCAGCCTCCACCGCCGCCGCCTCCACCACCGCGGGGCTCGCGAGGACGAGCCTCGTTCACGGTGAGACGGCGTCCGTCGACCTCGTGTTCATGCAGGGCGTCGATGGCGGCCCTGGCCTCCGCATCGGTCCCCATCTCGACGAAACCGAAACCCTTGCTCCGGCCGGTCTCCCGGTCGGAGATCACCTCGGCGCTCTGGACGCTGCCGTACTGGGAGAACAATTGCTCCAGGTCGGAGCTGTTCGTGCGGTAGGTGAGGTTGCCGACGTACAGTTTCTTGCCCACCATCAAACTCCTCAATCAGGGCGCATCACGCCTGCACACTTCGGAACGTCCGTGCGGTCGATTCCGCCGAGCGGGCCGGACATCTCATGAGATAAGTAACAGACGTCAATACGTCTATCAACATGCACTCATTTGATTCCAGACCGAGCCAAGTATAGAGATTCGTCAAACCAAAAGAAAGGGAAAATTCCGGCGGGACGCGGAGAATCGCGGGCCGTCTCTCGGGACGTCAGAGGGGGGGCCATCCCCCGGGGTTCGCGCCTTCATCTCTGGATCGGGACGATTCGGCGGCGAATCCCGTGGACCTCGGCGGACTGGCCCAGGAGCGTCGTCCGCCCCTCCAGCCGCATCCCGAGCCGGCGGGCGACGCGGATCGAGGGGCCGTTGGAGCTGGAAATCATGCTGATGACGTGCGACTGGGCGAGCGGGCCGAACGCGACCCCGAGCGCCGCGACGGCCGCCTCGGTGGCGAGCCCGCGGCCCCAGAACTCGCGGCGGAGCGTCCAGGCGAGCTCGATGCCCGGCCACCCTTCCGGCCGCCAGAGGCCCACGCGGCCGGCGAGCTCGCCGCCGCCGCGGTCCACCACGGCCCAGAGGCCGAAGCCTCGCAGCCGCCAGTGGCCCAGCACGGTCGCCATGCTCCGCCACGCCTCGGACCGGGTCATCGGCTGGCCGTCGCCGAGGTGCCGCATCACCTCCGGATCGGCACACATCGCCGCGTAGGCGTCCAGGTCCGACTCCCGGAACATCCGCAGCTCCAGCCGTTCGGTCTCGAGCCGTTCCGGCGCGGTCACGTCGTGTAATCCGCGTTCAGGTGAACATATTCGGCGGTCAGGTCGCACGTCCAGAATCGGACCTTGCCCTCGCCGCGGCGGAGCTCCAGCCGGAGCGACACGTCGCGATGGGCCTTCAGGTCGGCGGAGAGGGCCGCTGCGTCGAACGACGTCGGTGCGCCGGATTCGTAGACGCAGACGCCGTTGATCCGGAGCGAAAGCTCCTCCTCGGCGAAGTCCACCCCCGCATATCCGGCCGCGGAGACGATGCGTCCCCAGTTCGGATCCGCGCCATGGATCGCCGTCTTCACGAGGGCCGACTCCGCGACCTCGCGGGCGATCGCCCGGGCCTCGTCGCGGTCCCGACATCCCTCGACGTCGATCGTGATGAAGTGGGTCGCACCCTCGCCGTCGGCCGCCATCATCTTCGCCAGGCTCTCGCACGCCGAGCGGACCATCCCCGCGAAGGCCGTCAGCGCCTCGCCCGCCAGGGTGGGCTCCGTGCCGGCGGTGCTCGAGAGGATCAGGACCGTGTCGTTCGTGCTCTCGTGCCCCTCGACCGAGAGGCAATTGAACGATTCCTCCACCGCCTCCGAGAGGATGGGCTGGAGGTCGTTCGGCCAGACCGGGGCATCCGTGAGCAGGAACGCCAGCATCGTGGCCATCCGCGGCCCGATCATCGCCGCCCCCTTGGCCATCGCGAGGAGGCGGAACTCGACCCCACCTTCGCTGTAGGAGAGCGACACCACCTTGGGATGTGTATCGGTCGTCAGGATGGCCCGTGACGCCTCGTCGAAGCTCGTGGCGGCGGTCGATGCCTGCGGGACGAGCCGCTCCAGTCCCGCTTCGAGCCTGTCCATCGGCAGTTGATGGCCGATGACGCCCGTCGAGGCGACGAGCACCTGCCGCGGCTCGCAGCCGACGAGCTCCGCCGCCTTCGCCGCCGTCCGCGCGGCGTTGGCGACCCCCTGCTCTCCCGTGGCCGCGTTGGCATTCCCGGCGTTGACCACGATCGCGCGGAGGTCGTCGGCCGGCAGCAGGCTCTTGCACCACTTGACCGGCGCCGCACAGATCCGGTTGGTGGTGAACGTCCCGGCCGCCGCGCACGGCCCATCCGCCACGAAGACCGCCAGGTCGATCCCGCCCGACGGCTTGATCCCGGCCTTGCCGGCCGCCGCCCGGAACCCCTTCGGGACGACGATTGGAGCTGCGTCTGCCATGGCTGTCTCTCGGTGCTCGGAGCGATGCGGTTTCCCGATCCAGCATAGCCGCCCGGGCGGCGGGGCGACAGGCCCGACGCGGCATCGGACGACCTTCGCCTCTCCCCGATACTCCCGCGGAGCTTGGCTTCGGTCGTCGCTCCGCCTGCTTCGAAGGGCTCGCCGCAAGTGCTTCTCCGGAAATAGTCTCGATGCGGTTTTCGATTGGCTTCGCAGGGGCCGACTTTTCTCGTTTTGGCCTCCTTTCCACCTCCGCCGGTTGGCCGTGGTGGAACACCACGCATGGGCCGGCCGGTGCCTCGGAGGGGCCTTGCTCCAGAGCCGGCGCGATCCCGAGGTGTTCGGCCCCGGCCGCCCCGACACCTTGCGTCGCGGCGAGGAGTGCCGGCGCCGAGCCTCCCGCTCCCGGCCCGCTCGCCGGCCCCGTCCGGCGGATCCGGCAGATCGCCTCCAGGACCCGGAGGAGCTGCCGGTGCATCGCCGAGGCCTCGCCCCGGAGACGCTCCACGGCGGCGCTCGCTTCGAGCGCCTCGCGGTCGGCCCGATCGGCCTCGGTCTCGGCGTGGAGGAGCGTCAGCCGGGCCACCTCCCTGTCCACTCGTTCCAGCAGGAAGGCGCGGGCCTCCTCCTCGGCCCCCGGCTCGAGCTCCTCCTCACGCCAGACCAGCGAGTTGACGATCATCGCGGGACGTCCCGCGGCCCGCTCGCGGGCCATGGCGAAGAAGTCCTCGCAGACGGCCGGACCCTCCGGGTCGAGCGCGTTGAGCGCCAGGAAGATCGCGATGGCGTCCGGGACCATCGCCACATCGAGCGGCTCGTAGCCGAGCAGCCGGGCGATCCGGAATCGCTCGGAGATCCCGAACGGCGTCCCGGCCTCGATCCGGGTGCGCATCCAGGCCCAGGCCCGGAGCAGCCCGGTCCGCCCGAGCGGCGATTCCTCCAGATCCTCGAGGATCTTCCACGCCCGGTCCTCGACGACGTCGTCGCCGCCGGGCTCCTTCCAATCCAGGAGCCGCCACATCAGCCCCGCCGCCCGACGCTCCGCATCGGCCTCGGTCGCCTGCCGGCGCTCCTCCGCCTTGCGGACGGCCCGCACCAGGTACGCGGACTCGGCCCGCTCCGCCTGCTCGATCTTGCAGGAGAGCTCGGCGGCCTGTTTCAGGAGCGACTTCTCCTCCTCGGTCGCGGCCGAGCTCGCCGCCTGGAGGAACTCGGCCACGCGGTCCTGGATCGCTCCGGGCTTGGCCGCGGGCGACGTGGGCGCCGGCTTCTTCCGCCCCCCCGGCCCGAATCCGTTCCGCCCCGATCGGGCCTTGCCCCGCTTCGTCCGCGGTCCCGTCGAGAGCCTGGCGTTGCTTCGGTTGGCCAGAATCTGGGCTTCGGTGGCCATGGCAGCATCTCCGGGGTGAACCTCGCGCGCGCTCGTTCGCTGAGCTCTTACTCAGTACAATCCCGAATTCGGGCCTGCGAGTTTCAGGGTGGGCGGAAAATCTCCGAAATGAAGGTCCACCTGGAGGGGATATGCGGGGGCCCACCGTGCAGGCGGTGGGTGCCGTCTCGGTCCTCAGAGAACCAGGCCCCGGCGCGATCGCCAGCTAGCGCCTGGCTCGGCAGGAGCCTCGCC
>NZ_JAALJH010000009.1 GCF_011064615.1 Aquisphaera insulae | reverse complement strand
GTGGGGATGGCCAGGACGTTGCCACACCCGAACCTGACGCTGGAGATCCTCGAGGTCGACATCGATGAAATACGGCTCCCGAGACGCCGCTGGCCGGGCTTCACGATCGCGGATCGCCTGCTGACGGGGATTCTGGCTCGCACATCCATCGAGCGCCCGTCCGATTTGTGGTCGCTCCTACCTACAACTTCCGACTGGAAGGAACCATTCACCACGCTGGATCTGTCTGAGAGGATCGACCGTCCCGTCGACTTCGCTCGGCGTGTTGCGTACTGCCTCCGCGAGTCAGGCGCATGCCGCGTCGTCGGCAAGACGGGAAATCGGTGGATCTACGTGGAGAATGGCACGGCCCCTGAGCCGGCCTCGATGGTCCTGTCCTGCCGATCGGGCCCTGGGTGAGCCTCGTCGGAGATTGGACGTCAGGAACGGCAAGGGGCCGGGGCGCTCGCGAGGTCCGGTCGAGATAGGAGTGCCGGGACGGTGGATCGTTGCCGTCCTCAGAACTTCGGATCGGCCACGGTGAAGGAGCTGGGACCGACGGCGGCGGTGCCGCTCGTGGCACCGATGCTGGTGCCACGACGGCCGCCGTAGAGCAACATCAGATTGAATCGAGCACGATCCCAGAGCCGCGCCTCGAGCCGGTCCGACTGATCCTCGACGACCACTCGAGCCGCCCTCTCAATCTGCGGAATCGATGTAGAAATCATGAGTAGGTTGATCTCGTCGTCACAAGGATCGGATGGCTTATCAGGGGAGTCGGCGTGGTGATGGATTCTGCTCGGGGCGACCAGGTCGTAACCTCGGATGTCTAGCCTGGCCCCGTTGCTGTTCAGGGTGACTCCATGACGTCGGTCACAATGGGCAAGTTGAAGCGGGAACGGATTGAGGCGCCGCCTGGTCGGTCACGAGGATCTCCGCCTCCACCGATTCGGGAACAAGCTCATGGCGGAATACGGAGACAGCGGTGGGCGCCTCCACTCCTAGCCGAACCCTGTTCCCACGGATGGATACGATGGTCAGGCGAATGTGATCTCCGATCACGATCTGGGCGTCCACCTTACGGCTCAGGACCAGCATGGTGCATCCTCCTTGAATGATCCGCCAACGAACTCCTGACGAGGCACATCCTGTGCTGATTGACGGCGAGCGGAGCGTTGAAACCGGGAGAAATGGGGGAGGGAGAGAGACCAGAGTCCCGGGTCAAGCGAGCCAGATTCCGATCGAGCGGAACGCCTGGTTGAAGGGGTGACGCCGAAGGCCAGGGAACCGCATCCCTCTCGAATTCCTGCCGGTGCGCTCGAAATCGGCGGCAATGGGACCCGAACCGCTGCGTCTCTCACGGCGCGAGTCGGATTGGCCGCGACCCGCCGGGATCTCATGATCCAGTGAGTCAACCGCAGACCATAACGAACGGCGCGCGCGCTGTCAACGGCAATGGCCAGCATTTCTCGATGAATCGATGGCTCCTCTGCGATGGTGCAAGCATGTTGGGCGTCGGCTCGGTTTCAACCGCATGGAGTATAACCCGATTTGGGGTATGGGGTTACTTCCGCTCTTCTCGTTCAACCCACCTGGGCCGGATTCAGAGCCTCGGCGGGCGATCTGTGCTGCAAGAGGAATCGTTCGAGATTGAATCGAGGCGGGATCGTATAGGCGTCGGCGGTGCTCTCCGCACGCTCCACCCTGTGCAGGGGAATCAGGCAGACGCTGCAGTCACGGCTTGAACGTCCGATGAGGCACCACTGGCCATCGATCCTCGAGAGTCGGTAGACGGCGATCTTGGTGGACTCGGCGGGTTCACCCTCTCGGTCGCGAACCCAGACGCGGACCTGCTGTCGCGACGCCAGGGATTTGAGCACGAGGGAGTGGATGCCGGTCGGCTCGGCCTTCGTCGCGTCGGGTGACGGAGAGTCGCCGACAACTTCCGCGAGGGCCAGGAGGTTCTTGCGCATGGAGTCGGGGAGTGCCTGGAGCAGCTTGTCGACGGCCGATCCGGCCGCGCGAGACAGCCCGAGGTCCTCATGAGCGTTCCAGTTGCGTGTGAGGACCAGCAGCGCGATCGCCTCGTGCTCCTCGATTCGAGGCGAGGTCAGGAGCATGCTGCGGGCGAGCTGGTATCCCTGCCGATCGGGTCGATAGAGGACCTGGATGCCGGCCTCGTCGAGCATGGCCAGATCGCGATAGATGGTCCGCCGACTGACCTCGCAGATCTCCGCCATCCTCCTTGCATTCGGACATCTCTCGGATTGCAGGAGGACGATGAGCTGCAGCAGCCTGACCAGCGGAAAATGGCTGGGCCGCGGGGGCTGCGAGGGTCCCATTGCTGTGCCCGGAACCGAAGGGTGCTCGTGCGAGGGCTGAGCCATTGCGTCCCTACCTTCGAAATGCGACGACCTCGACGAACCTCGAGCTTCCTCCTCAAATTAAGACACCGCCGCGGAGAGTGAGAACTCTCGGCCGGTGGTTTGTTGTAAGTGGCTGTCTCTTCATGACATGAGACGCGACATGAGGCCAAGGAGTTGATCCGCGAGGGACCTCAGCCGTCGCAGCCCGGTCGATGGCGACCAACGAGGTGGTTGACAGACCGGGTCACCGACCTTATCCTGGCATGCGTTCATGAAACTTCGGGCAGATAGCTCAGTTGGTAGAGCACAGGACTGAAAATCCTGGTGTCGTGAGTTCAACTCTCACTCTGCCCATTCCCCTCCCCGATCCCGAAAGCGGGGCATCACAGTCGGTTCTGCGACGGTGCCCTCCGCGATCCCCTTCCTCCCATCGTGGAATCGCAGAGGGACCGAATCGGTTACACCGGCAATTGGGGATAGAGCTTCCACGATCCCGGCGAATGCCAGAGCCGCGAGATCAGCAGCTCGCGGTGGAGCAGGAACTCCTTCGGGAGCTTCCCATAGAGGTTGAATTCGAGCTCCTCCACGGCGACCGCCTCGCGGAGCCAGGAATCCCGGTCGATCTCCATCAGCCTGGCGTAGTCCTCGCCGCTGAAGTTCTCGAGGCCGGCGAGGTCGAAGTCCTCCATCCGCGGCATCCAGCCGAGCGGGCTCTCGACGCCGTAGCCATGGCCGTGGCAGCGCTCGACGATCCACTTCAGTACCCGCATGTTATCGCGGAATCCTGGCCAAAGAAAGCGGCCGTCGGGCCCCTTCCGGAACCAGTTGACCCGAAAGATCCGGGGCGGATTCGGGAGCTGGCGTCCGATGTCCAGCCAGTGGCTGAAGTAGTCCGCCATGTGATATCCGCAGAACGGGAGCATGGCCATCGGGTCCCGGCGGACCGTGCCGACACTGCCGGCGGCCGCGGCGGTGGTCTCCGAACCCATGCTCGCCGCCAGGAAGACCCCATGGCTCCAGTTGAAGGACTGGAAGACCAGCGGGACGATCGTGGATCGGCGGCCGCCGAAGATGAAGCCCGAAATCGGCACGCCTTCCGGATTCTCCCATTCCGGATCGAGGGTCGGGCACTGCGAGAGGGGGGCCGTGAATCGCGCGTTGGGGTGGGCGGCCTTGCGACCGCTATCGGGGGTCCACTGCTGGCCGGTCCAGTCGATGAGCTGCGGCGGAGGCTCCTTCGTCATCCCCTCCCACCAGACGTCGCCGTCCGGCGTCAGGGCGACGTTCGTGAAGATGGTGTTGGCGCGGATCGTCTCCATCGCGTTCGGGTTCGAGTCGTAGGAGGTGCCCGGCGCCACGCCGAAGAAGCCGAACTCCGGGTTGATCGCGTACAACTGGCCGTGCTTGCCGATCTTGATCCAGGCGATGTCGTCCCCGACCGTGGTGACCTTGCAGCCCTCGTAGCGATCCGGCGGGACCATCATCGCGAAGTTCGTCTTGCCGCAGGCGCTCGGGAAGGCCGCGGCGACGTAAGCCTTCTGCTCCTGGGGGGATTCGACGCCCAGGATGAGCATGTGCTCGGCCAGCCAGCCCTCGTCCCTGGCCATGCAGGAGGCGATCCGCAAGGCGAAGCACTTCTTGCCCAGCAGCGCATTGCCGCCATAGCCGCTGCCGAAGGACCAGATGGCGCGCTCCTCCGGGAAGTGGACGATGTACTTCTCGCCGGGGTTGCAAGGCCAGGCGACGTCCGCCTCCCCCGGGGAGAGCGGCTTGCCCACGGAATGGACGCACGGCACGAAGAAGCCGTCCCCCAGGGCGTCGAGCGCGGCGGAGCCCATCCGCGTCATGATCCGCATGGAGACCACCACGTAGGGTGAGTCGGTGAGCTGCACCCCGATGTGCGAGATCGGCGAGCCGATCGGCCCCATGCTGAACGGGACGACGTACATCGTCCGGCCGCGCATGCAGCCGTCGAAAAGCTCGAGCAACGTCTGCTTCATCGAGATCGGGTCGACCCAGTTGTTCGTCGGCCCGGCGTCGGTCTGCCGCTTGCAGCAGACGAACGTCCGGTCCTCGACCCGAGCGACGTCCGACGGGTCGGACCAGGCCAGGTAGCTGTTGGGCCGCTTCTCCGGGTTGAGGCGGCGGAAGGTCCCTTGCTGGACCAGGAGCTCGCAGAGCCGGTCGTATTCCTCCTGGGACCCGTCACACCAGACGACCTCGTCCGGCTTGCAAAGTTCGGCCATCTGATCGACCCAGGGGCGGAGCTGGGGGCGCTCCATGCTCACGCTGGGCAAGATCCCAGAGGCCATGGGTGTTGTGCTGGTTAACATCGACTTCCTCCCTCGACGTCAATCGATCTGAGCCGAGGCACATGTGGCGGGACAGATCTCGAGGGGGGCGTCTTCGACCCCCGCGTCCCCGCGACTCCCGTCTCCAAGGACCGACGGCTCGCCGTCGTCAAATTCCGACCGGGCACGACCGATGATGAGGGACCCCTGTCCGAGTGCCATTGCCTGGCATGGGCCGCCGCGGCCACGTCGATGGCCGATGCCTCGTGGCCATTCCCGATCGAGCAGCCCCCATCGTAACTCGCGCCGGGACCGGTCTCCAGTGCTTTTTGCTGCAATTGCAGCATTTCGACGGCCACGCTAATCCTGATTGGCGTAGATGACGAATCGGCCGTCCGCGGACAGGGACGGGGTCATCCCCACCATCACGTTGCCGGCCTTCTCAAGCCGCACCGGCGCCTGCGGCTGCGGCTTGGCGGGATCGATCAGGTAAAGCGACCCGCCGCGGCCCTCGCTCGCGATGAACACGCAACGCCCCGATCCCGGGTCGAAGACGGGGGACCAGGGGACCGCGTCCAGGCCCTCTCCCTTCTTCCAGAGGACCTTCGAGACGGCCGCCCGGTCCGATGCCGGGACGGAGACCAGGGCGATGCAGTCCGCAACGGACCCGGAAGCATCCCCGAGCGCGGCCACGATCGTCTCTTCGCCGGCCCAGCTCGGCTGCGAGAAGATCGTTCGATCCTTGAGCCCGATCTCCCCGCTCGAGCGATCGGGACGCTCGTCGATGAGGGTGACGGTCGAGTCCTCCTGCCGGCAGATCAGGAACTGACGGCCGTCCGGCGACCATCGCGGCCTCCCCTCGCCCCCGAGGCGCCTCCGCCCCAGTCCGTCCGAGGTCATGATCCAGACGCCGGCCGGCTCGGGGGACTCGCGCTGGAGGTGGAACAGGATGCGATCGCCGGCGGGGGACGGCGACGGGGCCAACCCGGGCCCCAGCTCTCGGAGCCGCACTCCGTCTCCGGTCCATTCGAGATCGCAGATCTCGGCGACCTCGCGATGGTCGCCCCGCGAGACGCAGAAGTAGATATGGCGGCCGTCGGTCGACCAGGCGGGGAATCGGCAGGCATTCCGTTCGGGGGAGAGCGGCGCGACGATCCGGGCGGCGTCGCCGGTCTGGAGGTCCACCACCCGGATGCTCACGCTGCTGCCATTGACGGCCGCGGTGTCGCCGATCGGCTTTTCGATCAGTCGCTTCACAAGCTTCTCGGCGGATTCCGCGGCGAGCCGCGGCCGGTCTCGCGACTCGGCCGACTGATCCCGGCTGACGCTGAGCGTCTCGGAGAGGCCGGCGGGCTTCGCCGCCACGGCCTCGCCCCCGGCCCTCGTCATCAGGGCATACCAGAGCGCGCGATCCATCCTCGCGTCGACGAGTCGGACCGAGCCGTCGCACATCGCGGCGTAGATGCCGGCGCGATGAGGCGAGCCGGTGTAGACCCGCCGGGCGAGCGTGCTGTCGTCGTCGTTCTTGGGCTTCGTGTCGACGTCGAACTCGCTGGCGGCGAATCCCCCGACCGCCCAGCCGAGGCTTTCCTCCTTCTCCGCCACCGCGAGGGTGTTCGCCGCGCCGTCGACGATGTCGCGCAGGGAGACGCTCCGGGCGCGGGGCTTGCCGTCGGGGGCCTTCACCTCGCCGTCGGGCGTCAGGATCGTCATCATGACACCGAGATAGGTCCCCTTCCCCGCGGCGAAGTCGCGCCCCCAGCGATCCCGCCCGCCGCCCCAGTTGGCCGCATAATGAGCCGGGCCGAAGGCGGTCTTGCTCGCCAGGCCGTCGAGGTGCAACTCGGCCGCCGAGACGTTGCGGGTCCGTGGATTGTCGGGGCAGATGAAGGCGTCCAGTCGAGTCTCCGTCGTGGTCGCGTTGGAGAGGTCCCACGGCTCCAGGACGAAGTTGAAGCCGTTGTAGATCGGGGCCATCTCCATGTAGGGCAGGATCCGGACGAGGAAGCCGGTCCCGTTGGCCCTGCCCGGCCCGCGGACGTCGCTGGGCGGCAGGGCATCGTTCGCGGACGTGTAATTGTGCAGCGCCAGCCCGATCATCTGCAGGTTGAGGATGCAAGAGGCCCGCCGGGCCGCGGCCCTCGCGGTTTGGACGGCCGGGATCAGGAGCAGCACGCCCACCCCGGCGATCGAGACGAGGACGAGCGCCTCGACGAGCGTAATCCCCCGACGGCCCTGGACCCTCATGATGACTCTCCTCGGGGTACCGGATCGAGTTCCGAGACGTGTCAGGCCGAGTCTAGCGCGCCACACCCGTTAAGGCAAAGCCAAAGGTCGGGGCGGGTTCACCGGATGACATCCGGGCGAGCTCTCAGAGCAGCGTCCCGTGGAGGATGACCATGGCAACGCTGAAGTAGATGACCAGCCCGGTCACGTCCACGAGCGTGGCGACGAACGGCGCGGAGGACGTGGCCGGGTCCAGGCCCAGTCGCTTGAGGAGGAACGGGAGCATGGATCCGGTGATCGTCCCCCAGAGGACGATGCCAAGCAGGGAGCAGGCGACCGTCAGGCCGACGAGCAGCCAGTGCTCGCCGTAGATGGTCGAGAAGGCGCTCCAGAGGGCGATGCGGAGGAAGCCGATCGTCCCCAGGATCAGGCCGAGCATCAGGCCCGAGAGGAGCTCGCGGCGGACGACCAGGAACCAGTCGCGGAGGCGGACCTCGCCCAGCGCCAGGGCGCGGATGATCAGCGTGGCCGCCTGGGAGCCGGAGTTGCCGCCGCTCGAGATGATCAGCGGGACGAACAGGGCCAGCACCACGGCCTTGGAGATCTCCGCCTCGAAGAAGCCCATGGCCGTCGCGGTGAGCATCTCGCCGACGAAGAGGATGACGAGCCAGGTCGCCCGCTTGCGGATCATCTGCGGCAGCGGGGTGCTCATGTACGGCTCATCGAGGGCCTCGAGGCCGCCGAACTGCTGGATCTCGCGGGTGGCCTCCTCTTCGGCCACGTCGAGCACGTCGTCGAGCGTGACGATGCCGACGAGCCGCCCGTGGGCATCCGTGACCGGCAGCGCGGTGCGGTCGTACTTCCGGAAGACATCCACCGCGTTCTTGCGATCCTCGGTCGCCTTCAGGCTGACGTACTTCTGGTCGCAGATCTCGGAGACGACCGCCTGCACCGGCGCGAGCAGGATCTCGCGGATCCGCAGGTCGTCGATCAGGTGATGTCCCGAGTCCACCACGTAGATCACGTTGAGGGTCTCGCTGTCCCGCCCATGGGCCCGGACGAAGTCGAGGACGTGGGCGATCGTCCATTCCTTGCTGACGGCGAGGTAATCGGGCGTCATCAATCGGCCGACGCTGTCCTCCTCGTAGGTCAGGAGCGACCGTGCCACCTGGCGCTCGACGGGATCCAGCAGGCCGATCCAGCGCTCGGACTGCTCGGCGGGCAGGTCCTCGAGGAAGGCGGTGCGGTCGTCCGCGGGCATCGTGTTGAGGATCCAGGCCGCCTCGGCGCGGGAGACCGATTCGAGGACCGCGATCTGGGTGTCGCGGTCCAGGTAGGCGAACGTGTCGGCGGCCAGGCCGGGCTCCAGGAGCCGCAGCATGTGGACCTGCTCGGCCGGCTCGAGCTGCTCGACGACGGTGCCGAGCTCGGCCGGGTGCCAGCCGTTGACCACCTCCCGGACCGTCCGCTCCTCTCCCTCGGCGAGGAGTTCCTTGATTTCGGGGAGGACCAGTCTGCCGAGCATCATGATACCGCCTACCTCCGCCATGCCTCGCGGGCCCGCCGGAGCCGTCTCGAACGGAACCCCGGCGCGCGTGAGAATCAGGCTACCGTCGATCTCGCCCTGCAGGCCCGCCCGCGAGGCATTGCCGTTATGGCAGAACCTCCGCCGAGCCGCAAGGGCGGCCCACTCCCCGATTCCGCGTACCGATCGAATATGGATCTCCCATGAGAAAACTCCTCGTCATCGTGGTCGCCCTGCCGGCGATCCTCGTCCTCTTCGGCCGTTCCCCGGCTCTCGCCCAGGAGCGACTCGTCAACGGTGGATTCGAGGACGGACTGTCGGGCTGGGACCCGTTCTGGGCCAGGTCCGCGGGAAGCGGGTCGGCCGCCCCGGATCGCGATCGGCCCTACCAGGGGGTCGCCTCCCTGCGGATCGAGCATCGGGGCGAGTCGGACTGGAGCGTCGGGCAATCCGGGTCCATCCCGGTCCGTCCGGGCGAGATCTACGTTTACCGCGGCTGGGCGAGGAAGGCCGGGGCCGGCGGCGCCGCGGAAATCTCCGTCGTGCTCCGCGATGCGGCCGGCGGCGTCATCGACTGGAGCTACGGGCGTCGCCCCATCCCGGACGGGGACTGGCGACAGGTCCGGGCCCGGTTCATGATCCCGCCGAACGGGGCGACGATCACCCCTCGCGTGATCGGCTCCGGTCCGGCGAGCCTGAACGTGGACGACCTGTCCCTGGAGCGAACCACGGGCTCCGCGAAGGCCCTGCCACCGGCCGCCGCTCCGGTCGACATCGCGAGCGACCGACTCGAGGTCCGGCTCGAGTCCTCGAACGGCACCCTTCGCGTCCGCGATCTCCGGGGCGGACGGACCTGGGAGCAGCGGCCGGCCGGCCCGTCCCTCGTCGTCCGCGAGGCTCGGCGTGCCGATGGCCGGATCGAGGCCACGCTCATCCACCCGGAATCGGCCCAGGAGATCGGCATCCAGGTCCGGGCCGTCCCCGGGCAGGCGGAGGTCGAAGTCGAGCTCACCGGATACGGCGACCTGGACTCCGAGATCGCCTATCCCTACCCCTTCGTCAGCCCGGCTGCCTCGTTCCTGATCATGCCCGTGAACGAGGGGATGAGCTATCCGGTGGACGATTCGACGCTCCCGGAGATGTGGTATCACCTCGCCGGGGGCCACGGCCTCTGCATGGCCTGGTGGGGCGTCACCGACGGCAAGGCCGGCATGATGGCCATCGTCGAGACCCCCGATGACGCGGCCGTCCGCACGCCGAGGATCGACCGGCGATTCACGCTGGCTCCGCTCTGGAGACCTCAGAAAGGGGCGTTCGGCCCCGCCCGGAAGCTCCGTTACGTCTTCCTCGACGACGGCGGCTACGTGGCCATGGCCAAGCGGTATCGCGAATACGCCCGCCAGGCCGGACTCCTCCGGACCCTCGCCGACAAGAAGGAGAAGAACCCGAACGTCGACCGGCTCGTCGGGGCGGTCAATGTCTGGTGCTGGGACGACGACGCCGTCGGCATCGTCCGCGAGATGCAGTCGGCCGGGATCGACCGCATCCTCTGGTCCAATGGCGTCAAGCCGGACACGCTCCGAACGCTGAACGGCCTGGGAGTCCTGACCAGCCGGTATGACATCTTCCAGGACGTGATGGACCCCGCCAACTTCAAGGCGATCGGATATCAGCATCCCGACTGGACGACCAGGGCCTGGCCCGCGGACCTCGTGCTCGACGCGGGCGGCCGCTGGGTCCACGGCTGGGGCGTCGACGCGAAGGACGGGAAGCGGTACGACTGCGGCGTCACCTGCGACCGGCCGGCGATCCGGTACGCGGCGGAGCGGATCGAGGCCGACCTGAAGACCCATCCCTACCTGTGCCGGTTCATCGACACGACCACGGCGTCGGAGTGGCGCGAGTGCTATTCACCGGCCCACCCGATGACCCGCTCGGACAGTCGCCGCTGGCGGATGGAGCTGCTCCGGCTGATCAGCGAGCGCTACCACCTCGTCACCGGCAGCGAGACCGGGCACGACGCGGCCGTGCCGTACGTCCATTACTTCGAGGGGATGCTCTCCCTGGGACCGTACCGGATCCACGAGGCCGGTCGCGACATGGACCGGATCGTCTCGGACGTCCCCCGGCAGATCGAGACGTTCCAGGTGGGGGCCTACTATCGCCTGCCGCTCTGGGAGCTGGTCTACCACGACTGCGTCGTCGCCCAGTGGTACTGGGGGGACTACAACAACAAGCTGCCGGCAGTCTGGGATCGTCGCGATCTCTTCAATGCCCTCTACGGGACGCCGCCGATGTTCATGTTCAAGCGGGGGCTCTGGGAGAAGGAGCGAGATCGCTTCGTCCGGAGTTACCGGACCACGGCGCCCATCGCCCGGGCCACCGGTTACAGCGAGATGCTCTCGCACCGCTGGCTGACCGCGGATCACCGCGTCCAGGAGACGCGCTTCGCCAACGGGGCCGTGGTCGTGGTGAACCTCGGGACCGGCGAGGCCGCGCTCGATGACGGTTCGAAGCTGCCGGCCCTCGGGATTCGGGTCCAGGGGATCCCCTCCGAGGATCGAGCGGCGCGCTGAGTCATCTGAAAAGGCAAAGGGCCCGGCGGGGACGCATGCCATCCCCGCCGGGCTCCTCTTGATCACGGAACGGAAAACCACGTCACGGCGTCGTCTGGCCGCTCGCCGAGACCTGGGGGCCACGCGCGGTCCGGTGCTTCGCCAGCGTCGTCTCGAGCAGGCGGAAGAGCTTCTCGGATGCGCCGGCGACGGCCTCATGGACGGTGGCCGACTGGTCGTGGGCGACGACCGGCTGGATCCCGGCCACGCGAGCCTCGATCAGGCACCGCTTGTCGACGCCGGGCCCCTTGTGGGCGTTGACGTCGCTGAGGTGCACGTCCACGCGGGTGATCAGGTCCTCGAATCGACCGAGGACCCCCTGCACCTCCTGCGTGATCGATTCGAACAGGCGCTCGCTGCCGTGGATGTGGTTGTCCGTATTCACGTGAACTTGCATTGTCCACCTCTCTATCGCACGACTCGACTGAGATCAGGGGGATCGGGTGAACTCCCCTGCCGGAAAGGATGGGCCTAGAAGGCGGCCCGCGTGGTCACATGGCAATCACTCGAGCAATCCGCGTACCGATTCAACTTCCCCGAAACCGGGGGCCGGGAGGAACGCGAACCCGGCTCTCCTGGATGTGCTCTCCTTTCTTTCTACGACCCTCTCCCACCCCTGGTTCGTCCTCGGCTCGGGGCCCACTGGGACGAACAGCGTCAGACTGCCACGAATCCGAAGCGGAATCCACCCTCGGCCGCGACATTCCCGATCTGGCGAGAAGTTCCAGGACGCAGGGCCTTTGCATGTTGTCGGCCCGTTCGAGGTCCAGGGTGAAGGATCCTTCGCACTCCAGGAGCCGGTTCGTCCGCCGCGGGACGGACGAAGGACGCGTGTCGGCATCGACCCGAAGGGGGAGGTGGACGACAGGCTCCCATCGCCGGCCGCCGACGTCCCACTCCGTCGAGGTGGTGCCATCGCGGAGCCGGAGTGGAGTGCCGTCCCTCAGCAACCATAGGTCGCGGAAGTCGCCGGAGCGGTCGAGATCCGGCAGACGGCCCCTGCCATCGCCGCGCCGGCCCCGCTACTCGCCGAGGCTCAAGATGGATTCCAGGGGGGTGGCACTGTCCTGAAGGTCCAGGTGTCGAGATCGGAGAAACTTGACCATCGGCATGGAGCTGAGGGGGGTGGCCGTGGTGGAAGCGCAGCGACACCATGGCGAGGCAAGCTGTGACGCCGGACGGACCTTGCGCCCGGACCACGGCGGTCCCGTGGTGTTCCACCACGGCCACCCGAAGGCTCTGCACGGCTGCAAGGAGTCTCCGGCGCTGCCATCGCGATTCGAGATGGTGCCCACCCCCCTGGAATCCATCTTGAGCCTTCGCCGAGAAGGCAATTGCCGGCGTCCTGGCCGCGGCGCGGCGGACGCCCGCGAAACCGGACGGCGTTCATCCCCGGTGTCGGGCGGGGATTCAGGGTAGCTCGTCGGCGGCGTGCGCCTTCGTCATGGCGGCCCGCCGGCCGCCGGACTCTCGGACCAGGGCGTAGGCGACGAGGCCGCCGGCGATCGCCCCGCAGAGGTGCCCGTCCCAGGAGATCGTCGAGCCCAGGCGCGGCAGCAGCCCCCAGAGGAGGGAGCCGCCGTAGAGGAAGGCCACCAGGACCGCGATCAGCAGGGAGATGATCCGCTGCTCGATCAGCCCCGCCACGATGAGGAAGGTGGCCAGCCCGGAGACCAGCCCGCTCGCGCCCACGTGGACGTTCAGGTGCCCGTCGCCGCCGGCCCGGCCGAAGATCCAGAGGAGCGAGCCCCCCAGGAGGATGATCGCCGCGACGACTTCCCACGACTCCGCCCTCGATCCGGCGAGCAGGACCAGCAGGACGATCAGCGGAATCGTGTTCGCCAGCAGGTGGCCGAAGTTGTGGTGCAGGAAGGGCATCGCCGGGATGCCGATCAGCCCGACCAGATGCCGCGGAATCACGCCGTAGTGGTCGATCCCCGGCACGATCCAGCTCAGGAAGAAGATGGCCCAGATCGTCCCGACGAAGGCGAGCACGCCCTGGATTTCGTCGCGAATCGTATGCGAAGGATCGCCCATCGGCGAGTCGCTCCTGACGGTGAGAGGTTGGGGCCTGCGAGGGGCCGCGGGGCGGCGATCCCGCGCAGGGTATTCGGCGGGCGGGCCGATTTCTTCGCCTTCCGGCCCGGCTCGACCGGAGTCTCCATCATACCGTTCTTGCGGTACCATGGTGCGGGGCCGACCGGCTCCTCGAGTCGAGTCTCGTGGTCCGGCGTACGGCAAGGGGGAGAGACAGAGTGGCCGCGAATCGCTCGCTCGCCCTGGTGGTCCGGGGGGTGGAGGTCTTCGAAACCAGCCTCGTCGTGACGCTCTTCACCCGAGAGCTGGGCAAGGTCGCGGCGCTGGCAAAGGGGGGGCGACGGCTGAAGTCCCCGTTCCAGGGTGGGCTTGACCTGCTGGGCGTTTCGGATATCGTGCTCCTGCCCAAGGCGTCGGAGTCGCTGGACCTCCTGACCGAGGCCGCGCCTGTCGAGCGCTTTGCATCTCTTCGCCGCGATCTGGCGGCCCTGTATGCCGGCTACTACGTCGCCGAACTGCTGACCGACCTGACCGACTATCATGACCCGCACCCCAGGCTGTTCGACGCGGCGAGGATCACGCTGCGGCATCTGGGCGAGCCCGACCTGCGTGCGAGGCGATTGCTCCGGTTCGAGCTGGCTTGCCTCCGCGAGCTGGGCTTCATGCCGGCGCTCGACCTCTGTGCCCATTGCGGCAACGAGGTCGACACCACGGGCGACGTGGCCTTCGGCCTGGCCACCGGCGGGGTGCTCTGCCCTTCCTGCCGCCCCGGCCAGCCCCACGTGGTGACGGTCTCGAGCCGGACGCTCGAGGCGATTCGTGTCCTGGCCAGCCCCGGACAGGCCTGGCGCGAGCTGGCGTCCGAGCCCCGTAACTCGGGCCTCGGCCCGGTCCGCCAGACCGTGGGAGCGGTCATGAGTCATGTCCTGGGGCATCGCCCCCGGCTGTGGCCTTACCTGGGAGTCTGAGCCAGATGGATCTGGTCTCCACCAACGCCCGTGATGCCCGGACGCGAGCGCGATCGGCCATCCCCGCGATGGCCATCGCTTGCGGCCTCTGCCTCTCCGGCTGCCAGGGCCTCGACGTCCCGATCGCCCAGTGGCGGGCCGCCTACGACAAGGGCCTGACGCGACCGATCACCCAGGAAGAACGGGACACCTCCGCCTCCACCAAGATCGAGGAGCCCCGCACCCTCCTCGGCCGCTGGCTCAACCCCGCCGGGAGTAACGCGCCGGAATCCGACCGGCCCACGTCCACGACCCCCTCGTCGCGGTCCGGCTCCTCCCTGGTCCTCGGCTCCGACGGCTGGCGGCCGATGCTCCGCCCCAAGCCCAATCCCGAGGCCGACAAGGAGCTCGAAGAGGCCCTCGCCCTGTTCAAGCAGGGCAAGTTCGCCGAGGCCGAGGGGGCCTGCAAGAGGATCAGCAAGAGCCGCAAGGGGACGCACTGGGGCGAGACGGCGCAATTCTATCTGGCGGAAAGCCAGTATCAGCAAAAGGCTTACGTTCGGGCCAACGACAGCTTCGAACGCCTGATCGCGGATTACCCGGGGACCGAGTTCCGCGACAAGCTGGTCAGCCGCGAATACGCCCTCGCCCAGATCTGGCTGGCGCAGAGCGACCCCAACGCCAAGCCCGAGGCGAAGCTCCCCTGGTACTCACACTTCTCCGGCCAGCAGCCGCTCCTCGACACCCGCGGCTCGGGCCTCAAGGCCCTCGAACACGTCCGCCAGCACGACCCCGAGGGCGCCCTCGCCGACGACGCGGCGTTCGAGATCGCCGAATATCACAAGAAGAGCGGCGACTTCGAGTCCGCCGCCATCTACTACGACCAGCTCGTCGAATCTCATCCCAAGAGCCCGTTCGTCCAGAAGGCGCAGCTCGGGGGGATCGACGCGCGGATGAAGGGCTACCTCGGGCCCGATTACGACGGCTCGGGCCTCACCAAGGCCCGCGAGATCGTCAAGCAGACGATGACCGCCTTCCCCGACCGTCAGGCCAGCTACGACGAGCTCTATCACACCCTGGACCTGATCAACGACGCGGAAGCCGAGAAGACCTACAAGATCGGCGACTACTACAAGCGGACCGGCAAGGTCGCGTCGGCGGAGTTCTACTTCGGCAAGATCCCCCAGCGCTGGCCCAACAGCCCGTGGGCGGTGAAGGCCAAGTCCGAGCTCGCCGTGCTCGCGAAGATGCCGCGCAAGCCCACGGTCCCCAGCAAGATCATGTCCCAGCCGGGGGCCAGCGACCCCTACTTCAGCGCGGGGTCCGGCGGCATGGGAGGGATGGGCGGCATGGGTATGGGTATGCCCGGCGGCATGGGCTGATCCGCCGGGGACGCGTCGGCAATCGCTCGACGAGATCGAAGGAGGGGCGAGATGACGCCCGTCAGTGCCTCCGAACACGAGATTCGCCCGCAGGCCAGGCCTCGAGGTCGCCGGTCGGTCTTCGGCCTGATCCTGCTGGTTCTCTTGCCGATCGCCGCCTCCGGCTGCGGCTACTCGATCCGCGCGCCCTTCGACAAGAGCGTCCGGACGGTCTTCGTCCCCATGCTCAGGTCGCGGAGCTTCCGCCGGGACATCCCCGAGCAACTGACGAAGATGATCCAGGATGAGATCCAGAATCGGACTACCTACAAGGTCGTCGGGAGGCCCGAGGAGGCCGACACGATCCTCGAGGGGACGATCAACTTCGCGGACAAGAACATCATCGTCGAGAGCCCGTTCAACCTGCCCCGTCAGCTCAACTCGACGATTGCCGTGAGCGTCAAGTGGACGCACAATCCACCGACCCAGGCGGAGAAGAACAAGGCTCCGACCATCATCGCCGAGACCGTGAACTTCGTCCCCGAACTCGGCGAGACCGCGACCACGGCCTTCTACAGCGTGAATCAGAGGCTGGCCACGCAGATCGTGGATATGATGGAACAGCCGTGGTTCACCGAGGCCGACCTCAAGGGACCGACCGGGCGGTAGCACGATGACGGAGTGGAAAGCTCGCGGGCGGACGATCGTTGATCCTGGCTGCGCTCCGCCCCGGATCATGGGGATCGTCAACGTCACGCCGGACAGTTTCTCCGACGGCGGCCGGACCTCGGCCGAGGCCGCCGTCCAGCATGCGCGCGAGCTGATCGCCGAGGGGGCCGACATCCTCGACCTGGGGGGCGAATCGACGAGGCCGGGATCGTTGCCCGTGACGCTCGACGAGGAGTTGCATCGGCTCGTCCCGGTCGTCGAGCGGCTCGCCGACGAGGAAGGGCCGCCGCTCTCGATCGATACGTCCAAGGCCGAGGTCGCCCGGCGGCTCCTCGCCCTCGGGGCGGTCGTCGTCAATGACGTGACCGCCTTGCGGGGAGACCCCGACATGGCGGGCGTCGTCGCCGAGGCCGGGGCCGGGGTCGTCCTGATGCACATGCAGGGCGATCCGCGGACCATGCAGGACGACCCGCGCTACGACGACGTCATCGGCGAGGTCCTCGCTTTCCTCGAGGAGCGGATCGCGTGGAGCGAGGCCCGCGGCATTCCTCGCGCGAACATCGCCGTGGATCCCGGCATCGGATTCGGCAAGTCCTTCGAGCACAACCTGGACCTCTTGCGGAATCTCGGTCGGTTTGCCAGCCTGGGGTGTGCGGTCGTGGTCGGGACCTCGCGGAAGGGGTTCCTCGGAAGAATCACCGGCCGAGCTGTCCGGGAACGCGCCGTGGCCTCGGCCGTCTCGTCGCTGGCGGCCTGCGCCGCCGGCGCCGCCGTGGCGCGAGTCCATGACGTGGCGGCGATGGCGGACGCGATCCGGGTCTGGGGCGCGGTCCGCGGGTGGAGTGCATGCGATGAACGGGCAGGTGGCTGAGATGGAACGAGACGCGACCCAGGGCACCGGCGGCGACAACCTGGCGGAACTCTGCCAGCGGATGGCGGCCCAGGCAAGGTCGGCCGCCCGCAAGCTGGCCCTGTCCAGTGGTGCCAAGCGGAATGAATGGCTGGCGCGGTCGGCCCAGGCGCTCTGTGAGCGGAGCGGCGAAATCGAGGCAGCCAACGCCCTGGACGTGGAAGCGGCGGCGGGTTACGGCCTGAACGCGGCGGCCGTGGATCGGCTCCGGCTCGACGCCAGGCGGGTCGATGCCATCGCCAAGGCCCTCGCCGAGGTCGCCGCACTCCCGGATCCGGTGGGCGAGGTGATCGCCGCGAGCCGCCGGCCCAATGGCCTGGAGGTCAGCCAGGTCCGGGTCCCACTCGGCGTCATCTTCATGATCTACGAGAGTCGACCCAACGTGACGGTGGACGCCGCCGCCCTCTGCGTCAAGAGCGGCAACGCCGCGATCCTCCGCGGCGGCAAGGAGGCCCTGCACTCGAACAAGGCGCTGCACCGGATCCTCGCCGATGAGCTGGTCGCCTGCGGGCTCCCGGAGCACGCCGTTCAGCTCGTGCCGACGACCGACCGCGAGGCCGTGGGGATCCTCCTGGGCCTCCCCCAGTTCATCGACCTGGCGATCCCCCGCGGCGGCGAGAGCCTGATCCGCCGCGTCGTCGCCGAGGCGAAGATGCCCGTCATGAAGCACTATCAGGGCCTCTGCGCCGTGTACGTCGATTCGGCCGCGGATCTCGACGTGGCGACGCGGATCATCGTCAACGCCAAGGCCCAGCGCCCGGGCGTCTGCAACGCCGCCGAAACCCTCCTGGTCCATCGCGAGATCGCCCCGAGATTCCTGCCCGGGGCCGCGCGGGCGCTCGGGGACGCCGGGGTCGAGCTCCGCGGCGACGAGGCCGCCCGCGCGATCGTCCCGTCGATGATCCCCGCGAAGCCCGAAGACTGGGATACGGAGTTCCTCGACAAGATCCTCGCCGTCCGGGTGGTGGACTCGATCGACGCCGCCATCGGGCACATCGCCCGGCATGGCTCGTCGCATACGGAGTCGATCGTGACGAAGGACCTGGCGGCGGCCCGGAAGTTCGTGGCGGAGGTGGACAGCTCGGCGGTCATCGTCAACGCGAGCACCCGATTCAACGACGGCGGCGAGCTGGGCCTGGGGGCGGAGATCGGCATCAGCACCGACAGATATCACGCCCGGGGACCCTGCGGGCTCCGGGAGCTGATGAGCAGCAAGTGGATCGTCATCGGCGACGGACAGATAAGAGGATAAGAAGACTAACCACAGAGGCACGGAGGCACTGAGAAGACGGTGGGGAAGCAAAGAGGGGAATGAGAGAGCGGGAGAGGGAGGACGAGAGAGTGATCAACCCCATTCCCGGCCTGCTTGGACGGGGAATGGGGTTGAGGAGGGGGACGATCAGGGACCGGGGACGATCGGGCGGTCCTGGATCGACTTGGCCTTCCGGACCAGCTCGAGGAATTCCTTTCGCTCTCCGAAGGGGTCGAAGCTAAGGGTTGGGTTGGCCAGCTCGAGGACGGCGTCGTAGGTCAGGCTGCCCTTCGAGGCGGAGTTCCTCAGGAGCAGGCCGAAGCCGGCGACAGCGGACGAGAGCTTGAAATCGTCGGAGGCGCGGGCGTAGTCGAGGCCGTGATCGATCACGGGCTGCTTGATCTCGGCGGCCACGTCCTCCTTCGGCTGCTTGTAGCGGACAGAGATCTCGAACGATTCGGGGTGGTCGCCCGCGATCTGCCGGGATGTCACGAATCGGGACGCGACGTCCGCCCCGGGGGGAGTCGAGGACTTGACCTCGGAGGGTGGGGTCAGCTCGTAGAGAGCCGTGACGTGGTGCCCCGCGCCGATCTCGCCCGCATCCTTCGCATCATTGCGGAAGTCGGCGTTCGCCATGGCCCGGTTCTCGTAGCCGATCAGGCGATGGGCGCCGACCTTGGACGGATTGAAGTCCACCTGGATCTTCACGTCCTTGGCGATCGTGATCAGGTTCGAGGTCATCTGGCGGACGAGCACCTTCGCGGCCTCCTCGGTGGAGTCGATGAAGGCGTAGTTGCCGTTCCCCTTGTCGGCCAGCGTCTCGAGGTTCGTGTCCTTGACGTTGCCCATGCCGAAGCCGAGGACGGTGAGGAAGACGTTGCTCTTCGCCTTGGCGGTGATGAACTCCTCGAGTTTGGCGCGGTCCGTGATCCCGACGTTGAAGTCGCCGTCGGTGGCGAGGATGACGCGGTTGACGCCGTCCTGCTTGAAGTTCTCCTTGTTTGAGGCGATGTCGTAAGCCTGCTGGAGGCCCGAGCCGACGTTGGTGCTGCCCTCGGCGCGGAGCTGGTCGATCTTCTCGAGGATGACCCGCTTGTGGGCCGGGTCACAGGCCGTGGAGGGGAGGTACACGCCGGAGGCCGAGGCATAGACGACGATCGCCAGGCGGTCGCGCTCGCTGAGCTGCTCGACCAGCCGTTGCAGGCCGTACTTCACGAGCGGCAGCTTGTTCGCGTCCGACATGGAGCCCGAGACGTCGATCAGGAAGATCAGGTTGGCGGCGGCCCGTTCGGCGGGGTGGATCGTCTTCCCCATGATGCCGATCCGGGCGAGCCGATGGTTGGCATTCCACGGGCAGCGGGCGATCTCCGCATGGATGGCGAACGGCGTCGGGCTCCCCTGCGGCGGCGGCGGATCCTGGTAGGTGAAGTAGTTCACCATCTCCTCGATCCGGACGGCGCCCTGGGGCGGGAGCTGGTTCAACTGGAAGAGATAGCGGCGGACGTTCGCGTAGCTCGCCGTATCCACGTCGATCGAGAACGTGGAAAGCGGCTCCGTGAGGGCGACGACCGGAGGATTCTCAACGATCGGCGCGAAGGCCTCGTCCCCGAATGCAACCGGGGGCGCCTCCGGTGCGGCGGGGGCGAAGGCGGCCGCGTCGTAGAGCGCGGGGGATTCCGCCTCGGCGGCCTTCTCCTTGGGCGCCTTCTCCTCGAGGGAAGTTCGACCTCCGATCGGCTTGCCGTTGGACTGATCGAAGTCGGCGGGCCGGGCAGCCACGACGCCGGCGGCGGGCTCGCCGGCCTTCATGGCACCATCCGCCTCGGCGGCAGGTTGATCGTGCCTCTCGCGAAGAACCTCGGCGCCCCCCTTAGGATCGGCGGATCGAGCCTCGGCCCTGAGCTTGGCCGGCTCCGGAGCCGGAGCCGGCGCGGACAGGGGAGCCTGAGGGAGGACGGCCTGGGAGGCGGGGGGCATCCCATACTGCGACTTTCCGCCCGCGGCGGCCTGATTCTGCCCCTCGACCTGCATGTTCCGGCCGAGTTGGTACGAGTATCCCTGCTGGCGGTTGAACGGGCCTCGCGCCGGCAATCCGGTGTTGGATGCGGGGGACGGCATGTTTCTCATCATGCCCTCCGGGCTGTTCTGCGCCGGAGTCGCCGCGGCGAGCTTCTGTGCGGCCTCCCCGGAGGCTGAGGCAAATCCCCTGGAGCGAGCCTGGGCCTGAAGCGCCAGGGCCTCGGAGGCGGCGGGAGAGGCTCCGCGGACCGGGCTTCCTCGCATTCCACCGCCTCCCATTCCACCGCTGATCCCCGCTCCGAGAGAACGGGACGAATCCACCGCGGGGCCGGGGGCCGGGCCGTCTCGCGAAAAGAGCTGCGGCCTCGCATCGGAGGATTCCCGCTTGCCGGCCGTGTCCGTGGAGGCGAGCGGGGCTTCGACCCTCCGAAACTGGTCGGCCGTGCCGAGCTGGTCGACGCCGCGGAGACTATTCGGGTCCGTCGCCTTCTTGAAGGTGACAACCGGGGCAGCCGGGGCGTCGCCCAATCGAGCGGGAGGGCGGGTGGTCCGTGACACCTTCGCGGACTCGATCAGGGCGGCGTCGCGTTGCCTGCGAGCTTCCAGGCCGTGCCACGTCACGATGCTGACGGTCCCCCCCAGCAGGAGGGTCGCGGCCATCGAGAGCATGCCGTAATGTCGCCGCCAGAAGGGGCGTTGAACCGGTGCGGAGACGGCCTGTTCGCCCTGGAGGGCGGCCTCGATGAGCGGATGATGCGCGACGGAGACGACCGGGACGGCCTCTCCTTCCCGCCTCAGCTCGTCGGCCAGCCAGGCCGTGGTCTGGCGGATCTCGTCCACGAACCGGCGGGCCTCGTCGTCCTCGGCCAGCAGGGATTCCACCTCGCGGGCCCCGGCCGAGTCGAGCTCGCCGAGGGCGAAGGCGGTCAGCCTGGGATCGTCGGCATCGAAGATCATCGTGAGCTCTCCTTTTCTGGGTTCAGGCCCGGGCTTCGACCGGCTGGCCGTCGAAGAGCTGTCCGCGGAGCGTCTTGATCCCGGCGTGGATGAGGTAGCCGACATTCGAGACGCTGTGCCCGCTGATCCGGCTGATCTCCTGGTATGAAAACCCGTTCTGAAACTTGAGTCGGAGGACTTCACGCTGGTTGACGGGGAGGCTGTCCAGCAGGGCGAGCACCTTGACCCCCAGGTCGCGCCGCTCCGCCGCCTCCGGCGGGCCGGGGGCGGGGCTCAGGCACCGGTTCACCTGCTCATCGCTCAGTTGGGTCATGCGATGCTCCTTCCGCAGGACGTCGAGGGCCCGGTTGCGGCAGACCGTGAAGAGCCATTCCGCCAGGTGCCCGTCCGTGGAGGCGCGGTCCTGCGTGCAGAGGCGCAGGAAGGTGTCCTGCACCACGTCACGCGCGGCTTCGGCATCGCCGAGGAGGCGACTGGCGTAGAGCGTGAGCGGCCCTTCGAAGCGAGCGACCGCCTCGCGGACCCACACCCCATGCTCGGGCTCCGATCGTTCCGCCATCATGTACGCTCGCTGGGGGACGCGTTCCCGTACATCCCTGGAGACGGGCGACCCGCGCGTTTCTTAGGAGCGGGGAGGAAAAATAGCACGCCCGCTCCCCACCGGTCTACGCGACGCCGTGGGCTGGAGGCGTGAGGGGCGCCGACGCATTCATGCCGGTCGAGAAGCCGCACGACGACGAGGTTCTCGGGCGGGATCGTCGGGTCGGTGTCCACCTCGCCCCGGGAAAGCAGGAGGTTACTCAATCGGGGACGAGGCGCTCAAGACAGCGGTGCTACCGGCTCACGCTTTTGAGGGCGACGGCCGCAGCATGCCGAATCTCGAAGTCCGGATCGCTCTCGAATCGACGCAGCCGCGACACCGCCGCGGCCGAGATCGGTCCGAATGCGGCCAGCGACTTCACGGCTTCCAGCCGCGTCCATCTCGACTTCGCATCGAGAGCCTCGGCCAGGGCTGCCATGGCCTGGTCCGCAAGTGGCGTCCCCGGAGCGATTCGACCCAGGGCGGTCGCCATCGAAGTCCCGGGCGTGAAGGAAGCATCGGAAGGAAGCGACTCTCGCAACCCATTGATTAGAACCGGTATTGCCGGTGCCGCGTCTCGAGAAAAGCGACCAAGAGCATCGGCCGCGCCGTCACGCCGCGTAGGATCGGCCCTGCGAAGGAAGTCGGTCAGCGCCGTGATCGCCGCCGCGGATTGGTCGGTTCCAGGAGCCAATTCGCCGAGCGCGATGGCGGAACCTCGCCCTGAATCGGGAGCTGGCCACCTGATGGGCCCCAACTCGACCGAGCCTGTTAACACCTTGATCAAGGCCGGTATCGCTTGCTTTGAGTCCGGGGCCAGCTTGACGAGAATGTAGGTCGCCGCGTACTGGGCCTCCATGTCACGATTGTCGAGGGCTCCAAGGAGCGTCGGTAGTATCGTGGAGGACACCGATGCGGCCTCGATATTGCATAAGGCACTCACGCAACGCGTGCGATTGCCCGGATCCAGGCGACTCAATGCTTGAAACAGTCGCGCGACAATGGGGTCGAGCCCTTGTTTGAAGCGTGCAATCGCAAGGCAGGCATTCGCACGGACATCCTCGGACTCGTCATCAAGGGCCATGATGAGGGGGGGCGGGGGAGCCTCATTCGTCGCCGGTCCAACCAGTGCGAGAGCCTTGACGATCGCGGAGCGGACCCGGACATCACGATCGTCCAGCGCTTCCGTCAAGATATCGATGGCAATTTTGGGCTCCAGCGCGGGATCCCTGTTGGCTTGCTTCGAGCCTGATAGCACGCCGATCGCATCGACGGCGGCAATACGAACTCCAGGATCGCTATCCTCGAGTGCTCCTCTCAGGGCTCCGGCCGCCTGGCGGGCCTTGATGGGGCTGAAGGCAACCTGACCCAGGGCTTCGGCCGCCGCGAGCCGCAAGCTGGCCTCCGGATCTCGCAGAGTCTTGATCAGGACTGGCACGGCGATATCTTGAGCCGCGACACCAAAGCGGGCCAGTTCACGGCAGGCGGCGAGCCGATCCTGGAGGGTTCCGCCCCGTAGAGTTCGAATCGAATCATCCACCGTTGACTTGGTCAGGTCGCCGTTCTGCCAGCCCACATGGGCCATCCAGAGCAGGCCGAGGCCGCAGCCAACCAGCGACATCATCGAGAGGATTCGCGATCTGACTTTCATCAGGCTACCAGGATGTCGGCTGAGAGCGTTTGGGGACTCCATCATGACACCAATCCCCTCGATAGCCAGATATCACTCCGAGGCATTTCACTCCGAGAGTTGCCGAGGGGGAAGGCTGCCAGGCGGGGCCATCGTCGAGTGATCTCTCGGCCCCACCCTGGGGAACCGGTGGGCCCGTTTCAAGATGCGGTTCGCCGGGCGATTCCCGTCGGTCCGAAGGCCCGTTCATCCGGATTTCGCGAATTTCAGCGAGGACAATCTCCGGGAAAGTTCGTGGGCCAGAGACAAAAACCGCGAAACATGGCGCACTCTCTAGAATAGAGGCATTCGCTTGCGGCCACGGTACGCGCCGGGCGCAGCACCGACGTTCGGCCCACGTTGATTTGTCGCCCTGAGGTCTGGACTGAAGGGGCTCTGTTCGGGACGACCATGCGAGCCTCGAAGGCCGGGGAGATCGACCGACTTCAGCCGGAATTTGGGGGGCAAAGCCAATCGAAAAAACCAAGGTTAAAATATTATAGGGTATGGACTTACGGTCGGGATTCTGAGGCAGGCCGCGCGACGATCGAACCCAATTTGCTGGCCTGCGGGCGAGCCCAGGGATCGCCCTGGCACCCCCTCCCCGAACACCGAGCCGGGTGTAAGAAAGCGAGCCGCTCAGGGCCCGGGCTTCTCCGAGTACCAGAAGACGACCGCCCGGTAGTCGGCGATGAAGTCGTTGACGCCGCCGTGCTCGATGCCGGCCTCGATCGACTTCGAGAAAGGGACGGGATCGGCCAGGTGCCAGCGGTAGGCCGCGACCTGCCATTGCTCTCCCTGGTTCTTGTAGACCGGGAAGCCGTAGGACGGATAGGTCCCCGGGCGGTCGAGCCGTCCTTCCAGCGCGTACCAGCCGCAGTTGAAGTAATCCTCGGATCCGGTCCCGTGGACCGCCAGGGTGCCGTCGACCTTGAATCGATCGTCCCCTTCCAGCCAGTAGGGGAGCTTGGCCTTCCCCTCGGTCATCAGGAAGACCCCGGCGAAGTGGCCTCGGCCCTGCTCCCGGAGCCAGGCGAAATCCTCGTCCTTCTTCGTCGGCAGGGCCTCTCGAAGGTTGGCCCGGAAGTAGCCCGCGTCGTCGGCCACGCCCTTTTCATAGCGGACCAGGACCGTCCCCTTCAGCGGCTTGTCGGTATCGATCCGGAGGATTCCCTGGCGACGATAGGGCATCGGATACCGGTTGGTCCAGGTGCGATCCCCCTGTCCGACCAGCAGGCTGCGATAGGTTGCGGAGCCGTATGCCATGCCGAACGCCGGGCCGATCGGGACGTCCACGGCGGGGGCGGTCGTGTCATCGCCCTCCCAGGCGACCCGCAGCCTCGCGGACTTCCAGGCGTCGGCCGTCCCTCCCGCGGGCGTCAGCTCCAGCGAGCGGATGGTGGCCGGAGCCGGCGGCAGGACGAACTGGTGGGTGCTGCCGCCGTGGGCGTCGATCTCATACTTCGCCACCTGGGCCCCGGCGAGCTCCTCGCCGAGCCCCTTCTCCGGATCGGCCCAGAAGGCGGCGGCCCGCCTGGTCTCGTCCCGAAGCGGCGTGTCGGGTCCGTCCGTGAAGGTGGTGATCGATCCTTCGCGCGGTAGCCGGAGGATGCCGATCTGGTAGAAACGGACCCCCTGCCCCTCCACCAGGACCTTGCACCCGTTCCGGAATGGGACGGGGACGTAGCAGGCGAAGCCGCCGGAACCTCTGGTCACGAGTGGCGCGGGGAAGAGCGAATGATCGCCCGAGAAGAGCTCCTCCAGGGGGATGTCGAGCGCGGGATGGGGCGAGCCGTCGAGATAGAAACGGATGTGCTCGCGTTTGCCGTCGAGGAGGCCGGGGCGCTCGCCGACGGTGTGGGTGAACCAGATCCGCTGGATGATCCCCGGCCCGTCCACCTCGGCCAGGACCGAGTTCCCCCCCTCGACGCGGATCTTGGAATAGGTGCCGTTGAAGCCGTCGTTGTTGCCCCCGGTCCGGTCGTACGAGCTGAAGCCGATCATTCGGGCACCCGGATCGCGGAGCCGGGACAGCAATCCAAGATCGCGCAGCTCGCGCGGCGAGCCGGTCGGCAGGAAGCCGGCCGCGGAAGCCGCGGCCGGCGCCTGAACCTTCGGCTCGTCGGGGAAGGCTGTCGCGGTCGAGAGGAGCAGGAGCAATGCGGGGCCGGAGAGCATGAGAGGTTCCTCGTCCTGAGCCGTCGCCGCGGACCACTGGTCACGGCGAGGCACGATCCGTATCCTGGTTCGATCTCGACCAGGCGAGCCCGCGATCCGGGCCGGAGACCTCCGGCGCGGATTCTCTCCCCTCCACTCGCCTTCGGGGCCACCGCGCCGGGACTGGGCCGAGTTTGCCCCCGGCCCCACGCCCCTGTCAAGCACTCAGCCAGCCAACGAGGGCCCTCGATGCGACCGATCCGGCTCGCCCTGCTCGTCCTGATGTCCGGACTCCCCTCAACCGCCTCCGGCCAGCCGCAGCCCGCCAAAGGGAATTCCCCGCCCGTCCCCGCGATCTCCCTCGACGGGTCGTTCCACGCCGGGTCGTCGCCCATAGGCTTCCTCGCGGCCGGCCGCGACGCCTACCGCGCGGCGGAGGCGAAGGCCCTGGCGACGCCGACGCCCGAGAGCGCCCGCAAGTGGCTCCGGGAGATGACGGCCGAGCCTCATCCCGCCGGTTCGCCCGCCGACTACCGGACCGCGGTCTTCGTCCGCGACCGGCTCCGCGAATGGGGATGGAACGCCGAGATCCGGCCGCTCCAGGTCCTGCTGAACTACCCGGCCGGCAAGCCGGTGCTGGCCCTGACCAAACCGGTCGAGAAGGAACTCCCGCTCGACGAGGCCCCCCTGCCCTCCGACCGGGATTCCGCCTCCAGCGAGGCGTTCGGCGCCTTCCACGGCTATGGCGTGAGCGGCACCGCCCGGGGCCAGATCGTCTACGCCAATTACGCCCGCCCCGAGGACTTCGAAGCCCTCGACAAGCTCGGGATCACCGTGAACGGCAAGATCGTCCTGGCCCGCTACGGCGGCAACTTCCGCGGCCTGAAGGTGCTCAACGCCCAGAAGCGCGGGGCGACCGGGATCCTGATCTACTCGGATCCGGGCGACGACGGCTACAACAAGGGTGACACGTACCCGGACGGCCCGTTCCGGCCATCCACCGCGATCCAGCGCGGCAGCGTCCAGTTCCTCTCGCTCGGCCCCGGCGATCCCTCCACGCCGAACGGCCCCTCGATCGAGGGCGCACCCCGACTGCCGATCGACCCGAGGCTCGGGTTCCCGATGGACGATCCTCCGGGCGTCACCGTGGGGACGACCGCCAAGCTCGGGACCGCCTGGGAGCAGCAGACGGGGCTGAAGCGTTCGGAGTATTACGCGACGATCCCGTCGCTGCCGATCAGCTACGGCACGGCCCACGAGCTCTTGCAGGTCCTGGCCGGTCCGGAGGCACCATCCGGCTGGTCCGGCGGCCTTCCCCTGACGTACCACGTCGGGCCGGGGCCCGCGGAGGCGAGGTTCGGCATCCAGATGCACTACAAGATCCGCCCCATCTGGAACGTCATCGCCACGATCCCGGGCTCGGCCGAGCCCGATCGCTGGGTCATGCTGGGCAATCATCGCGACGCCTGGGTCTTCGGGGCCGTCGATCCGTCCAGCGGCACGGCCGCGACGCTCGAGACCTGCCGGGCGATCGGGACCGCCGTGAAGGCCGGCTGGAAGCCGCGGAGGACCATCGTCTACGCGAGCTGGGACGCCGAGGAATACGGCCTGGTCGGCTCGACCGAGTGGGCCGAGGAGCATGCGAAGGAGCTGGACGAGAGGGCGGCCCTCATGCTCAACGTGGATTCCGCCGTCAGCGGCCGGGAGCTGGACCTGGCGGGCGGGCCGTCGCTCCGGAACCTGATGCTGGACGCCGCCGAGGCCGTCATCGACGTCCGATCGGGGAAGACGCTCCGCGAGACCTGGGTGGAGGGCCGCCGTTCGGCGTGGGCCTCGGCGACGCCCCTGAGCCTGCACGACCCGCTCTGGGATTCCCCGGGCGCCCCCGCCGCGGCCCGGTTCGCCGGATTCGTCCCCCAGCTCCATCCGCTCGGCTCGGGGTCGGATTTCACGGTCTTCCTCGACCACCTGGGCATCCCCTGCGCGGACGTCGGGCTCGGCGGCCGTTACGGCGTCTACCACTCGATCTACGACAACTTCCATTGGATGGAGAAGTTCGGCGATCCGGAGTTCCTCAACCACGCGACCGCCGCGCGGCTCTACACCGCGATCATGATGCGGGCCGCGTCCGCCGAGATCCTCCCCCTCCGGTTCACCCCCTATGCCGACGCGCTCCGCGAGTACGTGGACGAGCTGAGGCTGATCGCGGCGCGGAAGGCGCGGGCGAAATTCGGAGTCCCCGGCCAGAAGGGCCCCCAGACGCTCGAGGCCGCGGAGTCGTTCGAGGGCCTGGGTCGTCTCGTCGCCTCCGTGAATTCCCTCCGAGAGAAGGCGGAGGCGCTGGACCATGCCCTGGACGGGATCTCGGCCGGGGCCGGCGGCGCGAGCGACGCCCACGGGCCGCTCAATGACTCGCTGCTGCGGTTCGAGCGCTCCCTGCTGCTGCCCGAGGGCCTGGCCGGCCGGACCTGGTTCAAGCACGCCGTCTACGCACCGGGCGTCACGACGGGGTACGGCTGCTGGCCCCTGCCCGCGGTCCGCCAGGTCTTCGAGGAGAATCGATGGGATGCACTCCGGGACCCGGTGGAGCAGACGGCGAAGGCCATCGATCGGGCCGCGGCCGAGCTCGACCGGGCGATCTCCCTCTCGGCCCCGGCCGGCGGCTCACGCCCCTGACGCCTCGGACTGAATCCACGACGCATGAGATGAGGATGTTTTGATGCCGGAAGTTCCTGCTTCGGTCGATCGCCACGTCCTGCCGAGGGTGCTCGGCCCCGTGGCCGCCTTCTGCGTGGTCGTCGGCTGCGTGATCGGTTCGGGGATCTTCATGGTGCCGGCGAGCGTGGCCCACGACGTGCCGTTCGTCGGGGGCATCCTCCTGGTCTGGATCGTGGCGGGCATCCTCAGCGGCCTGGGGGCGTTGACCCTGGCGGAGCTCGGCGCGATGATGCCGCAGGCCGGGGGGCCTTACGTCTACCTCCGGGCGGCCTACGGCCGATTGCCGGCGTTCCTCTTCGGCTGGACCGAGTTCACGATCGAGCGGACGGGGTCCATGGCGACCCTGGCCGCGGCCTTCTCCCGCTACTTCATCCAGCTCGTCGGCCCGCCGGACGGGATCGACGGCAAGGTCTGGCAGGGCCTGGTGGCGATCACCGCCATCGCGATCGTCACCGCGGTGAACATCCTGGGGACCCGGCGCGGCGGCGCCTTGCAGGTGTTCGGGACCTTCCTCAAGGTCGGCGGGGTCCTCGCCCTGATCGCGCTCCCCTTGATCCTCCGACGGGGCGGCGCGGAGAACCTCTCGCCGATCTGGCCGCAGGCCTGGAACACGTCGGTCGTGATGGCGATGCTGGCCGCCATGGTCCACGTCCTCTGGGCCTACGACGGCTGGATCAACGTCACGCCGCTCGCCGAGGAGGTCCGCGAGCCCGGCCGGAACATCCCGCGGGCGCTCATCCTGGGCATGGGCTCGCTGATCGCCGTCTACCTGTCCATGACGCTCGCCTACCACTTCGTCCTCCCCCTCGGCGACATCGCGGCCGCGAACGACCCGCGGGGGAGGATCGAGAAGGCGGTCGCGGCGGTCTATTGCCAGGAGCTGCTGGGGCAGCCCGGGGTGGTGGCGATCTCGATGCTGGTCATGTGCTCGACGTTCATCTCGCTCAACGGCAACGCTCTGACAGGCCCGCGTGCCTACTTCGCGATGGCTCGGGATGGGCTCCTGCCGCCGGCTCTGGGGCGGATTCATCCGAGGTTCCAGACGCCGGCCAACGCCGTGCTCGCGCAGGGCCTGTGGGCCAGCATGCTCGTCGTCGTGGGGACCGCGATCGTCGCGGGGAAGGCGCCCGCGGCGGCCGTCGACTCGACCGGCCCGGCCGCCTGGCTCTCGGCCGCATGGATCAAGCTGCACGAGACGCCGCTGTACGACATCCTGCTGACCTACGTGATCTTCGGGGCCAACCTGTTCTATCTCCTGGCGATCTCCAGCGTCTTCGTCCTGCGAGCGAAGTACCCCGATCTCGAGCGCCCCTACCGGACCTGGGGATATCCGATCACGCCCATCCTTTACGTGATCGTCTCGGTGATCTTCCTGGGGAGCATGCTGATCAACGAGCAGAGCCGCGTGCAGGCCATCGTCGGCGCCGGCCTGATCCTCCTGGGCATCCCGGCGTTCGCCATCCTGAAGCGGGGCGATGAGCCGGAGATCAGCCGAGGCTCAACCGTTTGAGATTTCGAGCGATCCCTCGATGGTCGGCCGATCCAGCAAGGGGAGGACCTGCGCAAGCCGGGTCGTGTCCAGCGACAGGTCCGCCGGGCGGGGCTCGGCCGCGGCGACGTCCGCTCGACGATTCCCGCGGACGAGCCCCTGGTCGAGTCCCAGGCGGTGGGCCACGCGAGTCATCAGTTCGAACCGGCTGACTCGTTCGGGACCGCCCAGGTGGATGATCCCGGCGAAGTCGGTGGTTGCCAGGCCGGCCAGCGCCCGGGAGGCGATTGCGTAATGGAGCGGCGTCCGGAATTCATCCTCGAAGAACGTCTGCGATTCCCCCCGGCGGAGGGCCGCGATGGCTCGGTCGAAGAACGACTCCCGGCCGCTCCGGGACGGGCCGTAGAGCAGGCTGATCCGCGCGACGACGCCGTGAGGAATCGCCAGGACCGCTCGCTCCGCCTCGGCCTTGGTGCGCCCGTATTCGAGGATGGGGCACGCGGGATCCTGCTCGCGATAGCCGCCGCGTTCGCCGTCGAAGACCATGTCCGTGGAGGCGAAGATGAGCCTGCGGTCCCGCTCGCCGCACCAGCGGGCGATGCGTTCGGTCGCCAGCACGTTGACCGCCCGGCCGAGCTCCGGATCGCGGCGGACGGCATCCGCGGCGCTCATCGCCGCGAGATGGATCACGACCTCCGGATCGGCCTCCCGCAGGGCCTCCTCGACGGCCCGGTCGTCGGTCAGGTCGACCGGGGATGACGCCGGCCCGGGACGATCCGCGCCGGGTCGATGGCACCAGCCGGTGATCTCGTCGCTGCCCTGCGAAAGCCATTCATCCCGCAGATATGAACCGAGCTGTCCGCTCGCTCCCGTGATGAGAATCCGCATGGTCCTCAGCCTCGGTAAGGGGACCGGATTTCTTTCCAGGAGCGACGCAAGACGCGTCGTCGCCGCACCCGATCGAGTGACCAACGGGTTCGTGGACTAGCCAGGGACCGCCACCTCGATGAACGTTCGCCGGCAACGCTGGAGCGGCTGCGATGGATATACGCAACGTCGCCTTGAACGACCTGATCCTCGATCAGAACCTCTACCTGAGGGACCGCCTCGACGACTTCACGGTCGAGCGCTATGCCGACTCGTGGGAGCGGCTGCCACCGGTCACCATCTACGAGGTCGACGGCAAGCTCCTGCTGGCCGACGGCTTCCATCGCCACGCCGCGGCCATCATGCTGGGCAAGCGGACGATCCCCGCGGAGATCCGTTCGGGCACCTTCACCGAGGCACTCGACTTCGCGGCCGGCATCAACCTGTTCCACGGACTGCCCCTGACGCGGGCCGAGCGGCGGCGTGCCGTCGAGGTCAAGCTCAAGCTCCATCACGACTGGTCGGACCGGCGGATGGCCCAGGAGCTGGCCGTCAGTCGTGAGCTGGTCTTCAACATACGGAAGCGGCTCGTCGAGGGCAACGAGATCCCCAACAGCCCGGGGCGAGTCGGTGCCGACGGCAAGCTCTACACGTCCGCCGGCATCCCCCGGCCGAAGGCGGAACGCGTCGAGTCCGAACCCGTCGAGGACGACGGAGACACCCGGACCGAGCGCGGCCGGCGGGGCATGGGCGGGGCCGTGGTCCATGAGGATGAGGCCCCCGCGAAATCCCGCGGCAAGGGATCGATCGCCGAGGAAGTCCACTTCCAGGGGGGTACCGACCCGCGGATCGCCGCCACCCAGGCGCCCGCCGAGGTCGCGGCACCGACCATCGATGAGATGCTCGAGCTGATGGCCAGCCGGATCCAGGAGATCGTGACCTGGACCAAGGCGGAGGGTTTCGCCGAGAGCTACCACGAGGCCGGCGCCAATGCTCGCGGCCTCTTCCAGACCGCCGCCCTCAACCTGGCGGCCCGTGCCGGCAAGCTCCGCCAGCGTGGATAATGCTCTGAGCATGAATCGACCCGTTCAGACGAACTCGCAGAGGACGCGATCGGCGAGAAACCGGCCCTCGCGGGTCAGGCGGACTCGCCGGCCGTCGTCCTCGAGGAGCCCCTCCCGGGCGAATCGCGTCACGGCCTCGCCGCCGATCTCGTCGAGGGAATATCCGGTCCTCGACAGGTAGTCGGCACGGTCGATCCCGAGGATGGTCCGCCGGAGCATCAGCATCGCGGTCTCGCGGGCACGCCCCGGCGCGTCGAGCGTCTCGGACGGTCCCCCCGGCGGTTGGCCGGCCTCGATCCTGCGGAGATAGGCCGGCAGGTCCCTGGTGTTCACGGAGCGAGTCCCTTCAACATACCGGGCCGCGCCGAGGCCGAATCCGAAGTAGGCGTCGTTCGCCCAGTAGACGAGGTTGTGCCGCGATTCGTCGCCCGGTCGGGCGTAGTTCGAGATCTCGTACATCCCCAGCCCCGCGGCGGCGAGCCGGTCGATGACGAGCTCGTACATCGCCCGCTCCACGTCCTCCTCCACGGCGACCACCTGCCCCGCTTGCCATTGCTTCCAGAGACTTGTCCCCTTCTCGTAGACGAGACCGTAGCAGGACAGATGCGATGGCCCGAACTCGAGCGCCCCGGCGATGTCGCGCTCGCATTGCTCGAGTGTCGAGCCGGGGACTCCGAAGATCAGGTCGAGCGACCAGCGCGGGAATCGCGGCTTCACCAGCGCGAGCGCCCGGGCCACCTCGTCCGGCCCGTGATTCCGCTCCAGCACGCGGAGCAGGTCCGGCTGGAACGACTGGGCGCCCAGGCTGATCCGGTTCACGCCGGCCCTGGCCAGGACGTCGGCCTTCTCTTCATCCAGGGTGCCGGGATTCGCCTCGAAGGTCCACTCGCCCCCGGGCGTCAGGAGGAACCAGCGGCCCAGGATCGCCACCAGCCGCTCGAGCTGTCGGGCCTCCAGCCGCGTGGGCGTGCCGCCGCCGACGAAGATCGTGTCGACGGGTTGCGGTCCGTCCAGGCTCATCGCGATCTCCGCCTCCAGGGCGTCGAGATAGCGATCGGCCTGATCATCCGCGCCGGCGAGCGACGCGAAGTCGCAATAGCCGCACTTGTGAGCACAGAAGGGGATGTGAATATAGGCCGCTCGCGGCCAGATCCATGGGGGGCCGGAGGGGGCTGTCGCGATCGCTGATGATGGCGGACGCAGGGCGGTTCCCACGATCAGGGCACCGCTTCCAGGAAGCGAACCTCGGGGACCTCGGCCTTCACGGCCCTCTCGGCCAGCATCGTCAGCGTGATGATCGATGAGGTGCAGCCCTGGCAGGCCCCCAGGAGGCGGACCTGGACGATGTGGTCCTCGTCGATTCCCACCACCGCCATGTCACCGCCATCTTCCCGAAGCGAGGGGCGAACCTCGCGATCGAGGACGGCCTCGATGCGGCGGAGGAGCGCCGGGGCATCCTCCGCATGGGCCGCGCTGGATGATGAGTCGGACATGCTGGCTGAGATCCCGGGAGGACGGACGCGTGTTGGCGGTCGAAGGGGCTCGATCAATAATCGTCGTATCCGCCGCCGCCACCGCCGCCACGGTAGCCGCCGCCTCCACCTCCGCCATAGCCGCCGCCTCCACCTCCGCCATAGCCGCCACCGCCGCCGCGATAACCACCGCCGCCGCCGCCGGAGGTCCGGGGCCGCGCCTCGTTCACGGTCAGCCTGCGGCCGTCGTGGTCCTGGCCATCGAGCGTATCGATGGCGGCCTGCGCCTCGTCGTCGTTGGGCATCTCGACGAAACCGAAGCCGCGACTGCGGCCGGTGTCGCGATCGCTGAGGACCTGGGCCGAGGAGACCGAGCCGAACTGCTCGAAGATCTCCTGGAGCTGTTCCGAGGTCACGGTGTACTTCAAGTTCCCGACGTAAAGCCGCTTCGCCATCATACTCGCCCGCAAGAGGCGCCCCACCGGCCGGAGCATCGGGTTGACATCCCTATCCGGACCCGCCAGACTCACCCGATCGGACCCTTGGGCGGTTCCACTCCGAGCCGAGCGGCCATGATCCGCCGTTCCCAGGAACGACGCATGACCAAACTATCGGAGCGTTTGCACTATAAACGGATCGTTCAACCTGTTCAACGAAAAAAACCAGGGCGGGCCGACGTGATGATGCGACCTCGATTTGCCTTGCTCCTCGCGATTGGCTGGCTCCGAGCGAGTGGGCCCGCCGCTGCCGACGATGCCCGAACCCTCGCGATGCGTGGACAGAGGTTGGGTTGCATGGCTCCCGTGGTCGCGCCGCTGGAACAGGCTCTTCGCCCCGGCGTCTACTTCTTACAACGTGATCGAGGGGGCGTATTCGAGGTCGCTCAGGTCTTCGAGGATAACGGTCGGACCTGGGTCGGCATGCTCCTGTATCCTGGAGACGTCCCCGCGCGAGTTGACCTCGGCCTCGCATCCGAGGAGCTCCGAAACGCGCCGCCGCGGTTTTCGATCGAGCCCCGAGGCCACGACCTGGTGGTGAAGATCAGGGACGACCACGCGGATGGGAATGATCTCTTTGCCGAGTACCATTCCGACGGCGGGGCCAAGCCTTACCTGTTCCCCGTCATCGGGCCGACGGGGGCCCGCTACACACGGGCCTTCCCCATGGAGGACGTCGCCGGCGAGGACCGGGACCATCCCCACCAGCGCTCATTCTGGTTCACCCACGGCAAGGTCAACGGGATCGACTTCTGGTCGGAGACTCAGGGGCACGGGACGATTCGGGAGACCGCCCGGAAGACGGTCGTCTCGGGCCCCATTCTGGCTCGCCTGAGGACTACGGACGAGTGGATCGGGCCCGACGGCAAGAAGGTCCTCGATGACGAACGCGTGCTCACCTTCTTCTCGACGCAGGATGCCCGCATCGTCGATTTCGACGTGACGCTCAAGGCCACCGCCGGCCCCGTCACGTTCGGCGACACCAAGGAGGGGAGCTTCGGGCTCCGCGTCGCCTCGACGATGGACGTGAACAAGAAGCTCGGCGGCAAGATCGTCAACGCGGAAGGGCTGACGGATGACGCCGCCTGGGGCAAGCCGTCCCCCTGGGTCGACTACAGCGGGCCCGTCGATCATCGGGAGACGCTGATACCCCGGGATGCCGCGCAGCAAGCGAAGGCCAAACGCGAGGTGGGAATCGCGATCCTGAACCATCCCGAGAGCTTCCGCTACCCGACCACCTGGCACGTCCGAACCTACGGCCTCTTCGCGGCCAATCCGTTCGGCTGGCACGACTTCGGCGTCGGCAAGTCGGGCGACTTCACGCTTCCGGCCGGCGAGGAGATGCGGCTCCGGTATCGCGTGATCCTCCACCCGGGCGATGCCTCGAACGCCAAGCTTCGCGAAGCCTTCGAAGCCTACAGCAAGCCTCCGGAAGTCGTCAGGGCTAACCCCTGATGAACCCCCTCAGACCCGGGCGAACGTCCGGGTCGGCGTATGGACGCCATCGATGGGGACGTCGTGTGCCTCGATCGGCAGTCTTTCGACAACCTGGCATTCGTAGCCGAGGGCATGCCTGGGCGCATCGACGCGTAGCTTTGGGAGGAGCCGATCGTAGTGCCCGGCCCCGCGCCCGACTCGGTAGCAGCTCGGATCGAAGCCGACCCCCGGCACGAGGACCCAGTCCACGTCGGTGGGCCCCAGTTCCTCGCAATGTCCGGCGGGCTCGGGGATGTTCAGGGTCCCCGGCGCCAGGTCGTCGATCAGGGAGCGGACGACGAACAGGCGGAGTCGCCCCTGATCCCGATCCACCCTGGGGCAGGCCAGCCGTTTGCCCGCCGCGATGGCCGACTCGAGGAGCGGCCCCGTGTCGATTTCCTCGGGGAACGCCTTCACGTAGAGCAGGACCGTGGTCGCGCTCGGGTAGCCCGGGAGTTCCTCGAAGAGCGTCCGGAGCGATTGCTCCTCCCCCGAGCGCTTCGCGGGATCCATGGCCAGGATGGAGGCGATCACCGATCGGCGGAGGGCCCGCTTGACCTGTCTCAAGGGAGGCTCCCGAAATGAAACGAGCCCGTGTCATCCCCGCGAGGGGAAGGCACGGGCCGTTGACCTCCGCCGCAATGCCGTTGGGGCGCTTTTGAGAACCCGCAGTTCAGGTGGGAGCCACAGACCCGCGAGAAGCCGGAGCTTCACGAGGCCGATATCGGGTCCCTACGGGTTACACGTTGGTTCGCCAAAAGGACCGCCCCGTGTCGAACATGGCAGAGGCTCGCTCGGCCGAAACCGAACACCGGTATCCTAGCTTCTGGACGTCGAAATGGCAAGGAAAACAGGCCGCAGCGGCGATGAACGGTCGCAACCCATTGGAGGCCAATGGGGAGGGGCGGAGCGGCTTTCCAAGACCCTCAGGAGAGGCGGCTTTCTTCGATGGATTCGCCGCGAAGTCGCCGGAGCTGGTCGCGAATCCGGGCCGCCTCCTCGTACTCCTCCGAGGTCACGGCCCGCTCGAGCTGCTGCTCGAGCCGCTCGACCGGTCCGGTGGGACGCTCCATCTCGACTTCCTTCCGCCAGCGAGTCAGGAAACCGAGCTCCGCGCAATCGGCCTCGTCGTCCGCCCGATCGTAGTCGCTGAGGAACTGGCGGATCCGGCCGATCCCGTCGTCGATCTCCTTCAGGGCGAGCGTGTAATCCCCCTCGCCGATCGCCGCCAGGGCCAGCGATCGGGACCGCATCATGGTGACGTAGGGGCGATACTGATCGAACTCCGCCTTGTCGCGGCGGCGCGAGGCGTGCCGTACCACGAAGGCGAAGAGGCGGAGATTCCGGTCCGTATCCCGGGTCACCAGGTCGTATCGCCGCAGGTGAAATGCGGAGAGGTAGCGGTGGTAGTACTGGAGCCCCTCTCGCATCAAGGTGGTACAGGCCTGATGGTCGAGGGAGAAGGGCTCGCCCGACGCCTCCGATTGACGATGTCGGTCCTCGAAGAACTCGAGGAGCGATTCGAATCCGTTCGGGCGTTCGCCGTCGGGACGGCCGGCGAGGTTCATCTGGAGCAGGCCGAGGTCGACGCGCATCTGGATCTTGTCGAGTCCGTCGTCGCCTCGGATGATCCTGGCCTGGAATTCGTCGGGGTTGAAATCCCAGCCGTCGATGACGGAAGAAATGTCATGACCCACGGGCGATCTCCTCGGATCCGGAGGCGATGACGGCCTTGACTCGAGCCCGTCGGTGTCGCCTGCCGCGAAGAATTTAGTCTACGGACGAGCCCTTACGGTGACAACCTGGCGCGCATGAAAAAGCCGCGAGAGGGGCGTTGCGTGCCCCTTCGCGGCGTTGCGATCGCTATCCTCGGTCCCCGTTACCGGACGGGCGAGGTCAGAATTCGTTGTTGTCGTGGATCGTCGGCTCGAGCTCCTTGGTGTTCCGCTCGACGGCGAGGACGATCGTCCGCTCCTCGACGCCGTCGGCGCTCGAGGCCACGGCCGGGATGATCTGGCGAGAATCGGGCAGGCTGTAGCGGACGGTGAACGAGCCGTCGGGCCGGAGGTGCACCGGCTCCCCCTGGAGGGTCACCTGCGCATTCGGCTCGGTGGTGCCGTAGACGATCAGCTCGGCGTCGATCTCGAAGTGGAACTTCCGCCCCAGGCTGGGGAGCCCGGCGATGTTCAGGTTCTGCATCGACGTGCTGCAGAGGGGCCTGCGGAGCCGCTCTTCGAACAGCTCGCGGAGGTCGAGGACCGTGTTGCACCTCGGCGAGCCGATCGTCGAGGGGTTCTGGACCCGATCGAACTGCTGGCGGACGTCGCCCCAGTTCTCCTCGAGCGCGTCCGAGACGCCGGCCCTGGGAGTGGTGACGATGTTCGAGCGAGCCAGGACGTAGAACTTCCCTCGCCGCGAGAGATAGCCGATATCCACCCGGAACGTGCGGGGCGGCGTCATGACGTCGATGTACCAGTTGTTCACGCCGCCGTGGATGGGGACATCCCGAAGATGCCGCTCGGTGGCCGTGGTCGTGTCCTCGCTGCTGACGTCCATGACCCGAAGGATCGGCTGGGCCGAATGCCACTCCTGGCCGAGCGCGGCCTGGGCGCGGGCCAGGGTCGTCCGGCTCAGCTCCCAGTGGGCGTGCAGCCAGTAGGAATCGCGCGCCAGGACGATGATGCGGTCCTTCTGGCAGGCATGGTCGAGCGTGTGGGGCTGCGGGCCGACCGAGGACGCCGGGGTCTGCGGGCGACGCCCGGCGACGGCCGCCTCGGAGATCGATGCGGATTCCTTCCGCACGGTCACCGACTTGGGTCGGACCGAAGGCCGAGGTTTATTGGCGTTCGCCACCTTCGGCTCCACTTTCCTCACTCGCGACCCGCCGGCGGGTCGCGCCGTGGAGAGCGCACGGATCAACTGATCCTTCCGCATGGCGTGCCAGCCCGAGATCCCTCGCTCCTTGGCCATCTGGGCAAGCGACTTCTTGTTACAGTCCTTGAGTGCGTCGAGGGTCATTCGGAACCACTCCGGCATCCCTCGCACCGCTTCGGCGCGAGCGATGGATGATTAATGGCTGGATTCATCCCTGAGTGGACCGGTCCAGGAAACTCCCTGATTCCCGGACAATCGGACTCATCCCCCGGAGGCCGCGGCTCGATATCCCGACGCCGAACGATGTCACGCACTCGAAAAAAAAAGCGGCTCTCGACTCGTCAATGGAGTCGAGGCCGCCTGGTGACTTCGATCGGGTCGGACTCTCCGAGCCTGGGCCACAGCATGGTGAGTCCCCAACTTCGTCGAACCGGATGTCCAAATTAGGGATTCGACGCCTCGCTGAGTCGCCATACCCCTGCTTACTCGCACACTAGGACATACCAAAATGACATGAACCGTGTCAATAACGATCTCGGTCTCCGTGTTCGAAAACGGACATGACGTTGAGGGATCTGAAGGGCGGCCGGTCCCGGCCCTGGATTCTTGAGGTCGGCGAGCGATTGCCGCGGTCTCGAATCGCCCGCGGCCGTCCGATCGGGGGAGCGGAGGGCCGCGCATCCGGGTGAACCGATCGGCGCGGGGGGCGGTGTTTGGGAGGACCAGGAGGAGGCTTCGAAGTTCGTGAAAAATTTCTCGAACCTCCGGCGTCTGGGTGGTTGACACCGGTTTTCCGCCCTGTATAACAGAACCTGCGTGCGGCAATCCCTGCCCCGGTCGTCTTCCTTCCCGTCTTGTTCTCCGACTTTGGCCCGCCATGCGTGGCCGGCCCGGGTGGGGGGTAACTCCCACGGCGCAGGTGCGATGATGGGGGAGACGGGAGACGGTTGTGCGTGAAAGCCCAGTCGAGCGATCCGCCCTATCCGTCGGCATGGAGTGGGCGTCGCGGGTGACGACCATCGGCCTCGAGTTCGCCCTACCGACACTGATCGGGTTCGGAGTGGACCGGTGGCTGGGAACAACCCCGTGGATTGCGATGACCGGTGCGATCCTGGGAGTGATCCTCGGGATGACGCATGTGCTGAGGCTCCCCGCGGAACTCGCCAGGGGCCGGCGGCCCGATCGACTCGCGACTCGCGAGTCGGACGCCGACCGTGGCGACGAGACCGCCTGATCAAGCCGACAACGAACTACCTCGAGCGAGATGTGAGCTGACATGGCTGGGCATGGCGCCAATCCCCTGAGCCACGTGCAAGACAGTCACGAGCTCGAAATTCCCTGGTTCAGCAACTGGCCCGAATTCCAGTGGACGATCCCGCTGCCGAACGTCTTCGGCCTCCAGATCACCAAGTTCATGGTGATGGAAGTCGTGGCCGCGCTGCTGGTGATCGCGGTGATGATCCCGCTGTCGCGGATGATCGCCGCCCGCCCCGTGAGCAAGGGGAAGTTCGCCAACGCGTTCGAGGCGATGCTCCTGTTCGTCCGGGATGACGTGGCCCGGCCGTCGATCGGCGGGCACGGGGCGGACCAGTTCCTCCCCTACCTCTGGACGTGCTTCTTCTTCGTGCTGTTCAACAATCTGCTGGGGATGATCCCGGGGTTCGCCTCCGCGACCGGCAACATCAACGTGACCTTCGCCCTGGCGATGATCACCATGGCCGTCGTCATCGTCTCGGGCTCGAAGGAGTCGGGCGTGAAGGGGTACTGGCTGACCCTGGTCCCCCACCTGGACGTGCCGCCCGTGATGAAGTGGTTCCTCTGGCCCCTGATGTTCTTCATCGAGATCGCCGGCCTCTTGATCAAGCACGTGGTCCTGGCCGTGCGACTCTTCGCCAACATGTTCGCGGGCCACATGGTGCTGGCCGTGATCCTGGGATTCATCCTCATGGCCTGGCATTCGGGCGTGTTCTACCTGGTGATGCCCGCGAGCATCCTGGGGGTGATCTGCCTGAGCCTGCTGGAGCTGTTCGTGGCATTCTTGCAAGCGTACATTTTCACGTTCCTCTCGGCGCTCTTCATCGGGACGGCCGTGCATCCGCACTGATCGGCCCCGGGGAGGTCGCGAGCCGTCGAGCGTCCGAGCCCGCCGGGGCCGATTCGGCCCGGTAAGGTCGGGTCGCGAGAGCCGGGGGCGACGTCGAGACGAAAGGTCGAGGGCGGGGCCGAGCGGCCCCTGCCGGGTTGATGGTGGGGGGCGAAGTGAAGCCCCGACCGTGTTTCTTCCGAGGTCCAACCAAGGAGTCGAGCGTCCGATGAAGTTCATCAAGTCCGCCGTCCTCGCCGTCGGCATGCTGCTGTTCGCCCAGGGGGCCGTCCACGCCCAGCCTCCCGCCGGGAGCACGGTCGTCGAGTCCTTCTCCGACCTCAAGGCGATCGGCGCCGGCATCGTCATCATTGGGGCGGCCCTCGGCATCGGCGGCCTGGCCAAGGCGTCCGTGGAGAGCATGGCCCGCCAGCCGGAGATCGCCGCCAACATCCAGACCGCGATGATCATCGCCGCGGCCCTGATCGAAGGCGTGACGTTCTTCGCGCTGATCATCATCGTGCTCCAGGTCATCCTGGGCAAGTGACGGCGCGGCCGCGGACCCCGGGCCCGGCCGACCGCCCCCCGGGGTGCCTCCGTGCCGTGCCCGATCCGACCGCCCTGGCGTCGACCGTCGCGGCGGGATCGCCGGCCCGTCGCCTTTTCGCGTTCTCAGGCTCGAACCATCACGCGGGAATCGACACATGCTTCGGCCCCGGACCTTGTTCTTGAACCTGGGCCTCCTGGCCTTCGTGGCGGCGGCGCCGGCGGTATGGCCGGCGGCCGCTCGCGCGGAGTCGGCGCCGCAGGAGCCCGCGCACGCCAACGCACCCAAGGCCGAGGCCGAGCCCGGCCATGCTCCGGCACCGGCCGCCGCACCCGCCGCGGCGCACGAGGCCGAGACGGCCCACCACGAGCCGGGCGGGGAGGCGGGATCGAACAACCCGCTCAAGCCCGAGCCCACCCTGGCCATCTGGACGGTCCTGGTCTTCCTCGGACTGCTCTTCATCCTCCGCCGCTTCGCCTGGGGGCCGCTCTCCGAGGCGCTCCATCATCGCGAGGAGCACCTCGAGCACACCCTGATGGAGACCGAGAAGGCCCGCAACGAGAGCGAGCAACTGCTGGCGGAGCATCGCCGGCTGATGGCCCAGGCCGATGACCGCATCAAGGCCCTCTTCGACAAGGCCCAGAAGGACGCCCAGGCCGCCGCCGACGAGATCCGCCGCCTGGCCCAGGCCGACGCCGACGCCTCCCGCGAACGCGCCCAGCGCGACATCGCCACGGCCCGCGATCAGGCCCTCGCCGAGATCTGGAGCAAGACGGCCGACGCGGCCGTCTCCGTCGCCGGCAGGGTCCTCTGTCGGAACCTGGGCGCGGATGAACATCGCCGGCTCCTCGACCAGGCCATCCAGGAACTGCCCGCCGTGACCTCCGTGATGAGCGGGCAGGGAGGGGCGCACGCATGACCGCGCAGGCCCCGTCCTCCGAGCCCGCCCCCGCCGCCCGCGCCGCGGCGCTCGGCGACGATGCGGAGGTCATCCGCCAGTATGCCGAGGCGCTGGTGAACGCGGCGACCGCGGAGGGATCCGCCGAGCAGGCCGTCGAGGACCTGGAGGCGATCGACCGCGAGATCCTCGCCCCGAATCCGAGGTTCGCGCAGGTGCTCGGATCGTCGCAGGTCCCGCCGGCGGAGAAGGACCGGATCCTCGTCGATCTCCTCGAGTCGCGGGTCAGCGGCGTGGTCACCCGGTTCCTCCGGGTGCTCAACCGGCACGGCCGGCTCGGGCTGGTCTCGGGCCTGGCCGCGGAGGTCCGGCGGATCTGGGATCGGAGGCACAACCGGATTCCTGTCCTGGTCCGGACGGCGGCCCCGCTCGACCCGGGTCAGGAAGAGGCCCTGAGCCGCCGGGTCGCCGCGATGACCGGCGCCACCCCGATCATGAACGTCACCACCGACCCGTCCCTGATCGGCGGGCTGGTCGTCCAGGTCGGCGACCAGGTCGTCGACGCCTCCGTCCGCAACCGACTCGAACAGCTTCGCCAGCGACTGATCGAAGGAAAGACGCATGAAATTCAGAGCCGACGAGATCAGTTCAGTTATCCAGCGTGAGATCGAGCAGTTCGCGCCCGAGATCACCCGGACCGAGGTGGGGCAGGTGCTCGAGGTCGGCGACGGCATCGCGCGCGTTCACGGCCTCTCCGGCGTCATGGCCGGCGAGATGGTCGCCTTCAAGAACGGGATCAAGGGGCTGGCGCTCAACCTCGAAGAGTCGTCCGTGGGCGTCGTCGTCCTCGGCGACTACACCCAGATCGAGGAAGGCGACACCGTCACCGCCACCGGCGAACTGCTTCGTGTCCCCGTGGGCCAGGCCCTTATCGGCCGGGTCGTGAACCCGCTTGGCGAGCCGCTCGACCAGGCCGGGCCGATTCTCACCGAGTTGTCTCGGGCCCTCGAATCTCCCGCGCCCGGCATCGCCGGCCGCCAGCCGGTGGACGAGCCGCTCCAGACCGGCGTCAAGGCGATCGACTCCATGATCCCGATCGGCCGGGGCCAGCGCGAGCTGATCATCGGCGACCGCAAGACGGGCAAGACCGCCATCGCCATCGACACGATCCTCAACCAGAAGGGGACCGGCGTCATCTGCGTCTACGTGGCGATCGCCCAGAAGGAATCGACCACGGCCGGACTGGTGGACATCCTTCGCCGCCATGGCGCGATGGACTACACGATCGTCGTCGCCGCTGGTGCCAGCGATCCGGCCCCGCTCCAGTACATCTCGCCGTACGCCGGCTGCGCCATGGCCGAGTACTTCATGTACGAGCAGGGCAAGCCCACCCTCTGCATCTACGACGACCTCTCCAAGCAGGCTGTCGCCTACCGCGAGGTCTCCCTCCTGCTCCGCCGGCCCCCCGGACGCGAGGCCTACCCCGGCGACATCTTCTACGCCCACTCCCGGCTCCTGGAGCGGTCGGCCAAGCTCGCCAACCGCTACGTCATCGTGCCGGCGTCCACCCCGTCCGACAAGATCACCGAGGACATGGGGGTGGACAAGAAGGTCTACGTCGGCGTGCCCGGCCTCGAAGAGGCCAAGCACGCGCTGAAGGAGCATCACGCCGAGGGCCACAAGGTCGAGAAGACGACGATTTCCGGCGGTTCGCTGACGGCCCTGCCGATCATCGAGACGCTCGAGGGCGAGGTCTCGGCCTACATCCCCACCAACGTGATCTCGATCACCGACGGCCAGATCTACCTCCAGCCCGACCTCTTCTTCGCCGGCGTCCGCCCGGCCATCGACGTCGGCATCAGCGTCTCCCGGGTGGGCGGCAAGGCCCAGATCCCGGCCATGAAGAAGGTGGCCGGCGGACTGCGTTTGGACCTGGCGGCCTTCCGCGAACTCGAGGCGTTCGCCCAGCTCGGCACCGAGCTCGACAAGGCCACCCAGATGCAACTCGACCGCGGCTACCGGATGGTCGAGCTCCTCAAGCAGCCCCAGTACCAGCCGCTCTCGGCCATCGACCAGGTGATGAGCATCTTCGCCGGCACCGAGGGATTCCTCGACGACGTCCCGGTGAAGGAAGTCCCGGCCTTCGAGAAGGCCTTCCTCACCTACATGAAGGAGCGGAAGGCCGACGTCCGCGGCCAGCTCGAGCGCGAGCAGAAGATGACCGACGCGATCGCCGAGGGCCTGCGGTCGGCGCTCAAGGAGTTCAAGGCCAGCCACTACCGCGCCGCGTCCGCCACCGTCCCGGCGATGGCGGCCGTTTCCTGAACCGTCGAGGGCGCCCCCCGGGCGCCCCAACCCCTGCCCGAGCGACCGGAAGACACCACCGATGGCCAAAGCCCGAGCGATCGTCAAGCGCCGCCAGGCGGTCCAGAACATCCGCAAGATCACCCGGACGATGGAACTGATCGCCACCGCCCGGTTCCGCAAGACCCTGGACCGCGCGACCGAGGCCGAGGCGTACACGCGGAAGATCGCGGAGCTGGTGGCCGACCTGGGCGAGACGTCGCGGGACGTCAAGCATCCCCTCCTGGAGAAGCGGGACCCGGTGAAGCGGTCGCTGCTGCTGGTCCTGACGAGCAACCGGGGGCTCGCCGGCGGCTACAACGGCAACGTCCTCCGGCTGGCCTATCGCCGCCATCAGGAGCTCGAGACCGAGGGCACCTCCGTGGTGCTGGAGGTCTCCGGCAAGCGCGGCATCAACTTCATGAAGTACCGCAAGACGCGGATGGATGCGACCTACAACCAGTTCGAGGACCGTCCTCAATACGAGGAGGTCGAGCGGATCGCCGATCGTTACATCGCGATGTACGTGAAGGGCGAGATCGACCAGCTCGACGTGGTCTACACCCGGTTCATCAACGCGGCCCGCCAGGTCGCCTCCCTGACGACGTTGCTGCCGATCGTCGCGGGGGAGATCGGGGCGGCGGGAGAGCCGGTGCAGAAGAAAAAGGCGGTCCACACCGAGGCGGCGCCGGCCGGCAAGGCCAAGGAACGGGTCCCGTACGAGTTCCTGCCCGATGCCCAGGGGATCCTGGAAGAGATCGTGCCGGTCTCGTTCAAGGTCCGCCTCTTCAAGTGCTTCCTCGACGCCGCGGTCAGCGAGCAGATCGCCCGGATGGTCGCGATGCGGGGCGCCACCCAGAACGCGGACGAGCTGATCAAGTCGCTGACCCGCCAGTACAACCGGGCCCGGCAGTCCCAGATCACCGGCGACCTCGCCGATATCGTGGGCGCCGCCGCCGCCCTTTCGTGACCTCAACCGACCATCGACCGAGAGCCGGGCGAATCCCCCCAGCCGGACCGAATACGAGGACTCCCCTACCATGGCCACCGCGACCAAGACCGGACGGATCGCCCAGGTGATCGGCTCGACCTTCGACGCCGAGTTCGACGACGGCGAGCTGCCGAATATCTACAATGCCCTCTCGATCGAGTCCAAGGATACGGACAAGGGGATCAAGATCCACCTGACCGGCGAGGTCCAGCAGCACCTCGGCGGCAACCGCGTCCGCTGCGTCGCGCTCGGCTCGACCGACGGCCTGGTCCGCGGCATGCCGGTCGTCGACCAGGGGGCGCCGGTGAGCGTCCCCGTGGGCCGCGGGGCCCTCGGCCGCGTGTTCAACCTGCTGGGAGAGGCGATCGACGGCCGCGGCCCGGTCCAGGCCGACGAGCGGTGGCCGATCCACCGCGAGCCCCCGTCGTTCGACAGCCTCTCCCCCAAGACCGAACAGTTCGAGACCGGGATCAAGGTCGTCGACCTGCTCACCCCGTTCGTCCGCGGCGGCAAGATCGGCCTCTTTGGCGGCGCCGGGCTCGGGAAGACGGTCATCCTGACCGAGCTGATCGCCCGCATCGCATCGGTGCACAGCGGCTACTCGGTCTTCGCCGGCGTGGGCGAGCGGACTCGCGAGGGGAACGACCTCTGGCTCGAGATGCAGGAGACGCAGATCGGCAAGACCGGCAAGTCGGTCATCGACAGCACGGTGATGTGCTTCGGCCAGATGAACGAGCCGCCCGGTGCCCGCCTCCGGGTTGCCCTCTCCGCCCTCACCATGGCCGAGTGGTTCCGCGACGCCACCGGGGCCGACACGCTCCTCTTCGTCGACAACGTCTTCCGGTTCAGCCAGGCCGGCTCCGAGGTGTCCGCCCTCCTCGGCCGGATGCCGTCCAACGTCGGCTACCAGCCGACCCTCGCCACCGAGATGGGCGCGCTCCAGGAGCGGATCACCTCGACGAAGAAGGGGGCCATCACCTCGGTGCAGGCCGTGTACGTCCCGGCCGACGACCTCACCGACCCGGCCCCGGCCACGACGTTCGGCTTCCTGGATGCCTTCATCGTGCTCTCGCGGTCGATCTCCGAGAAGGGGATCTACCCGGCCATCGACCCGCTCGGCTCCAGCTCCCGAATCCTCGACCCGCAGTACGTCGGCCAGGAGCATTACGACGTCGCCCGCCGGGTCCAGGCCATCCTCCAGCGGTACAAGGAGCTCCGCGACATCATCGCCATCCTCGGCGTCGACGAGCTCTCCGAGGACGACAAGCTGATCGTCCATCGGGCTCGCCGGATCGAGCGGTTCCTGTCGCAGCCGTTCATCGTGGCCGAAGTCTTCATCAACAAGCCGGGCCGGTACACCAAGCTGCCGGATACGATCCGCTCCTTCAAGGAGATCTGCGACGGCAAGTGGGACCACCTCCCCGAACAGGCCTTCATGTACGTCGGCGCCATCGAGGAGGCCGAGGAGCAGGCCAAGAAGATGGGCGCGATCTGAGCCCGGAAGTCAAGGGTGCGGCGAGTCGCGAGCTTGAAGAGTCGCGTCGGGGAGGTTGATCCATCATGGCCGAAGTGGTCGATGTGGGCGTCGAGAAGAAGAAGGCCTCCGGCGGCGTGGACGGGCGGCTGCAGATCGTCGTGGTGACGCCCGAGCGTACCGTCCTGGAGCAGGAGGCGGACTTCGTCGCACTCCCCCTCTACGATGGCGAGCTCGGAGTCCTCCCCGGCCGGGCCCCCGTGATCGGGCGGCTCGGCTACGGCGAGCTCCGCATCCGCTCCGGCGACACGACCCATCGCTACTTCGTGGATGGCGGCTTCGCCCAGATCCGCGACAACGTGGTCACCGTCCTCACCGGCCGGGCCGTCGCCGCCGAGCGGATCGACGCGGCCGCCGCCGCCGCGGACCTCGAGAAGGCCGAGAAGGCCCGCGCCCTCACCCCGGACGAAGTCGCGGCCAAGGCCCGCGGCGTCGCTCGCGCACGGGCCATGCTCCGCGTCAAGAGCCACTGACCGGGCGGTCGCTCAGCGTCGAAACCACCCAGGCTCCGTCGCGCCAGGCATGGTGATCGACGCGTGCGCGATCGGCCTCGAGCGTGATCTCGAGGAACCCCGGCGCGTGCCGGCCGGAGTGATCGCGGAGCAGCGGAGCTCCGGCATTGAGGCAGAGCTGCCCCGGGATCGCGGCCGGTCGGAATGACCAGGCGGCGTGCACATGGCCGCAGCAGAAGAGGTGCGGCCCGATCCCGCCGAGCCACTCCGTGACGACGGCCGCATTGGTCATCGCCTTGCCCGCCAACTCGCGTCGAAGGGGGGTCGGCGCTTCCAGCGGATAATGGCACGCCACGATGAGGCGGACCGCGGACAGGTCGAGCGACTCGACCAGCCCTTTCGCTCGCGCGAGCTGCTCGGCCGGCAAGAACCCCCGCGCCGAGATCGCCGCCCGGGTGGGGTCGAGGCCGAGGATCGCGGTCGACTCATCGAGCTGGCGCAGCCAGGGGAAGGTCGGCTCCGGCATGAACTCGCCGAAGAACGTCTCGAACCGGCGGTTGCGGTGGGCCCCGATCGTGTACCTGTCGTGGTTGCCGGGGATCACCGTGATCCGCGACGGCTCCCGGAGCCAGGGCGCCAACGCCTTCCTCGCCGCGCGGAACTCGGCCGGGAGCGCGGTCGTGGTCAGGTCGCCGGTGATCAGGATGTGGTCCGGATCGAGCGAGAGCACCCGTGCGACCACGTCCTCGATCCGCTCCAGGCGGAATCGCCCGGCTCGTCCTTTCAGCAAGGCGGCCATCCCGAAGGCCCGCTTGCCAAGCAGTCGCAGGGGGTTCCACTCGTACTGCCAGAAGTGGATGTCCGAGACGTGGACGATCCGGAGCGAAGGGGGGGCGCGCATGGCGGTGGGGGCGCCTCGATGGAGACGAGGGACTGTCGGCGGCGAGGCTCAGACCTGCCACCCCACCCAACCGACGAGGATATCGTACGCCGTGTGCGTGCCGACCGCGATGCCGAAACCGCGGACGATGAAGACCCAGGCGAAGTACACGCCGGCCATCCAGCGGAAGACGAAGGCGTACCAGGTGAACGCTTCGCCCGGCGTCCCGGCGTGATGCGCGAGCGAGAACAGCAGGGCGGAGCCCGTGACCGCCAGGGCACTCGCCAGCACCTGGGGCATCTGGAGCAGCTTGAGCGTGTAGAAGAAGACGGGCACCAGGCAGAGCCGGAAGAGTGCCTCTTCGTAGACCCCCGCTCCCAGGAATCCGATCAGGGGTGCGTAGGTCGAGGCGGAGGCACCGTCCATCGCCAGCGTGGGCGGCGGATGCTGATCGAGGAACGTGAATCCCACGTCGATCAGCCGACTGATCCCCACGAGTGCCACGGCCAGGACGCCACTCTCCAGGACCATGCCGACGAGCGTGGAGGGGGAGAACCGCCAGTTCCGCGGGCTGCAGACCTGCCAGGCCAGCAGGATCAGCACCAGCGCCAGCGGCGGGAGCCACTGGTCGGTCATCCCGACGGAGGAGAGCCCTCGCCGCATCCAGGCGTCGGCCCCCGTGCGGACGGCGGACGAAGCACCCCCGAGCCAGATCACACCGAGTTCATACGCCAGGATGAGCGGGGCCACCAGGATCAGCGAAGGGAGCGGTCGACGCGTCGCGGACCAGTAGGTCACCGGCGGCGGCTCCGGCGACTCGATGACGAGCAGGCGCTTGCCGCGCCGGTACTCCCGATGATAGGGGGCCGGACGGTCCTTCTCTTGCGTGGATCGACGGCTTGAGGGCATGGGATTTCGCACATTGGTATGCGATCGGGCGGTCGGGAACGGGACTGGAGTCTTCCTCTCTATCGATCGATTTCAGCCCCGTCATAAATTTCATTCTCGGCGAATTCCGCGAAATCTTCGGGTGTCTTGTAGGCTTCGTAGAAGATGACTAGGATATCTTCCCGGTAATGGGTCGTCCGCGCCTTGACGGCGTTGAATGCCGGTCGTCAGAATACCCCGCTCATTGGTCGCCAAGGACTTGCGTCCCGGCGGCCGGCATCGAAGAGGGCGGCCTGGCGGGACGCGCGAGGTGCGTCTCGAGGTTTGAATCTGCTCGTTTCAGGTGCTACGTGCGAGGCCGGATTCCCGGCCTAATTCCGCTCTTGTCGGATCCGACGGGTCGCAGACAGTCGCCTTCGACCCGCCGAGGGGAGGATGATCGCGTGACCTTGCGGAGTCGACCCCATCGAGTCATCGGCCTCTGCCTCCTGTTCACGGTCGCCTCGGGCTGCTCCGATCGTTTCCTCGCCGGCCCGCTCCAGTACGTGGAGAATGACGCCCTCACGAAGGAGATGAAAGGCGGCAAGTCCAGCCTCTTCGGCAAGCCGAGGTTGCAGGACAAGGTGCGCAAGGACCTTGCGACCCTCTACGGGGACAGCCCTCAGCAGATCCGCGTGCCGGAATCGATGGGGGACCTGCTGATGACCGGCGGGGCCTTCCTGGCGAACTACCAGATGATCGACGGTGCGGTCAAGAGGTCTGCAATCCTTGATTCGACCTCCGGCAAGCCGACGCCCTACCCGGGCGGATACGGGATCTATCGCCGCCAGTGCCTGCACTGCCACGGCGTCTCGGGCGCGGGGGACGGTCCGACGGCCCCTTTCCTGTATCCATACCCGCGTGACTATCGGCGGGGGCTGTTCAAGTTCACCTCGACGCCCAACGGGGCGCGGCCTGCCCGCGAGGACCTGAAGCGGACCGTCCGCAACGGACTCCACGGCACGTCCATGCCGGCGTTCGAGGCGCTGCTCTCCGACTTCGAGATCGAACAGGTCGTCGACTACGTGATCTTCCTGTCCATCCGGGGCGAGACGGAGCTTGCGCTCATCGACGAGGGGGCGATCTCCGACGAGACCGACATCAACGCCCTCTCCTCCGAGTCGGCGAAGGAGATCTCCGACGCCGTGATCAACCGCTGGAAAGCCGACCAGGCCAAGGTCGTCAACCCGACGATCCCGCGGACCGAGGCCACCCGCGAGAGCATCCTCCGCGGTCGCGAGCTCTTCCTGGGGAAGACGATGGAGAAGCTCGAGTGCTCCGGTTGCCACGGCCTGAAGGCCCGGGGCGATGGCAAAAGCTTCGTCCCCCAGGTCGTCTTCAACCAGGTCGTCTTCGGCGGCAACCCGAGCGAGCGTCAGCAGCGGATCGACGCCCTCCCGGCGGAGATGAAGGACCTCTGGGGCCAGAAGCTGGACGACTGGGGCAACCCCCTCCGCCCGGCGAACCTGAACCGGGGCAAGGACACCGTCTACAAGGGGGGCCGGCGGCCGATCGACATCTACTGGCGAATCGCCAAGGGGATCACCGGGGCCCAGATGCCGGCCCACTACCCGACCATCGATGAGAAGAAGGTGTGGGACCTCGTGAACTTCGTCCTGGCCCTGCCGTTCGAGCCCGAGCTGCTCGAGGAGTCGACCGGCCATTCGGGGACCGGGACCTCAGCCGTGGCCACGCGTTGACCACCGCCGGGGGCCGCCGGCTAATCGCCATCGGACCGCGGACGATCTCGAAAGTCGACCGATCAGGGGAGCGTCTCACGTGCGTAACTGGAGCGTCCTGTTCGCCCTCGCGGCGATCTTCTCCGTGGGGGCCTTCCTCTACGCCCCGCTTTCCCCCGACTGGTGGCTGCCCAACACCGCCGGCGACATGCACCACAGCGTCTCCACCTTCGGGCGGGAGATCGACAGCCTCTTCGTGATCATCCTGGCGATCACGGGCATCGTCTTCATCGGGACCCAGGTCGTCCTGGTGTGGGAGGCCCACCGATTCGCCGACCGGCTCGACGCCGACGGCAAGCCCGTCCGCCAGTCCCGATACTTCCACGGCAGCCAGCGGCTCGAGGTCATCTGGACGATCATCCCGGCGGCCATCCTCGTCTTCATCGCCCTGTACCAGATGGGGACCTGGGCCAGCATCAAGTTCCGCAGCGCGGCGCCCAGGGTCCCGGCCACGGCGGAGATCACGGCCCGCCAGTTCCAGTGGATGATGCGGTATCCCGGCCCCGACCGGAAGCTCTACACGGCGGATGACCTGTTCACGGTGAACGACCTCCATTTCGTGAAGGATCGCCAGACGCTCATCAACCTCAAGTCGACGGACGTGATCCACTCGTTCTTCCTGCCCCAGATGCGGGTGAAGCAGGACGCCGTCCCCGGGCTGACCATCCCGGTCTGGTTCGACAGCGACACCGCCGGCAAGTTCGAGCTCGTCTGCGCGGAGCTCTGCGGCTGGGGGCACTACAAGATGCGCGGCAACGTGACGGTCCACGCGACCGACGACGAATTCGCCAGGTGGCAGGCTGAGATGCTCGCCGAGCAGAACCGATCCCAGCTCTCGATGGCCACGGACAACCAGGGGAGGTAAGCGGATGAGCTCCGAAGCGATCGGCAAGGATCCCGGCGGCCCGACGCCCCAGGTTTCCTCCCACGGCCACGATCATGGAGACGGGCACGGCCACGACCACATCCACCCGGCGCCTTCGAACGTCCTGACGAAGTACGTCTTCTCGCAGGACCACAAGGTCATCGGCATCCAGTTCCTGTTCTCGGGGCTGATCTTCTTCGTCCTGGGGGGCCTGCTGGCGATGGCCGTCCGCTGGCAGCTCGCCTGGCCCTGGAAGCCGATGCCCATCCTCGGTCGCCTGCTCTGGTCGGACCCGAACCTCGGCTACCACATGCCGCCGGAGTTCTACAACAAGCTCTTCACGATGCACGCGACGATCATGATCTTCTTCGTGATCATCCCGCTGCTCACCGGGGCCTTCGGCAATTTCCTGATCCCGCTCATGATCGGCGCCCGGGACATGGCGTTCCCGAAGCTGAACATGTTCTCGTACTGGTTCATGTGGCCGGCGTTCGTCCTGATCACCTACTCGTTCTTCGTGGAGGGGGGATCGGCCGAGGCGGGCTGGACGAGCTATCCGATCCTCTCGATCGCGAAATGGGCCACCCCCGGCTCGCTCAACGGCCAGACCTTCTGGCTGATGGCGCTCCTGTTCGCCGGGATCTCGTCGCTGATGGGCTCGATCAACTACATCACGACGATCGTCATGCTGCGGGCCCCCGGGATGCGGATGTTCCGGATGCCGATGACGGTCTGGGCGATGTTCATCACGGCCCTGCTCCAGGCGTTCGCCCTGCCGGTCCTGACCTCGGCCCTGATCATGCAGACCCTGGATCGGGTGGCCGGGACCAACTTCTTCAGCCCGGTCGCCTGGACCGTGGCCAACTCCCCCCCGGTGGTCGGCGGCGGCGGCCCCCTGCTCTTCCAGCACCTCTTCTGGTTCTACTCGCACCCGGCGGTCTACATCATGATCCTGCCGGCCATGGGCATGGTCTCGGACATCATCGCGACGTTCTCGCGGAAGCCGCTCTTCGGCTACAAGCCGATGGTGATCGCCATCGCCGGGATCGCCGGGCTCGGCTTCATCGTCTGGGGCCATCACATGTTCCAGTCGGGCATGAACCCCGCACTCGGCGCGACGTTCATGCTGTCGACGATGATGATCGCCCTCCCCTCGGCCATCAAGGTCTTCAACTGGCTGGGGACGATGTGGGGCGGCCGGATCCAGTACACCTCGGCCATGCTCAACGCCATGGCCTTCGTGGCGATGTTCATCATCGGCGGGCTCTCGGGCATCTTCATGGCGGCCACGCCCGTGGACATCCTCATCCATGACACCTACTTCATCGTCGGCCACATCCACTACGTGCTCTTCGGCGGCAGCACGTTCGGGATCTTCGCCGCCATCTACTACTGGTTCCCCAAGATGTTCGGGCGGATGATGAACGAGCGGCTGGGGATGATCCATTTCTTCCTGACGTTCATCTTCTTCAACGGGACCTTCTTCCTGATGCACATCATCGGGATGCACGGCCACCCCCGGCGGATCGCCGACCCGCTCGTCTACGATTACCTGAACCGGGCCGGGGTGATCGGGATGAACCAGTTCATGACCATCAACGCGTTCCTCCTGGGTGTCACCCAGATCGTTTTCGCGTATAATTTCTGCTCCAGCCTGTTCATCGGCCCGAAGGCGCCCGTGAACCCCTGGAACGCCAACACGCTGGAGTGGAGCACCTCTTCGCCCCCTCCCCATTACAACTTCGCCCGGATCCCGACGGTGTACCATCCGCCCTATGAGTACAGCGTCCCGGGCCAGGAGCAGGACTACCTGCCCCAGACCGTTCCGCTCCCCTCGGGGATCGTCCTCGATCCCGTGATGGCCTGACCCGAACCAGACCGCCGCGTTCCTCGCCCCGATGAATTGCCCATGCCCGCGACCCGCAGCACGAATCCCGACGACGAAATCCCGGGGCGATCGCCCGCCCGGCCGGCCTACCGGAGGAGTCCCCACTGGTTGGCCGTCCTCGCCGCCCTGTTCACGCTCCCCCTCCTCTTCGTGGGGGGCTCGGTCACGACCTACCGCGTCGGGCTGGCCGTGCCGGACTGGCCGACGACGTTCGGTATGAACATGTTCCTCTACGACTTCGTCAATGCCTCGTTCGGCGTCGTGCTGGAGCATTCGCACCGCCTCTACGGCTCCGCGGTGGGCCTCGCGACCATCGGGCTGGCGGTCACCCTCTTCCTCTTCGACTCGCGCCGGTGGGTCAAGGTCCTGGGGATCGTGGCCCTCGTCGTGGTGATCATCCAGGGGATCCTGGGCGGGACGAGGGTCACGCTCATTTCCACGCTGCTGGCGGCCGTCCACGGGTTCACGGCCCAGGCCTTCTTCGGGCTGATGGTCGCGATGGCCGTGGTCACGGGGAGGGACTGGCTGGAAGGTCGCGAGCCGATCGAGGATCGTCGGCGACTCCGAGGCCGGTCGATCGCCATGCTCGCGCTGGTGCTCGCGCAGATCGCCGCGGGGGCCTGGCTGCGCCATTACGGGACGCTCGAATCGCTGGTCGCCCATGCCCTGATCGCCGCGGCCGCCCTGGGGCTTGCCACGCTCGTCGGCCTGGTCGCCTTCCGAGCCAGACAGGAGTTGCCGGAACTCGCGGGGCCGGCCCGCTGGCTGGTCCTCGCCGCGTGGTTCCAGGTGGCGCTCGGGATCATTGCCCTGCTCTACATCCTCCCCTTCGGCGGCGTGCCGAAGCCCGTGACCTTCTACGAGGCGGTCTTCCGCACCGGCCACCAGACCAACGCGGCCCTGCTGCTGGCGTCGAGCGTGGTGCTGGCGCTGCGGGCCGCCCGGCACCTCGGCGTCGCGGCGGCCCTTCCCGACCCGGATCATCCACGCCCCGCGGCCGGCGAACGTCCGTCGCCGGCGAACCTGGAGGCTCTCGCTTGAAATCGGCGGTTTCCCTCGTCCATCCGGAGCTTGCCCCGTCGCCCGAGTCTCCGGCGACGTCGGTCGCGGACCGGCTCCGCGCTTATGTCTCGCTGACCAAGCCGCGGATCGTGTTCATGGTCCTGATCACGGTCCTGGTCGGCTTCCTGATGGGCGCCCGCGGCAGCTCGCACCCGGGCACGGTCTTCCTCACGCTGCTGGGAACCGGACTGGTCGCCGCCAGCGCGAGCTGCCTGAACCAGTGGATGGAACGGGCCCGCGACGCCCGGATGCGGCGGACGGCCAACCGCGCCCTGCCCCGGCGGCGAGTCTCGCCGCTCGAGGCCTCGATCCTGGGCGTCATCCTCGGGTCGGCGGGCATGGCCATCCTCCTGGCCGGGGCCAATCGTCCCGCGGCGGCCGTCGCCGGAACGACCCTCTTGCTCTACGTGCTCGTCTACACGCCGCTCAAGCCGCGGACGACCCTGAACACGGCCATCGGCGCGATCCCGGGTGCCCTGCCCCCGGCGATCGGCTGGGCGGCGGCGACCGGCAAGATCGGCATCGAGGCATTCGCCCTCTTCCTCATCGTCTTCCTCTGGCAGTTCCCCCACTTCCTGGCGATCGCCTGGCTCTACCGCGAGGATTACGCCCGAGGCGGCATGCGGATGCTGCCGAACGTCGATCCCGACGGCACGATCACGGCCCGCCAGGCGACGCTCTACGCCCTCGCCCTGGTCCCCGCGAGCCTGCTCCCGACCATCATCGGCCTGGCCGGCGATTTCTACTTCGTCGGGGCACTCGTCCTGAGCCTGGTCTACCTGGCCGCGGCCGTCCGGTTCCTCCGCGAGATCTCGGACGCGAACGCCAGGCGCCTGCTCCGGATGTCGTTCCTGTATCTGCCCCTGGTCCTGCTCTTCCTGCTGCTGAACCCCTCGCCGGCCTGAGGACGCGACGCGTCCACCGGCTTCGAGACGCCTCTCCGACCGGCCCCGTTTCGAGGGATCCACACGATGGCCGAAGCAACCTCCATCACGACCCCGGCGCATGCCCACGGCCCAGCGCCGGGCAGGTCGCACTCCCACGATCATCACGCCCCGGTGACCCCGGGGAAGGTCGCGATGTGGCTCTTCCTGGCCACGGAAATCATGTTCTTCACCGGCCTGATCGGCTCGTACATCGTCCTCCGGGCGGGGAGCCCGCGGACCTCGTACACGAACCTGTACGCACCGACCACCAACTTCAAGGATATCGACGGCACCTACGGTGTGATCCTCCGCTCGAAGGCTTCCGAACCCGAGCATGCCATCGAGCTCATCCGCGCGGCCAACCCGGAAATCACCGCCGAGGAGGCCCACGAGATCGTCTCCGAGGCCGCGCCCGGCGAGCCGATGGTCGTCAATCACCTGAGCAAGGCGAAGGCCGATTCGCTCGCCGCCAGCCTGGGCGGACTCGGCGTGACGGCCACGGTCGAAGGGGTCGTCACCCACGAGTGGCCCAAACCTTACGACGACCTGACCAACCCGCTGAGCATCAACCTGACCGCGATCAACACCTTCATCCTGATCTGCTCGTCGGTGACCATGGTCCTCTCGCTCTCCGCCATCCAGCAGGGGAAGCGGCAGAAGAGCCTGATCTTCCTGGGCCTGACGATCCTCTTCGGCAGCATCTTCCTGGGTGTTCAGGCCAGCGAATACTACGAGCTGATGATCGGCCGACACTACCCCCCGGGCATCAGCCCGAACGGCCATTTCCGGCCGTGGGTCAGCCTGTTCGCCTCCTGCTTCTTCACCATGACCGGCTTCCACGGCCTGCACGTGACCGCCGGGGTGGTGACCCTGATCCTCGTCTTCATCCGGGCCCTGATGGGCGCCTACAACCAGACGAACTACCAGACGATCGAGTACGCCGGGCTTTACTGGCATTTCGTCGATCTCGTCTGGATCATCCTGTTCACCATCGTCTATCTCGTCTGACCCATGAGCCCGAAGGAGCCGAATCATGGCCGATCCCCAGAGCCTGACTCCCGAGATGGCCGATGAGCTCCAGGTCGAATCGCACGCCCCTTACTTCAGGGTCTGGCTGGCGCTGGCCGTGCTCACCTTCGTCGAGTACGTCTATGCGATGATCGTCAAGGACCACTTCGCCCTGCTGCTCCTCGGCCTGCTGAGCATGGCGCTCGTGAAGGCCGGTCTGGTCGGCTGGTATTTCATGCACCTGAAGTTCGAGAAGAAGTGGGTCTACCTGATGATCATCCCGGCCTGCGTCCTGGCCGTCTTCCTGACGATCATGCTCTGCCCCGATGTCGCCCTGAAGCCCGTGGCCGAGGACTTGCTCGACGAGGGAGAGACCATGAACGTCCCCGCGCCCGCCATCGACCATCCGGGGACCTTCCGGATCGTAGCCTGAGACGCGATCGGCTCGGATGCCCTTGCGGCTCTGCATCCCGCCCGCTGGTTGTGATAAGCTGTTCCTCATGAATCTCACCAACCTCTACCGCCGCGGCATCGTCGTTGTTGTCGGAACCTTCCTCTGCTCGGGACTGGCTATCCTGCTGTTGCCCGGGAGCCTTGCCCCGGCATCTCGTCCGGCGGCCGAGGATCTCGGCGAAGCGGGAGAGCGCCTGGACTCGTTCCGGCTCACGGAACGCTCCGGCCGGGAGATCACGCAGGCCGATCTCGCCGATCGCGTGGCGATCGTCGACTTCATCTTCACCCGCTGCCCGCTCCAGTGCCCGAAGATCACGGCGATCATGCAGGACGTCCAGGGGAAGCTGGCGGGGACCGACGTGCTGCTCGTCAGCCTGTCCGTGGATCCGGAATACGACACGCCGGCCGTCCTGTCCGAGTACGCCAACCGCCATCAGGCGGACCCCGGCCGGTGGTGGTTCCTGACCGGAGCTCGGGACCAGATTTATGCGCTGATCAAGGACCGATTCAAGCTCAGCGTCATGGTCGATCCCAACCCCGTGCCGACCGCCGACGGCAAGATCGAGACCATCGCCCATAGCAGCCGCCTGGCCCTCGTGGACCGCGGCCGGATCATCGGCGAGTTCGACTCGAACGACCCGGCGGCCGTCGCCAGGCTCGTCAAGCGGGCGAAGAGGCTCGCCGCCCCCTCCTGGCTGAGGGCCCTTCCGGCGGTCAATGCCAGCCTCAACGGCCTCTGTGCCGTGTTCCTCCTCACCGGATGGAACCTGATCCGACGACCCCGACGGTCACCTGGCTCCCCCCAATCCGTCGACGTTCCCGACGCGAGATTGCTCCAGCAGCCGGCCGTCCGCGGCCATGTCTTCTTCATGGTCGTCGCCCTGCTCACGTCGGCGGTCTTCCTTTCCTGCTACCTGATTTACCATTATTTCGCCGGCAGCGTGGAGTTCCCCGGCAGCGGTGCCCTTCGCTGGAGCTACCTGACCATCCTGCTCTCCCACACGCTACTCGCCACCTTCGGCGTCGTTCCCCTCGTCCTCGTGACACTCTCCCGCGCACTCCGCGGACGTTTCGCCGCCCACGCCCGCGCGGCCGCGGTCACTTTCCCCATCTGGCTTTACGTCTCCGTGACCGGGGTCGTGATCTACCTGATGCTCTACCATCTGCCCGTTGCGAATGGCTCCGGCGGGCTCTGACCAGGACAGGGTCTCCTCTCAGGGCCGGCTACTGCCTTGAACGGCCAAGCATTCGTGCTATAATGCACCATCGCATTGGGATTCCTGGCGATGGATCGAAGAAGGGAGTATCTGAAACGTAGGAGTTCTGGCCGCTCGAATGGGCGCGGGGAAGCCGTCAGTCGTCCTCGACGTGATGCATCCGAGGAAAGTGGGATAGAATTCGGAGTGATTGCTGCGACACCTCGACGGATGCACGCGGGTTTAATAAGAATGGTCGACCACAACGCCGTTTGACACCCACCAGAGCAGCATCGAATGTCCCGCACACCCGCCGGACCCCAAACGCGATGCAGCCCCGTACGCCAGCGGCGGGCGCGACTGGCCGTCGAGCGCATGGAGTCCCGGCGGCTGCTGACGACGCTCCTCGTCCAGAGGACGGCCGATGACCTCGATCCCGGGTCCTTAAGGTGGGCGATCCTCCAGGCCAACCTCGACAATGGCGGGGATTCGATCGGCTTCGACATCGACGGCGGCGGTGTTCAGACGATCTCGCTGACCAGCCCGCTGCCGGCGATCACCGCCCAGGTGACGATCGACGGCACCACCCAGCCCGGCTATGCCGGCCGGCCGCTGATCAAGATCGATGGTTCCGGATCCGGCGTCGCGTCGGACGGGCTGGTCCTGCAGGCCGGGGGTAATCTGGTTCGCGGCCTGGCGATCGGCGGCTTCCGGGGCGCGGGGATCCTGATCCAGGGCAGCGACGGCAATGTGATCCAGGGGAACTATGTGGGGGCCGATCCCACCGGCCGCACGGCCCTGCCCAACCAGGACGGGATTCGCCTGGTCGACGCCTCCAGGAACACGATCGGGGGATTGACTGCCGGGGACGGGAACCTGATCTCGGGGAATCTCAGGAACGGGCTGAGCCTGGCGATCTCCACGAGCACGTCCACCGCCAACGTCATCGAGCGGAACCTCGTGGGGACCACGGCTGACGGCAACGCGGCCCTCGGCAACGGCTCGACCGGCATCGTGCTGTCCGGGGCCAGCGGGAACTTCGTCGGCGGGGTCCTGGGGGTCTCCGGCAATGTCGTCTCCGGCAATGTCCTGGACGGCGTCCTGGTCAACTCCGGCGCGGCGGCCAACCTGATCCAGGGGAATTTCATCGGCACGACCGCGGATGGACGGCTCGGCCTCGGCAACCTCAAGGATGGGATCCACCTCGACGGCGCGGGGGCCAACACGATCGGCGGCGCGGACGCGGGCGCCGGCAACGTGATCGGCGGCAATCTCGGGAGCGGGGTCGAGGTCTTCCGCGGCCAGGGAGGCGTTGAGATCCTCGGCAATTTCATCGGCACGGACGCCTCCGGCAAGAACCCGCTCGGCAACGCGGTCAACGGCGTGACGCTGGCGAGCGGCGGGAACTCCGTCGGCGGCGCGTCCGAGAAGTCGGGGAATCTCATCGCGTTCAACGGCACCGGGAGCCTGGGTGCCGGCGTACAGCTCGTCGGGCTCGTCGATCGGAACTCGATCCTCTCCAATTCGATCCACGACAACGCCGGGCTTGGCATCAACCTGGGGAATGGTCCTACCCCCAACCATCAGCCCGGCATGGGTCAGGGACCGAACGACTTCCAGAACTACCCGTTGCTTTCGCTGGCCCGGTCCGACGGCGGCAGCATGTCGGTCAACGGAATCCTCGATGGCGTGCGGTCCTCGACCTACCTGATCCAGTTCTTCGGCTCCCCCACGCCCGATCCGAGCGGCTTCGGCGAGGGAACCACGCTGCTGAGCGTCATGAGCGTCTCCACCGACTCGACCGGTCGATCGGCGTTCAACCTGGGCTTCCCCTCGTCGGCGAGGCCGGGCATGGTCCTCTCGGCGACCGCGACCGACTCGCGGGGGAACACATCCGAGTTCTCCCCGGCCGTCCAGATTCAGGGTGTCGCGGATCTTTCGGTCACGATCGACGCCAGTCCCTCGCAGGTTACTCCCGGCCAGTCGCTCACCTATCGCGTCACGGTGACCAACAAGAGTCTCGTGGACGCCCACGGCGTCATGCTCCAGGACAGCCTGCCCGGCGGCCTATCCGTCCTGTCCGTCACCGCGGGCCCGGGAGTCTCCGTGACGCGGGCGGGCCGGTCCATCACGGCCGATCTCGGCACGCTCGCCGCCGGCTCGACCGCGACCGTCACCGTCGTCGGCACGGTCACGGCCCTGCCGGGCACGACTCTGACGAGCTCCGCCTCGGTGACGCTGGCCGAGCCCGATCCGGTCCCGTCGAACAACGTCGCGACGTCGTCGACCCTGGTCCGGGCCGTGTCCGACGTTTCCCTGGCCGTCACCTCGGCGCCCGAGACGGTCCGCCTCGGCGACTCGTTTTCGATCACTTTCCTGGCGACCAACCAGGGGACGACTCCGGCCAACGGCGTCGTCCTCCAGATCCCGGTCGGCCCGGACTTCTCGTACGACTCGACCACGACCACGAACGGCTTCGCCTCGTATGACGGCGGGATCCTGACCGTCAATCTCGGCACCCTGATCGGCGGCTCGACCGCGACCGTCACCGTCGTCCTCGACGCCGCGGACGTCGGCTCCGGAGACATCGCCGGCACCCTGACGACCGACGACATCGACCCCACGCCCGACGACCATTCGGCCGCCGTCACGGTCCAGGTCGTCCCCTCGTCTCGACTCCTGCTGGCGCTCTCCATGCCCCCCGGCCCGTCCTACCAGGGGAGCTCCCTGACCTACACCGTGAGCGTCATCAACAACGGGCCCTCGGATGCGACCGGGGTCGTCCTCGCCCTGCCGATGGTTCCCGGCCTCACGCCCCTCTCCGCCACCTCCAGCCTCGGCGACGCGCCGGTCCTGCTGCCGGGTCTCTTCGAGGCCGCGATCGGCACGATCCCCAACCAGGCGACGGTGACCGTGACGATCCTGGTCAGGCTGGGCCTGCCGATCCCCTCGAGCCCGGCGACTCTCCTGCTCTCGGCCGCCGTCGAGGCCGACGACTTCGATCCCGGCCCCGGGGGGGGCTCGATCATGGCCTCGGTCCGCGTGGACCCCGTCGCCGACCTGGCGGTCGAGCTCGCCGTGGCCACTCCCTCGCCCGAGGTCGGCAAGGCCCTGACCCTCGTCGCGACCGTCGCCAACAATGGCCCGTCCGACGCCGCGGGGGCCATGTTCCGGCTCCCCGTGCCGACGGGCGCCTCGTTCGTCTCGGCCGACGCGGGGTCGCGAGCCTGCTCGTTCGATTCGGGAGTCCTGGAGGTTCCGCTCGGCCTGGTCCCGTCGGGAGGGGCCGTCTCGGTCCTGATCACTCTCCTGGCCAGTTCCTTCGGCCCCGCGTCCTGGACGGCCAGCGTGAGCGGCCCTCTGTTCGATCCCAGCACCGACAACAACGCCTCCACGGCGACCGCGGAAATCCTCAACGTCCCCGGGACCCTGGCACTCGGGACCACGGCGGTGACCGTCGCCGAAAACGCAGGCTCCGCCGTCTTCCCCGTCTACCGGACCGTCGGCACGCTCGGGACGGTCTCGGTTCACTACTGGACCGGCGGCGGCAACGCCGTGCCCGGCGTCGATTACATCCCGACCACGGGGACCTTGACCTTCGCCCCGGGGCAGACCGTTGCCAACATCGTCGTGCCCGTCCTGGCGAACCCTCACGATCGGGGCGACGAGTATGTCTCGCTCATGCTCGACTCGCCCGCCGGCGGGGCCATCCTGGCCGGGCCGACGACGGCCTCGCTTCACGTCGTGAACATCGACCCCGACCTGACCCCGCCCCAGGTTGCCGACGTCCATTGGTTCGGCTCGCCATCCTCGATCGACCGCATCGAGATCAACTTCACCGAGCCCCTGGTCGCCTCGATGGCCGCCAGCCCGGCCGCCTACATGCTCGCCGACCTGGGCACCAGCGGGCGGCCTGCTCCGGGCGACGCCAGGATCATCGGGTTGAACACGCCCTCGTACGATCCGACTCGGAGTGTCGTCACCCTCATCCCGTCCCAGCCGCTGGCCGCAGGGCATTTCTACCGGATTCTCGTCGCCGGGAGCGGCCCGGCGGGCCTGATGGACCTGGCCGGCAACGCGCTCGATGGGACCGCGACCGGTCCGGCGGGGACGAACTACGTCGCCCTCTTCGGCCGCGGCACGAGCCTGAAGTACTACGACGACAGCGGCAACCTCGTCACTCTCAAGGTGACGCGTGGCGGCTATCTCGATCTCCTCCGCTCGGCGACCGGAGAGGGGCTCAGCCTCCGACTCCAGGGGGGCGTCCCCGGGAAGTCGGTCCTGACGGGGAGCGTGGCGAAGACGCGGGGCCGGGCGGCCCGGACGACGACCCTGCAGGACATCGAGGGCCTCGGGCAGTTCGGCCAGATCCGCGTGAACATGTCCGCATCAAGCTTCACGGTGAAGCAGTATCCGTTCTTGCAGAAGAACGGGAAGGCGCTGACGAAGCCGGTCACCACGAAGGTCGTTTCGCGGACGAGCCTGCATGCCGCGGCCAGTAAGCCGGTGAAGGTGATCGCCGGGTCGTCGGTCAAGCGTGGCTGAACGGCCTGGAACGGATCGGATCCGAGATCAGCTCGCCGTTTGACCGTCGCGCGGGCGCGGGTTAGAATCGGTTGCGTTGCAGGTCCACGCCGTCGAGGGAGCCCTCCCATGCCGCGACGCCTTGCCCGGTCATCCCGGCTGCTTGCCGCGATCCCCTTGATCTCCGTCTCGCTGCTGTCGACGGGGTCGGCCACGGCGTGCCCGAACTGCAAGGAAGCCGTCTCCGCCCAGCCGGAGGAGGTCTCTCGCATGGCCAGCGGTTACAACTGGAGCATCTGCCTGATGCTGGCCGTCCCGCTCGGCCTGCTCGGCACCGGCACCTTCCTGGTCCGACGGGCGGTGCGCAACGGGACGATGCCCGAGCTCTGAGCGATTCGGGCGGGCGGACGTCGCCCAGACTCCCGGTCGGGCTACGATTGCAGTCGGCCGGCCCTGGTATTCTCGGCGAGATCGGCGATCATTTCGCGGACGGCCTCCGCCACGGCTCCCTGCCAGTCCCCGCCGAATCGGGACTTGAAATGAGGCCGCTCGTAAGCGAAGGTGATGCCCCGGGAATTGTTGACGACGGCGCCCAGCCCGTTGTCGTCGAAGGCCGGGGCGATGTCCTTCGCGGTCCCTCCCTGCGTGCCGTAGCCGGGGACGAGGAAGAGGATCCCGGGCATCGCCTCGCGGAGGTCGCTCAGCTCCTGCGGGTAGGTCGCGCCGACGACGGCTCCGACGAGGTTATAGCCCGATTCCCCCTCGTGTCCCGCACCCCACGCGATCAGCCTCTCGGCGACGTGACGATAGAGGGGTTTGCCGTCGGCCACCAGGTCCTGGAACTCGCGGGCGGAGGCGTTGCTCGTGCGGACGAGGACGAAGACCCCCTTGTTCTCTCGGGCGGCGACCTTGACGAAGGGGGTGATGCCGTCGGTCCCCAGGTAGGGGTTAACGGTGATGGCGTCCGCCTGCCACGGGGGCTCGAAGGCTCCGCCGACGGGGACCTTGCCAAGATAGGCCCTAGCATAGGCTTCCGCCGTCGAGCCGATGTCATTCCGCTTGCCGTCGAAGAGGACCAGTACCCCGCGAGTCTTGGCGTGTTCGACCGTCGCGTGCAGCGCCTCGAGCCCCTCGGGTCCATAGGCCTCGTAGAAGGCGGACTGGAATTTCACGGCCGGGACCAGCGGAGCCACGGCATCGAGCACGTCGCATCCGAATGCCTTGAGCGCCTGGGCGACTCCCGCCCTGGTCCCCGGGAACCGATCGAGGAATCCGTCCGGCAGCTCTTCCGGCCTGGGGTCGATGCCGACCAGCACAGGGTTTCCCTTGCGACGCACTGCCTCGACGAGCTGGTCCGCGAAGTTCACCGTGCAGGACTCCGGACAATCCTCATTGACAGACCGTGTCGTTATCATACAATCTAGTTCCTGGCGAGAACAGACCGCCCCTCACGGGGCTGTTTTTCTTGGCTAGAATCGGGCCGTAGCGCAGCTTGGCTAGCGCGCTAGCTTGGGGTGCTAGAGGTCAGGGGTTCAAATCCCCTCGGCCCGATTTTGCTTCCTTGCCGCGAGATCGAGTGAGTTGAGTCGGAGAAGGTCGAACTCTTAGGCTCGACTTTCTCCGACAAAACTCCGTCGACCTGCGACGCTCGAAGCTAGTTCACGATTGCGGCGAAGGACGCCGCGTAACGGGCTCTTCCTTCCCCTCTGGCCCGGCTTCTTCTGGAAGTTGATCGTCCGCGAGCAGGCGGTCGACCTCGCTGATCCCCTTGATTTCCAGGCCAAGCATTTCCCGCGGGGCGACCTTCCCTCGTCACGGGCTCGACCGGTCGTCGTTCTCGAGCGCGGCCGACATCCCTGGACTCTCGCCGCCCTGATCGCCGGCCTCGAATTCTGCGAGGCCCGTGCATTCGCATCTCCTCACCCTGTGCACATCCTCCAGGAAATCGGGAACGATCTCGCGCTCCGTCCGCATAGAGGATTCAGGAGTCGTTCACCGGAGTGGCCCGGCCTCCGAATTCTGACGCCAGGGCGGGGGATCGCCATGCCTGCGAGTCCGTGGTTTCGAGCCATGATGACGGCGGGAGTGATCATGTCGGCGATGGCGGCGTGCATCGGAACGTCGTCATCCGCGTCCCGACGGCCCGGTATTGCGGCCGCGACCGGCCCGGTCCTTGTCAGTCCGGCGAGGAAGCGGACCCCATGCCCGCCGACGCTCTGGGCGGAGGCCGACACCGGCCGAATCGTCGCCATGCCGCCGCCCGGGGGGATGGACCTGGACCTGGCTACCTGCTCGCCCTGGGTGGATGAACTCGGGCGATTCCAGGTCGTCGGCCGGCTTTCCGGCACCCCGGCGAATTCGTCGCGGGGATCGGTCGGGCTCGCCAGGATCTCATACCCCGATGGCGAGATCCTCGACTTCATCGAGACCGAGGCGGTACCCACGAGCCGGCCCTGCTGGCTTCCCGGCCCTCTGCCCCGGGTGCTCTACGTCGCGGGAGATGGTGGACTCTATCGACGTTTATTCGACGGGGCTCGGTCGAAGTGGCCGGCTTCGGACCGCGACGAGATCGACAACGCGGGCCGGTCCGGGCAGAAGCGGCTCGATTGGCGGAGTCCGTTTCCGCCCGGGGATGTCGCGATGGTCCTGGACTTTACCTGGCTGCGGGACGCTCGGTTCGGGGACATCCTCATTCTTGTCATCAAGGCCCGCATGGGACCCGAACCGAGCGATCCGGTGGGAGACCAGCTCTGCTGGGCCAGGCTGGCCGAGACCGAGGACGCCGTCATCGATTCAGGTCCGATCTCGGGCCTGCAGGATGCGACCTCCGGCCGAAGTCTGCGGGCACCCTCGGTGGGACGGACCGAAGATGGCGGCCTCTTCCTGGCGTATCTCTCGACCGACCGACCGGCGGCCGGCGGGTGGGAGCTGCACGCCGTCCGCCTCTCGTTCGAGGGGTCGGGACGGGCGCGAATCGTCGCCGGTACGGACGTCAGGCTGGCCGAGAGGTGCTCCACCTACCTGCCCCCCGCCCTCGCCGCGGGCGGGGAATGCCTCTGGGCTTGTCAGCCTACCGACGCCGATCTCGGCCGGCTCGTACTGGTGGCCCTGCCGAGGGACCACCGCGGGTGGCTCCGGCTCGCGGGGGATCACGGCATCGAGCCGAGACGATCCAGCCCGCGTGGCGATCGACTCCTCCCCGGCCGTATCATCGAGTCGGGCCGTTCGTCAACCTGTAGGAACTGAGGTGGACATGACTCGCAGCAGGCCCTCGCGATTCTGGATCTTGCCAGTCTTCGTCCTGTCGTGGGTGACGGCACCGGAGTTGTTGCGTTCGCAGGAGATCGCACCTTCTAATCCGCCCGACGTGCCGCCTGCAACCCGCGATGCCATCCAAAGACTGGCTGAAGGGCTCCGCCTCGCCCCGATCGAGAGGCCGGCCGAGTCGGATCGGTTCCGGCTTTTCGTGGCCGACCTCGAAACGGGCGAGGCGGTGCCCGTCGTCGACGAGCTCGAACGAGGGCGGGCGCGGTGCGGCTCGCCGTGCTGGTCGTCGGACGGCAAGCGGATCGTGTTCGACGCCGCGCCGCTCGACCTCTGGCAGCTCTCTCGCATCGAGTCGCTGGAGCTCGTCGGAGGGATACCGACGATCAAGGATCTCGGCTCCGGGCGATTCCCCTGCCTCTCCCGCGCAGGGGACCGGATCGCCTTCTCCCTAGTCCCCAGGTCCGATCGGAAGGATGCGCCTGGAGTCTGGACGATGCGGACCGACGGCTCCGCGGGACGCTGGCTGGGAAAGCAGGGGCGGCCCCGCTGGTCGCCCGACGGCCGCAGGATGATGGTGGCCGATCCGGGTGCGTCGCCGCCGCTCTGGATGATGGACGCATCGGGGGGCGAGTATCGGTCGGTCGAGGTCGAGGGCCAACGCATCCTCTCGATCCCCGACTGGGCTTCTGCCGACTCCATCATCGCGGCGATCGGCGAACAATCGCCGACGGCGATCGTCCGACTCGACGTCTCCGATCCCGAGCATGCGGTGGTCCGTGAGACCCTCTGGAAGAAATCCGGCGACCTCGATGATCTGGACCCGGTCGAGGTCGCGTTCAGCCCTGAGGCCCGGCGCTGCGTCTTCGTCGGCAAGCGGCCTCAGGGGCTGGCCCTCTACACATTTCTCGTCGGTGATCACGGGGCACCGCGTCGTGTCGAGCCGTCGGGCTTCGACGCCAATCTCGGCGACCTGGCACTCTCGCCCGGCGGGCGCTATCTCCTCTTCCACACGGACAGCCCCGCTCGTCCCCGCGGCCGGCCCTCGCAGGAACCGCCTCCGCCGGGACCGGGCGGCTCGCCCTCCGAGGAAGCAGGGAAGCTGGTGCAGGCACTGAGACGCGCCCCCATCCTGAGGCCGAAAGGCTCGGACCGGGATCGTGTGTTCCTGATGAAGCTCCCGGGCGGGCGGCCGGTGTCGGTCCTGGATGAGCCGGGGTATCGGCTCTCCTTCTGCGGGTCGATCTCCTGGTCGGATGACGGCCGTCGGATCTTCCTGGACGCGAGCCCTGTCGGCCTGTTCCAGATGGCCCACATCAAGTCGGTGGAGCTCGTCGCCGGAAGGCCCGTCCTCGTCGAACACAAGCCCGGCAACTGCCCTTCGCTCTCGCCGGACGGCCGGCAGATTGCATATCTGGCCAATTCTGGGGGCGACTGCATCGAGGAACCCGGTACCTGGGTGATGCAGGCTGACGGCACGGCTCCGCGCTACCTGAATGTCTACGGCGGGCCACGCTGGTCGCCGTCCGGACGGAAGCTGCTCATCTCCGGCTTCGGTACTCCCCTCAATGCCCAGATCCTGGACCCCGTCACCGGCAAGCACCGTCAGATCCGAGCCCCTGGTTGGACCCTCCTGGTGGCGCCCGAATGGACGGACGACGACACGCTCCTGGCCGTCCTCAGCTCGGAGACCCGCCACACGATCGCCCTGCTCGACGTCTCCAATCCCGAGGTCGCTCGGGTGAAGGAAGTCCTCTGGGGGAGTCCCAATCAGACCGGATTGACCCCGTCCGACGTCGTCTATGATCCGCGGACCGGCCTCTGCATCTTCGCGGCGACGCGGTTGGGAGAGATGAGTCTGTACCGGTTCGAGCGCGGCAAGCCGGGATCCTTCCGGAAGCTCGAGCAGGTGGCGAGAGCACCGATGATCGCGGACCTAGCCCTCTCCCCCGACGGCAGCTACTTGTTATACCGGTCCAATGGAATTGATGGGGAGGCTCGATAGGGGAAGCCGGACCCGGCTCGCCATGCTTCCTTCTTTCCCCGAGATGCCAGGATGGGCCATCGTGCGATCGGAAGATCAGGCCAATGGACTCGGCCTCCTCGGAAATTCTCGTTTCTGGGAATTATCGGGACCCTCTCACCGAATCCCCCGCATATCAAGAGGTAGAGAGCCGAATCACGATCCTGGGGATGATACGTTGGCTTATGGCACCAGAAATCTCGCCCCTCGTCACATGGGGGTTCTGTTCTCGTCGGGCCCGACCGGCGGTTTGACCGACGGCCAGCTCCTCGATCGGTTTGCGAACCGGCACGACGCGCCCGACGAGGCCGAGGCGGCGTTCGCCACGCTGGTGGACCGCCATGGCTCGCTCGTCTGGGGGATCTGCCAGCGGACCCTGGGCGACTACCACGGGGCCGAAGACGCCTTTCAGGCCACATTTCTGATCCTGGCCCGCCAGGGCGCATCGCTCTGGGTCGACGAATCGCTGGGAGGGTGGCTCCGACGCGTCGCGACCCGGGTCGCCTGTCGTGCCCGGGCCGAGGCCCGGCGCCATCCAGTCGGCGCGGACGCGGAGCGGCTGCCGGCCGACGGAGATTCCTGCCAGATCGCCGAGCGAGAGGACCTTCGCGCGGCCATCGCGACCGAGCTCTCCCGGATCCCCGGCAAGTTCCGGGCTCCCGTTGAGCTGTGCCACCTCCGCGGCCTGACGCAGGACGAGGCCGCCCGCCTCCTCGATCTCCCCGTCGGCACCGTGAAGAGCCGTCTGGACCGCGGTAAACGCCGGCTCCGCGAGGCCCTCACACGCCGCGGACTGGCCCCCGCGATCACGATCGCCTCGGCCTCGCCCGGAACGCGTATACCGGCCGCCCTCCCCGCATCCCTCGCCCGGAGTACGCTTCAACTCGCGATGGCTCAGTCCGGAGGAGTGAGAGTTGCCTCCGCCTCGGTGGCCGCGCTGGCGTCGCTCTCCACCGGCCATGCCCTCGTCGCCAAGCACTCGCTCCTGCTCGGACTCGCCTTCGCCGCCACTTCGATCGCGACCTGCGGTCTCGTTCTCACCGCCCACGGCACCACCTGGACCCCGTCCGATTCCGCCCTCCCCTCCCCGCCGCAGGCGACGAAAGCGGCGAGCCTCCCTCCCCCCGCGTCGCCTTCTCCCCGTCGCCCGACCCCGCCGGACGTCACCGGCTTGCTGACCTCACGCGACGAACCCGAGGCCCCGGAGACGAACCTCGGCGAGGCGATCCTGAAGGAATTGCGAGCCGAGCGGCGATGAGATCCGTCGGCCGCAAGGCTCGGCGAGGGGCGAGGACGGGGTGGTCTACTCTCGCGACCGAGCTTTCCGCAAGGGCCGGTGATAGAATCAGGCGGCAATGGCGTTCCACCATCTGCCTGCCTCCCCGGGACCGGCATCCGTCATGCGAATCGTCTCTCTGCTCCCGAGCGCGACCGAGATTGTCTGCGAGCTCGGGCTCGCCGACCAGCTTGTTGGCGTCACGCACGAGTGCGACTATCCGCCTTTCGTGCGGCGGCTCCCCAGGGTGACGCGGACGCTGATCCCGGAGATCGCGTCCAGCCGGGACATCGACGGCCTGGTCCGCGAGCGGCTGAAGACCGAAAGGGCCCTCTACAGCCTCGACCTGCCGACGCTCGAACGGCTCGAACCCAAGCTGATCGTTACCCAGGCCCTGTGCGACGTGTGCGCCGTGGCCGAGTCGGAGGTCACCGCCGCCGCCTGCCGGCTGCCCGGACGGCCGAAGGTCATTAACCTGGAACCCACCCGGCTGGCCGACGTTTTCGAGTGCCTCAACCTCGTCGGCGAGGCGGCCGGGGCGCCGGAACTGGGTCGGGTGGCCGTCGCCAGGCTTCAGGAGCGAGTGGAGGCCGTCGCGGGCCGGTCTCGCGCCGCGACGTCCCGCCCCCGGGTGGTCCTTCTGGAGTGGATCGATCCTCCTTTCTGCTGCGGGCACTGGTCCCCGGAACTGGTCCGGCTCGCGGGCGGCGTCGAGCTCATCGGCCGGGAGGGTGAACGCTCCCGGACGATCTCCTGGTCGGACGTTCTCCGCGCCGATCCCGAAGTCATGGTCATCGCCTGCTGTGGATTCGATGCCGAGCGGACCAGGCAGGATCTACCCATCCTTGCCGGTTATCGAGAGTTCGGCAGCCTGGCCTGTGTCCGCGCGGGGCGTGTCCACGTCGTGGACGGGAACGCCTATTTCAGCCGGCCGGGGCCGCGACTGGTGGACAGTCTGGAGATCCTTGCCCACGTGCTCCACCCCGACATCCATCCACCGCCGCCCGGTATGCCCCTGGCGCAGCGGCTGACCCCTCTGGACCTGGGCGTGGCGGAAGGCGTTCCCTCATGAGACCGAAGGCACTGCTGTCGTGGAGCTCTGGCAAGGACTGTGCGTGGGCGCTCCACCTGTTGCGGCAGCGGGGTGACGTCGAGGTGGTCGGGTTGGTGACGACGTACAACGAGGCGTTCGGACGCGTCGCCATGCACGGGGTCCGCATGGAGCTGGTCCAGCGCCAGGCCAGCGCCGCCGGACTCCCGCTCTGGGCCGTCCCCCTGCCATGGCCCTGTTCGAATGACATTTACGAGGCGCGAATGCGGGCCGTTGTCGAGCGGGCCCGGGATCAAGGAGTCCGCGCGTTCGCGTTCGGCGATCTACACCTGGCCGACATCCGAGCCTACCGCGAGCAGAAACTGGCCGGGACGGGCCTCGAGCCGCTGTTCCCGGTTTGGGGACGGCCCGAGGATACGCCGCGGCTGGCACGGGAGATGATCGCGTCCGGGCTCCGAGCGACCCTCACCTGCGTGGATCCGCGGCAGCTCGAGGCGAGATTCGCCGGGCGTACGTTCGATCTCGGGCTGATCGACGAATTGCCGGCGTCGGTCGACCCGTGCGGCGAACGCGGGGAGTTCCACACGTTCTGCCACGCGGGACCGATGTTCGAATCCTCGATCTCCATCACCGTCGGCGAGACGGTCGAGCGGGACGGCTTCTGTTTCGCCGACGTCCTCCCCGTATCGGAGTGGCCCCGGCAGGGCCGCGAGCCTGCGGCGTTGGTCGAGGGGGTGGATTACTACGTCGAGCAGGGTCGGTGGGTCTTCACCGCGGCGTATCACCGGAGACGCGGCTACTGCTGCGGGAGCGGATGCCGCCACTGTCCCTTTGACGGGGAGTCTGCGGTCGACGAGGGGAAAGTCCCGAACGAGGCCCGGGCGTGACATTCCGTGAAGAGGCTTCCCCCTCACCTGCTCACGCATGAGCAGGTGCGTCGGGCGGCCGGAGCTTCCGGCCTCTGCCTTGACAGTGCATCCGGGGGGCTCGCATCATGAGGTTCCTGGACGTCGGCATGGAGGGACTGCTCGACAGCCCGCAGCGACGACGACTTGCAAGCCTCGCGATGGCTCTTTTCTACGCGAGGTGAAGCCATAGGCGGGCCCCGGCCATGGTCGCCGACGCCCGGAGGATGGACTGGCCCCCCGGCGACGGGGTTGAGGGAGTGGACTTCGATGCGTACCGGTGCTCGGCACGGGCTTCTTGGTGGACTGGCGATCATGATCCTCAGCACGGCGGGCTATTCCGACGAGGGGATGTGGGTCTTCAATAACCTGCCCCTTGAAACACTCAAGGCGAAGTACGACTTCGTCCCGCCCCCGGGTTGGGCCGATCACCTGAGGTCGTCCGCGGTCCGGTTCAACAGCGGCGGGTCCGGGTCGTTCGTCTCGGCGGACGGGCTGATCATGACCAATCACCACGTCGGGGCGGACACCCTGGCGAAGCTGAGCAACAAGGAGAAGGACTACTATCGCGACGGCTTCTTCGCCAAGACCCGCGAGGAGGAGGTCAAGGCGCCGGACCTCGAGCTGAACGTCCTGGTGGGGATCGAGGACGTCACCGCCCGGGTGAATGCGGCGATCGAGCCCGGCCAGGACGACGCCAGCGTCGAGAAGGCCCGCCGCAAGGCCATGGCGGAGATCGAGAAGGAATCGACCGACAGGACCGGGCTCCGGAGCGACGTGGTCACCCTCTATCAGGGGGGACAGTATCATCTCTATACGTTCAAGAAGTACACCGATGTGCGACTGGTCTTCGCGCCCGAATTCGCGTCGGCCTTCTTCGGCGGAGATCCGGACAACTTCGAGTATCCACGCTACGACCTGGACGTCTGCTTCTTCCGGGCCTACGAGGACGGCAAGCCGGCCCGGCCGGCGAACTATCTGAAGTGGAGCAAGGACGGCGCGAAGGCGGGAGAGCTCGTCTTCGTGGCGGGCCACCCCGGCCGGACCGATCGGCTGAACACGCTGGCGAGCCTTCACTACATGCGGGACCAGGCCATGCCGGTCCTGCTGGACTACCTCCACACCAAGGAGGCGTTCCTCCTCGAGTATGGCAAGAAGGGGCCCGAGGCGTATCGGCAGTCGAAGGAGGACCTCTTCAGCATCCAGAACAGCCGCAAGGCCCGCGTGGGGGGCCATGAAGGCCTCCGCGACGAGTCGTTCATGGCCAGGAAGGCCCAGGGCGAGAACGAGCTTCGCTCGAGGATCGCCGCCAACCCGGAGAAGAAGGCCCTCTACGACAAGGCCTGGGACCGGATCGCCAAGGCCCAGGAGCACGCCGCGGCGATCCTTCGTCCGTATTCGTTCCTCGAGCGCGGATTCGCCTTCGATTCCGACCTCTTCCGGATCGCCCGCATCCTGGTCCGGCTGGCGGACGAGAAGGCGAAGCCGAACTCGGAGCGGCTCAAGGAATTCCGCGAGTCGGGCATGGCCTCGCTGGAGCTCCGGCTCTTCTCGGACGCGCCGATCTATCCCGAGTACGAGGAGGCGAAGCTCGCCCAGTCGCTGGCATACTGGAAGAAGGTCATGCCCGACCATCCGCTCGTCGAGCAGGTCCTGCGGGGACGTTCGCCGGAGGCGGCCGCGCACGACTTCGTCTCCGGATCCAAGCTGGCGCACGTCCCGGTACGCAAGAAGCTGGCGGCGGAGGGCAAGGCCGGGATCGCTGCCTCCGACGACCCCATGATCAAGCTGGCGCTGGCGGTCGACGCCGATGCACGGGCCGTCCGCAAGGAGCGGGAAGACAAGGTGGAGAGCGTGGAGGCCACGAACTACGCGCTGATCGCCCGGGCCCTCTTCGAGGATCGAGGGGACAGGGTCTACCCCGACGCCACATTCACCCTGCGGCTGGCCTTCGGGACGGTCAAGGGCTACGGGGTCGGCGGCAAGACGATCCCCCCCTTCACCACCATGGCGGGCGCCTTCCAGCACGCGGACGCCCACGGCAACAAGGACCCATACGTTTTGCCGGAGTCCTGGCACAAGGCCAGGGAATCCGGCGAGCTGAAGGGTGAAACGCCGCTGAACTTCGTCTCCACGGCGGACATCATCGGCGGCAACTCGGGGAGCCCGGTGGTCAACCGGAACAACGAGGTCGTCGGGCTGATCTTCGACGGCAACATCCAGTCGCTCGTCCTGGACTTCGGCTACGACGACAAGGTCGCCCGGGCCGTGTCGGTGGATTCGCGAGGCATCGTCGAGGCGCTCCGGTCCATTTACAAGACCGACCGGCTCGTCAAGGAGCTCACGGGCGAGTAAGGCCCGCGAGCGGACGCGAATCAGGAATGGCGAGAGTGCGAGCCGTTCAGGTCCGCCCCGGAGGTGCGGGCTTCCGGGGCGGCTCGACGTCTCGCCATCGTTCCTGACGGCGGTTGAGCAGTCGCGCGACGAAGGTGTCGTACTCTTCCTGAGAGCGCCGCTTCCTGGGATCCCAGCGACGCCCCTTCTCCCCGTTGCACCGGTCGTGGACGACGGCGAGGTTGGCGAGGTCCTGCCCGCCACCCCGGCTCCGGGCGCGGATGTGCTCGAGGGTGGCCCCCTCTCCGGTCCGGGCGTCGAACGCGAGTGGACCGTTGCAGATCAGGCACTTCCCGACCCAGTTCGGGCCCTCCCGGCGGAAGGTGCCATCGGTGGCCGCGACTCTCGAGAGGATCTCACCCTGGTTCATGACCGCGAGCCTCCGTCAGGCATCGGCGGCGAGGAGTCGCTGGCCGGGGCCGGGCGGGGCCGACTCCGGGCCGCCGAGCGCGGAGCGGACGAGGAGGAACTCGCCGACGTTCTCGAGCGAGAGCAGCCCGACGGTCCGGCCTCTCTCGGTGACCTGGAGGCACCGGAGCTGCTGGTCCCGGAGCGAGGCGACGGCCTGTTCCAGGTCGGAGGAGACGTCGAACGCGGGGAGCTCGGTGACGGCATGGTCCGAGACCGGACTCTCTCTCCCGGCGCTGGCGAGCCCGGCCATCAGGTCGGCCCGGGTGAGGATCGAGCGGAACTCACTATCGCCCGGCGTGGCCACGGGGAAATCGTGCTGGGTGCCGGCCAGGAGCAGGTCAGCCGCCCGGCCCAGCGAATCCGACGGGTTCAACGTATGGAAGTCCGTGAGCATCGCGTCCCGGACGCGGAGCCCGCGAAGCGCCATGCGATCCTCGACCTGGCGGGCCTCCGCCTCGGCGCCGATCCAGACGAAGAGGGCGATCAGCATGAGCATCGGGTTGGACTGGATCCCGACGAATGCGAAGCCGATCGCCAGCGCCTGGCCGATCGACGCGGCCAGCCGGGTCGCCTTCGCGTAAGGGAGGCGCATGGCCAGCAGTGCCCGCAGCATCCGGCCGCCGTCCATGGGGAAGGCCGGGATCAGGTTGAAGGCGACCAGGAAGACATTGACCTCGAGGATCCTCGGCCAGAAGGCGCCACGTTCCAGGTGTGCGGCGTCGTCCAGCGTGCCCGGGAACGGAACTCCGAAGCCCAGGTAGAGGACCAGCGCGATGGCGACGTTGACGGCGGGGCCGGCGGCGGCGATGGCGAGCTCCTGTCCCGGATGCTCCGGGATCCGCTGAAGCCGGGCGACGCCGCCGATCGGCAGGAGCGTGATGTCGGAGGTCGGCACGCCGAACCGCTGGGCCATCAGGGCGTGGCCGAGCTCGTGGAGGACGACGCAGGCGAAGAGCGTGATAAGGAAGAGGCCCCCCGCGAGGGCCGCGGTCAGCTCGTGATTCTGCCCCCACTGCGCCAGCATGATCCAGCCCAGCAGGATCAGGAAGGTCCAGTGCACGAAGATCGGGATGCCGGCCACCCGGCCGAGTTTCAGGGACCAGGACATGCGACTCGAATGCCTCCACCGCCTCGAGCCCCGGCGAGCCACGCGCCCGCGCCCCATCGTGGAGCCTCGTCGACGGGTCCACTCTAGCCGATCGTGATGATCCATTTCATCGTCGATCCGGGGGCGTAGGACGGCGGCAGCGCCCGGGCCGGCCGAGTGTCACGCGGATTTGACAGGCCGTACACGCGACCTAGACTCGTGTAAAGGGCGGTTGTGGAGGTAGAGAACTGGGGGATTGAGGTCGCGGCAACCAGGGGAGGCACCGTGGACATCCGATGCGAGACGCAGATCAGTCTCTCCCCCGTGACCAGCGAGGACTTCCCTACGGTCCCCGCCGCCGGGCCCCTCATGCAGTACCTGATCGTCGTCCGGGGCGGGGTCCCGGGGACGATGTTCCGGCTGGTCAAGAAGGTAAGCAGCCTGGGTCGAGCGGTCGAGAACACCTGCCAGCTTTCCGACGGGACGATCTCCCGCCGCCATGCCGTGATCACCATCGATGGCCAGGGGCACGCCTGGATCACCGACCTGGGGAGCACCAACGGCACGTTCGTCGAGGGGCGCAGGCTGTCGCCCAACACGCCGACCCGGATTCGAGACGGAAACCGTCTCCAGGTCGGCGACGCCACGCTCCTGAAGTTCGTCGCCCTGGACTCCTGCGAGGAGGATTTCCAGCGGATCATGTACGAGCGAGCGGTCCGGGACAACCTGACCGAGCTCTACAATCGGGGCTACTTCCTGAGCCAGGTCGGGCCGCTTGCCGAGCTGAACGCGATGTCGTCTCTGGGCCTGGCCGTGCTGATGGCGGATATCGATCGTTTCAAGGACATCAACGACACCCACGGGCATGATGCGGGGGATCTCGTCCTGCGGAAGGTCGCCGCGATCCTCCGGGAGTCGACGCGATCGGAGGACCTTCTGGCGCGTTACGGGGGAGAGGAATTCATCCTCGCCCTCCCGATCGGGTCGCTGGAGCAGGCCATGAACTGGGCGGAACGGCTCCGTTCCGCGCTCGCCGCGACCCCCGTGGCGATCGATGGCCGGTCGATCCGGGTGACGATGAGCATCGGGGTCGCCTTCCGCCAGCAGGGTGCTTCGGGGGGCCTGTCCGAGCTGATCACTCAGGCAGATCGGGCCCTCTACGAAGCCAAGCGGACGGGGCGAAATCGGGTGGTCTGCGCCAAGTCCGCGGTGGGAACCCCGTTCGGGAAGACGGAATCGGTCGACGGCTGCGTCTCCATCCTCGCGGTCTAGCGGCAAACGGGAGGTGGGCCGTCGCCAGGGCCGTCCGCCGGGGTTAAGATCGAACGGATACGGGCCTCGTGGCTCGGATGAGACCTCCACTCCGATCGATCAGGTAGGTGAATCGCCGTGACCCAGCCCGTGTCGACGTCCGCCCCGGCCCCCTTCAGTTTGGGCGTGTGCAGTTGGAGTTTGCAGGTGACGAGCATCCCGGAGCTCAAGGACCTGCTCTCGATCCTCAGTGTGAACCTCATCCAGATCGCCTGCGGCGACCCGCACCACGCCTCATGGGTCGAGGGGGATGACTTGCCGCAGGTGGCCAGGGCGTCCGGGATCGAGATGGCCGGCGCGATGCTGGGATTCCCGGGCGAGGACTACACGACGCCCGAGACGATCAAGGAGACGGGGGGCTTCGGCAAGCCCGCCTGGCGTGCGGAACGGCTGGAGCGTCTCGAATGGGCCCTCGATCGGACGAGGGCGCTGGGGCTCTCGGACCTCACGCTCCATGCCGGATTCCTGCCCGAGATCGGAGATCCGGGGCGCGGGCCATTCCTCGACACGCTGGCGAGGGCCGGCGAGCTCGCCGGCGGCAAGGGCGTGACGCTCGCCTTCGAGACCGGCCAGGAGTCGGCGGATCTCCTTCGGCGGACGCTCGACGACCTGGCGTCGCCCCACATCAAGGTGAACTTCGACCCGGCGAACATGCTCCTCTACGACATGGGAGACCCGATCCGGGCCGTCGAGATCCTGGGCCCCGACATCCGCTCGGTCCACGTCAAGGATGCGATCCGCCCGAAGAGCCCGGGCGCCTGGGGAGAGGAAGTCCCGCTGGGGCGTGGAGAGGTGAACATCCCCGAGTTTTTGCGGGCCCTGAAGCGGGTGGGCTTTCAAGGACCGCTCATCATCGAGCGGGAGGTGGGAGACCAGGCGGGCCGGCTTCGCGACGTGAAGGAAGGGCTGGGCTTCCTGCGCGATTGCCTCCGCGATTGAGCGACGCGAGCCGCCCCCACGAGGGGGCGGCTCGCATGATAAACCGCGCCAACCAAGCCGGGCCGATGGGCGATCCCATGACCCCGCCCGTCGGGCCGGACGTTTCGCTCAGCCGACCACGGACACGACCACATCGGCCAGCTCGCGGCCGGCCTCGGTCAGGGCGTAGAAATTGTGCTTGCCGGAGCGGCGAGGCTCGATCAGGCGGCCGTGCCGCAGGAGCGCGAGGTGGTGGCTGACCGCGGGCTGACTCTGGGTCCCGAGGTCGGCGCACAGCTCCGAAACGTTCCGTTCCTTCTCACTGAGCAACATGAGCACCTGAAGACGCGTCGGATCCGAGACCTGCTTGAGCAGCTCCGCGACCCGACGGATCTCCGCGAGGGATCGGCCGGACGCCGCGGCCTTGGACGAGCGTGACGAGCGGGTGGTGGTCGCAGCCATTTTTGTCTCAATCGCCTGAAATCAAGGGACTTAGGACACTCCGCACGGGGGCCGAGGAGAGGGCCCGTCGGATCGCGACATCGGCAGCTATGAATCGTTAAAGTTCATGATAGGATTGCGCGTCGAAAGCGTCAACCCCTCCTGGCACTTTCATTCAATTGAATCCTGTCGCGATATGAATTCTTGGAATCGGCATACGTGATTGACATTGCGGCTGGTCCGCCGGGCCTCGCGTTGTCCGCACCGTCGGGTCCGGCTTGTGGCGGGCCGGCCCAGGCCGTTAGAGTAATCTGAACGTTTGGTAGGATCTCGGGAGTCCGCGGGGTCGCCGCTCCCGCCGGGCGTGACGAGCAGGAGGAACCGGCCCGATGTCCGGAGCAGCGACGATGGTCACACCTCGGGACTTACGGACGACCGAGGCCGTCTATCAGCAGTGCATCCATCCGGCCTGTGGCGCGACATTCGGCGTCGAGGAAGTGCACTTCTCGTGCCCATCCTGCGGCAACCTCCTCGATGTCGTGTACGAATGGGATCGCCTCCCCGTGCCGGCCCGGCTTTCCGATTTCGAGCGCAAATGGTCCCGCCGGCTCGATCCGCTCTGTTTCTCCGGCGTCTGGAGGTTCCACGAGCTGCTCCCGTTTGCCCCGGCGCCCATGGTCGTGACGATTGGGGAGGGTCAGACCCTGCTGCAGCAGGCCGACAAGGTCGGCAGCTTCGTGGGCCTGGACGCTGGCCGCCTTCTCCTCCAATACGAGGGGATGAATCCATCCGGCAGCTTCAAGGACAACGGCATGACGGCCGCCTTCACCCATGCTCGGATGGTGGGGGCGACGCGGGTGGCCTGCGCGAGCACCGGGAATACCTCCGCGGCGCTGGCGGTCTATTGCTCGGCGACGAAGCTCGGGTTCAGGGCGATCATCTTCATCGGGTCGGGGAAGATCGCCTATGGCAAGCTGGCCCAGGCGCTGGATCACGGCGCCCTGACGATCCAGATCGTCGGCGATTTCGACGATGCCATGGCCCGGGTGCAGCAGGTGGCCGGGCGGATGGGGATCTACCTGATGAACTCGGTCAATCCCTTCCGGCTGGAGGGGCAGAAGACGATCATGTACCGGGTGCTCGAGGCCCTGGGCTGGGAGGTGCCGGACTGGATCGTCGTGCCCGGGGGGAACCTCGGGAATTCGAGCGCCTTCGGCAAGGCGTTCATCGAGCTGAAGCATCTCGGGCTCATCGACCGGGTCCCCCGCCTGGCGGTGATCAACGCCGAGGGTGCCCGGACGCTCGAGGAGCTGCACGGCCGGCAGGGGGTCACCTGGCGGAGCGGCCTGCCGGACATGGATCGCGTCGAGGCCTACTATGGGCGGCTCGATCGGGACGCGATCAAGGCCTCGACGATCGCCTCGGCGATCGAGATCAACCGTCCGGTGAACCTCAAGAAGTGCCTGCGTGCCCTGGAATTCTGCGACGGCGTGGTCCGCCAGGTCAGCGACCAGGAGATCATGGACGCGAAGGCCCAGGTCGGCGGCGGCGGGCTGGGCTGCGAGCCCGCGAGCGCGGCGAGCGTCGCCGGCGCCCGGCGGCTCCGCGAGGAGGGCGTGATCGCCCCCTCGGATCGAGTCGTCTGCATCCTGACCGGGCATCAGCTCAAGGATCCGACGGCGACGGTGGCCTATCACGGGACCGACGCCGAGAACTTCGCCAAGGTCCTGGGCGCCCGCGGCGTCAACCAGGCGTCGTTCGCAAATCGGCCCGTGGGCGTGGCCAACGACCTTGACGAGATCATCCGCGCGATCGAGCTCCGCTCGCGGGGCGAATCCCCCACGGGGAGCGGCGATCGACGTGCGTCCGAGTGACGACCGGCATCCTGTAAGAACGTTTTGGGACAGGAAGAGGGAGATCCGGAGTGGCGGCGACGAGACTATCCCTGGGATTGCATGGAGCCTCGGGCCGGATGGGGACGCGGCTCATCCAGTTGATCGCCCAGGATCCGGACGTTCGTCTGGCCTGCGCCGTGGAGCGCGGCGGGCATTCCAAGCTGGGGGAGGATGCGGGGAGCCTGGCGGGCCTGCCGCCGCTGGGCGTGCGGCTCGGGACTCTCGAGGATGCTCCGCCCGATCTCGACGCGATGATCGACTTCACGCAGCCCGGGGCCTCGCTGGCCTGTGCGGAGTTCTGCGCCGGGCACGGCATCCCCCTGGTCGTCGGGACGACGGGGTTCGAACCGGATCAGAAGCGGCGACTCGAGGGGCTGGGGGCGCGAACGGCCATCCTCATCTCGCCCAACATGAGCCGGGCCGTGAACCTACTGATGAAGCTGGTCGGGGAAGCGGCCCGGGCCCTCGGCCCGGATGTGGACATCGAGATCGTCGAGCGGCATCACCGCCACAAGAAGGACTCGCCCAGCGGGACGGCCCTTCGGCTCGCGGAGGTCGCGGCCCGGGGCGCGGGGATCTCGCGATTCGTCCACGGCCGCCAGGGGCAGGTCGGCGAGCGGCCTCGGGACGAGATCGGCATCCATGCGGTCCGGGCCGGCGATTCTCCGGGCGACCACACCGTGATCTTCGGGCTGATGGGCGAATCCCTGGAGCTGAGCCATCGGGCGCTCAATCGTGACGGCTTCGTCCGGGGCGCCATCGATGCGGCGAAGTTCCTGGCCGGCAAGCCGGCGAGGGTCTACACGATGGCGGAGGTCCTGGGCGACTGACGGCGGCGGCCCGTTGAGAGGCCGGCGGACCGGGACGAGGCGGAGGCGGCTCGCGATGGCCAAGTGTGACCAGGGATATCGCTGCGAAGTCTGCGGCCGGGATGTCGAGGGCATCGTCGAGTCCGACCTCTACCTTCGCTATGTCCTGGGAGAGGTCGACCCCGACCTCCTCCATCGACTCCCGGAGCGTCACATCGTCTGCAATCCCGTCCTGGCCCAGTTCATCGCAGCCCCCGGGTTCCCGCCGGTCCTGGTGGACGGACCGTTCGCCAGGGCCGAGCTCGATCCCGACTTCGTGACTCGCGAGGAGGCGAGGGTGACCGCCGGTTACCTGCGCCTGGCGGAGGTCGTGCGGCTCGGGCTGCCGATCCTCGAATATCCTCTGAGGGATCGAGCGGGGACCGAGACGGCCGCGGGCCCGAACGGCGGCGCGGACCGTCGAGGCGACTCCCCTCGGTGAGTCGGAAAGGCATGACTCGCATGGGGATCGACTCCCCACCACGGCCCGAGCCGAACTCACCCACGTCGGCCGAATCCAGTCGCGAGTGCGATGCCGTCCCGCATGCCGCCCGCCTCCTCTTCCTCGACGACGATCCGAGGCGGACGCGGAGCTTCCTGGAAATCAACCCGCATGCAGTCGCCGTGAGCACCGCCGAGGCCTGCGTCTCGCGGCTCGAAGATCCCTGGGATGAGGTCCATCTCGATCACGACCTTGGCGGCGAGGTGTACGTGGATTCAGGACGCTCCGATTGCGGCATGGAGGTGGTCCGCTGGATCGTCTCGAGGCCCGCGGGGCAATTTCACGACACGCTCTTCGTCATCCACACCCACAACGTGAAGGCGGCGGGCGTGATGTGCAGGGCGCTCAGGGAACACGGCCTGGCGGTCGTCTACCGGCCGTTCGGGATCAACGTCGACGAGTGGATCGAGGAACTGGCGGCCTCCGAGCCGGAGTGTCCGACCCCGGCGCTGAGGCTCCGAAGCTGGCCCGAGAGGCTCGCCGCAATCGTCCGACGCGTTGCCGGCTGGAGCAGCCGCCGACGATCCGGAGAGCTCCCGCCGGAGGGCTGACTCTCGGGCCCGGCACGATGATGGAAGACTCGGGAGGCGGTCGAGGAGAGAGTCCTGGCATCGGCCGCGAGCGATGCCGGCTCCCAACGCGTCCTCGATCCGACGACTGACCTCGTGTTTCGACGGCGGGCACGCGACAGTATCATGGCAACCGGGCCCGTGACGACGGAGAGCGTCGACTCGTCTCGAAGGATGCCGGGCGATTCAGGAGCATGACATGAGAGCGGTGATCACGGGCGGCGCGGGCTTTGTCGGGTCTCACCTCTGCGAACGATTCCTCGCCGAGGGCCACGAGGTCCTCTGCGTGGACAACCTGCTGACGGGGAGCCTGCGGAACATCGAGCATCTCGCCGCGAATCCGCGGTTCCGGTTCATGGAGCACAATATCTCCGAGCCCGTGGAGGTCGATGGAGCGGTGGATGCCGTGCTCCATTTCGCGAGCCCGGCCAGCCCGGCGGACTACCTCGCCCACCCGATCCCGACCCTGAAGGTGGGCTCGCTGGGCACCCACAATGCGCTGGGGCTGGCCAAGGCGAAGGAGGCCCGGTTCCTCCTGGCCAGTACGTCCGAGATCTACGGCGACCCGGAGGTTCATCCCCAGCGCGAAGACTACTGGGGGCACGTCAATTCGATCGGCCCGAGGGGTTGCTACGACGAGGCGAAGCGGTTCGCCGAGGCCATCACGATGGCCTACCATCGGTTCCACGGGGTTAAGACCCGGATCGTCCGTATCTTCAACACGTACGGGCCCCGGATGCGGCTCAACGATGGCCGGGTGCTGCCGAACTTCATGCATCAGGCCCTCCGAGGCGAACCGATCACGATCTATGGCAAGGGCGAGCAGACCCGCAGCTTCTGCTTCGTGAGCGACCTGGTCGAAGGGATCTACCGGCTGCTGCTCTCGGATTACAGCCTGCCGGTGAACATCGGTAACCCGACGGAGATCACGGTCTCCCAGCTCGCCCGGGAGATCATCGACCTGGTCGAGGGGACGAAAAGCACGGTCGTCTACCACGACCTCCCGGAAGACGACCCGAAGCGTCGCAAGCCGGACATCACGAAGGCCCAGACCCTCCTCGGCTGGAATCCGACGGTCGATCGGGCGGACGGCCTGCGGCGCACGCTCGAATATTTCCGCACCGTCCTGTGACGCGAGCTCGGGCCGCGGCTCCGGGGCACCTCCGCCGGATCGGGGGCGACCGTCGCCGACGCGTCCGGGGTCGTTCAAAGAGTTTTTTACATGGTCCGATATCTGATTTCGTGGAGCCTGCACAACCGCATGGTCGTGCTGCTGGGCGTGGCCGCGTTGGTGGCCATGGGGCTCTACTCGGCGAGCAACCTCGACGTCGAGGCCTATCCCGACCCGACCCCCCCGCTGGTCGAGGTCATCTCGCAGAACCCGGGCGCCAGCCCGGAGGAGATGGAGAGGCTCGTCGGGATCCCGATCGAGACGGCCCTGAATGGGATGCACGGCCTGAAATACCTGAGGAGCACGTCGCTCGCGGGGTTGAACGATATCAAGTGCGTCTTCGAGTACGGGGTGGACTACTGGGAGGCGCGTCAGGAGGTCATCAACCGCCTCGGATTCGTCTCCAATCTGCCCGACGGCGTGTCCCCCGGGCTCTCGCCGTGGAGCCCCACGGGTGAGATCGTCCGTTACGTCCTGGAAGGGCCGGCCTACAACCTGAACCAGCTCAAGGCGGTGCAGGACTGGGTGCTGACCAGGCAGCTCAAGCAGGTCCCCGGCGTCATCGACGTCACCGGCTTCGGCGGCACGGTCAAGGAATACCAGGTCCTGCTCGATACCGGCCTCATGCGGCAGTTCGGGGTCACGCTCTCGCAGGTGAGCCAGGCGATCCAGGGGGCGAACGCCAACGTCGGCGGCAATGTCCTGACGATCGGCAGCCAGGCCCACAACGTCCGCGCACTCGGCCTGATCGGCGAGGGGATCGACACCCTCGATCCGGTCCATGCGGGCTCCGCGCTTCAACTCGAGGCGAAGAAGCTCGAGGACATCAACCGGGTCCTGATCGCGAACCAGGCGGACGGGACGCCGATCTTCGTCCGCAACATCGCCAGGGTCGTGGTGAGCCATCAACCGCGGCTGGGGATGGTCGGTCGCGCCACGCCGGAGGACCGCGGGGTCGCCGGCTCGGACGAGAACGACGTGGTCGAGGGCATCGTCCTGATGCGGAAGTATGAGAAGTCCCGGCCGACCGCGGACGAGGTCCTCAAAAAACTCGCGCAGATCGACGACGAGAAGATCCTGCCCGAAGGCATGAAGGTCCGGCTGTTCAACAACCGGACCGACCTGATCCACGTGACCACCCACAACGTGCTGCACAATCTCCTCTTCGGCATGGGCCTGGTGATCGCGGTGCTCTTCATCTTCCTCGGCCACCTGACCAGCGCGGCGCTCGTGGCGGTGATGATCCCGCTGGCCTTGCTCTTCTCGGTGACCCTGCTCTACCTGACGGGCGAGTCGGCGAACCTGCTCTCGCTCGGGGCGGTCGACTTCGGGATCATCGTGGACAGCTCCGTGATCATCGTGGAGAACATCTACCGACACATCGCCACCGAGGGGGCGGATCGATCCCGGCCGTTCCTGGACCGGGTCGCCGACGCCTCGCACGAGATCGAGCGCGCCCTCTTCTTCTCGACGACGATCATCATTTGTGCATTCATCCCCCTTTTCTCGATGACCGGGCCGGAGGGGGCCCTCTTCGGGCCGATGGCACGGACCTACGCCTTCGCGATCTGCGGGGCGTTGCTCCTGGCGGTCACGCTGGCGCCGGTGCTCTGCTCGCTCCTCTTCCACGACGCGATGCGAGAGAAGGACACGATCGTCGATCGGATCATGAAGCAGCGATATCTGAGGAACCTGGACCGGGTCCTCCGATACCGGTACGTCACCGTGCTCGTGATGATCGGCCTGCTGGCCTGGACGGCCAGCCTGCTCCTCAGGCTCGGGGGCGAGTTCATGCCGCAGCTCGAGGAGGGGAACCTCTGGATCCGCGCCGTGATGCCCCGGACCACGTCGCTGGAGCAGGCCGCGCGGATCGCCCCGCGGCTGCGGAGGATCATCGCCTCGGCGCCGGAGGTCCGCGGGGTGATGTCGCAGATCGGCCGGCCGGACGACGGCACCGACGTGACCGGATTCTTCAACATCGAGTTCAATGTCCCCCTCAAGCCGATGGAAGAGTGGCGGAAGGACCGCTGGGGGCGGCCGATCACCCGGGAGCAGATCCAGGACGAGCTCGCGAGGCAGTTCGCGGAATTTCCCGGTCTCAACTTCAACTTCTCCCAGCTCATCCGAGACAACGTCGAGGAGGCCCTGTCCGGGGTGAAGGGGGCCAACTCGGTGAAGCTCTTCGGCAGCGACCTGGAGACGCTCGAGAAGGTCGGCAAGGACGTCCTGGAGGTCATCCGCAAGGTGCCCGGGATCGAGAACGCGGGCCTCTTCCACATCGTCGGGCAGCCGAATCTGGAGATCCGCATCGATCGCGACGCCTGCGCCCGCTACGGGGTGAACATCGCCGACGTGGAGACCGCGGTGGAGGTCGCCATCGGCGGCAAGGCCTTCTCGCAGATGGTCGAGGGGGAGAAGCTCTTCGACATCGTGCTCCGCCTCCCGCTCGAGATGCGCGACGATCCGGAGGTCATCAGCCGGATCCCCGTGACCGTGCCCGGGGCGAGTCCCGAGCTGCCGGCCGTCCGGATACCGCTCTCCCAGCTCGCGAACATCGCCCCGCACCGGCCCGGGGCCTCGTACATCTACCGGGAGAATAACCGCCGCTACATCCCCATCAAGTTCAGCGTCCGCGGCCGGGACCTCGCCTCCACGATCGCCGAGGCCAAGCGGCGGGTCGAGGATCCGGCGACCGGCGTGAAGCAGCCGCAAGGCTACAAGATCGACTGGTCGGGAGAGTTCGCCCAGATGGAACGGGCCAACGCCCGGCTGATGATGATCGTCCCCGTCTCCGTGGGCCTGATCATGGTCCTGCTGTACGGCGCCTTCGGCAACATCAAGGATGCGCTCCTCGTGATGGTGAACGTCATCCAGGCGGCGATGGGGAGCGTGTGGGCCCTCTGGATCACGGGCACGCCCTTCAGCATCTCGGCCGCCGTCGGCTTCGTCTCGATCTTCGGCGTCGCCGTCCAGGACGGCGTGCTCCTGATCTCGTACTTCAACCAGATGCGATCGGCCGACCGGGGCGTCCGCGAGTCGATCCTCCGGGGGGCGGAGCTGCGCGTCCGGCCCGTCGTCATGACATCCCTCACCGCCGCGGTGGGGCTCTTCCCCGCGGCCATCGCGACCTCGATCGGCTCGCAGGCGCAGAAGCCCCTCGCCATCGTCGTCGTGGGTGGGATGCTCGTGACCCTCTTCCTCACCCGATACCTGATGCCGGTGCTCTACAGCTTCTTCCCCGCACCTCGAGGCGTGGGGCGATCGGGCGAACTGGTGGAGGGGTCGCACTACGCGGACGAGTTCCTGGCCGTCCCCTCGCGGCTCGACCAGGTCGACTGACCCATCCCGGCCCCAGGTCTCTCGGGAGCGAACGCACTTGTCAAGCGGGGATGGGGATACCGCGGCGAAGGTGGGCCCTCGGGGGACGAGCCCCGCACGCGGCGTGCGGGCACGCGGCGTAGCGGCCGCGGCCATCGCCGGCTTCGCGGCCCGGAATCTCCGGTCGCGGCCGTCCCGGACCCTGCTGGCGATCGTGGGCCTCTCGGTGCCGATCCTGGGGGCCATCGGCATGCTCGGACTGTCCGACGGCCTCCGGGGCCTGATCGACGACACGCTCGGGCAGGTGCAGGGGATCCTCGTCCTCCGCAAGAACGCACCGGTGGACCTCTTCAGCGAACTCCCCGCGGCGATGGCCGGTCAGCTCGGCAGGGTCCCGGGCGTCCGCGTGGTGGCACCCCAGGTCTGGAAGCTCGCGCCGACCATCGAGGGCCGGCGGACCGCCCCGCGTCGTCGCGATCGCGACTCCGGACAGGCCTGGCGACATCCGATCCTCGACCTGCTCAAGGCCGTGCAGATCGAAGGGCTTGATATCCCGGCTCACGCGAGGCTCCGGCACGAGGTCCATCGCGACCGACTCCTGCCCGGGGCTCGCGGGGGGAGGTTCCTCGACGACCGCGACCGCGGGACGACGAACGTCGTGATCAGCTCCACGATCGCCCGCGAATACGCTCACGAGGACGGACGCCCCAGGGTCGTCGCGGACTCGCTCCGGATGGCCGGCGAGGACTTCACGATCGTCGGCATCTACGAGACCGGGTCCGTGATCCTCGACGGCACGATCCTCATGGACATTGCGACGGCCCGACGAATCACGAACACGGGCGACGAGACCGTCTCCTGTTTCCACGTGGAGCCAGCCGACCGTTCCCGGACGGCCGAGGTGGCCTCGAGGATCAAGGCGATGATCAGGGGCGTGGATGCCCGCACGACGGCCGATTTCCGGGTGGGCGTCGGACGCATGCTGTCGAAGCTCGATCGGCTGCTGCTGATCCTCATCGGCCTGGCCCTGGCCGTGGGGTCGATCGGCGTCCTGAACACGATGCTCATGAGCACCAGCGAGCGGCTGGCCGAGTTCGGGATCCTCCGCGCCAACGGCTGGTCGCGGGGGAATGTCCTCTCCCTGGTCCTCGCGGAGAGCCTCTGCCTGGGGCTGGTCGCGGGGCTCATCGGCTGCTCGCTCGCGGCGGCCGGATTTGCGATTGCTGGTCCCTTTCTCGAGGGAGGATTCCGGCTCGTGACCTCGCCGGCTCACCTCGCCCTGGGGCTGGGCCTGTCCCTGATCCTCTCGGGGCTCGGTGGCCTCTACCCCGCCTGGCACGCTTCCAGGCTGGCACCGATGGAGACGATCCGGATCGGCGCCCGGTGACGGGGATACCCGCGGCTCAGCTCGAGTTGGAGCCGAGCTCGAAGGCGCTCGAAAGCAGGTCCAGGAACGCCCGGTTGGCCGTCTCGTTCCGGCGTGCGGCCTCCCGGGGATCATGCTGCGGGCTGGGATGGTCGAGGCGATCGCAGAGGCGGTTCAACGTCGTGTCCAGGATGACGGGCGACCAATCTCCAAGGAGGTCGGCGCCCGCGAGTCGACCGGAGGCCGCGTCCAGGAACGCCCGGAGGACGGCCGTCGCCTGGTCGATTCGGAGGTAGCCCGAGTCCCAGTTCACCGCCGCGTCCTCGGCGCGGAGGACGTCCTTGTCGATGGAGACATAGAGCGGGAACCTCGCCAGGTCGGTTCGAAGGGGATCGAGGCGGAGGGCAAGCTGATCGGGATCGAGCCCCTCGCGGACGAGGAGCGGGCCGTGCTCGATTCGTTTCCATCGGCCGCGGACGAATCGTCGCCGCGCCGGGAGGACCACGATCCGGCCGCTTTCGAGGTCTCGCCAGGGGGCCAGGTGGCGATAGGCATTGTCGAAGTCGAGGTCCCCCCCGCAATGAAAGACGCGGTTCAGCCCGGGTAGCCGGAGCGCATGGCGGACCCAGGTGCCGCAGTGGAGGAACGGGATGCCGCGCATCCAGTCCGGATGCTTGTCCAGGATGAGCAGATTGAAGGGTCCGCGGATTCGCCGCAGGAGCGCCAGCGTGACGTGGTGGAAGTCGCCCGAGCCGTAGGCCGTGACCGTGGGGTTGTCCTCGGGGATTTGCTTGTCGAGCCAGCCGGAGAAGCGGTCGAAGGCCGCGAAGTTGACGGCGAGCCGAAGTCGCGGCCCCCAGTCGCGGGCGGGGATGACCGTCCCGGGGGACGAATCCGTCCCCACGACATTCGGAAGCTCCACGCCACCATCAAGATCCAGGAGCTGAAGTCTCATCGCGGGTCGCCCTCCTGGCCGCTTCAGGCCGTACAATCCGTCCGACCGTAGCCCCTCCGCCCCGGCGCGATCCGAGCATCGCGGAGGCACGTCAAGAACGCTGCGATCGCGTCCGAAGATAGAGCCAGAACGTCCTTCCCACCCACCACCCTCACCCGTTGGGGCTCATGGATGTGCCCGAGTATCCTGGGATTCCTGGTCGCGTCCATGCTGACGCAGGTGCCCGAGACAGGATCGTATCTCTGCCAGCCGTCGTACTCCCGGGACTGGGAGATCCGCGGCCCGCTCGAGTCGTACACGCCGCAGCCCGGTGACATCTTCCTGGCCACGGACCAGCGACTCTGGTTCCGCTGGGGCCACCTGATCGCCGGGGCCAACGGCTTCCACCATTCCGGGCTGGTCTTCCGACGAGCCGACGGCCGGCTCGGCCTGATCGAGGCGGGGCCCTTCAACAAGACGACGGTCGAGGTCATGGACCCGTATCAGCACATGATGAATCATGTGAAGGCCGGGGATCGCGTCTGGATCCGTCGCCGCAAGCTGCCGCTGACGGCGGAGCAATCGGCCAGGCTGACGGAGTTCGCCTCGGCCCAGGAGGGCAAGCCGTTCGCCCTGGCAAGATGGTTCGGCCAGTTGACGCCGCTGCGGGTCCGAGGGCCGATCAAGACCTGGTTCGTCGGCCAGCCGATCGGGGAACGCCCCAAGTGGTTCTGCTCCGAGCTGGTCATGGAATCCTGTGCCTACGCCGGCATCATCGATCGCGAGACCGCCCGGCCGACGGCCACCTATCCGTGCGACTTCTTCTATCCGACCTCGCTCAATCTCTACCTGAACAAGCACCTGAGGCTCGAGGACCAGGGGTGGGCGCCGCCGGCTCGATGGCTGTCCGGCCTCCCCGAAGGGAGCCCCCCGAGGCCGCCGCTCGCCTCGCCCCAGCACTGATCCCCGAATACGAATCGCCGGGTGCAGGGCCGTCATCGCCCCGGCCTGCGGTTCTGGCCGAGGACTTCCATGGCCGCGTTCCGGCCGTTGATGCCGATCACGCTGCCACCGGGGTGGGTGCACGCCCCGCAGAGGAAGACTCCGGGCATCGGCGTCCGGGGGGTGAGCCGGCGCTCCCACATGAATTCGGGCAGGCATTCCCCCTGGAAGATCTGCCCGCCGGTCAGGCCCACCGACTCCTCGATGTCCGGCGGGCCGAGCACCTGAACCTGGATCACCGACTCGGGGAAACCCTCGCAGAAGCGGGCAATCGAGCCGATGGCGACGTCGCGGACCTCGTCGCGTCGGGAGTCCCAATCCCCGGCCGAGAATTCGTTCGGGACGTACTGGCCGAAGACGCTCATCGTGTGGACGCCCGCCGGGGCGACCGAGGGATCGTGGACGGTCTGGAAGTAGAGCTCGGTCCAGAGTCGGCCCGGGAGCCTCCCCGCGCGTGCCTCGGAGAACGTGTCGGCCCATTCCTGCTTGGTGAGAGGGGTGTTGATCTGCCCCTGATGGTGTGGCATCGACGTCCCCGGGCGGGCCCTGAAGCTGGGGAGTTGCCGCATGGCCACGTTGAACTTCACCGTGCAGCCCTTCTGCGGGATGGACTGCACGCGGCTGACCCAGCCCGGGTCCGCGGCGGGGCCGAGCAGGCCCGCCGTGGCACGCGGGTCCGCGTTGGAGATCACGTGGCGAGCCCGGATACGCTCGCCTCCCGCCAGCTCGACTCCCTCTCCCGGCACGATTCGCGCGACCGGGACGCCGGTCGCGACGGTCACGCCCAGATCCCTGGCGATGTCGCAGAGGAGGAACGAGACCATGCCCATCCCTCCCTTCACATAACCCCACATCCCGGGAGTGCCGCCGAGCCTCCCCGATTGATGATGGAAGTGGATCGACGCGGTGCCGCGATCATGGGGGCTGGCGTTCGTCCCGATGACCCCCTGGCCCAGGTAGGCCATCTGGAGGCGCTCATCCTGGAAGTAGTGCTCGACGCACTCCACCATGGACCATTCGAAGAGGATGTGGCGGGCCTCGTGATCGCCGCCGATCCGCTCTTCGAGCTCCTCCATCGTCGGCGCGGGGCCTACCCAGAGGTCCCCCGAGCCGGCGGGCCTGACGGCCTCGCGGAGCCTGGCCTTGGCGGCGGAAAAGTCCTTCCAGCCGTCCACGTCCACGGCCGAGAACCGTCTGATCTCCTCCTCACAACGGGCGTCATCGTCCCAGAGCTGAATGCTGCTGCCGTCCTCGAACGGCACGAACAGGCCGGCCGTCGCCGGAGTCCAGTCGAGGCCATACGCGGGGAGCCTGAGCTCATCGATCACGAGCGGGTGGAGCAGGCCGAGGAGGTAGGCACACGGCGAGACCCGATAGCCCGGCCAGGGCTCGTCGATCGTGCAGGCCCCCCCCACCCGATTCCTCGATTCGAGCACCAGCACCTGCTGGCCGGATCTGGCCAGGTACGCCGCGCACGTCAGGCCGTTATGCCCCGCCCCGATCACGATCGCGTCCCAGTTCCTGGCCGCGAAGGCCCTCGCGGGATCGCGATGCTCGATGGCCCCGAGCGTATCCAGGGTCGATTGGTTCCCGCCAGGTGTGGTTCCCATGATCTCTAAGGTCCGATAAGAGAAGGATTTCAGATGATCGGATCGACCTGCCTTCGCGCCCTCGGAATTCCGGCTCACGCCGAAAATACCCTGCGCCGAGTCGGCTGGATATGGGGAATCGCCGGACCATCGCCCCGCCCGGACTCATCGCGGAGGATTGCATTTCGTGAGGATGTTGTAGACTGGTAGTACTAGACATGCGATGACTGGTTCCCGGGGATCGACAGTTCGAAACGTGGAGAGGTGGGGACGTCATGGCGATCGGTTCCGTGGTCATCCGGCTTTCCGACCTGGTGGACGCCCAGGAGGCGGTCTGCTATGCGGCGCTGGTCAAGAAGCACCGGGGGATGACCGCGAGGAACCAGCCTTTCGTACGCTGCATCTTCCGCGACAAGCGGGTCCAGTACGAGTCCATGCTGTGGCACGATCACCGCTTCTTCCCCGACGCCGAGGGCTGGGCCGAGGGCCAGCCGTATCGCCTGGAGGTGCGCGGCAAGCACGACCTCCGCTACGGGATGCAGATCGAGCTCCTGGGGATCCGGCCGGCGACCGAGGAAGACGAGCCGGACGGGTACGATTTCTTCGACCTCGTCGAGAGCAGTCGGTACGAGCCGAAGACGCTGATGAAGGCGATCCGGTCGCGCATCGATCGATTCATCACGCAGCCCCAGTTGCACGAGCTGGTCACCCGGGTCCTCGAGGAACACGAGGGCCTTTTCACCAAGATGCAGGCCGCACAGGCCATGCATCATGCGTACACGGCCGGCCTGCTCGAGCACGTCTGGAGCATGTCGAGGGTGGCGGAGTCGCTGATCCTCCACTACGCGAGTTACTACAGCGAGCTTAATCCACCCCTCGACAAGGGCGTGGTGATGGCCGCGGTGATCCTCCACGACATCGGCAAGCTCCGGGAGCTGCTCTACAACCCGGTGGAGGCCCGCTATACCAAGGAGGGGAGACTCGTGGGCCATATCCTCATGGGGCGCGACATGGTCCGCGACATGGCCCGGAAGATCGAGGGCTTCCCCGAGGAGACGCTGCTGCTGCTGGAACATGCGATCCTGGCGCATCACGGTCGCCACGAGTACGGGGCGCCGGTCCTGCCCCAGACCGTCGAGGCCATCCTGGTCAACTTCATCGACGAGCTCGACGCCAAGATGAACATCGTCGCGCGGCAGCGGATGCAGTCGAACACGCTCGACGAGTTCACGGACAGGGTGTACGGGCTGGATAATCGGCGGATCTACAAGGGGATCCCCGACGAGGCGGCCGCGGCCGAGGACCGCGCGCCCCTGTCCTGACCGCGCTTGGCGGCCCTCCGAGGCGGCGGTTAGAATGGCCGGCGGGCACTCACGACGCAAGTCGGCCCTCCCTGCCGCGGGACGACTCTCTCCATTCAACAAGGAAATGCTGATGAAAACGCGTGAAGGAATTCTAGGCCTCGCGGTCGTGCTCGCGCTCGGCGGCTGCAACGGCGACGTGGCGGAAGAGCCGGGCGCCCCCGCGACGGCCAAGAAGGAGCTCAAGGCCGTGCCGGCACCGTCGCCCGCCAAGCCGGCCGACGAGAAGAAGCCGGCGGACCCCGCTCCCGCCCCCGCCCCCGCCCCGGCACCGGCGAAGGCCGAGTCCAAGCCCGCCGCCGACGCCGGCAAGGGGGAGCTGCCCCCGCTCGAGGAGCCGAAGTCGGGGGCCACGGAGTCTGCCCAGGTCACCCTCACCGCCGCGGAGATCGCCAACGTCAAGTTGTTGCCGGAGGCCGAGCAGGCGGCCGCCCTCAAGCAGGCGGTCTGCCCCGTCAGCGGCGACCACCTGGGCGCCATGGACAAGCCGGTCAAGTTGACCCTCGAGGGGCGTGACGTCTATCTATGCTGCGACGCTTGCGGTCCGAAGGCGAAGAAGGACCCGGCCGGCATCCTTGCGAAGCTCAACAAGAAGTGAGGCCTGTTTCCCCGGTCGCGTCACTCGCCGAGGATCGACCCCGGCCGGGGTCGCCGCCATCCCCCCGCCCGTCCGTACCGGATTGCGCAAGCATGTGCCGAATCGAGCGTTGGGGCCGGATTGGGGGCTGGCGAGTCAATCGTTCGCACGATATAATCTGAAACTTCGAGAATGGGACATCAAGCCGCTCGATGAGCGAGCGTTCCCTGACCACGATCCCAGGTTCGGCGTCCTCTCCCGCGCCGAAACGAAGACGTGGGGTGAATCGCGGCGTTGGTTGGGAATGCGAAGGCCCTCCCGGGGGCTCCGGATCCCGCGATGCGTGGCGAGCCGCTCCACCTCTCTCGCGAGCCTGGTTCTCGATCGGACGGGTCCAGCGAACCGCCCCGAATCTCCTCGCAATCCGAAGCTCTTCGTGAATCGCAGGCTCCGGGCGTCCTACCGGTGGGACCGTTCGAGTGCAGAGGCTTTCCGGCTAGCTCCAAATTTCCATCCGATCGCGTTAGGTGCGCATCCTTGAATCGAATCGTCCTTGCCCATCGCGCCGCGGATCTGCCGAAGCGGAGTTACCATCCGCGCGGCAAATCGGGTCGGGGTCGAGGTTGCGGATGAGATCGCGGGACCTTCCCGTGGCATGCGCGCGGCGGATCCCAGACTCCCTGAACTCAGGAGCCATTCCGTGGAACATCCAAGGGCGAGACAGGCGGCGATCGAATCCGTGACCACGTGGCCGACCACGGGGCGGCGGGCCCCGAAATCGTCGTCGACCATACGACAGCTCTTCGGCAGCAACGTCTTCTCGGACGACCAGATGCGGGCCCGGTTGCCGGAGAACGTCTACAAGGCGATCCGCGAGACGCTCCGCAAGGGCGTCGCCCTGGATCCCTCGGTTGCGGACGTCGTCGCGGCGGCCATGAAGGACTGGGCCCTGGAGCGAGGGGCGACCCACTACACGCACTGGTTCCAGCCGATGACCGGCCTCACGGCCGAGAAGCACGACTCGTTCCTGGCCCCCACCGAGGGGGGCGGCGCCATCGCCGAGTTCAGCGGCGGCGAGCTCATCCGCGGCGAGCCCGACGCGTCGAGCTTCCCCTCCGGCGGCATCCGCGCCACCTTCGAGGCCCGCGGTTACACGGCGTGGGATCCGACCAGCCCGGCGTTCATCCTCGAGAATCCCAACGGCACGACGCTCTGCATCCCGACGGCCTTCTGTTCGTGGACCGGCGAGGCCCTCGACAAGAAGACCCCCCTGCTCCGCTCCGTCGAGGTCCTCTCCAAGCAGGCCCTCCGCATCCTCCGCCTCTTCGGCTCGACGGCCAACACGGTCTACACCACGGCCGGCCCCGAACAGGAATACTTCCTGATCGACAAGAACTTCTACTACAACCGCCCCGACCTCATGAACGCCGGGCGGACGCTCTTCGGCGCCAAGCCGCCCAAGGGCCAGGAGATGGAGGACCACTACTTCGGCGCCATCCCGGAGCGGGTCTTGGCCTGCATGCTCGAGACCGAGACCGAGCTCTACAAGCTGGGCGTTCCGGTAAAGACCCGGCACAATGAGGTCTCGCCCGCCCAGTACGAAATCGCCCCGCTCTATGAGAGCGCCAACGTCGCCACCGACCACAACATGCTGGTCATGGAGACCATGAAGCGGGTGGCGGATCGCTACGGCCTGCAGCTCCTGCTCCACGAGAAGCCGTTCGCGGGCGTCAACGGCTCCGGCAAGCACCTGAACTGGTCGATGTCCGACGATCAGGGGAACAACCTCCTCAAGCCGGGCGCCACCCCCCACGACAACGCCCAGTTCCTGATCTTCCTCGTGGCCGTCATCAAGGCCGTCTACAAGCACTCCGACCTGCTCCGCGTCGCCGTGGCCCACGCCGGCAACGACCACCGCCTCGGGGCGAACGAGGCCCCGCCGGCCATCATCTCGATCTTCCTGGGCGACATGCTCCAGGACATCGTCGAGCAGATCGAGGCCGGCGGCGCCAAGTCGGCCAAGGCGGGCGGCGAGATGAAGATCGGCGTCACCGTCCTGCCGACCCTCCCTCGCGACGCGGGCGACCGCAACCGGACCAGCCCGTTTGCCTTCACCGGCAACAAGTTCGAGTTCCGGGCTTGCGGCTCCGCCCAGTCGATCGCCGGCCCGATCGTGGTTCTCAACACGATCGTCGCCGAGGCCGTCGATGAGTTCGCCACCGTCCTCGAGAAGGCTGTTGCTGAGAAGAAGGACCTCAATACCGAGATCCAGAAGCTACTCCAGCAGGCCATCAAGGAGAGCAAGGCGGTCCTCTTCAACGGCGACAACTACAGCGAGGCCTGGCACAAGGAGGCCGAGAAGCGGGGCCTCCCCAACCGGAAGAGCACCATCGACAGCCTCCCCGACCTGGTCTCCGAGAAGTCGCTCGGGCTCTTCACGAAGTATGGTGTCCTCTCCGAGCGGGAACTCCATTCGCGCTACGAGATCTTCCTCGAGAACTACACCAAGACCATCAACATCGAATCCCAGTTGACCCTCCAGATCGCCCAACGCCAGATCCTGCCGGCGGCCCTCCGCTACCAGGCCGAGGTCGCCGGCTCGATCGCCAACCTCAAGAACAGCGGCGTCGCGGTCCCGAAGGGCCAGTCGGCGCACCTCGCCGAGCTCGTCTCGGGGATCGACGACCTCCAGTCGGCCGTCGACAAGCTCAACGAGGCCATCGACGAGCCCTCGAAGGGCGATTCGCTCGACCATGCCAAGCACTCCCGGGACGCGATCATCCCCGCGATGAATGCCGTCCGGGCCGCCGGCGACAAGCTCGAAACGCTAATCGCCGACGACCTCTGGCCGCTCCCGACCTACCAGGAGATGCTCTTCATCAAGTGATCGGATCGCGGGCCTGAAGGCCGCGTCCTCGATTCGAAGGGGCTCTCTTCCCTTGGCCAGTCCTCGGGGGGAGGGCCCCGTCTCGTTCGAACCCTCGCGTCCGGCGCCTCAGAAATTGCACGAGCTTCCCATCCTCACGGAAGATCCCGGGCTTTCATGCTCTTGCTGAGAATCCTCTAAATTGACACGGCCGCTCATCCGATTTGATTTTACGTGTAATTCTCGCGTCAGGATCTCTCCGGCGTGGCCTGGCGGAGACTCGGATGGACGTAGGCCGAGCCGTTGCGCTCGCCGTCGGCCTCGCAGTATTGCGAGGATCAGGAAGTTCAGTGAAACGGAGTGAGTAGCCCACTCGTCGGGCGTAACCGCGGAATGAAGCGATCGTTAGGTCCAGGAAAGTGCCGGCTCCGACCGAGGTGCCCGGCCACTTGGTTTGCTAGTTCAGGATCGCCAACTGTTTCAATGGACTTTCGACAGGATAACGGGAGGAGCTCAGGATGAGATCTCCGTGGGTGCAGGCATTTTCCGGCGGGGCCGCTTTCGCCCTGCTGTTTTCCATACACAGCGGTTCGGTTCGCGCTCAGGATTCGTACGGATCGAGCACTCGCTCCGGATCCCAGGCCGCGCAAACGGGTCGCGCGGGCTCGGTGCCTTACGGGAATATCGGCGGGAAGCCCGGCTACCTGCCCGGCAGCCACGGCCTGCTCGACCGGGCCGTCCGTCAAGTTCAGACCCCGGGCACGGAGGCCGCTCCTCAACCTCCGGTCATCGAGGTCCAGCCCCCCGCGCCGGCGACCCAGCCGCCGGTTTCGCCCGACGCGGCCGTGAATGCCGAGCCGGGCGTCCCGGGGGCCAACACCAGCGATCTCAGCCTCCCGGCCTCGGAGCGGGCCTTCGGCGGCGGCGAGCCGACGGCCTCTGCCGCGGCCGGCGAGGAGGCCGAAGCGGGGAATGAGGACACCCGGGGCCTTCTCATGAAGTTCCTGGACATTCCGGCCGATTCGGACTGGAAGGTCTACGGCTGGATCCAGAACAGCTATACCGGCAACACGAACGGCTTCGGCAACGGCTTCAACTTCGGAGTGAATCCGAACTACAAGGCGAATTCGTGGATGGGTAACCAGTATTACCTCATCCTCGAGAAGCCGCTCAAGCAGAACGACGAGGTCAACTGGGGCTTCCGCATCGATAACCTGTTCGGCAACGACTGGCAGTTCAACTACATGCAGGGCCTCTTCAACGGCGCCTTCCGGCCCGGCCAGTTCTCGGGCTACGACATGGCCCAGCTTTATGGCGAGGTCCACCTGCCTTTCCTCACCAAGGGCGGCCTCGACGTCAAGGGCGGTCGGTTCTACACGCTTGCCGGCTACGAAGTGGTGCCCGCCGTCGCCCGCCCGCTGCTCTCCGTGCCCTACATGTTCAACTACGGCCAACCGTTCACCCACGTCGGCCTGATGACCACGCTCCACCTGACCGACAAGATCAACCTCTTCAACGGCACGATCAACGGCTGGGATCGGTGGATCAACGACCGCTACATCTGGGGGTATATGGGCGGATTCGCCTGGACCTCTCAGGACGACAAGACCAGCCTGGCCTTCACGTGCGTCTGGGGACCGAATCAGTATCCCAGCTTCCTCCCGGCCAACCAGCAGATCTACCCGACGGGCTACATCAACATCCCGTCCGTTGCTGGCCTGAACAACCCGGGCTACAAGCGCAACGACCGCACCCTCTTCACCACGGTGCTCACGCATAAGTGGAATGACAAGTTGACCCAGGTCCTGGAGACCGACCAGGGGTGGGAGCGGGACGTCCCCGGCCTCGGTGCTCCGGTGGTCGACGGCGTCGTCCAGAACGCGAAGCCCAAGCAGGAGACCTGGTACAGCTTCGGCAACTGGTTCCTCTACGCCTTCAGCGACAAGCTCATGGGGGTCTGGCGGTCGGAAGTCTTCTGGGATACGAACGGTGCTCGCACCGGCCTGCTCGTGGGCGATACCTACTACGAGCAGACCCTGGGCTGTCAGATCAAGCCCTATGAATGGCTCTGGATCCGGCCGGAGGCGCGGTACGACTGGTCCCAGTTCCACCCGTCGTACAGCAACAACACCAGGAACTCGCAGTTTACCCTGGCGGTTGACGCGATCTTCATCTTCTGAGCATGGTCGCGAGCCTGATCGGTCCCCGCACGTCCCCGGGACGGAGCGGGGACCGATCATTTCGAAGGCGAGTTATTCCCAAGATCGCCGCTACGCCGAGGGCTTCGCGACGGCACGCGCCGTCTCGTAACGCTGGACCGAGATCTTCAGCAGCGGCGGCGTCACCAGGGTGGTGGCCATCACCACGAGGACCAGCGCGGAGTAGGTCCCGTCGTCCACGACATTCGTCCCATTGAGCTGCAGCCGCCTGCCGATCGCGGCGAAGATGAGCCCGACCTCTCCTCGCGGGATCATCCCGATGCCGATGCTCAGCCGGTCCAGGCCCTTCTCGAGGGCTCCGAAGGAGCAGACCTGCTTACCGACGACGGCCGCGACGAAGAGGACGGCCGCCAGCCCCATCGCGCGGGGGTCGGCCAGGGTGCGGAGGTCCACCTGGAGGCCCATCATGACGAAGAAGATCGGGACCAGGAGGTCCGCGATCGGGCGGATCAGGTCCTCGAGCTCGTGCCTCTCCTGCCTCCGCGCGAGCTCTCGATACTGCACCTTCTCCAGGATCAGGCCGGCCGCGAACGCGCCCACGATGGGGGCCAGCCCCATCCGCGAGGCGAGCCAGGCGAAGAAGAAGCAGATGGCCAGGGCGGTGACCGTCAACATCCCGCCCCCCTGCAGGTAGCTGGCCGCCTTGAAGACCGCCCGACTCACGAATTGTCCCGCGGCCAGGGCGCCGATCAGGAAGCCGACGGCCTTCGAGACGATGACGACCACGTCGATCAGGCTGAACCCCCCCGACGAATCCCCGAGGGAGAGCACGATCCCCTGGACCACCGAGAGGACGAGGAGCCCGAGGACGTCGTCGATGACCGCGGCGCCCAGGACGATCTGGGACTCGCGGGTCGACGCCCTGCCGAGGTCTCGCAGGACCCGGGCGGTAATCCCGACGCTCGTCGCGCTCAGGGCCGCCCCCAGGAAGAGGAAGACCGGCCAGCCCCGGGACGGCAGCAGGATCGCCCCCGCGCCGAATCCCAGGATCAAGGGCGCGATCACGCCCAGGACCGCCACGCGGAAGGCCGACAGGCCGACGCGTCGGAAATCCGCGAGATGGGCCTCCAGGCCGACCTGGAAGAGGAGCAGGATGATCCCGATTCGAGACAGGTGGTCGATGGAGATCCCGGCAAGCCGCAGATGTTCCGGAAGCCCGGCCGCCGCCGCGGGCGTCTCGAGCTTGAGGAAATCGAGCCCATGGAAACCGACCAGCGACAGGTTCCCGAGGACCACTCCCACCACGAGCTCGCCGAGGACGGGGGGTTGCCGGAGGACCTCGAAGACGTGTCCCCCCACCCGCGCCGCCAGGATGATCACCATGACGCCGAGCAGGACCGGGGCGATCGTGTCCTCGTGTGCCTCGGCCGCCGACACGCCCGGGCCGCTCGCGGCGGACTCGTGAGCGGTCTGGACGGCCGTCCCGGCTTGCGTGGCCGACTGGGCCCGGACGTCCGGGGCCAGGACGGCCATCGCGACGACGATCGGAAGGAAAAGCCGGAATACGTGGATTCGGGCGGGTCGATTCACTGGGGGATTCTCCGGGGACGGCCTGCGATCCGCAACCGGCAGGCGCTCATCCCCGATTGGTGGCCGCCCCGAGTCGTGAGGCGTGCCTGCAGCATGCTCGGGTTGTGGGGTCAGATGGCATCCGACCCGCGCTCACCCGTCCGGATCCGGACGCACTCCTCAAGGGGCAGGACGAAGATCTTTCCATCGCCGATCTTCCCGTCGGGAACCGTCCGGCCGCCACGGACGATCGCGTCGAGCGCGGCCTGAACGAAGTCGTCGTTCACGGCGATCTCGATCTGCACCTTCTTGAGGAGATTAACGCGATACTCCTGGCCCCGGTAGACCTCGGTGAATCCGAGCTGGCGGCCGAAGCCCCTTGCCTCGACGACGGTTAGCCTGAATATCTCAACATCAGTCAATGCCGCCTGGATCGATTCGAGCATCTCCGGCTGGATGACCGCGATGATCAATTTCATGGCTGCTCACATGCTCCGTTGGGCGGCCAGGCGGCATGGCCAGGAGGAGAGTCGATTCAAAGTTGTCGCGATCCGATCCAGGGGGCCGATCGTCGAGCCGCGGGGAGGCACTCGAAGTCTTGCGGGATCCAGGTCGCCCAGCGATGAGCGATCGCGCCGCGGTCGGAGCCTTGCGATGTGTCTCCCGGCCCGTGTTGTCCATTTCACGCAGGGAGCACGTCCCATGCCACCGATCCAGGCCGGGCGTGATCGGACAACACGCCGAGGCTTCCGGCCCGACCGCCCGAGCGCATCGGAGGGGTGACGAACCGAGGGACGCGCCTGCAAAATGCTCGCGTCGCGGTCGCCCACCGAGGCGTTACATCGTCGAACAATCACGCTCGGTTTGTCAGCGAATTGCGGGTTTTCATGTTCGCATCGCGGAACTCGTCGCTCAGATTCCGGACAGGGGTGCCGGAGAGGCGCGCACGATACCTGCTGTTCACCGGACATTGATCCCGGCAGGCGGAAGATCATTGACAACATGTTCGTGTGTAAGTTGTTTCGGGTTAATGATTAACGCGAATTAACGGGCGGGGAGGAATCGCTCGCTGGCCTGTGGCACGGGTTTTCCTCTAGGATCCGGAAAGATGCCGGTCCGGCTGTCCTACCTGTCTCCCCAAGCAGCCTGGACTTCGAGCGTTCCGTGCGACGTCGCCAGCTCGACGCTCGTCGAGTCTGCGCGCAGTCCGTCCGACCCCCCACTGGAGAATTCAGCCGATGAAGCGTCCCCTCTCCCGACGGTTAGTCCTCGGGCTAGCGATGTTCGCATGGTTTGGGCTGGTGTCTTACTGGCAAGGCGGACTGACCGCGAGGGGTCAAGTGCCGGACGCGGCGGCCCCGGCTCCCGCGGCGGCCCCCGCTCCAGCCCTTCCCGACGTCACCAAGTCGGCGACTTCGCCCGATTCCACGGGCAATTACACGGGGGCCGGCACCACCGGGGCGCTCACGCTCGCCGACGGCAAGGCGAACATCGATACGGTCACGCGGGACGTGGCCATGCTCAAGATCAACGGCAACATGATCTGGGCCCTGATCGCCGGCTTCCTGGTCATGTTCATGCAGGCGGGGTTCGCGCTCGTCGAGACGGGGCTGACCCGGCACAAGAACATGGCCCACACGATGGCGATGAACCTGGCCGTGTACGGGATCGGCATGCTCGGCTACTTCATCTGCGGCTTCGCCTTTCAGATGGGCGGTTTCGGGCCGATCGGGGTCTTCAACGGGCCCGACGTCCTCCACAACATGGTCAAGTTCGAGCTCTTCGGCAAGCCGTTCGAGGTGCTCGGCTACTCGGGCTTCTTCCTGGCCGGCGATGCGAACGACATGTCGGTGCTGACGCTCTTCCTCTTCCAGATGGTGTTCATGGACACCACCGCGACCATCCCCACCGGGGCCATGGCGGAACGCTGGAAGTTCTCGGCCTTCGTGGTCTATGGATTCGTCATCTCGATGCTCATCTATCCCGTCTACGGCTGCTGGGTCTGGGGCGGCGGATGGCTCGCCGACCTGGGCGCCAATTTCGGGCTGGGCAACGGCCATTGCGACTTTGCCGGATCCTCGGTCGTGCACATGACGGGCGGCGTCACCGCCCTGGCGGGGGCCATCATCCTCGGTCCTCGAATCGGCAAGTTCAACAAGGACGGCTCCGCCAACGCGATCCCCGGCCACAACATCGCGATGGTCGTGCTCGGGACCCTGATCCTGGCCTTCGGCTGGTTCGGATTCAACGGCGGTAGCACCCTCTCCCTGGCCGACGGCCGGATCGCCAGCGTCTGCGTCTGCACCATGCTCGCGGGCTCCGCCGGATTCTTCACCGCCCAGACCTACATGTGGATGGTCTTCGGCAAGCCCGATCCGACCATGGCCTGCAACGGCCTCCTCGCCGGCCTCGTCGCCATCACCGCCCCCTGCGCCTTCGTGAACCCGATCGGCGCGGTGATCATCGGCGGGATCGCGGGCGTGCTGGTCATCTGGAGCGTGCTCTTCATCGAACGCGTCCTGAAGGTCGACGATCCGGTCGGCGCGATCAGCGTCCACGGGGTCTGCGGTGCGTTCGGCTGCCTCGCGATCGGCCTCTTCGCCGACGGCAAGTACGGCGCCGGCTGGAACGGCGTCGCCGACAAGGCCCCGCTCGGCCTCTTCTACGGCGGCGGATTCGGCCAGCTCGCCGCCCAGTCGATCGGCGTCCTGGCAAATATCCTCTGGGTCTTCCCCGTGGCGTACATCAGCTTCCTGATCATCGAGAAGACGATCGGCAATCGTGTCTCGGCCAAGATCGAGATCGAGGGCCTGGACATCCCCGAAATGGGCGTCCTCGGGTACGTCGACGAGGATCCGATCCACATCCAGAACGCCGGCGCGGAGCACATCTCCACCTACGGCCCCGGGGTCCCGAGCAACGTCGGCAAGACGGAATCCAGGACTCCGGTTCACCACTCGTGACGGATCGTCCGCCCGAGCGAGAACCTTGACAACCCTCAGAGGGCGGTCCACCGGGACCGCCCTCTTTTGCATCTCCAGCGCACTTTTCAGACAGAAGTGCCCCATTCGTTTGCTCAAATCCACGGAGCGTTCCCGAGGAAGCTGCGTCGTCCCGCCTCTCTTCGCCTCGTCGGTGCCGAAACTCGCTGACCGAAAACCACTTGCAGGTTGTTGCGACGAGGACCGGCAATTTCCTGCATTTGGTATGAGCTTTCCTTCAGGGACAACTCGCCCTGATGCGAACAAGAATTCCGGATCGGCGACGCAGGCCGATCAAGCTCGAGGACCGCGCACCTTGAACGCCAAGCTTCGAGAGAACGAGCTGATCAAGGAAATCCTCCTCTTCCTGGCCGTGGTTGGGGCGGTCATGGCATTCTCATGATCCACGTTCCGGGATCTCGGCACCTCCGGATCTGGAGAAGGGACGAGCCGCGGCGGCATCGACGAAAGCACCGATTGATCGGTGATCGATCGTCGACCGGCCTGATCGGTAACAGGAACCGCGGGGACGTCCAAGGCGGCCGGCTCTTCTCGAGTCCCGGCGTGCCGGATCCGTGTCGACAGTCCTGAAGGCGACGGCCCGGTCTGGGGCACAAAAAGGGTTCATCCAGGAGGAGCGCGCGTCCGATCGGAGGCTCACGGTCGAAGGGGCAGGACGGCCTTCAGGGAAGAAGCGGGTGGCCAGGTGAGGGAAGCGGGCCGGGGCCTTGAGCTCGAGCGACGATAGGTGATCGTTGCGAGTCCCGAGGCCGTCTCGGTCTCACTTGCCGGGGCGGGCCGAGACAGAAATCGTTCCCCGCTTACCAAGGGGGAGAGCCGGATTTGGCCTCGTCCTGAAGCCCGCGCTCGCCTCCGCCGGATGAGCCTTTCGTAGGGTGCGTCAAGCGGAGCGCAGACGCACCGGACCGCCGAGGCATGGTGGACGAGCGAGCGATCTGAGGTCACTGTGCCTTGCCCGAATGGGGAATCCTCGCCATCCTGGTGCCGATCCGATCCGGTGCGTCTGCGCTCCGCTTGACGCACCCTACAAAGGACGGTCTCACCCTGAGGAGAGACTCCCTGGCGGGAGGTGCACTGCCCCGCCGCTCATCCGGCGCACGCTTCGGCCGGATGAACCAGAAAAAGCCGCCCCGGCATGAATCCCGGGGCGGCTCTTCGGCAGCCGGAAGTTATGATGGGGCCGGTTCTCATCGACCCCTATGCGACGGCCTCAGGCGAGGATGTCGGCCGGCACCTTGGCGTAGGCATGGCCGTTGCCGTTCGTGAAGGAGCTGATCGCCAGGGCCGACTCCCCGTGCTGGCTCTGATCCAGGCCCTCGTGCTCCTGACTCTCGGTCACGCGGAGCGGGATGATCAGGTCGGTCAGCTTGTAGAGGATGATCGAGCCGACGAACGCGAAGACCGCGACGATGACCAGGGCGATCATGTGGTACATGAAGGTCTCGGTCTTGCCGTACCAGAGTCCGACGTCCTTGGCGAAGATGCCCGTCGCGACCATGCCGACCATGCCGCCGACCCCGTGACACGGGAAGACGTCGAGCGTGTCGTCCAGCGTGGACTTGCTCTTGAAATGGCAGGCCACGTTGCTGATGATGCTCGCGACCAGGCCGATCACGATGCTCTGGGGGATGGTGACGAAACCGGCGGCCGGAGTGATGGCCACCAGGCCGACCACGGCGCCGATGCAGGCGCCCATCGCCGACGGCTTGCGGCCCTTCGCCCAGTCGAAGAACATCCAGCCCAGCATCGCACAGGCCGAGGCCGTGTTGGTCGTGGCGAAGGCCAGCGCGGCGCTGCCATTGGCCCCCAGGGCGGAGCCGGCGTTGAAGCCGAACCAGCCGAACCAGAGCATCCCGGTCCCGAGCAGGACGTAGGGGACGTTGTAGGCCTCGTGGGCCTCATTGGCGAGGTGAGCCTTGCGACGCCCGAGCAGCATCGCCCCGGCGAGCGCCGCGAACCCCGCCGACATGTGCACCACGGTCCCGCCAGCGAAGTCCTTGACACCCCACTTGAAGAAGATGCCCTGGGGGTGCCAGGTCCAGTGGGCCAGCGGGCAGTAGATCAGGAGGCTGAACAGGACCATGAAGAATAGGTACGCGGAGAACCGCACGCGCTCGGCGAACGAGCCCGTGATCAACGCCGGTGTGATGATCGCGAACTTGAGCTGGAACATGCAGAAGACCAGGAACGGGATCGTGAACTTGATCGCCCCCTCCCCCGCCCCCATGGTCACGGTCTTCTCGCCCACGCCGTTGAGCATGTAGTGGGTGAACGGGTTCCCGATCAGCCCGTATCCGCCGACATCGGGGCCGAAGGCCAGGCTGAAGCCCACCAGGACCCAGAGCAGGCTGATCACGCCCAGGGCGATCACACTCTGAAGCATCGTGGAGACGACATTCTTGAAGCCGACCATGCCGCCGTAGAAGAACGAAAGGCCGGGGGTCATCAGAAGCACTAGCCCAGACGCCGTCAGCATCCACGCCGTGTCGCCGGCGCTCAGCGCATCCCCGTCCGGCAGCGCCTCGCCCCCGAACAAATTTGGCGCCAGCGCCAGGACCGCCAGGCCGATGAGGAGGATCAACGGTGTCACTGCACGCTTCATAAGCAGTTCCTTTCAGGAAATGGGCACGATGCCGGATCGATGATTCGCTGCCTCGCCCTAGAGGTTCAGCACCACAATCCCGCGCTACCGCGCAAGTGGTGAATTCAAAAGGGATTGTGTAACCTGCTCCGATAGTCGTCGCAGGACCGCGGTGAGGAGAGAGCACGACGAAGAGTCTCCTAGGGCAAGTCACATGCCAGGATCCGTGAGGGTTCGATGCGGTGCCTCGACTGCTTCCCATGTGAAGGGGGCAAACTCGTGAACAATCCTTTCCTGGAGCTTCTTTCCGAATCCAGGCAGCCCGCGGTGATCGCGCATCGGGGATGCTCGTGCCTCGCCCCGGAGAACACGCTCGAGGCCGCCCGGCTCGCCCACGCGTGCGGGGCCGCCGCGTGGGAGCTGGATGTGCAGCTCACGAGGGATGGGGTGCCCGTGGTCTTGCATGACGAATTCCTGGTCCGGACCACGGACGTCGCCCGGCGGTTCGAGGGGGATGCTCGCGGTTCGGGGGGATTCCGGCTATCCGATTTCGACCGGGATGAGGTCGCCTCGCTCGACGCGGGGAGCTGGTTCGTTCAACGTTCGGGTGGGCGCCGGACGGCCGTCGCATTCGGCACGCTCGAGCGGATCGAGGCCGATCGCCGGGCCTTCTTCGAGTCCGGCAGGATCCGGATCCCAACCCTGGTGGAGGCGCTCGCCCTGACATCCGAGCTGGACTGGCTGGTCAATGTGGAGCTGAAGTCCTTCCCCGAGTCTCCTCCCGGCCTCGTCGAGGCGGTCGTGGAGGCGATCCGCCGGACGGGGACGGAGGGGCGGGTTCTGCTTTCGAGCTTCGATCATCGCGACGTCGCAAGGCTCGTCCACATGGCTGCGGGGGGAACTTGCCCGCCGCGGGGGATCCTCGTGGATACGCCCCTCTTCCGGCCGGCGGAGTACATCCGGGACATCGTCGGGGCACAGACCTTTCATGCTTCCGCGGACTGCCTGGGGGCCGGGTCGATCGCCTACCGCCGGTCCCCTTCCGCCGCCTCGCTGTGCGGGGCCGAGGTCGCCGAGCTGAGGCGGGCCTCGATCCCCACCCTGGTCTACACGGTCAATGACTCACGTCAGGGGGGGCTGGCCGAGCATCTCGCGGCGATCGGGGTCGCGGCGATCATCACCGACGACCCCGGGGCCGTCTCGGAACGCATCAACGGGCGTCTTTCCGACCCGGAGGCGTCCTGAGGGCCGCGGCCGCCCGTCCCAGCGATTGGTCGAGGGCGACCGCCTCGGGGCGGAGTCCTCGGCCCACGACATCGGGCCGGAGCGGGACGCGGGCGGTTTCGACGCCGTCGAGGTCGCTGCCGATGACGGCGGCGGGCTGTCCGCCGATCACGTCCTGGCGAAGCAGGAGCAGGCGAGCGAGGAGACGCCCGGCCGCGTCCCGTGGCACCTCCGCAACGGGGACGGCGCGGCTCGCCGCGGGATCGTTGCCGATCCACCCTTCGAGCCGCCGAATGGCCTCGTCGATCGGCGCGACGGCCCCTTCGAGCGGGACGTCCTGGCGGGGTCGAGCGAGGACAATCTGCCGCGGGAGCCGGAATCTCGCGGCCAGCGAATCGACCGTTCGCCGGACCCGCCTCCATCGTTCCCGGACACCGGCGGCGAACGCGGGCCGCTGAAACTCGAGATCGAGCGACCCGGCGACGTCCGCCAGCGGCCTGAGCCCGGCGACGACCGTCGAATCGTCCGCGCCGGCGGCGGCGATCCGCGCGAAGCCCTCGGCGAGCTCGCCGAGCCTTCGGACGTCGCGTTTCGGCCCCTCGGGCGTGGTCGCATCGGCCTCGAGCGCGGCCAGCAGGCTGCGCGTTTCCTGGGCCAGGACGCGGGCCGTCTCGTCCACTCGGGCGCGATCGGTCGCGGCGACGGCCACCGGCTGGGGCTCCGGCGAGGAGGCCAGCAGCGGGGGGATGACGGCGATGACCCGGGTCATCTGCAGGAAATTCCTCCTCGACCTCGATGAGCCTCCGCCGGGCGTGTTGTCCATCCGGTCCCGGAGCCTCGCATACGCTTGCTCGAGGGCCGGATAGGCGAGCCGCCCGGCCTCGAGGCCGCTCGGCCGATCCGGGCTGAACGCGATGGCCGCGGTGAAGTCGTCTCCGGCTCGCCAGACCTCCTGAATCTCCGCGAGGAGCGGCGGGCCGGCCGGGCTATTGAGGAACTCCGACCGGGCGTGGTCATACATGGAGGTGGCTTCGAGCACCACCAGGCGGCCGAGGTTCGCGAGATCGGCCGGGGCGAGCCGGTCGGTCCGCGGGGGGTCGTCGAACAGGCCCGAATACGTCGGACCGACCTGCGCGCGGGCCGCCCCCGAGAGGCCGAGGCCCAGGGAGAGCCAGGCCACCAGGCCCAGGGCGTGACGGAGCTGACGACGGCTGCCGGGCATCGTGTCCGCGACCTCCGGGTGATCAGGCGAACGGCCTCGCATGGTTGCCGAAATCGAGGGGGCTCGGGAGCTGGGTGTCCCCCATGAGGAACTTGTCGATCGAGTGGGCGGCGTGACGGCCCTCGGCGATGGCCCAGACGATGAGGCTCTGGCCGCGGGTCATGTCCCCGGCCGTGAAGACCTTCGGCACGCTCGTCCGCTTGGCCGCGTCCGCCTTCACGTTCCCCATCGGGTCGAGCTCGACGCCGAACTGCTCGAGCAGGGCGTTCTTCTCGGGGCCGGTGAAGCCCATGGCCAGGAGGACCAGGTCGGCCGGGTAGACCTTCTCGGTGCCCGGGACCTCGACGAACCTGGGGCGGCCGTTCTCGACCTTCATCTCGACCTCGATCGTCTCCAGGGCCTTGACCCGCCCCCCCTCGCCGACGAATCGGCGGGTGTTGATCGAGTAGACGCGATCGCCCCCTTCCTCGTGGGCGGACGAGACCCGGAAGACGTTCGACCACTGGGGCCACGGGTTGGTGGGGGCCCGGTCGTCCGGGGGCCGGGGGACGATCTCGAACTGGTGGACGGTCTTGCAGCCGTGCCGGTGGGAGGTCCCCAGGCAGTCGGCGCCGGTGTCGCCGCCGCCGATGATGATCACGTGCTTACCTTCCGCCGTGTGCACGTGATGCTGGCTCCCGTCGCCGGCCACGCGCCGGTTCTGGGCGGTCAGGAAGTCCATGGCGAAGAGGATGCCGTCGAGGTCGCGGCCCTCGATCGGGAGGTCCCGCGGCTGGGTGGCGCCGCCGCAGAGGCAGACGGCGTCGAACTCGGCGAGGATCTTGGCCGCGGCGACGTCGACGCCGACGTTGACGCCCGGGCGGAAGACGACCCCCTCGATCTCCATCTGGCGGAGCCGCCGGTCGAGATACCTCTTCTCCATCTTGAAGTCGGGGATCCCGTAGCGGAGGAGCCCGCCGATCCGGTCGGCCCGCTCGAAGACGGTGACGGCGTGGCCGGCCCTGGCGAGCTGCTGGGCGGCGGCGAGGCCCGCCGGCCCGGAGCCGACGACCGCGACCGACTTCCCGGTCTTCACCCGGGGAGGCTCGGGGGCGACCCAGCCCTGCTCCCAGGCGTGCTCGATGATCGACTCCTCGATCTTCTTGATCGCGACCGGGTCGCTGTTGATCCCCAGCACGCACGAGGCTTCGCAGGGGGCGGGGCAGAGCCGTCCGGTGAACTCGGGGAAGTTGTTGGTGGCGTGCAGCCGGTCGATGGCCGCGCGCCAGTGGTCCTTGTAGACCAGGTCGTTCCAGTCCGGGATCAGGTTGCCCAGCGGGCAGCCCTGGTGGCAGAACGGGATGCCGCAGTCCATGCAGCGGGCCCCCTGGGCCCGGAGCCGGTCCTCGGGGAACGGGTCGTAGACCTCGAGGTAGTCGTTCAGCCGCACGTCCACCGGGCGGCGGGTCGGGAGCTCCCTCGGGTACTCCATGAATCCGGTCGGCTTACCCACGGGTCACCTCCACCTGCACGGACACCTCGACAGCCTCCATCTCGGCCTTCTTCCTCTCCTCGAGCGCCCGGCGGTAATCGCGGGGCATCACCTTGACGAACTTGCCCACCGCCTGGTCCCAGTTCTTGAGGAGGCGTGCGGCGACGGTGCTCCCCGTGTACCCGGCGTGCTGGATCAGGAGGTCGCGGACGAGCTCGACGTCCTCGGACTCGACCAGGCGTTCCAGGTCGACCATGTCCTTGTTGCAGCGGCGCGAGAAGTCGCCGGCCTCGTCGAGGACGAAGGCCATCCCGCCGCTCATGCCGGCGGCGAAGTTCCGGCCGGTCCGGCCGATGATCACGGCGACGCCCCCGGTCATGTATTCGCAGCAGTGGTCGCCGGTCCCCTCGACGACGGCCTGCGCCCCGCTGTTGCGGACGCAGAACCGCTCCCCCGCGAGGCCGCGGAAGAAGGCCCGGCCGGCGGTCGCACCGTAGAGGGCGACGTTGCCGATGATCATGTTCTCCTCGGGGACGAACGTCGACTCCCGCGGCGGGAAGACGACGATCTTGCCGCCGGAGAGCCCCTTGCCGACGTAGTCGTTGGAGTCGCCCTCGATCGTCAACGAGATGCCCCGCGGCACGAACGCCCCGAAGCTCTGGCCGGCGGAGCCCTTGAAGCGGAGCTGGATGGTATCCTCCGGGAGCCCGGCCGAGCCATACTTGCGCGAGATCACGCTGCCGAGGATCGTCCCGACCGTGCGGTTGACGTTGCGGATCTTCAGGTCGAGCGACACCGGCTCACCGCGGTCGATGGCCGGCGCACAATCCGGGACCAGGGTCTTCACGTCCAGGGTCGTGTCCAGCCCGTGCTCCTGCTCGCGGACCTTGCGGACGGCCACGTCGGGGCCCATGTCCGGGCGATAGAAGATCTTGCTGAAGTCCAGGCCCCGGGTCTTGTAGTGGTCGAGCGCCTTCCGCATGTCCAGGAGGTCGCTGCGGCCGATCATCTCCTCCACGGTCCGGAAGCCGAGCGCGGCCATGTGCTCGCGGACCTCCTCGGCGATGAACCGGAAGAAGTTGACGACGTGGTCCGCATGGCCGTGGAACTTCTCGCGGAGCTTGGGGTTCTGGGTGGCGATGCCGACCGGGCAGGTGTCGAGGTGGCAGACCCTCATCATCACGCAGCCCATGACCACCAGGGGCGCGGTGGCGAAGCCGTATTCCTCCGCCCCCAGGAGGGCGGCGATCACGACGTCGCGGCCGGTCTTCATCTGGCCGTCGGTCTGGACGACGATCCGGTCCCGCAGCTTGTTGAGCACCAGCGTCTGCTGGGTCTCGGCCAGGCCGAGCTCCCAGGGGACGCCGGCGTGCTTGATCGACGTCAGCGGGCTGGCGCCGGTGCCGCCGTCATGGCCGCTGATCAGGACGACGTCGCTGTGGGCCTTGGCGACCCCCGCCGCGACCGTGCCCACGCCGACCTCGGCCACCAGCTTGACGCTGATCCGCGCCCGCGGGTTGCTGTTCTTGAGGTCGAAGATGAGCTGCGCGAGGTCCTCGATCGAGTAGATGTCGTGATGCGGCGGCGGGCTGATCAGGCCGACGCCCGGCGTCGAGTACCGGACCTTGGCGATCCAGGGCCAGACCTTGTGGCCGGGGAGCTGCCCCCCCTCGCCGGGCTTGGCGCCCTGCGCCATCTTGATCTGGAGCTCGTCGGCGTTCACGAGGTATTCGCTGGTGACGCCGAACCGGCCGGAGGCGACCTGCTTGATGGAGCTCCGCTTGCTGTCGCCGTTGGGGAGCGGGCGGAACCGCTCGGGATCCTCGCCCCCTTCGCCCGTGTTGGAGCGGGCCCCCAGGCGGTTCATGGCGATGGCCAGGGTCTCGTGGGCCTCCGCCGAGATCGAGCCGTAGCTCATGGCGCCGCTGGCGAACCGCTTGACGATCGCCTCGACCGGCTCGACCTCCTCGATGGGGATCGGCTTCCGGGCCCCCTTGCGGAATTCGAACAGGCCGCGGAGGGTGCAGAGCCGCTCATTCTGCTCGTCCACGCTCCGCGTGTACGCCTTGAAGATGTCGTAGCGGCCGGACCTGGTGGCGTGCTGGAGCCGGAAGATCGTCTCGGGGTTGAAGAGGTGGAACTCGCCCTCGCGGCGCCACTGGTACTGGCCCCCCTCGTCCAGCAGGGACGGGCCGGCCTCGCGGACGGCATAGGCTCGGGCGTGATGCTCGAGGGTCTCGAGGGCGATCTCCTCCAGGCCGACGCCGCCGACCCGGGATGCGGTCTTGTCGAAGTAGCGGGCGACGAAGTCCTCGTTCAGGCCGATGGCCTCGAAGATCTGGGCGCCTCGATAGCTCTGGATCGTGCTGATGCCCATCTTGGACATCACCTTCACGACCCCCTTCTTGATCGCCTTGCGGTAGCGGTAGATCGCCTCCTCGCGGTCGAGGCCCTTGATCTGCCCGTGGCGGATCATGGCGTCGAGCGTCTCGAAGGCGACGTAGGGGTTGATCGTGCCGGCGCCGTAGCCGAGGAGCAGGGCGCAGTGGTGGACCTCGCGGACGTCGCCGCACTCGATCAGCAGGCCGGCCCGGGAGCGCTGGCCGCGGCGGACCAGGTGGTGGTGCAGGCCCGAGCAGGCCAGGAGCGACGGGATCGCCGCCATCTCCGCGTTGACGCCCCGGTCCGAAAGGATGATCAGGCTGGCGCCGGCGTCGATCGCCTCGCTCGCCTTCTCGAACAGGGCATCGAGCGCCCGCTCCATGCCGGCGGCCCCGTCGGCCGCGACGAAGAGCATCGGCAGCGTGACCGAGGTGAAGCCCCGCCAGCCCTCGAGCTGCTTGAGCCGGGCCATCTCGTCATTGTCCACGATCGGCATCTCGAGCGCGATCTGGCGGCACGACTCCGGCTTCGGCTCGAGCAGGTTCTGCTCGCCGCCGGCGCCGGTGAAGACCGAGGTGACGAGCTCCTCGCGGATCGCGTCGAGGGGCGGGTTCGTGACCTGGGCGAAGAGCTGCTTGAAGTAGTTGAACAGCGGCTGGGCCCGGTCGGAGAGCACCGCGAGCGGCGCGTCGTTGCCCATCGAGCCGATCGCCTCCTCGCCGCTCGAGCCCATCGGTCCGAGGATGTACTTGAGGTCCTCCAGGGTGTAGCCGAAGGCCTGCTGACGCTGGAGGAGCGTCCGGGGATCCGGGCCCGGGACCTCGGGCGCCGGCGGCAGGTCGGATAGGTGGACCATGTACTCGCGGAGCCATTGCCCGTAGGGCCGGGCGGAGGCGATCTGCTGCTTCAGCTCCTCGTCGTCGACGATCCGGCCTTCCTCCAGGTTCAGGAGGAACATCTTGCCGGGCTCGAGCCGGCCCTTCCTCAGGACGTTCCCCGGCGCGACCTCGATGGCGCCGACCTCCGAGGCCATGATCACCCGGTCGTCCTTCGTGACGACGAAGCGGCTGGGCCGCAGCCCGTTGCGGTCGAGGACCGCGCCGATGTTCTTGCCGTCGGTGAAGGTTACCGACGCGGGGCCGTCCCAGGGCTCCATGAGGCAGCTGTGATACTGATAAAAGTCCTTCTTGACCTGGGACATGGACTCGTGATGGTCCCAGGCCTCCGGGATCAGCATCATCATGGCGTGCGGCAGGCTGAAGCCGGAGCGCACCAGCAGCTCCACCGCGTTGTCCAGGCAGGCCGTGTCGGAGAGCCCCTCGCGGATGATCGGCCGGATCTTGTCCAGGTCGCCCGGCTCGTAGAGGGCCGATTCGAAGAGCGCCTCGCGCGCCCTCATCCAGTTGATGTTGCCGCGGAGGGTGTTGATCTCACCGTTGTGCGAGATCATCCGGTAGGGGTGGGCGAGCTGCCAGCTCGGGAAGGTGTTGGTGGAGAACCGCGAGTGGAACATGCAGATCGCGCTGACCAGGCGCGAGTCGGCGAGGTCGTCCTCGAAGTAGATCCCCACCTGCCCCGGCGTGAGCATCCCCTTGTAGACGATGGTCCGGCACGAGAGGCTGGAGAAGTAGAAGTACTTGTGGTCGTCCAGCCCGGAATCCTCTATCGCCGCCTCGAACCGCTTGCGGACCACGAACAGCTTCCGCTCGAAGGCGTCCGCGTCCTTGATGGTCGCCCCGCGGCCCACGACGGCGTGGAAGAGCCTGGGCTCCACGCTCCGGGCGCTGGCGCCCAGCGGCTCGTTGTTGGTCTTCACCGGCCGCCAGCCCAGGAACGACTGGCCCTCATCCCTGACGATCTTCTCGAAGAGCTTCTTGCCGTACGCCTGCTGCTTGGGGTCCGGCGAGGTGAAGAAGGCCCCGATGCCGTAGGACCCCGGCTCTCCCAGGGCGATGCCGTGGGCCTTGCATCGTTCCACCAGGAACGCGTGGGGTATCTGGATGAGGATCCCCGCGCCGTCGCCGGTGTTGTCCTCGCAGCCGCAGGCGCCGCGATGGTCCAGGTGGACGAGCGCCGTCAGGCCGTCGCGAACGAGCGCATGGGATTTCCGCCCCTTGAGGTCCGCGATGAACCCCACTCCGCAGCCGTCGTGTTCACGACTCGGATCGTAAAGCCCCTGGGGCGATGGTAAGCCTGTTCCCATGATTGTGGTCCTTCGGCACGTATCCAGAGCCTTCGAGTGTGTACCAAATCGGGTCGCCGGGGCGACGCGTTTCGATGCTTCGGAGCCCGATCTCGGGCTCGCCTTTCTCGTCGTCCGCTGCACGATTCGGACGGACGCGGTCGATTCAGGTTCGGGGGTGGACGTATCCAGCGGGATGGTCGGGACCGAGGAGACCCGGAGGTCACCCCCGGCGGGCGACGATCGGTCCGCCCGATAGCCGTCGCGGTGAGGTCATGGAGTCGAAGCGGCGCGGACGCGACGCGGCTGGGCCGCGGCCTCCGGGGCCGTTGCCACGCTCGCCCGGGCCGTCAAGAGCTCCAGGAACCGCGCGGCCGTCATGTCCAGGGTTTCGTTCCTGCGGTGCACGATCGCGATCGGCCGGTTGAGCCGATACTTCGGATCCTGGCCCGAGATCGGCACCGCGACGAGGGTCCCCGCCCGGACCTCTCGCGCCAGCGAGGGCTCCGGCAGGATGGAGAGGCCGGCCGGGATCTCGACGGCCCGCTTGAGGTTCTCGATGTTGTCGAACTCGTGCACGATTTCCACGTCGACGTCGTGGTGGCGGAGGGTCCGATCGATCGCCTTGCGGATCGACAGCTCCGCGTCGAAGGCGACGAACGCCTCGCCGTCCAGCTCGCGGATGTCCACCCTGGGCAGGCGGGCGAATCGGTGCGACGGGTGGATCGCAAGCATCATCACCTCCTCACGCCAGGGGATGACCGTCAATTCCGGCCATTTCTTCGGGTAGGAGATCAGGCCGAGGTCGGCCCCGCCTCCGATCACCCGCTCGACGACCCGCGTCGGATGGAGGTACTCGAGCCGCACGCTCGCCTCGGGGAATCGCTCCTCGAAGTCGCGGACGTACTGGCTCATGTGATGCATCCCCACGGAGTAGATCGAGGCAACCCCCACCGTGCCGATCACCTTCCCCTCGCCGAGCGTCGACTTGACCCGGTGCTCCAGCTCGATGTATCGGCCGACCAGCTCCTTGCAGCCCTCATAGTAGAGCTTCCCCGCCGTCGTCGGGACGAGGGGCCGCCTCGACCGATCGATGAGCTTGACCCCCAGCCGCACCTCGAGCTGGTGCACGGCCTGGCTGGCCGAGGACTGGGAAATCCCACTCTCCTCGGCCCCCCGTGAGAAGCTCGCCCATCTCACGACATCGCAGAAGATCTTCAAGGACTCGAACTGCATCGGAAACCGTCGACCACCGTTTCGTCGATACTAGCGTCGTGGCGTTATCGGAAAACTAAATAATAAACGCCCCAGGGTCCCCGGGGTCAAGCGGGTAGTCCCCCCGCGGCGGCGAAGTCGTGATCGATTGTGAGGGTGAGCGAACCGATGAGTCATCCGAGTCGTCGTGAATGGATGATTCGCGGCGGGTATTCGAGGAGAACGAGGGACTGGAAGGCCGCCCTCGGGGCATGGGCCGGGGGTCGCCCGGTCAACCCGGGCCGCTTCGGTGGAGCGGGACGGGCGTGCCCGTGTCGTACACGGGGCTCCGAAGCGGTCGCGGGCGTTGCTCAAGATTTTGTCACGCGTGCTTGCTGATCGTGCTCTCCCTCGGCTCCTGAAGAGGTCCAGGAGTGGACGACCTCGGCGATCGCCTCGACCTCGGCCATTGCCCCGACGCCGATGTCGCCACAAGCCAGTCGCTTGGATTGGGGCGGGATGAGGATGATCCGCGGTGCCAGCCGGGCGAAGTGCTCCGGGGCGGACTCGAGGCTCCAGTCGACGGGCAGCCCCCGGAGGCGGCCCTGATCGAGGAGGATCTGGCCCAGGTGCCTGGCCGTCACGGGGCTTTGCCACATCAGGGTGTTCATCGCCGGCGCGAGGATGACGGGCCGCTGGAAATCCCAGGCGCGGAAGACGCAGGTCAGGAAGTTATCCGAGAGGCCCAGGGCAAATTTGCCCAGCGTGTTCGCGTCGAGGGGCGCGACCACCAGGAGCTCGGCCCAGTTGCGGAGCTCGATGTGGAGGACGGCATCCCCGCGATGATAGCGGTCGTTCGGCCACTCGTCGCGGTCTCGATAGAGTCCTCCCGCCGGGGATTGGTCGTCACCTCGGGACAGGTCGCGGGGGTCGAAGAAGTAGAGCGAAGGTTCGGTGGCGATGATCCGGACGTCGTGGTGCGAGGCGCGGAGGGCCTCCACGAGCGCGGGGGTACGGATCGCGGCCACAGAGCCGGTCACACCGAGGAGCACCCGAGCCATTCGTCTCGCCTTCCGGTTCGGTTTGGCGGCCCTGCAATCCCGGCCCGACGACCGGCGCGTCGGGGCGGGAATCAGCGGTGATCGGCGGTGAGGGGGGCCATCTCGCGGTTGAGGCTGTCGGTCAGGCTATTCCAGAGCGATCGCCTGAGCTGCTGCGACTGCCGCTTCGAGAGCAGCAGCCGTTCGGTCGCGCGGTCGGCGAGGATCGACACGATGACCTTCAGGTCATTGCGGATCACCCCGCCCAGATCCTCGAACTCCGGGGGTAACTCGAGCCCGCGGAGCGCCGGCTTCTGGATGCGACTGGACATCGGAAACCCTCCCTGGCCAGGTGTCGATGCGTGATTCGGAGCGGTTGACTCCGCCGGGCCTTCGGACCCCTCGAACCCCTCTCTCTTGATCGGGAACATGACGGAAGAGCCTCTCCCCCGGGATGAGCCCGGGTGGAGCTTGAAACGCATGAAGGTATATGAACTGGGAATGACGTCCGGCCTTCGGCGACGCAACGGATTCCTGCCGTCTTATCTTACGCCGGCAGGCGGGCGAACTGTTGGACGACTTCGGAAATCCGTCCGCGTCGATGTCCTCCCACGGCCGCGAGTGGCCTCCGAGCCGATGCCTCGTAACGCGACCCGGCGAAGACACTGCACGAACCATGCCATCGCCGCGATCGCCCGGCGTGGGCGGCATCAGAACCACGCGGGGAGCGGCTCGCGGCGGGCGCCCGGGCCCATCGCGTGCTGGACGAGCTCGACGAGGCGGGGGCCGTCGATGAGCTCGATAGGATGCTCGGCGACGAACTTCTCCGCGGCCAGCGAGAAGCTGCTGGTGGTCACGAAGAAGCCCTTGTGGCTGCGGGTGTGATGCACCGTCCCGAGGAACTTCTGGAGCTCCGGCGAGCCGACGACCCCGCGCTTGTGGTACTTGCACTGGACGATGGCCACCATGTCCTTGCGGCGGAGGCGGAGGTCCGCCCCCTCGTCGCCGGAGCCTCCGGTCTGCTCGACGTCGTAGCCGAGGGCCTCGAAGAGCTCGGCCACGAATTCCTCGAACGTCTCCGGCGAGAGGCTGGTGAGCTGGGCCAGCTTCAGCTCGGCCCGGCGGGCCTGCGTCCGCATCCGCTCCGCCTTCTCGCGGCCTTCCCTGATGGTCGCGCGGAGGGCCTCGACCTCGGCGGCGGCGGGCGTACGCTCCGCGTCGCCGGCGCGGTGGAGGTAGCGGTCCACCTTGAACAGGGCGTTCTCGATCGAGTTGTCCAGCCGGATCCGCTCGGCGCGGGTCAGGGTGTTTTCGAACCTCCGGTAGACGGCGTACTGCAGGTGCTCGAGCGCGCCGGCAAGCTCCGCGGCGGAGGCGATCCGGGGCGACTCCTCGCTGTAGGGGGAGGCCGTCCAGAGCAGGCCCTGTCGCGGGGCCGCGGTCGAGGCGGTGGATGCGGGCGGAGGCGCCGCTCCCGCCCGGGCCCGGAGCCAGTCCAGGATCATCCCCGCGCACTGCGGCCCCAGGCACTCCCCGGGATGACCTTGCTGCGGCTCCTCCATGCGGACCTCCGGCGAAGATTGGGGTGGGAGATCAGCCAGGACTCTACTGGCCATCGGCCCGGCGATCAAGGATCCATCGGTCCCGCCCGACGGCCGCCGCCTGGTGCGTTGACTCGGGCCGCGGCGCGGTCGACAATCTGGGCGATCCGGCCCGGTCGTGCCGGCAATCTTGGAGGTGGAGCCATGGGCCAACTTGCCGTGATCCTGCCCGCCGCGGGGCGATCCACGCGGTTCGGCGATCCTTCGCAGAAGAAGGTCTACGCGGAGCTCGAGGGCCGGGCCGTCTGGCTGAGGGCCCTCGATCCGTTCCTCACCCACGGCGACGTCGAGCAGATCATCGTCGCGATCGCCCCGGAGGATCGTGCGCTCTTCGATCGCCGCTATCGCGACAAGGTCGCCTTCCTCAACATCGAGGTCATCGAGGGCGGGGACGAGCGCGCCGACACCATCGCCAGGGCGCTCGAGCGGCTCCGGCCGGCCTGTGAGCTCGTGGCGATCCACGACGCGGCCCGGCCGTGCCTGACCGACGACCTGGCGACCGCCGTGATCGCCGCCGGCCGCGAGCACGGGGCGGCCCTGCTGGCGATCCCCGTCCGCGACACGATCAAGCGCTCGGGCGAGGACGGACGGAGCGTCGGGACGGTCTCTCGCGACGGGCTCTACCTCGCCCAGACGCCGCAGGTCTTCCGCCGAGATTGGCTGGAGGAGGCCTACGCCCGCCGCGACCGGGACGCCCCGACGGCGACCGACGACTCCCAGCTCGTGGAGGCCCTTGGGCATCGCTGCGTCCTGGTCCCGAGCACCGCGTACAACCTGAAAATCACGGCGCCGGAGGACCTCCGGCTGGCGGCGGCCGTCCTCGAGATCCAGTCCGGCCGCGGCCGGGATCGCGACCGAGAGTCCTCGGCTCATCCCTTCGTGGACGAATCGTCGGCATGGGCCGACCTTCCCAGGCTCGACCCGGACGAGCTCTTCGGCCCCTGATCCCCGGCGCCGCGGACGCCTCGCGGCGCCGAGGGGAGACATCGATCCCCGATCACTTCGGCTTCTGCTGGGGCTCGTCGAGCAGCGTCCAGAGCGTCGGCTCCATGGCGTCGGCCCAGATCCGATAGCCCCGGGCGCTGAGGTGGAGCAGGTCCGGCATGACCTCGCGGGTGAGGGTACCGTCGGGCTCCAGGAACGACTTGCCGATGTCGAGATAGAAGACCGACTTGCCGTCGTCCAGCTTGGCGATCCTCTCGTTGATCGCGGCGATCTTGCCGCGGACGGGCTGGGACTTCTCCGCCCTCGGGAAGACGCCCAGCAGGAGGACCTTGGCCTCGGGGAGCCGCTTGCGGAGGTCCTTGACGATCGCCGCGACGCCCTCGGCGATGGCCTCGGCGGATTCGCCGCCGGTGTTGTTGGTGCCGATCATCAGGACCACGACCTTGGGGCGGATGACGTCGACCTCGCCATGGGCGAGCCGCCAGAGGACGTGCTCGGTGCGGTCGCCGCCGATGCCGAAGTTGGCGGCGTGACGCGGGCCGTAGAATCGCTGCCAGGTCTCGTTGTGGTCCCAGCCCTGGGTGATCGAATCGCCCAGGAAGAGGAGGTCGATCTTCCCTTCCCGGGCTCGCTTCAGGAAGGACTCGTGCCGCTTCAGCCAGCCCGCGTCGCGGGGGACGGGAGTGGTCGTGCGGAGCCCCTTGGCGGGCTCCTGGGCGGTTGAGGGCGCGGGGGCGGCGAGGCCGAGGACGAGGACGGCGACGCAGGGGGCCGCCCCGAGCAGGAGGCGTGAGGGGGAGAACGTTCGGGTCATGGTCGATACCTGTGGGGAGGGACCTGGGGTGGGTTCGCCGCGCGAGGCGGCCGGGTGTCCGCTCGTCATCGTAAGGCGCCCGGCGGGGCGGATCCATCACGCACCGGGGTCCCATGGCTGGCCGAAGTGCTCCTCGAAGCAGACGTCGTCCAGGCCGGGCGGATCGGCGAAGTCGGCGCGGGCCGCGGGGTGGCCGATTGCGACGATCCCGCAGACGACATGGTCGTCCGGGATTCCCAGCGCGAGCCGGAGCGGGGCCCGGTCGAGGTTGTCGATATAGGCCGCGGCGAGCCCCGCGGCCTCGGCCGCGACCAGGAGGATGCCCGCCGCCACGGCCCCGCCGCGCCCGGCCCGCTCCGCCCGCTCGGCCCGGCCCAGGGGAGTCATGGCCGTGCGGATCCGGCCGGCCAGCTCCGGCCCGCGCGGGGCGTCCCGGCCGTCGAGATCCGGGTTCAGGTAGCCGAGGACCACGACCAGGACCGGGGCCTCCGCGACGAGCGGATGCCGGTAGGCCGCCGATCGGATCGCCCGGCGGGTGCCGGCCTCGCGGACGACGAGGAACCGGGCCGGCCGGAGGTCGAACTCCGAGGGGGCCATCGCGGCCAGGGACAGGACCTGCCGGAGGACGTCGGGGGCGACGGGGCGATCGGCGAAGCCGCGGGGGATCCCGCGGCGTAGCCACTCGTCGAGCGCGTGCAGCGAAGCCAGCGGCCCGGTCATGATCGTGCGGCTCCTCCCCGATGGGGGCCCGGCGGGGTAGTCCCTGGCCTGGCCACGATGGTTGATTTACACTCCTGGACGCTCCGGCCGCGGGGGCCCGGGCGGGTCCGCGCCATCGGTCCCCGGCGGCCGACACCCCGAAGACACAACCGAGAGAACGAGAGGAACGACGAACCATGCTCCGATCGATCCCGACCCGCGCCGGCCTGGTGGCCGCGGCGCTCGCGTGCCTGTCGACCGCCGCCTCCGCGCAGGAGGGCACCTGGGTCTCCCTCTTCGACGGCCAGACGCTCAGCGGCTGGACCAAGGCGGGCTCGCAGGAGAGCAACTGGGAGGTCAAGGACGGCAGCATCGTCGGCACCGGCAAGGCGTCGATGCTCTACAGCCCCAAGACCTACAAGAACTTCAAGTACCGCGCCGAGCTCAAGATCAACGACCACGGCAACTCGGGCGTCTACTTCCGCTGCCCGGCGCCCAACGGCAGCTTCAGCGAGGGCTACGAGGCCCAGGTGGACAGCACCCATACCGACCCGATCCGCACCGGATCGCTCTATACGTTCATTCATATCTTCGACCGCCTGGTTGAGCCCGACACCTGGTTCACCTACGAGATCGAGTGCGTCACCAAGGAGTACCGCGGCAAGGTGATCCCCAACATCACCATCTGGATCAACGGCAAGAAGCTCTACACGTTCCTGGACCAGACCGGCGCCTGGAAGGAGGGTCACTTCGCCTTCCAGCAGCACGACCCGGGGAGCCGGGTCGAGATTCGAAAGGTGGAGGTGATGGAGTTACCCTGACGACGCACGTTCTGGTATAGTCTCCTCTTCCGGCCGCCGGGCCTCCCCGCCGGGCGGCCGGACCCCCGCCGCAAGGCCGCACCCTCTCCTCGATCCGCGGCGCGTGGGAGAAGACGCTCGGTCCTCCCCTCCAGGCCCATTCGAGAGACACAGCACGATGGCGAATCTGTGGGTACGCAAGTCGATCGCCGCCCTCAAGGCCGAGGCGAGTGAGACGCATGAGCATGGCTTGAAGCGGACGCTCACCGCCACCAACCTGGTGATGCTCGGCATCGGCGCGATCATCGGCGCGGGGTTCTTCGTCTACACGGGGACGGCGGCCGCCAACAACGCCGGGCCGGCCGTCGCCCTCTCGTTCGTACTCGGCGGGATCGCCTGCACTTTCGCCGGCCTCTGCTACGCCGAGATGGCGTCCACCGTCCCGATCGCCGGCTCCGCCTACACGTATGCCTATGCCACAATGGGCGAATTCATCGCCTGGCTGATCGGCTGGGACCTGATCCTCGAGTACATGGTCGGAGCCACCGGCGTGGCCATCGGCTGGTCCGGCTACGTGGTCAGCCTGTTTCACGACATGGGGATCAACATCCCCGCCCAGTTCGCCTCGTCCTGGGGTCAGAAGATGATCGAGATTCCGGACACCGTCGCCGACCTGCTTCACGTGCGACACGGCTGGACAGCCGTCTCCGATGCGATCATCAGGATTGATGGGGTCGAGAAGCCCGCGGATCCGATCATCAAACTCCTTGTGGACCATGGGATCGACTACAAGGTTTTCCCGACGGTCACGGCTTTGATCAATTTGCCCGCGATGCTCATCGTCGCCCTGGTGACCACGCTCCTCGTGATCGGGATCCAGGAATCGGCCAAGGTGAACAACGTGATCGTCGTCATCAAGGTGGCGATCGTCAGCCTCTTCATCCTCATCGGCATCCGCTACTTCTCGACCGACAACTGGGGCGGCAAGTTCATCCCGGACAACACGGGCAAGTTCGGCGACTTCGGCTGGAGCGGCATCTTCCGCGGGGCCGGCGTCGTCTTCTTCGCCTACATCGGCTTTGACGCCGTCTCCACGACCGCCCAGGAGGCGAAGAACCCCCAGCGCGACCTGCCCATCGGCATCATCGGGTCTCTGGTCATCTGCACGCTTCTCTATGTCCTCGGTGCTCTGGTCATGACCGGCGTGGTGAACTACCGGTTGCTCAGCGTCCCCGACCCGGTCGCCGTCGCGATCGACGCCATGGGGCTGAAGTGGTTCTCCTGGTTCGTCAAGATCGGCGCCATCGCCGGCCTCACGTCCGTGATCCTGGTGATGCTCCTGAGCCAGCCCCGGATCTTCTTCGCCATGGCGAAGGACGGCCTCCTGCCCCAGGCGGTCTCCAAGATCCATCCGCGGTTCCGCACCCCCTGGATCACCACCATCATCACCGGCATCGTCGTGATGATCGCGGCCGGCACCATCCCGATCCACGTGGCCGGAGAGCTCACCTCCATCGGCACCCTCTTCGCCTTCGCGGTCGTGTCCGCGGGCGTGCTCTTCCTGCGCGTCCGGCAGCCGGACGTCGAGCGACCCTTCAAGGCGCCTCTCGTCTACTTCACGGCCCCCATGGGCGTGATCTCTTCCGTCCTGCTGATGGCCACCCTCCCGCTCGAGACCTGGGTTCGGCTGGTCGTCTGGATGGCCATCGGCCTGGCGATCTACTTCGTCTACGGGATGCATCACAGCGTCCTGGGCGCGAAGAAGCCGGCCGAGGTCAGCACCGCGGCGTGACGGACCCCGGCCGATCGGTCGCTCGCAGCCTACGCCCCCGCGGCGGCTTCCCCGGCCGTCGCGGGGCCCTTGATCCATCGCAGGGCGGCCGTCGCCAGGATGACGGCCGCACAGACCAGCAGCATCGCGGTGAGCCCGATGTTGAGCCACCCCCGGGCGACCTGGCCCCCCTGGACCATCTTCCAGAACTTGCCCGTGATCTCGTGGTAGCCGGCGGCCGTGGTCGTCGTGCCGACGAAGAGGAGCGGCAGGAAGGTCGCCCACGCGTATTTCCTCCTCCCGGAGTTCACCAGGCCCGTGGTGACGATCGCCAGCGCGATCACGGCCAGCAACTGGTTGGCCATGCCGAACATCGGCCAGATCGTATCCACCGACCCGGTGTAGATGAAGTAGCCCCAGCCGAGGACCACCAGGCCGGTGGCCAGCATCGCGGCCGGCAGCCGGTCGAGATTCCCCAGCGGCTTCCACAACTGGCCGAGGAACTCCTGGACCAGGAACCGGGCGATCCGCGTCCCGGCGTCGATCGTCGTCAGGATGAAGAGCGCCTCGAACATGATCGCGAAGTGATACCAGTACTTGATCAGGCCCCGGATGTTCGGCAGCGCCTGCTCGAAGATCCGGGCCATCCCCACCGCCAGCGTCACCGCCCCGCCGGTCCGGCCGTGGAGCGACTCCTCGACGTCGTGTTCCATGATCGCCAGCTCGCTGGGCGCGGCGGCTCCCTCCTGCACCCCCTCGTGGCCGCCGTCCGGGTCCCGTTCCGACGCCTTCAGGAACTGGGCGAAGTCCGGGTGCCGGGTCATGAAGTCGGGGCGTTTGCCCAGGTCGATGTTGATGTCGTAGTACATGGCGTTGGGCAGGGCCGCGGCGGCGATCAGGGCCACCACCCCCACCAGGCCCTCCATCAGCATGGCGCCGTAGCCGATCATCCGGATGTCCGACTCGCGGTCCACCATCTTGGGCGTCGTCCCCGAGGCCACCAGCGAGTGGAAGCCGGAGATGGCCCCGCACATGATGCAGATGAAGACGTACGGGAAGACCGGCCCGTCCATGTTCGGCCCGCCCCCCTGCGAGAAGAACGGGCTGATCGGCGGGGCCTCGAGCCTGGGGTTGGCCGCGACCACCCCGGCGACCAGCAGGAAGATGGTGCCGATCTTGAGGAAGCTCGAGAGATAGTCGCGCGGGCAGAGGAGCAGCCAGACCGGCAGGATCGCGGCGACGAAGCCATAGCCGGCCAGGGCGAAGACCGTCGCGTCCCGCGAGAGTGAGAAGAACGGCTCCAGCGGCGAGCCCTTGATCAAGGCCCCGGCCACGGTGGCCCCGACCACGAGCAGGCCGCCCAGGATCGACGCCTCGAGCACCTTCCCGGGCCGGATCTTGTACATGTAGAGCCCGACGAACAGCGCGATCGGGATCGTGGCGGCGATGGTGAACGTCCCCCAGGCCGAGCCGGGGACGATCCGCTTCGCCGCCTCCGGGAGCGTGAATCCCTTGCCGTCGGGCGCCGCCTTCAGCCGCGAGGGAAAGGGGACGGACATGTCGAACTTCTCGTGGAAGGTCATGGTCTGCTCGGGGGCGTCGCCGAAGCGATACCTCGTCCCCGGGGGGACCTTGACGATCCTCGGGCCACCCGCCTGGATGGTCGACTCGAAGCTCGCCCCCTCGGGCAGGTAGACCGTGGTCCCCGCCTTCATCGGGATCTGCTCGCCGCCGAGCGCCTTGACCACCACGATGCCGAGCCCGGCCAGGGCGATGATGATGATGTAGAGGATGGCGATCCCCGCCGCGATCCCCGCCGGCCGGCCGATCTCGCTCCGGGCCAGGCCGGCGAGGCTCAGGCCGCCCCGCCGGGTGGAGAGCGCCAGCACCATCATGTCCTGCACCGCGCCCGCCAGGCAGACGCCCACCACCAGCCAGATCAGCCCCGGCAGGAAGCCGAACTGGACCGCGAGCACCGGACCGATGAGCGGCCCGGCCCCCGAGATCGCCGCGAAATGATGGCCGAAGAGGACCCAGCGATTGGTCGGGTCGAAGTTCTGCCCGTCCCTGAACCGGTGTGCGGGGGTCTCCTCCGCGTCGTCGAGCGCCGCGACCTTCGCGGCCAGGAAGGCGCTGTAATACCGGTAGGCGATCGCCAGGATCGCCAGCACCCCGATCATGATGGGCATCGCGTGGTGGAGAGTCATCGCGACAGTTTCCTCAGCGGCGCTTCGTCTTGTATCCGATGGTCTGGAGCAGGCCCTCGGCCCGCTTCGCGTGATCGCCCTGGAGCTCGATCGTGCCGTCCTTGAGCGTCCCGCCGGTCCCGCACGACGTCTTTAGCCGGGCCGACAGGGATTCCAGGTCATTCCCCTCCGGGTCGAGCCCGGAGACGACCGTGACGACCTTCCCCTTGGGCCGCTTCTCGACGCTGATCCGCGCGGTCTGCTTCTCGGGGGGGATCCGCACGGGCTCCGGCACCACCGGCGGGCACGTGCATTCCGACTCGAGCTTGCCGCACCGTTCGCAGGTGGGGGGTCGGTCCCAGGGAGTGCCGGCGAAGAGGCGTGTCACGATCGTCGGCTCCCGGGGTCGGTCAGTTCAGTCGATGACGGAGTTCGCATACCTCGGTTGCACGGCGATCCCGAGATTGGCCCGTTTACCATACAGGAACCTCAGGTGATGATCGAGGTGCGTGACCATCTCCGCAACCAGGTCGGTGAGGGTCATTCGTCCCTTCTCGCCGTGAAGCCCCGATCGCCGGAAGGCCGACTCGTCGCAGGCCCGGAGGATTCGCGCCGTCCACGCCCGGTTGGCCGCGAAGAGCGCGAGGCCGGCCTCGATGGGCATCTCGTGCGAGTGGAGGCCGTCGACCCAGCGGTTCTCGTCGTACGGGACGAGCGTGGCGGACTCGTCGGCGATCACCCGCTTCATCCGCTCGGAGTCCACGAGGTCGCTGTCCACGATGTGGGCGACGAGCTCGGCGCAGCTCCATTTCCCCGGCCCCGGCCGCTCGACGGCCTTTTCCGGACTGATGCCCCCCGCGGCATATCCCAGCAGCCTTGCACCGGCCTCGTAACGTTCGATGAGAGATTCGATCGCGGTCATGATCGGCGATGGCTCCGGAATCCTCTAAATGGTCGACGTCCACCCCGGCTAGCTTCTCTTCCCGGCCGGCGGAATGCCAGTCCGAGGCGTCCACCGGCTCGGCCTCGAATTGGCTCTGTTCGTCGCCGGTGACTTCGCGGTCGGTTGTCGTAAGATCCTGTGAGACAAGAGGAAATGGCCCATCTGAAGATGGCTCTGATGGCGCGCTTTCGGTTGTTTCCGGGTCGGCGGAGGTGGTCCGGGGGCCTTGCACCTGATCGGCTTCGACCACCTCCGGAACGAGCTTCTTGAGCTTGCGGAGGGTCTCCAGGATCTGGATCAGCTCGCGTCCCTGGGCGCTGCTGTGGCGTCGATGGCGATCGAGCTGGGGACCGGCGTCGAAGGCCGCGCAGTCTTCATCGTCGTCGGCCTCCATGGCGTGGAGACGCTCGGACTGTTCGTCGACGACGCCGAGGAGGATTTCGCGGGCGGCCCGGGCCGAGGGCGGCTTCGGCCCGATGTCGCGCCAGGTCAGAGAATCCAGCAAGCCGGGGACTGCGGCGGGGGATCGGTCGCGGGCCACCTGGAAGAAGGCATCGCTTTCGGCGATGGTTCCGAGGGCGTTCCAGGCCTGAAAGACCGCGTTGGCCCGAAGGCAGTTAAGGGCGTCCATCGGCTCGTGGCCCATCATCCGGAGAAAGCGGTAGCGATCGAGGGTCGTGAACGGGACGCCATGGGCGACGAGGTTGCGGAAGCCGGCCCACTGTTCCAGCAGCCAGGCCCGGCCCTCGGGCGACCCCGCCAACCCTGCCACGATGACGGCGGGCGAGTCGGTTCGTACGTCCGGGGTCGTGGACCAGGTGAAGAGGTCCCGGCCCAGCCGGGCGACCCGGGCCAGGGCTCGCGGATCTTGCGACGGACCTTCTGTCTGCAAGTCGCGGACGCGACGCGCCAGGTGGGCGGATTCGGCCCGGTCGGCCCGGTGGAGCACCCAGGTGAGCCGCGCGGCTCGTTCGAGGAGCTCGCGCTCGACCTCGGATCGGGGCCGGCCGGAGTCGATGTACCTCTGGACGTGTCGCTCCAGCTCTCTCGGATCCTCGTTCGGCAGCACGGGCATCGTCGTAATCCGAGCGCGGCACCCGTGCTTGAGTGCGTTGAATCGCGTGGCGGCCTTCCCCTGCGCCGTCCTTGGCCCGGTGCTTTTTTTCGCATTCTCCCGGTTGGCGCGGATTTGAGCCTCAGTCGCCATGGTTCCCTCGCCTCCCCTCGCGCAGTCTGGGCGCGCAATCTCCAGGTTGCCTCTCTATTACAATCCCGATTTCGAGGGGGCGAGTTTCAGGGACCGGGACTTTTTCTTTCGAATCGTGGGATTCGAGGGTCGGGGCGATCACTCCGGCCAGCCGCGGAAGACGCCGTCCTCGACTGCCGCGTCGGCGAACTCCGCGAAGTCCATGTTGCCGAGGCTCAGGTTGTTCTCGACGCCCCACATCTCCGACGCGACGACGCGGAACGTGCGGCCGGGCTCATGGCGCAGGTCGACGACGAGCACAGGGTGTTCCGGGGTATCGAGCGTGACCCGGTCGACGAGGAAGAGGAAGCCGATCTTCTCTTCCGCCAGGTCGTCCGCGATCAGTCGTTCGGGGGTGAGCCCGGCCAGGTCGGGGGCATCCACGAATTCGACATGCGCCGTGAAACCGAACTCGCCCCGAGGTTCCTCGATCTCTTCGCGCAGCGCTCGCCACGCCTCCTCGTCGGCGAAGTCCGTCCGGACGACGAGCGAGTTCCCCGCGGAGGCAAGCCGCCTCCGGGCGACCGTCTTCGGGACGCGCGGTCGCACCTCGAAATGGCCGACCGGCTTGCCTCCTTCCCGAAAGAAGGAGATCGGCGTGTCCTCATCGTTGGCGCGGATGATGTCCAGGAGCATGTCGACCAGCGACGCATAGGCCGGCGTGAAGTGCCTGTCCGGATCGAATCGGACGGCCACCACGGCGCCGGCGTCCTCGAGGTCGACGGCGAACCATGAATCGCTGCCGTTCCAGAAGATCGGGAACAGCCTGTCGACCGCCGGAGCCATCCACGGGAAGTTGGCCGCGACGTCGTCGAAGAACCCGAAGTGGGCCGCGGCGAGGTTCAGGGGCGGGAAGTGATATGTCTCCCCGGGGAAGAGTCCCTTTCCGGTGCGAGCCAGCGCATCGTCGAGCCGGCAGCCCCCCTTCCAGCCGTACAGGGTAACAAGAAGGTCCACGCACGGACTCGAGATCTGTCTCTTTTCGAATATCCGTCGCACCTTCCTCGCCGAGATGCCCGGTAGAAGCCTCGCTCCCAGGAGTGGATTCCTGGCGACAACGGCTCGTTCCAGCTCGGCCAACGGGAGCTCGGACATGGGGGCTCCGAAGGAGTGTCATGATAAGAGGCGAGAGTTCCTGGAAACCGATCCCTTGAAGCCCGGCCTCTCGTCACGTGACGGCCTTGATCGCATGGGAACTCACGATACCCGACGCTCTCGACTCGTGTAGAATGAAGCTGCACAGACCTGGTATTCAATACACCAGAAGATCCGGGGAGAGCGACTGGCTGACAGGTTGAGGAGGCGATCACCATGTCGATTCGCTTTGACTTTCCACCAGAGGTTGAGTCATACCTCGGCGATTGCGATGCTGACCTCGTACGAAAGGCCTGCGGCGCTTTCCTGATGCAGCTCCAACGCGAAGGAGTCATCACGGAGGATCTGGTGTCGAAGTTCCTGGCCAGTAAGGACCTGAGGGTTTCTGTGAAAGCACGGCAGGTCGATGAGGGAGACGATACGGCCAGAGGAGCCGCTTCGGACCAGGAGATCCGAGAGACCTTCGCTCTTGATCTCTTCCGCCGAGGCATTCTTGATCGCCACGGTTTGAGCCGAGCGTTGGGGCTGGATCGATTCGAGACCTTCGCTCTCCTGAAGCGACACCAGATCTTCGAGGGTGCGCTCACCCACGCCGATGTCGAGGCCGACGTCAGGAGCATGGACGAGTTGCTCGGTCCGCCACCAAGGAAACCGATTTCTGGGTGAGCGGCCAGTTTCTGGACGAGCAGCTCGCGGATTTCCGTCGCTGGCAGCAGGCAAATCCGCGCTGAGGTAATGACCGCGCAGCCCACTCAATCAACCTTCGGAGTTGCCCGGCGTCTTCCTCCAGATCGAGAGCTTCGGCATGGGATACTCGACGAACCAGATCTCCTCCTCGACGCCGAGCTCCTGGGCGAAGCGGTGGGCGACCAGGTGGTTGACGACTTCCATCGAGACGGCCAGGAAGTCGGTGGCCGGATCGGCCTGGTCGGACGGGTTGTGGAAGATGAAGCGGATGACGAGCACCCGTTCGTCGATCGGGCCGGCGGCGGAGAGATACCGGCCGTCCATCTCGTAGATGGAATAGCCCCGGGACGCGTGGCAGAGGGTCCGGATCCAGGCGTCCTCGTCGAAGTCCGGATCGTCGCGATGACGATCGGCGATGGCCTTGCGGACGAGCGGGATCTCGCGAATCGCCTGCTCGTCGAAGAGGTCTTCCAGGACTTCCTCGAACTTGCCGAAGTAGCCGAGCTTCTTGGGGAGGATCACCTCGTACATCCGCGCGGGCTTGGGGCCCTCGAAGGTGTAGGCCGCGACCGGCGGCCCCGGCCTCTGACGCGACTTCTTCTTGCCGGGCATCAGGAATCGGGCTCCAGGGGGCCGCCGTCGGGGAGCAGGCATTCGAGCGGGCATCGTCCGCACTTCGGCGACTTCGGGCCGCAGAAGTCGCGGCCGATCCGGGCCATGCCGTCGGAGAGTGCGGCTAGCTCCGCGGGGCTCTGGCCCGCCACGGCGAGGATCGGGGCAAGGGCCTCGTCGTACTCGGTCGCCGTTTCGGCCCATCCGTGCCGGACGAGGATCCGAAACGTGGCCCGATCGACGGGATAGGACGGTCGGCCGATGGCGAGGAGGATCGAGTCCGCCGTGGCCGCGCCGATCCCCTTGATGGCCCTCAGCTCGTCGCGAAGCTCCGAGGTGGGGGCGGCTTCCTCGTCGACGACCCCCGATTCGTCGGGGAATCGAGCCGCGAACCAGCCGGCGAGCCGGTGGACCTGAAGCGCCTCCGCGGGCGTCATGGCCGCGCCCGTCGCCGCCACGCCATCGCGGATCTCGGTCGCGCTGATGTCCCCGAGGATTGCGGGATCGAGGAGCCCCGCGCGTTCCATCGCGGCGATGGCGGGCGATCGCCGCGAGGAGTTCGACTTGGCCCCCAGGATCACGGCCAGGGCGGCTTCGAAGCGGGTACGGTCCTCGCCGCCCTGGTTGAGCGGCGGCGGTCCGTAATGGTCGCGGAGGATCGCGATCAGGTTCGGATACGAGGCGGTCCAGGAGGGCATGAGGGGACCTCGTTCCGGACCGGCCCCGAAGTCAAGATCCTCGGGGCCCGTCGATCGGGTCAGGCCCCGGCCTGGGGTGCCGCCTTGGCGGCGGCCTTCGACTTCGCGCCGGCGACCGTGCGGGCGAGCTTGCTCTTGCGGCGGGCCGCCGTGTTCCTGTGGAGGACGCCGCGGGCGCCCGCCTTGTCGATCTTGGCCATCGCGGCGCGAAGGTTGGTCTCGACCGCGGAGGCGTCGCCCTCGGTGACCGAGGACACGGCCTTCTTCATGGAGGTCTTGATCACCTTCTTGGCGATCCGGTTGTGCATCCGCCGCTTCTTGCTCTGGCGCAGCCGCTTGGCCGCTGAGGGGGAATTTGGCATGGCTCCTTCGAGATCCAGCTATACGAGTTCCAGTTCGTTGTACCCGGCCGCGGCGTGCACGATGGAAGAACCGCGAGCGCAATCCCACCGCCTGGAGATGGGACGAAAATCCCATGATACCACGAGGCCCGGCTTCAGTTCAAGTTCCGTAGCCGGCGGGCGACGTCCAGATAGGAATAATCGTTGGCCGCGACCTCGTTGTAATGCTCCTCGGCGGCCTCCATGTTGCCCATCTCCTCGGCGACACGGCCCAGGCGGTAATGGAGCGCGTTGGACGTGGCCATGTCCTCGCCCTCGAGGCTCTTGAGGGCGTCCCGATACGCCCGATCGGCGAGCTTGAGGGCCCGGTTTGCCTCGAAGGACTGGCCGACCTGGAGGAGCGCCTGGACCTTGAGGGCGGGGCTGGACCGGGCGTGCTGGAACTCCGCGATGGCCTCGTCGTGGAGGCCGGCCTTCGCCAGGCAGAGGCCGAGCTGATAGTGGAGGTTGGCGTCCTCCGGGCTGAGGGCCAGCCGGCGGCGGAATTCCTTGATCTCGTAGTCGCTCAGGAGCTTGGTGATCTGCGCGAGCTTCGCCGCGGCCGCCTCGTCGTCGGGCCGTTCCTTGGTCCGCTGCGTCCAGGACTCGATCGCGCGCTTCATCCGGGCGATCTGGACCTCGGCATAGGCCTGGAGGATCATCGGGTCGCGGGGATTGTTCTTGACCCCCTGGGCCAGGATCTTCTCGGCCTGATCGAGCTGGCTGCGGTTGCGGTGGTGTTCCGCCAGGTTCAGGTAGGGCCAGACCTGATTCGGGTTCTCCTGGATCTCTTTCTGCCACCGCTCCTCCGGGGTGAGCTGCTCGAGCTTCATCCGCTCGAGTCGGGCGGCCGTCTCCTCCGAGGTCTCGGCGGCGGGCCTGAGGCGTTTGTCCAGCGAATCATTGAGGCCCGCCCGCTGGATGGTGGAGTTGGCCGAGAGGCCGTTGATCTGGCGGTTGGCGTTCTCGTCGTTGGGGTCGAGCTGCTTGACCCGCTCCCAGCTCGCGATGGCCTTGGCCCAGTGCTCGTTCTTCTCGAAGACGTGGGCGGCATGGCGGAAGAAGTCCGCGTCCTTGGCGAAGTTGATGACGGACTCGACATACCACTCCGCCAGGGGGAGGAGCTTGGCCTCCTCCGCGGCCTCCGAGGCCTCGCGGGCCGTCGAGACGTCCCAGGGGTTGTTCGAGAAGGCGTCCTCGCAGATCTCGAGCGCGTGGGCGTGCTGGCCCTTCGACTTCGCCGACCGCGCCTTCATCCGGATGCCCTGGTTCTTGGCGCCGGCGAGCATCCCCACCTTGGACGGATCGTTGTTGAATTTCTTCCGCTGGGCGCCCCGGAGCGACTGCCGATAGGGGAGATTATCCGGGACGAGCTTGCACGCCTGCTTGTACATGTCGATGGCGTAGTCGAGGTTGTCCTTGAGTGCGGCGTCGTTGCCGTACTGGAAGAACGTCTTCGCTTTCTGGCGATCGGCCGGATTCGACTCCGCGGACATCGAGGGCACTCCTGGCCACGGGACCGCTGGGATTCAGCACGAGATGCCGACAAGGTTGGATCGAGGCGATAGCACTCTCATTCTAACGGAAGAACTCGACGAATCTCTACGGCGAGGCGGGGAAAGCGACGGGACGGGGGCGACCGCGGGATCGGACCGGGTCCCCTGCTTGACCTCGCCGGGGGTGAGGGCGGACAATGCCGTGGCTTCCGGTCGCCGGGCCGATCCCCTGATCCGATCCGACGTCCCCAGGAGGGGTCCGCCGCATGTCCAGCCTCGAACGCCCCAGGCTCCGCCCGCTCTCCGCCCGCCGGATCGAACATGAGGGTCGGTCGTTCGCGATGCTCCAGGATCCGCTCGGGGCGTTCCGCGACCCGGTGCTCGTGCCGCTGGACGCCTTCGTGAAGGTCTGCCGCCATTTCGACGGGGAGAACTCGATCGAGGACGTCCGGGCCCGGATCCTGGCCGAGACCGGGGAGCCGATGCCGGAGGATGTCCTGTCCCGGCTGGTCTCGCAGCTCGACCGCGCGATGGTCCTGGACGGGCCCCGGTTCGCGGACTACCTGGGCGAGTACCGCCGGACCGAGACCCGGCCGGCGGCGCTGGCTGGGCGGTCGTATTCGGCCGACGGGATGGCGCTTCGGGCCCAGATCAACGGCCTCTACGCCGGCGCCGGAGGGGCGGGCCCGCCGGCGCTCGGGGGGCCGCCGGCCGAGCGGATCCGGGGCGTCCTCAGCCCGCACATCGACTTCGGCCGGGGCGGGCCGGTCTACACCTGGGCCTACAAGGCGCTCGCGGAACAGGCGGACGCCGATGTCTACGTGATCCTGGGGGTCGCCCATCAGCCCTGCCGTCGCCGGTTCGCGCTCACGAGGAAGGACTTCGAGACCCCGCTCGGGGTGGTCCGCACGGACCGCGAATACGTCGAGCGGATCGCGTCGATCGCGGGGGACGACCTCTTCGACGACGAGCTGGTCCATCGGGCCGAGCACTCGGTCGAGTTCCAGACGGTCTTCCTCCGCCACGTCCTCTCGGCGGAACGTGAATTCCGGATCGTGCCGATCCTGGCGGGCTCGTTCCACGACCTGATGGAGCGGGGCGTCGACCCGATCGAGGATCCGTCGGTGCGGCGGTTCATCGAGGCGCTCCGGGAGGCGGAGCGGGCCGGCGGCAAGAAGGTGGCGTACATCGGCGGCATCGACCTCTGCCATGTCGGCCCGGAGTTCGGCGACGCGGCGCCCGTGGACGACAAGCTGCAAGAGACGGTAAGGGCCTTCGACCGGGAGATGCTGGATCGAGCGGCCGAGGGCGACGCGGCGGGCTGGTTCCGGACCGCGGCCGGGGTCTCCAACCGCTACCGGGTGTGCGGCCTGGCGGCCACCTACACGATGCTCCGGACGATCGGCCCGGTGAACGGGAAGCTGCTCCGCTACGACCAGGCCCTCGACGCCCGCCGCCGGTGTTGCGTGAGCTTCGCGAGCATGGTCTTCCGGGCCGCGCGGCCGGACCCCTGCCCTGGACCTCCTCACCCGGTGATCGATGGCCATGCCAGCCGCTGAAGAGACGATCGAACCGCCGCCCGTGAGTCCGCCCCCGCCGGGGGCCTCGCCGGTCGACCCTCCCTCCGCCGGCTCCGGCTGCCGGCCTCCGGCGGACGTCCGCCGGGAGGTGGAGCGGTACGAGGCCGCCGCGACCGTCGGTGCCTGGCAAGGGCCGCGATATCGGATGACCTATCGGATCCTGGGGGACGGGCCCCCGCTGATCTGGATCCCGGGCATCGCCGCGACCCATCGGGTGTATGCGCTCGTGCTCAACCGGCTGGCGGAGCGATTCCGGACGATCCAGTACGCCTATCCGGGGGACGACCCGTCGGACGGCGCCAGGCTCGGCCGGATCCGCCACGAGCACCTGGCGGACGACCTCTTCGGCCTGATCGACCACCTCCGGCTGGGGCGGGCCTTCCTGGCGGGCCTTTCGTTCGGGTCCACGGTCGTGCTGCGGGCGATCGCCCGGGAGCCCAGGCGGTTCCCGCGGTCGATCGTGCAGGGGGCCTTCGCGCGCCGCAAATTCTCGATGGCGGAACGACTGGCCCTGGCCCTGGGGCGGTGCGTCCCGGGGACCGCCGCCGGCCTGCCGCTCCGCGAGCGGGTCCTGACCTACAACAGCAAGCCGGATTTCCCGGCGATCCTCCAGGACCGCTGGCCCTTCTACCTGGAGCAGAACGGCCTGACACCGATCCGGGCGCTCGCGCATCGGACCTCGCTGGTGGCCGGCCTGGACCTTCGGCCGACCCTGGAGAACATCCACGCGAGCCTGCTCCTGATCCAGGGGCGAGAGGATCGGATCGTGCCCTGGCGCTATTTCGAGGAGCTGAAATCGCTCCTCCCCCACGCCGAGGCCGCCGTGCTGCCGACCGTCGGCCACATCCCCCACCTGACCCATGCCGAGCTGCTGGCGAGGGTGGTGGGGGAATGGCTCTTGCCCTGCCCGGAGGGGGGCCCGTGCTCCAGGGACGCCGGATCTCGCCCCGGCCTCGCGCCGGCCTGACGTCGTCATCGACTCCTGAGTCTCGGTCAAATTGAGCCGTGACTTCATGGCGGATCGGATCGCAACGGGTTACAATACAACGCCGCGGGCCCGCGACCCGCCTCGCCGCGATCGGGTCGCGGGCGTCGCCGAGCGACGGACGATCGTCCGAGGTGGACCGCCGACCGTTATCCGCACCGAGAGGGCTCCCAGCCGCATGAGCGATCCCGGGAACATCGAGCTCGACCTCCTGGCCGTCGGGGCGCACCCCGACGATGTGGAGATCGCCTGCGGCGGGACCCTGGCGCGGCTGGCCCGCCAGGGCTATGCGGTCGGCATCGTGGACCTCACCGACGGCGAGCCCACCCCGGCCTCGCCCGGGCCCGACGTCCGCCTGGAAGAGGCCCGTCGGGCGGGCGAGATCCTCGGCGTGGCGATGCGGCTGAACCTGAATCTGCCCAACCGGCGGCTCTTCGACTCGTTCGAGCACCGGATCGCGCTGGCCAAGGTCTTCCGCCGCCACCGCCCCAAGGTCGTGATCGGCTTCGGCGGCAAGACGGTCCTCGCCTCGCCGGACCATTACCAGGCCATGCTCATCACCGATGCTGCCGTCTTCTATAGCCGCTTGACCAAGTGGGACGAGCATTTCGACGGCCTCGTCCCGCACACGGTCTCCAATCAGCTCAGTTTCCCGATCGCCTTGCATGGGTTAGACTTGCCGGAGGCTTCCGGATTCATCGTGGCCGACATCGGTTCGACGCTGGAGGTCAAGCTCGAGGCGATCCGGGTCTACGCCACGCAGTTTCCGCCGAACAAGGCTGGTATCTTCCGCGCGGTCGAGACGATGAATCGCTATCACGGCCTGACGGCGGGATTCGAGGCAGGCGAGTTATTCCTGACGTATCGGACCGTCGGTATCAACGACCTGATGCAGTGGGCCAGCCCCATGCACGCGAAATCCTGACGAATGGTCGGGAATTTCACCCGAGTATTTCCTGATCGAGGTCCCTTGGCCGAATATACAATCTGGTAGGGTGGCTCGCATCCGATCCGGAGTCTGGTTCATAGCTGAGAAGGCGGTCGCCGTGTGCCTGATCGCGAAATTCAAGTCCTGGTGGAGCCGGTTCATCGGCCAGGCCCCGGTCGTCAACGACCAGGACGCCACCGATGAATTCGCCACGCTCTCGTCGCTGAACCTGCTGCCGGGCCAGCTCAAGCTGAAGGTCGGCGTCGTCTCGGTCCGGGGCAACTATCGCGAGCATAACGAGGACAACTACTTCGTCCCGGGCCGCAAGCCCGTGCGGGCCGACCTGTCGGACGCCAGCAACGATTCCCCGGCGATGACCTTCGACGTGTCCCACCTGTTCATCGTGGCCGACGGCATGGGGGGGCAGCAGGCCGGAGAGAAGGCGAGCCTGATGGCGGTCGAGCAGATCCCCCAGGCCGTCGCCCGACATCTCCTCCCCGGCGAACGCGAGCCGAAGCACGTCCAGGAGTCGATCCGCGAGGCGGTCGCGGAGGTGAACTCGGAGATCCTCAGCAGCTCCGGCCTGGTGACCGAGTATTCCAACATGGGGACGACCGTGGTCCTGGCCCAGTTCCGCCAGGACAAGGTCTACGTCGCGGGGATCGGCGATTCCCGGGCCTATCGGCTCAGGGACGGCCACCTCGAACAGCTCACCAAGGACCACTCGCTGGCCCGCGCCCTGCTCGAGGCAGGGACCATCACCCCCGCGGAACTCCCCAATCACAAATTCACGAACGTCCTCTACCTCTACCTCGGCAGCAAGGACGCGCGGGGCGGCCCGGAGGACTTCAAGGTGCTCGACGTCAAGCCGGGGGACCGCTTCCTCCTCTCCAGCGACGGGCTCACGGGCGTCGTCCCCGACGAGGAGATCGCCCGGATCCTGGGCTCGGTCAACGACCCCCAGCAGGCGGCCGTCATGCTCAAGGACCTCGCGCTCCACAACGACTCCAAGGACAATATCACCTGCATCACCATCTACGTGGTGGCCGAGAGTGCCCCCGCTCCCGTGGCGTCCGCCGCCCCGGCCTCCGCCCCCGTGCCGGTCTGAGCCCCGTCGAATCGGACCATGGGCGGGCGTCATGGAGCGTGCAGGCCGGCCCGGGCCCGAGGGTGGTCATGTCCGGCCGTCACGGATGAGTTGACGAGGTGAATCGGACCATGCTCGCGATCGAGGACTTCGTGGACGCGGTCGCCCGATCGGGGCTCGTCTCCGAGGCGGACCTGGCCGCGGTTCGGTCCGAAATCGGCCCGTCGTCCGGCAAGGACGCCGCGGCGGACGCGGCTCGCCGCCTGGTCCGGGAAGGCCTGCTCACGAGCTACCAGGCGAAGAAGCTCCTGGCGGGCGCGACCCGGGGCTTCTTCCTCGGGGGCTACCGGATCCTCCGCCAGCTCGGCGAGGGGGGGATGGGGAAGGTCTATCTGGCCGTCAACGAGACGACCGGGGAGAAGGTCGCCGTCAAGGTGCTGCCGCCGAAGAAGGCCCTCGAGGAATCCGGCAGCCTGGCCCGGTTCCGCCGCGAGATGGAGCTCTCGCAGCGGTGCGTCCACCCCAACGTCGCGCGGACCCTCGCGGTCGGGAACGAGGGGGACGTGTATTTCATGGTCCTGGAGTACATCCCCGGGATGAGCCTCCACGACATGGTCCGGAGCGAGCGATACGGGCCGCTCCGGGTGCCCGACGCCGCCAAGATCTTCCTCAAGGTCGTCGACGGCCTGGCGGCCGCGCACGCGGCCGGGCTCGTCCACCGCGACATCAAGCCCTCGAACATCATGATCATGCCCGACGGCACCGCCAAGATCCTGGACCTGGGGCTGGCCAGGGCCCTGGGCGAGGAGAAGGGGATCACGCGGGCGAACACCGTGCTGGGGACGCTCGACTACGCCAGCCCGGAGCAGCTCAGCGACGCCACCCGGGCGGATGCCCGCAGCGACCTCTACAGCCTGGGCTGCACCCTCTACTTCGCCCTCTCCGGGCGGCCCCCCTTCGAGGGGGGCGACATGATCAACAAGATCTTCCGCCAGCGGCTCGACGATCCGGAGCCGCTCGAGAAGGTCGCGCGGGGGGTCCCGACCGCGTTCGCGGCGATCGTCCGCAAGCTCATGTCCAAGAAGCCGGAGGAGCGATACGCGACCTGCGCCGAGCTCCGCGCGGACATGGCCCGGTGGACCGACCCGGACCGGGTGCACGCGATCCTCGGCGCGGAGGCGGACGCGGCCCGCTCGTTCCGGCCCCCGCCCCCTCCCCTCGCCGAGGAGGACCTCCTGCTCCTGTCGATCTCCGACGAATCGGCGCCCGGGATCGTCTCGCTCCGCGACCTCGGCGACCCGGAGCCCTCTCACGCACCCCGTTACAAGGCCCCCGCGCCGCCGCTCCCCGCGGCCCGCCGGCCGCGGCCGGACGGGGACATGGGCCGCGTCGCGCCGATCGACGACACCCGCTGGCTGATCCACTTCTGCCTGGTGGTCATGGGGCTCGGACTGCTCGCGATCCTGATCATCGCCTTGCTCCTGCGGGGCTGATCGTGTCTCGTGAGGGATGACCGATCGCGCCGACCGCGGCGCCTGCACCGGCCCGTTCCACCCGCCGACGATCCACCCGAGGTGTCCCTCATGATCACCCCAGCCCTCGCCCTCGCTCTCGCCCTGTGCACGGCGGCACCCGGGTCATCGACCCGCCCGAATATCGTGGTGGTGCTCGCCGACGACCTCGGCTACTCGGACCTCGGTTGCTACGGGGGCCGGCTCGCGCAGACGCCGCGGCTCGACCGGATGGCGCGGGAGGGGATCCGGTTCACCCGTTGTTACGTGGCGGCCCCAATCTGCTCGCCCTCGCGGTGCGGCCTGCTGACCGGGCAATACCCCGGCCGCTGGCGGATCACCAGCTACCTCCAGACGCGTGCCGGCAACCGCGCCTGCGGGATGGCGGATTACCTGGACCCGAAGGCCCCGTCGCTCCCTCGCGCGCTGAAGGCGGCCGGCTACGCCACGGCGCACGTGGGCAAGTGGCACCTCGGAGGCGGTCGCGACGTCGTCGACCCGCCGAAGTTCTTCTCCTATGGATACGAACTTGGCCTCGGCACCTGGGAGAGCCCGGAGCCGGCCCCCGAGCTCACCGCGAAGGACTGGATCTGGTCGGCCGTGGACAGGGTCAAGCGCTGGGAACGCTCGGGCTGGATGGTCGATCAGACGATCGACTTCCTCAAGGCCCACAAGGACCGCCCATGCTTCGTGAACCTCTGGCTCGACGACCCGCACACGCCCTGGGTGCCGACCGAGGCCGACCAGCAGAAGCAGCCCGGCGGCCGCGACGAGGGGAAGGCGAACACCCCCAGCCGGCTGAAGGGGGTCCTTGCGGATCTCGACCGCCAGGTCGGCCGGCTGCTCGACTTCGTCCGGGCCGGCTCCAACGGCCGGCCGACGATCGTCCTCTTCCTCTCCGACAACGGCCCGATGCCCCCGTTCGGCACCGAGCGAACCGGCGGCCTCCGCGGCAGCAAGCTGAGCCTCTACGAGGGGGGCATCCGCGAGCCGCTCATCGCCTGGTCGCCGGGGCTGATCCCGGCCGGCCGCGAGGACACGACGACCGTGATCTCGACCCTCGACTTCTTTCCGAGCCTCTGCCGGATCGCCTCGGCGCCCCTGCCGGAAGGCTACAGGCCGGACGGCCAGGACCTCTCCGCCGCCTTGCTCGGGACGCCGACGACGCGGTCTGGGCCGCTGTTCTGGGAATACGGCCGCAACCCGGACTCCTTCGCCTACCCCGCCGGCAGGGGCCGATCGCCGAATCTCGCCGTGCTCGATGGCTTGACGAAGCTCCTCGTGAACGCCGACGGGACCGGCGCGGAGCTGTACGACCTGGCCTCCGATCCGGCAGAAACCAGGGATCAGTCGGCCGCCAACGCCGCGACGGCGGAGCGACTAAGGGCCGCAGCCCTGGCCTGGCGCCGTTCGCTGCCCTGACCCGCCATGGGTGACGAGGGTGGGCGGGATATGGTACTGTACTAAAGTGCAAGATCACGTCCCGGGAATTCCAATCGTGGACGCGGGAGGGGACCAGGTGGATCTCGACAGGCCTGACGAGTCCGATCCCGATGAAGCCCTCGATCGGTTCCTGCCCGCGGTGGCCGGCTGGTTCCGGGAGAACCTCGGGACGCCCACGAGGCCGCAGCAGCTCGGCTGGCCGGAGATCGCCGCCGGGCGGAACACGCTGATCGTGGCGCCCACCGGTTCGGGCAAGACGCTGGCGGCCTTCCTGGCGGCGCTCGACCTGCTCTGGCGGACGCCCCGGCGCGAGAAGGGGGTGCGGATCCTCTACATCTCGCCCCTGAAGGCCCTCAACGAGGACGTCCGGCGGAACCTGGAGCGGCCGCTCGAGGGGATCATCGAGCATGCCGAGGGGCTGGGCTCGCCGCTTTCGCCCCTGAGCGTGGCGACCCGGAGCGGGGACACGCCGCAGGCCGAGCGGGCCCGGATCGTCCGCAAGCCGCCGGACATTCTGATCACCACGCCCGAGTCGCTGCACCTGATGTTGACCAGCCGCGCCCGCGAGGTCCTGCGCGGGGTCTCGCACGTGATCGTCGACGAGATCCACGCCGTCTGCGGCAACAAGCGGGGCGTCTTCCTGGCGCTCCTGCTGGAGCGACTGGAGGCGATCTGCGAGCGGAGCTTCGTCCGCGTCGGCCTGTCGGCGACCCAGCGTCCGCTCGCCGAGGTTGCGCGGTATCTGGGCGGCCAGAGGATCGTCAAGGACGGCCCCCGGGGGGAGCGTCGGTTCGAGCCCCGTCCGGTGACCCTCGTCGATGCCGGCCGGCGGAAGTCGATGGACCTGAAGGTGCTCTGGCCGGGCGGGGATGGCGGCGGCCCCGCGGGGCCTCCCCAGACCGTCTGGCCGGCGATCGCGGATCGGTTGATCGCCCTGACTGAGGAACACAAATCGACGATCATCTTCGCCAACAACCGGCGGACGGTGGAGAAGCTCACGGCCCGGCTGATCGAATCGCTGGAGCCGGAGGCTGCGGACTCCCCGCCGGATGCCCCCGCGCCGTTCAAGCCGCATCACGGCAGCCTGAGCCAGGAGGAGCGGCGGACGACCGAGGAGGAGCTGAAGTCCGGCTGCTTGCGGGCGGTGATCTCGACGGCCTCGCTGGAGCTGGGCATCGACATGGGGGACGTGGACCTGGTCTGCCAGGTGGAGTCGCCCGGGAGCGTGGCCCGGGGCCTCCAGCGGGTGGGGCGGGCGGGGCACGTCGTCCACGGCGTGAGCAAGGGCCGGCTGATCGCCAAGACGCCGTCCGACCTGCTCGAGACGGCGGCCCTGGCGCGGTCGATGGTGGCGGGAGAGATCGAGACCTCGCGGGTGCCGCGGTCCTGCCTGGACGTCCTGGCGCAGCAGGTCGTCGCCTGCGTGGCGATGGACCGCTGGACCGTGCCGGAGCTGTTCGACCTGGTCCGGTCCGCCTACCCGTTCGGCGACCTGCCGGCCGAGGCGTTCGAGCAGGTCCTGCGGATGATCTCCGGCCGGTTCCCCACCGGCACGCTCCGGGACCTGCGGGCGCGGATCGTCTGGGACCGGATCCACAACGCCCTCGCGCCGCTCCCCGGCACGGCGAAGCTCGCGCTCGTGGGGGGCGGGACGATCCCGGACACAGGCCAGTTCCCGGTCTACCTCGGGGACGGAGGGCCCAGGCTCGGCGAGCTCGACGAGGAGTTCGTCTTCGAGCGCCGGGTCGGCGAGACCTTCGCGCTGGGGAATAGCCTCTGGAAGATCGCGGTCATCGACGCCCAGCGCGTGATCGTGGAGCCGGCCAGCGGCCAGAACGCCGTGATGCCGTTCTGGAGGGGCGAATCGGCGCCCCGGACCGGGGAGCTGGGCGAGGCCGTCGGCGAGCTCACCCGCGAGATCGTCGGGCGGATCGACGATCCGGCGCTGCCGGGCTGGCTGGAGGAGACTTGCCGGCTGGAGCCGAAGGCGGCCCGCCAGTTGATCCGCTACCTCGCCCGCCAGAACCGCGTGGCGGGGGCGGTGCCCGACGATCGGACCATCCTGTACGAGACGTTCCGCGACCCGACGGGGGAGCTCGGCCTGGCGATCCTCTCGCCGTTCGGCGGCCGGGTCCACCAGGCGCTCAAGATCGCGCTCCTCGCCCGGATTCGCGAGCGATTCCACGTCCAGGCGTCTTGCCTCCACGGGGACGACGGCCTGCTCCTCCGCCTGCCGCAGATGGACGAGCCGCCGCTGGACCTGCTCGACGGCCTCTCGCCCGACGAGGCGGAGGGCCTGATCCGCCGCGAGCTCCCCGACACGGCCCTGTTCGGCCTGCGATTCCGCCAGAACGCCGCGCGGGCCCTGCTGATGCCCCGGCCCGACCCGTCGAAACGGACGCCCCTCTGGCTCCAGCGGCTGCGCGCCAAGGACCTGCTCCAGGTCGTCGGCCGGTTCCCCGAGTTCCCGATCGTCGTCGAGACCTACCGGGAATGCCTGGAGCAGGATCTCGAGCTCCCCAGGCTTCGGCGCCTGCTCGCGGGCATCGGCGAAGGGTCGATCCGCGTCGTCACCCGGCCGGCGGAGATCGCCTCGCCGTTCGCCTCCGACCTCCTCTTCGAGTTCACGCCGCTTTACATCTACCAGTGGGACGAGCCGCGCCGCGGCGAATCCCGGTCCGGTGCGGCGGTGGACGAGGACCTGCTGGACGCCCTCCTCGAATCGACGGCCGGCGCGACGCTCCTGGACCCGCAGGCGATCGGCCGCGTGGAGGGCCGGCTCCGCCGCAAGGGGCTGGCGCCGAGGTCGGCGGAGGAGATGGCGGAGACCCTCGCCAGCCTGGGCGACCTGGCCCCGTCCGAGGTCGTCGGGCCCATGGAGCGATGGCTCGGGGATCTCGAGTCGCAGGGGCGAGCCGCGCGGATCACGCTGGAAGGGACGACCGAGCCGTCGCGATGGATCCCGGCGGAAGAGGCGTCCCTCTATGTCGCGGCCTTCGCGGGTGACGAAGCGGACCGCGAGGCGCTCGAGGCGATCGTCGGGCGGTTCATCCGGACCCACGCGCTGGTCGGGCTTTCCGAGCTCACGGGGCGGTATCCGATCCCGTCGGAGCTGGCCTCCGACCTGCTGGAGCGGAGCGTGGAGTCGGGGAGCCTGATCCGCCTGGCCCCCGCGTCCGAGGACGCCCAGCCCCGGTGGGCCGACGGCGCGAACCTGGCCGAGATCCGCCGCCTGACGGTGGCGATGCGGCGGCGAGAGACCGTGGCGGTGCCGCCGGAGGTCTTCGTGGAGTTCCTGGTCGGCCGCCAGGGGCTCGACGGTCCGCGGTCCGGGGACGCGTCGGCGAAGCTGGACTCCGTGCTCGACCAGCTCCGCGGGTTCGCGGCGTCGCCGGCCTTCTGGGAGGAGGAGATCCTCCCGCGGCGGGTCCGGGGCTATCGTCCCGCCCTGCTCGACGAGCTGCTGGCGCGGGGGGATTGGAGCTGGCGGGCCGCGGCGAGCGGCCCCGACAGCCTGAGCGTCGCGATCGTGCCTCGCGACTTCTTCGGCGGCTGGCCCGCCCCGGACGTCGAGGCTCTCGGCGAGGACCGATCCGCGGTGCTCGATGCCCTGCGCGCCTCCGGCGCGAGCTTCTCCGTGGATCTGGCGCGGAGGACGGGGCTCGACCCCTCCGCGGTGCGTCGGGCACTCGACGACCTGATGCGAGGCGGCCGCGTGACCAACGATCGGTTCGACCCGATCAGGGCGGGCGCGAGCCAGATGGCCGAATCGCTGGAGGCGGCGCGGCTGAACGGCGGGCCGCGTCGGGGCGGGCGGAAGCTGCGGACGGCCCTGCCCGAGGGCCGCTGGTCGGGGATCGAGCCTCGCGAGTGCGATGCGGACGAACATCGCCGGGCCTGGATCGACGCGATGCTCGATCGCTACGGCGTCCTCGCGAGGGAGATCGCGGACCTGGATCGCTGGGCGCCGCCCTGGGCCGAGCTCTACCCGCTGCTGGCGCGGGCGGAGCTCCGGGGCGAGCTGCGCCGGGGCTACTTCGTGGAGGGCTTCTCCGGCGTCCAGTTCGCGACCGCGGAGGCGGCCGACGGCCTGTCGGCCCTGGCGAGCGGGAGTCGGGCCGGTCGCGAGGTGCTCGTCGCCGCGGCCGACCCGGCGAACCTCTACGGCGGCGGTGCGCCCCTGGACATCCCCCTGCTGGAAGGGGGCACGGCGCGGCTCTCCCGCCTGCCGGGGAACTACCTGGTCCTCCGCGGCGGCCGGCCGATCCTGATCCTCGAGGGGCATGGAAAGCGGATCACGGGGCTCGCGAGCGCGTCGAAGGCCGAGATCGACCAGGCGCTCGGGCACCTGATGGGGCTGGCACGCTCCCGGGGCGTCTTCCGCGTGGAGACGTACAACGGCGGTCCCGCGATCGGGTCTCCCATCCAACCCCGGCTGGCGGAGCTCGGCTTCGTCCGCGACTATCCCGCCATGGCCTTCTATTCGGCGTGGGCACCCGCCGTTTCGGAGGATGCTGGCCGCCCGGGTTGATGAAGTTTGCGCGAGGCGGCGTGACTTCGCGGCCAGGGTCCATTATGATCCCCGGAGCGACCGAGTCGCGCCGGCACGACGCGGGCGGCCGTGGCCCGCAGGAGTCGTGGGATGGAGAGTGACGCCGAAAGCCGTGCGTCGGAAGCCGCGGGGGCCTCGTCGACCGAGCCCCGATATGATTGCATCGTGATCAGCGACCTGCACCTGGGGAGCATGGTCTGCCAGGCGAAGCTGCTGGAGGAGTTCCTGATCTGGGCGTGCGATCATTGCCGCGTGCTCGTGATCAACGGCGACATCTTCGACGACCTCAACTTCAAGCGGCTGACGAAGCGTCACTTCGCCTGCCTGAAGGTCATTCGCCGGAATTCCGACCGCCCGGACATGCGGGTCATCTGGGTCCGCGGCAATCACGACGGCCCGGCGGACATCGTGGGCCACATCGTCGGCGTGGAGATCCTCGACGAGTCCGTCTTCGACAACGGCCAGATCCGGCTGCTGATCCTCCACGGCGACCAGTTCGACACGATCACGACCGGTTTTCCGCTGCTGACCGAGATCGCCTGCGGTCTCTTCTACTACATCCAGAAGGTCGCGCCCCACCGCACGGCGCGGTGGATCCGGAGGATCAGCAAGCGATTCCAGCGGAACAGCCAGGTCATCGAGCGCCGCGCCTCCGAGTATGCCGCCAGTCGGGGCTTCCGCTACGTGACCTGCGGCCATACCCATCTGCCCCTGGAATCTCGCCGGGACGGCATCCTCTACATCAATAGCGGGACCTGGACCGAGGCCCCCCCCTGCCCGTTCGTCACCGTGCTCGGTCGGGAGATCCGGCTCCAGTACTGGCCGCTGGCGACGGAGACCGTCGACAACCCTTCGGAGCGGCTCTCCGCGGGCGAGGCGGAGCTTCCGCCGTCTGGGGCGTCGCCGCTGCCGGCGCTGGGGTGAGACGAGGATCGTCGGCCGCCCGCCCGGTCGGTCTCCGCGGCCCGGAACTTGCGATCGGTCCCCCCGGCTCGTCCGTCTCGACGCGCCGTCGGATTGGGCGACCACTGTCGCTCCGGAACGAGGGTCCCCACCATGGACAAGACGCGGATCGAGCGAGATTCGATGGGCGAGGTCCCGGTGCCCGTTGAGGCCTATTACGGGGCCCAGACGGCGCGAGCGGCCCGGAATTTCCAGGTCAGCGACCTGAGGTTCCCGAGGGAGTTCATCCGGGCGATCGGCCTGATCAAGAAATCGGCCGCCGTGGTCAACCTCGACCTGGGCCTGATCCGGCCGGACCTGGCCGCGGCGATCGCGGCGGCGGCGAACTCGGTCGCGGAGGGGGCCCACGACGACCAGTTCATCCTGGACGTCTTCCAGACCGGCAGCGGCACGTCCACCAACATGAACGCCAACGAGGTGATCGCCGGGATCGCCAATGAGGCCCTGACTGGTCGTCGCGGGGGGCGATCGCCGGTCCACCCGAATGACGCGGTGAACCTTGGTCAATCGTCGAATGACGTCATCCCGACCGCCATCCATATCGCCGCGCTCGACGGCTGGACCCGTCGGCTGATCCCCGCGATCGGGAATCTTCGCGACGCGCTCGGAGAGCGGGCTCGGGCGTTCGATGGGATCGTGAAGATAGGCCGGACGCACCTCCAGGACGCCGTGCCGATCCGGCTGGGACAGGAGTTCTCCGGGTACGAGGCCCAGATGACGCAGGCCGTTCGCCGGCTGCAGGGGTGTGTTGAGCCGCTCTCCGAGCTCGCCATCGGCGGGACCGCCGTGGGGACGGGGATCAACTCGCACCCCGAGTTCGGAGAACGAATGGTCTCTGCCCTGGCCGGGGAAACCGGGCTCCCGCTTCGGATGGCTCCCAATCACTTCGAGGCGATGGCCCAGCGCGATGCCGCGGTCGAGGCGTCGGGGACGCTTCGGACCGTGGCCGTCAGCCTCTCGATCCTGGCCAACAACCTCCGCTGGCTCGCGTCCGGTCCCCGCTGCGGGATCGGCGAGATCCGGATCCCGGAGCTCCAGCCGGGGAGCTCGATCATGCCCGGCAAGGTGAATCCGGTGATCCCGGAGTGCGTCCTCATGGTCGGGGCCCAGGTCGTGGGAAACGACGCCACGATTGCGTGGGCGAATTCATTGGGCTCGTCCTTTCAGCTCAACGTGATGATGCCGATCATCGCCTACAACCTGCTCCAGTCGATCGGCCTGGTGGCCCGGGCGGCGGACCATCTGCGGACCCGATGCGTCGACGCAACTTCTTTTCTGGAAGGACAGAAGGTTGACGGCCCGACGCAGATCGAGGCCGATGAGGGGCGATGCCGGGAGTCGATCGAGAAAAGTCTCGCGATGTGCACGGCGCTCGCACCTCGGATTGGCTATGATCTAGCGGTGGCCATCGCCAAGAAATCCTATCATGAGGGGACGAGTGTCCGGGACGTGGCGCTCGGCCTCGTCGGCAAGGACGAGGCGAGTATCGTTAAGGAACTCGAGGCACCGGGAGCGGCCGGGTCGCTCCAGGGCCGAGGCGGCTATCCCTCGGCGGAGGAGATCGAGGCGTTGCTGGACCCGAGGAGCCAGACGAGCCCTGGGGCCGTTGCATCGGGAGGTGGGTCGGGATGAGCGAGCTGGACCAGACCGGGGAAGAACCGAACGGCGTGACCACGGAGGGCGCGATCCGCGAGCCGGCCGCTCCCGTCGTGGTCATCCAGTATCGGACGCGAGGACTACCATGGTTCTTCGTCCTTCCGCTGTTCATCCTCCTCCCGCTGGGAGCGGTCCTCCTCTATCACCGGGTCGCGGTCCGCACCCGGGGATACGATGTCCCGCCGGCGGCCGCGGCGTCCTCGAGTCGCGACGCCTCCCGAGTTATCCTCCTGCCCGAGGAGAAGCCGCGTGAGGCCCAGCCCTTCGAGCTTCCCCTGGCCCTGAATACGCAGCCGATCGCCCCCCTGCCCGTTCCCCTGCCGGGAGGACCGGATGCGTCGCTGCCCGGATCGCTGGGGTTCCTGGGCTCGGCCTCGAGCGAGATTCCGGCCCCCATCCAGCCGTCGCCAGCGACTCCGACTCCGGCTCCAGTTCCGGCTCTCGATCCCCCCGCCGCGGCGCCGGCCGGGCCTCCCGCCGCGGCGCCGGTCGAGGCGCCGGCCGAGGCTCCGGCGACGCCCGCGCCGGCCGCCCCGCGGCCGCCCCTGGCGATCGGATTCTCGGTCCCTGCTCCGAAGGGGGAGACTCCGGGGGAGTCGCCACCCCCGTCGGACCCGGCCGCGGAGCGGGCCGCGGCGACCCAGCCGCCGCCGGCACCGACGCGGGAGCAGCTCGCCGAGGACCTTCGGGATGAGGCCGCGGAGCGGCGAGCGGACATGGCTCGGATGAAGTCCGTGAAGGCCAGGGCGAAGGACGAGATCGCCGCGGAGACCCGCGGACGCGTGGAGGAGGATCGCAAGGAGTTCCGCTCCGAGCTGAAGACGATCCTCCAGGCCGGCGCGCCCGACATGGGGGGCCAGATCGACGCCCTTTGCGACCGGTTCGGCCGCCAGTACTCTCCCGAGCTTCGAGCTCGCGTGCTCTACTTCCTGAGCCATTCCGGCGCCCGGATGAGCCGGGAGGCCAGGGCCCGGCTGATCCGCTCCCTGGGCGTCCCCGAGCCGGCCGTCCTCGACTTCCTGGCCAATGAGCTGGACCACTCGCTGAACACCAGGAACGGCCCTCGCGACCGCGATAACGTCCGGATCCAGGCGGCGAAGCAGCTCCTGACGATCAGGCTGGAAGACATGCCGGCGCCTCCTCCCACGCCCCACTGGCCGACACGAAGCGGGCAGTCGGCCTCGTTCCCTCGCGACGGCGGCACTGGATTTAGGTCCGCGCGACGAACACAATAGTGACGGCCGGTCGTCGGCGGTCCACACGTTCAGCGGGCCAGGCTTCTCACCCCACGGGGCATCCCAATGCCGTCCATCCGCACCCTCGCCATGCTCACCACCATCTCGCTCCTCCTTTGGGGGGCCGGGCCCGCGAGGTCGGACGGCGGCGGCGCACCCGCAAGTCCGGCGTCCGGGGCGAAGGACGGCGTCAAGCTGCTGGCGGAGGGAGACAAGCTCGCCGACCAGGGCAAGCCGGCCGACGCGGTCGTCCGCTACAAGAGCGGCTTCGAGCAGATCCTGCCCGCGCTGCGGCACATCCCGTTCAAGAGCGAGGTGAAGCGAGACGTCACCAAGCGGGAAGCCATGAAGGAGATGCTCCTCAAGGAATTCGAGGAGGACATGACTCCGGCGGAATTCCGCACCAACGAGCTGGCGATGAAGGCCTTCGGCATGATCCCTCGATCCATGGACATGAAGGCCCTGATCGTCCAGGTCTACTCCGAGGAGGTCGCCGCCTTCTACGATCCGAAGACCAAGACGATGCACCTCATCGAGGAGCCGGAGTCCGTCAAGAAGGCCCAGCCGACGTTCCTCGAGAAGCTCTTCGGCAAGCGCGGCGGCTTCGACAAGGACGAGAACAAGACGGTGATCGCCCACGAGCTGACCCACGCGCTGGCCGACCAGCATTACGACCTGGAGCACCTCCACAAGGTCGCCCGGCACGACGACGACCGAGCGCTGGCGGTCTCGGCGCTCATCGAGGGTGAGGCGACCCTGGCGATGGTCGGCGCCCAGATGGAGGACTGGGATGGCTCGAAGATCGTCAAGCTGCCGGCGGCGGACCTGGACCGGAGCATGGGCTTCCTGGGGCCGCTCATGTCGATGATAGGGGGCGGCAAGTCGCTCAAATCGGCGCCGGCGATCATCTCCGAATCGATGATCTTCCCGTACCTCCGCGGCATGGTCTTCTGCGCCTGGCTGGCGAACAAGGGGGGCTGGCAGGCGATCGACGAGGCGTATCGGAACCCGCCGGTCTCCACCGAGCAGATCCTCCATCCCGACAAGTTCATCGGAACTCCCGACCTGCCGACCATGATCGACCTGGGGGCCCTCAACGCCGGAGCCCCCTGGAAGGAAGTCGGCCGCAATGTCCTGGGCGAGCTCCAGACCGCGATCATGCTCGGCCGGCAAGGTTCGAAGGCCGCGGCCGGCTGGGACGGAGACCGCTACGCGATCTTCGAGGGGCCAGGCGACAAGCTCGGACTGGTCTGGTTCTCCACCTGGGACAGCCCGGAAGAGGCCCGGGAGTTCGCCGAGGCTTACGCCCGCTACCAGACGAAGAGGGAAGGCAAGAAGGGCTTCCAGCCCGAGACCATCCCGGCCTCGCTCTGGCGATGCCAGGACGACGTCTGCCAGGTGGTCGAACGCCGGGGCCCTGACGTGGTCGTCGTCGAGGGGTTCCCCCCAGTCGCGACCGGGGGCCTGGTCGAGGCGGCGTTCCGGGCCACCAAGACGGAATTCCGCAATCCCGGGGCCGCTCCCGGACCCGCGAAAGAGGCCGCCCCGCCGAAGCCTTGATCCATCGGCGACCGGGATGACGCCTATTCTCCTGGTTCCTCTCGCACTTGACCCTTCGCCGCCCGAGTTCAGGGGTGTTACCCATGGGGCTGTTACTCGGTAGTCGGGGCCGGTTCGTGCTCATCACCGGCCTGTCCTGGGCGTGCAGTCTTGCCGCCCCGGCGATCGCGCAGGATCCGTTTCGGCCGCCCGCCGAGGCTTCGGCCCCGGCCAAGCCCGGGGAAACTGATGCCCCGGAGAAGTCCGACGCCGCAAAGCCGGCCGCCGACGGCAAGGCCGGCACAAAGAGCCCCTCCGCGAGGTCCGGCGAGCCGGAGCGCGTCATCAAGACCAACGAGGAATGGCGGAAGCTCCTCAATGCGGACGAGTTCATGGTCACCCGCCTGAAGGCCACCGAGCCCGCCTTTTCGGGGAAGTACGCGACCGGGCACTTCAAGGGGACGTTCGATTGCGTCTGCTGCGGGGCGCCCCTCTTCGAATCCGCCCACAAATTTGACTCCGGCACGGGCTGGCCCAGCTTCTTTCGGCCCGCCAGCGAGAAGGCACTCGAGACAGCGATGGACTACAGCGAGCCGTCCGAGGCCCGCGTGGAAGTCACCTGCCGACGATGTGGCGCCCACCTCGGCCACGTCTTCCAGGACGGCCCGCCCCCCACGGGGCTCCGGTACTGCATCAACTCCCTGTCCCTCAAGCTCGACGCCGAGAAGACGGCCAAACCCGCGACCCAGGGAGCGAGTCGCAAGGGCGGCCGGCCGGCCGCCACGGCACGCCGCGGCAGGGCGACGACCGGCAGAGACGCGAGCGAGGAAAACAATGCCGGCTCGAAGTCAGACGTGAAGCCGACGTCCCGGCAGCCTCGCTTCTGAGCCGGCCGGCTCAGCCAACTGGAGTGGAGGATTGCGGCCCTACGTGGGTGCCGATCCAATCGATGAGGTCCCTCGCGTAGCGGGAGGGGTCGGCCTCGAACTCGAGCGTGTGGTGGGCTTCCGGGTATTCGATTACCGTGCGGTCCGTGGCCGCCAGCCGGTTGAAATAGCGGACTGTCCGGGCGTTGTCGACGATTCGGTCCTGTCCGGCGAGCATGAGCAGCACGGGCTGCCGGATACTCCGGGGCGCCCGGCGGACTCGCCGATCGATGAAGAAGCTGGTGGCCATCAGCCCGGCGGTCCCCTCGCGCAGGCCGAGCGGGTCCGACGCGATGAAGGCCTGGGCTGCCGGGTTCGCCGTGAAGAGCGCCGGGTCGGATAGTGGGATCGGGAACTTCCGGTGCCGATCGGTGACCATCGCGGCCGCGATCCGGAGCTTCTCTCCCAGGGAGACGCCGATCCGCGGGAGCAGGCCCGGGCAGATCAGTGCCAGGCCGTCCACGAGCTCGGGGTGCTTGGCGGCGACGATCAGGGCGAGCTTGCCTCCCCAGCTAATGCCCCCCATCGTCACGGGGATCCCGGGGGCCTCGGACCGGAGCACCCGCAGCCATTCCGCGAGGTCGGCGACGAGCCTCCGGGCCGACGGCGCATGGCCCCGGTCCGCCGTGTTCGGGCCGGAACCGCGGCGGTCCGGGAAGCTCGCATGGTAGCCGGCCGCGGCCAGGGTGGAACCGAGGGCTCCGTACCAGCCCGAATGGCTCTGGACGCCGTGCAGGACCACGACGTGGCCCCGGGCGACGCCCGAGGCGGGCCAGGCTCCCACGTGCACGTCGTAGCCGTCCGACGTCCGGAGCGATCGGTGGAGCATCCCCGAATCAGTCATAGGCCAGCTCCCGACGCTCGGTCGCCATGGCGTCGACGGCCTCGGGATCGATCGAGATGCCCAGGCCGGGGCCCGCCAGCGGCTTCGCCCGGCCGCCGAAACCGAACGTGATGTCTTCCCGCGAGACGTTCTCCCTCAGGATGTGGCGGTCGTACGAGCCTTCCACCCAGCTTATCCCGTCCACCCGGCCCGCGACGTGCCGACCGGCCGCGGAGAGGATGGCCGTCTCCCCCGGGTGGCAGCCAAGCTGGAGGCCCAGGCCGGATCGATGGGCCAGGGCGATGATCCGGAGCGACGGCAGGATCCCGCCGCACTTCGAGAGGCGGACGTTGAGGATGTCGCCGGTGCCCTCGCGGAGCGTCCGCTCGGCGTCGGGATAGCCGCAGAGCGATTCGTCGAGCATCACGGGCATGCCGAGCTTCGGCCGCAGCTCCGCCAGGCTGCCGACCTCGGCGTGCGGGACGGGCTGCTCCAGGGCGGCGATCGCGTACCGTCGCAGCGGTTGCGTCCGCTCGATCAGCTCGGCGGGTTTCCATGCCTCGTTGGCGTCGATTCGGAGTTCTACCTTGCCTCCCAGGATGCGGCGGATCCAGGCGAGCCTGCGGGCGTCGTCCTGGCCCTCGACGCCGACCTTGGTCTTCACGTCGCGAAACCCGTAGACCCGGAACTTGATCGCCGAGCGGATCTCCTTGCGGAACGAGTCGGCCGTGATCGCCCCCCCGTAGCGGACGCCGCGGACGGTCGCGTAACGTCGCAGTCCGGAGAACTCGGCGAGCTCAACCGCCCTGCCAATAGGCTCGCCGAATGCCCGCCCGTAGGCATCCAGGAGGGCAATCTCGAGCGCGCAGCGCGCGGCGTTTCCCGCCATGCCGCGAGGATCGGCCTCATTCTCGGGGAGGCGAATCGAGCCGATGGTCCGGACGGCTCCCGCGAAATCCGCGGGCTCGCCCACGATCCGCGCCCAGTCGTGGCGGGCGAGCGACTCGAACGTGGATTCGATGGTCTCACCCGTGACATACGGCCTCGGCACCCCCTCGCCGTGGCCGAGGGTCCCGCCGGCCAGCTCCACGCGGACGACCAGATTCTCGCTCGACGTCCGCGTATGCGACGCGTGCTTGATCTCCCGCTTCAGGGGGACGGCCAGGCGAAGCAGCGTGATGCGGCGGATCCGCGGCCCGGACTTCGTCGATGTTCTACCGTGAGCCGGATCTGGCATCGCTCAATTCACGTTCATCTTGAGGAGACGGCGGGTGCGATCCCGGATTTTCAGCCGTCTCTCGGCGAGGACGGCGAAGTCGTTCCTCTCCACGAGGTCGTCCATCCGTCCAGATCGTCCGAGCGTTGGGCCCACGGTCAACTGCTTCATGGCTCGGTCTCTCCCAGGCGAGGCTCTCCGCCAGGCGGCCGCTCGTGGCCGCTTCCGCGGCCCGCATCGATGGGCACGGAGTCAATCGATGGGCGGTGAGGTTCGGAGGATCGGGCTCGTCGCATGCGCCGAAAGAACAGTCTACCGAAGCGCATGAAAACCGGCCAAGGGAGTTATACCCGGTCACGCTCCGCAACGTCATCTGAATCCAGGGCATGCCGCGATGGCAACGTCCGGCCGGTCGCCACCGGCTGAGTCTACTCGAGGAACAGCCAGAGGCCGATCGCCGCCAGGATCAGCCCGCTGACCGCGCCCATCGCAGCCTCCCACCGTTGGGCCTTCCGCGAGAGCACGAGCGACGATCGCAGTCGCGCCGCGCCCAGGCCGACGGCGACGAGCACCGCGGCCATCCCGATGCTGAAGGCGATCACGAGCAGGAGGCCCAGCCCCAGCTTCCCGATCGCCGCGGCGAGGACGACCAGGCCGACGGCGTCCCAGCACGGGACGAGCCCCCCGGCCAGTCCCAGGCCGATCAGCCCGAGCCACGAGGGAGGGGTCGGGGGGGCCACCGGCTCGCGGTGAGTGTGATCCGATCGACCTCCCAACGATCGACCAAGCCGATAAAGTCCTGCGGCGGCGATGATGAAGCCGCCCACCTGGGCGAGCGACCGGTGAAGGCCGGCCACCTGCGTTGCACCGGTCCACCAGAGCACCGCGGCGATGGCCAGGACGCTGCCGGTGTGCGCGGCCGTGGTGATCAGCCCGAGCAAGGCCGGCTGCAACCACGACGCCCCAGGGCCAATCGCCACGGCCGTGACCATCGTCTTGCCGTGGCCGGGCTGGATGGCATGGATCGCCCCGAGCGCGACGGCCATCGCGAGCAGGCCGGAAAGCGACGACGAGGCGGCGTCGTCCAGCAGCTCGGTCAGACGGAGGCCCGCGCCCCGCGCGGCCGGCGCCGCGACTTCCCCGGTTCGCCCGGAGCTAGGGGCGGGCTCGGGAAGGTCGGTCGCGGCCGTGACCGGAGTCGAAGGAGGAGGCTCGCCCGGGAACCGAATGTCCACCGCGACTCGTTTCGTCCGCCGTTCCTGCTCGTCGTCGAGCTGCCAGACGGGGCGAATCGGGATGTCCCGGACATCCGGCGCCAGGTCATCGCCTTCGACGACCGCCCCGTCGGTCCCGCGGATGGCGAATCGGCTGGTCCCCTCGCTCGAGGCATAGTTCGTATCCGTAACCACAAGTCGACCGACCCGTGGCAAGTCGGCCGCGAGATGGAACGTGTACCTCGGATGCTCCTCGACTACGAGGTCGAAGCGGCCGCAGGTCAGCGTCACCTCGAGGCCGGCCGATTCGACGAGGAAGCCCCGCGCGTTGAGCGGCCCGGTCACCTCGCCATATCGCCTCAGCCACTCCGCTCGATCGCCGGCGGAGGTCGAGCCGATGAGTCGGCGGAGATCCTGGGTGAGCGTCAGCTCCGTCAGGCTGACCTCGTAATCGATCTCGAGCCGACCGGGGCGCACCGTGGCCTGGATGGAACGGTCCACCCGCTGGTTCGGGATGTCGTGGGCGAGGGATTCCACGACGACGAGGAACAAAGCGATCAGGGCCGCGGGGACGTGGACCCACGGAAGGACGATACCAGTGCCGGTCCGCATCTCAGTTCGAATAGTACTTCTGGATCGCCTTGCTGACGACGTAGATCACGACGCTCTTGCTGACCGGCTTGGCCAGGACGCAGAACGCGTTCTCGGAGAGGGCCCGGCGAAGCAGGTTGTCGTCGCGGTCGGCGGAGAGGAGGATGGCCGGGATGATGCCCTTCATCTGGCGGACGATGGCGATCGTCTCCAGCCCGGAGAGGCGCGGCAGGTGCATGTCCATCAGGGCTAGGTGCACCTGGTGGTCCCTGACGATGTCGATGGCCTCCTCGCCACTCTCCGCGAGGAAGGTCCGGTATCCTTCCGGCTCGAAGACGTCGCGCAACGTTTCGCGAGCGGTCGGATCGTCGTCGGTGATCAGGATCGAGTAGGGCTGCCCCGACACCATGGGAACCAAGCTCACTCAGATGGTGGGGTTGGAATCATCGGCAGGCCGCGTTTCTTCGCGAGACCCGCATCCGTGACATTCTCCTGCGTGCTACGCCCTGGTCCGCCTGGGTTGTGGAAGGGGCTAGCGACGGCTCCGACGCGGTTCTCTATGCAACCGCCGAGCCGAATCCGCCGTGATTCCGGCTCGAGCTCCGTAACTCACTATCAAGCTTAGGACTACGGGACGATTTTGGGAAGTAATCAGGCCGGGATTCCGTTCCGATTCTCGAACTCATCGCCACTTTGGCAGTCATCTCGTGGTGGTCGATCCTGTTTTGTCGGCGGGGCGGTTGGCGTTGCCGCCGGCCAGCCGTGAAAACAGCCCCTTGGCCTCGCCCCATCGCTTGTCGGGGTCGAACGCCTCGGCGCGGGCCAGGTCCGCGGGATTCTCCCTGAGATTCCGATAGGTGTATTTCTCGATGAGCTCACCCGAGTCCGCCTTCTGGGCGAGGACCACGGCGGGCATGAGGGTCTTCCGGTCGAGATAGACCCGCCAGATCTCGCCGGTCGGCGTGGTCCGTTCGAGCACGTGACAGGGAGCGTCGTAACCGTCCGGGGTCTCGGGCCCCTTGAGGACGAGCCTGCCGTCCCGGACAGGGACGGACGAGGAGGGATCGCCGTAGGGGAAGAGCTTGGCGAGGATCGTGTCGAAGCCGGCCTCGCTGATGGGATGCCGGCTGTTCCGGAGGGCCAGGGGGCTATCGACCGGGATGCTCATCCGGGAGAGGGGCAGGCCATTGTTGAGGTTCACATACATCATGCGTTCATCCAACGCCCGGGAGTAGAGCACCTCGCGCCCCTTGCTGGGGCCACCCACCCATTCCAGGCGGACGGCCGCGGGCTTGCGGCGGACGCTCAGGACCACGTCCTTCTCGCTCTGGAGCTGGCCCCCGACCCGTTCTTCACGCGTCAGGTTCACCTGGTAAGAGGACATCGATTCCAGGCGTTCCTTCGAGGCGTGGAGGATCTCGCGGAGCTCGTCCTTCTCGGGTGCGGACCGCGCGGGGGGATTCGACGCCACGCGGCGGGGCTTCTCCCGCGGGGCGGTCGCCTCGAGCGGGACCTCTTCCCGGGGCTCCGGATCCATGGCCGGCATCGGCTCGGGCTCGGGCTCCGGCGAGCGGGAGGGTCGCGAGGGTCGATCCTCGGACCTTGTCCAGGCCGTCTTGCGGGACGAGGCCAGGGCCGGCTGGGTCTCCTTCAGCGTCGGCAGGCTTTCGGGCGGACCGAGGGTGACGCGGACGCCGGAATCCACCGCCCGCTGCCTCGTCGGCCTGCTCCCCCGTGCGCTGGCGACCGGTCCGTCGAGCGGGGGGGCCTCGATGGGTGAGGCGGGCTCGTCTATCGGGGAGGTGGCCGCCTGACCCGGCTCGCTCGCAGGCTTCGAAGCCGGCCGCTTCGCATCCGCGGCCTGGGGTTCTCGATGGGCCAGGGCGGTCTGGGCCTGGTTCGATCGCGAGGCCGCGGCGGCCGCCGCATACGTGTCCATGCCGGTGTCGAACGTCGGGCCCGGGCGATTCCAGGAGAAGGAAGGGCGTTTCCAGCCCGTCGGATCCCAGGCTGCGCAGCCGGCCTGGACGACCGCGAGGGCGACGATCGTCGCGGCTGGCAGGATCCGCAGCCGGTGGTGCTGGCGGGAGACGCGATCCATCGCAGTCCTCATGCTTCAACGCCCCCGATGGCGGGGATGTCTCGAAGCCCGATCTTCGGGACCCTCGCCGCGGACCCCCCGGGGAGGTCGCGAGGCGAGAAAACCGAAAATGGGACGTCGCCGCGGACGAGGATTCGCCCGCTTGAAAGGTCCGCTTACCACAAATGACGAGAGACGGCAAGGCGAGCTGTGCCGCGGACTCTCGGCCTATCCTCCCCGATGTTCGACCCGGAGGACCTAGCTCACGGCGGGGGATTCGATGTTGAAGTGGCTCAGGGCCTCGACATCCGGGATGAGGTGGGGCTGCTTGTATTGTTCGACGGTCCCCCCGCTCTTCGCCAGCCGCCGCCGCTGGAATTCGGCCCAGGAGCCGTCCGGGACGAGGATGGTGCGGACTGGGCCGAGTCTGAGGGAATCCCGCTTGGCGGCGTATTCGATGTTCAGCTCCCGGAGGCGGGCCTCGACCTCCGCCGCGAGCCGGCCGTCGCGATCCCCCCCCGGCAGGTCGTGCGACTCGACAAGCAGGACGTACGACGGCGGGTCGCCCCAGGCCGGGAGCAGGAGATAGGAGCGGAATCGCAGGCCGAGGGCCTGCTGGGCGGCCTGGACGGCCGAGATCACCTGGTGCTCGGAGAGCTTCTCGCCGGTGAGACTGGAGAAGTGCGCCCCCTTGTTCAGGAACTCGAGGACTGGCGCGCGGTTGTGGAAGCCCACGCACCGGACGAGATCGTGGATGTTATAGCGGTAGAGGCCGCCGGCCGTGGTAAGCACGATGAAGTAGTTCCGGCCGGGGAGGAGGTCCACCGCCGCGACCGTCTCCGGGTCGCACGCCCCCCCCTGCTCCTCCGGGATGAACTCGAAGTAGTGATGGCCGATCGCGAGGACGCCGGCCGGCGTCCCGTCCTCCACCGGGATGGTCATCCTCCCCTCGGAGGCGATCAGGCCCACGTCCCGGACGGGGGTCTCGCCGAAATACTCGGGATAACCCCGCAGGTAGGCCCTCATCGTCCCTCCCATCCAGTTCGACAGGAACTGGAGGTTGGGCCAGTAGTCCTTGGGGAGGAGACGACCGGTCCGGTCGACGATCTCCTCGAGCCTTCGGGCCGCCCGGCGACGCCGGATGGCCGTCCGGAGCCGAAGTCCCCGGCGCACCTCCGGGGGGATCTCCCACCTGGCATCGATCGTGCCGTCGTGCAGGTCTCGGATCAGGGTCTCCTTCACCCGGTCGCCGAGGCGGACGATCGCGAGGATCGTGGCGGGATTGGCGGCGATGATCGTCCCGAGGTCTCGGTAGATCGAGAACCTCAGGGCGACGTAGTACTTCGCCTCGATATCCTTGATCCGCGAGCCCGAGGCCGGCATGCAGTAGACGTAGCGCACCAGGGGTGACTGCATCGAGGCGGTCAGCCCCGTGATGGCGCCGCACGGGATCCCGCCGGGCGTGAACGACTCTCGCCAGTCGCTGGCGATCTGGAGGATCGGCCTCAGGCCATCCTGGATCATCGCCGAGTGGGCGTCGAAGGCCTCGATGCCCCAGACGGTCCACCCATTGCGATAGTCCTGCAGAGACTGACTCGTCACCGGGATCGTCTTCGGGCGGTTCGTCGTCCCGGAGGTCATGGCGAACATCAGCACCCGCGTATCGCCGCCGAAGAGGGCGCGGGTATCCCCCTGGCGGACGCGGTCGATGTAGGGCTCGTGCTCGTCGTAGCCGCCAATCGGCACCCGACGGCGGAAGTCGTCCGGGGTCTGGATCTCCCCGAAGCGGTGGTCGCGGCCGAACTGGCTTTCGGCATTGCGGGCGATGAATCCCCGCAGCAGGTCGCGCTGCACGTCGCCCGCGCGGGCGGTCTGCTCGTGGAAAGTCGCGGCGAGCCTGCGGGCGCGATTGGTGAGCGGCGTGCCGATGATCCGCCGGAGGGTCGAGAGCATGGAAAAGACGGACCTTACGGGAGATCAGGTGGTGAGGGTGGTTTCGATGGCCGGCAGGATCCGGGACCCGGACGATGCACGCTCCGGGAGGTCCGGGATGGCCATGGGCTCGACGTCCGCCTCGCCGGGTTCGACGAGCGGCCGAGGGCCCTTGCGGGCCAGGAAGTCCCGCTGCCTGGACGCGTAGGCCTCCGGATCGGCCTCGCGGCAGCGATTGTGCTTGGCGCCGGGGACGATCCAGAGCTCCTTGGGCTGGCCGGCGCGATCGTACAGCTCACGGGCGATGTCGGGGCCGATGTAGGCGTCCTTCTCGCCGTGGATCGCCAGCCAGGGCCGGGGCGAGAGGCCGCGGGCGCCGGCCTCGATGTCCGCGAACCGGCAATGGAGCCTCCGCTCCGACTGCCTGCGGCTGGCGCTGGCGAGGATCCGGTACATCCAGTTCGGGAAGACCGCGAGCAGGAGCTTGCTGCGGACGTAGATCTCGGCCCATCGCAGGATGTACGCCATCATCGTGCCGCGGATGGGGAAGGCTCCGTCGGTGATGACCCCCCATACATCCGCCTCCCCGGCGGCCACGGCGATCGCCGTGCTCCCGCCTCGGCTGACCCCGATCAGGGCGAAGCCGGCCGGGTCGCGATCCTCGCGGGCCCTCAGGCAGCGGAGCGCGGCTCGGAGGTCCTCGAGCTCATAGGTGGTCGTCCACTGGAGGGGGGAATAGTTCGGGGCCTCGCCGCTGGCGCCATGGTTCCGGAAGTCGAACGTGAAGATGTCATAGCCGCGGTCCCGAAGGTGGTCCGCGTAGGGGAGATAGCTCCAGCGATCGCTGAGGTATTCGTGGCAGAAGACGAGGACGCCGGCCCGGTCGCGCGTGTGCCGTCGCAGGTAGGACCCGGCCAGCGAGATCCCGTCGCCGCTCGCGAAGGTGACGGGCTCGCCCTCGTCCTCCGGCGTGACGTGGAGGGGGAGGAAGACCGGCCTCACCTCCAGGATCCGCTGGACGATGGGCCCGTAGCGGATGACCACGATCGCGATGGCCGCCAGCAGCGCACCGAGGGCGAGCAGGCCGGTCCAGGCGAGGATGACGAGCGGCGTCGGGAGGGCTGTCACGGGGGGACTCCTGGTCGAACCGTCAGGGTCGCGCGGACCGCCGGGCCCGGGCACCGGCCGTCCGAGGAGCGGAGCGGGAGGACGCCGGGGAGGCCGGGAGCTCGTCGATGTCGATCAATCGAGGAAACGTCTGAGGATCAGCGTGATATTTTGACCGCCGAATCCGAAGCTGTTAGAGAGAGCGACGTCCACATGCTTGCGCCTGGCTTCATGGGGGATGTAGTCGAGGTCGCAATCCGTGTCCGGGTTGTCGAGATTCACGGTCGGCGGCAGGATGCCGTCTCGGATCGTGAGCAGGCAGACGATCGCCTCGACGCTCCCCGCCGCGGCGATCAGGTGGCCCATCATGCTCTTGGTGCTCGAGATCGGGACCTTGTACGCATGATCGCCGAAGACGCGCTTGATGGCCAGGGTCTCGACGCGATCATTGACGGAGGTGCTGGTGCCGTGGGCGTTGATGTAGTCGATGTCCTCGGGCGTCACCCCGGCGACCTCGAGTGCCTCGCGGAGGCAGGCGATGGCGCCGCGGCCGTCCTCGTGGCTGTCGGTGATCCGGAAGGCGTCGGCGGTGGAGCCGTAGCCGACGATCTCGCCGTGGATCCGGGCGCCCCGGGCCTTGGCGTGCTCGAGTTCCTCGAGGACGAGCATCCCGGCCCCCTCGCCGAGGATGAAGCCGTCGCGGTCGCGATCGAAGGGCCGGCTCGCCCGGGTCGGCTCGTCGTTGCGGGTGGAGAGGGCGGTCAGGAGGATGAAGCCCGTCAGCCCGAACGGGTGGATCATGCTGTGGGTGCCGCCGGAGAGGATGACGTCCGCGCACCCGGACCGGATCATCTCGAAGGCCTCGCCGATGGCCTGGGAGCTGGCCGCGCAGGCCGTCAGGCAGTTCGAGTTGACCCCCCTCGCGCCGAAGACGTTGGCCAGGTGGGCCGCCGGGGTGCCCGGCTCCTGCTCGGCCTCGGCCAGGGCGTTGAGCTCGCGCTCGCCCATGCGGGTGAACTCGTTGGTGAGGACCTTCGGGCGTCCGCCGTGGCCGGAATCCGGATGCGACGCCTTGTGGACGAGCCGGACGAACCGCGGGAAGTCCTGCTGGCCCTCGCCGGCGCCGAGGTAGACGCCGAACCGCTCGTGGTCGAGGGGCCGGGCCCCGGTCCCGGCGAGGAGCCCGGAATCGTCGATCGCCATCTGCGCGGCGGCGATGGCGAACTGGGTGTTCCGCGAATGGCTCGCCCAGCGATCACCGTCGGGGCGGTAGCCGGCCAGGGAGAAGTCCTTGGCCTCCGCGGCGATCCGGGTGGCGAAGGTATGCGCGTCGAAGAGCGAGATCGGCCCGACCCCGCTCTTCCCCTCGAGCAGGGCGGACCAGGTCGACTCCATGTCGCGGCCGACCGGTGTGACCATGCCCATGCCTGTGACGACGACGCGACGCATGAAGGTCTTCCTCGCGATGCCGGGCTTGCGCCCGCGTGGATCGGAACCGGATCAGGGGCGAGCGGCCTGGACGACGAGCGCGGCCGCCTGGCCGTTGGCGGTGATGTTGGTGTTCACGAAGATCGGGTTCGACGACGGCCGCGGGCGGTCGCGGACGATGTCCAGGCCGCACTCGGGGTCGGGATCGTCGCAGTTCCGCGTGGGGGGGATCATCCCGCGGCTCAGGCCGGCCAGGCTGGCGATCAGCTCCACGGAGCCGCACCCCGACGCCAGCGTCCCCATGTGCCCCTTCAGGGAGGTGACCGGGGGGGCGGCATCGCCGAAGACGCGGCGGAAGGCCCTGGCCTCCGCCAGGTCGCCGACCTTCGTGCCGATCCCGTGGGCGTTGATGTGGCCGATCTCGGCCGGCGTGATCCCGGCCGCCCGGATCGCGGAGCGGATCGCAACGGCGGTCCCGCCGCCGTCGGGGTCCAGGCCGCCAGCGGCCATGGCGTCGCAGCCGGAGCCGGCCCCGAGGATCTCGCCGTGGATCTTCGCCCCGCGGGCCTTCGCGTGCTCGTACTCCTCGAGGATCACGATGCCGGCCCCCTCGCCGGGCACGGTCCCCTCGCGGCGGGCGTCGAACGGCCGGCAGGCCCCCGCGGGATCCCCCTGCCACCGCGACATCGTCCCCTGCATCGCCATCCGGATGAAGCTGAGCGGATGGATCTTGGAGTCGGCCGCGCCGGTCACCATCACGTCGGCCTTGCCGCGAGCGATGATCCGCGCCGCCTCCGCGATCGCCAGGTTCGCCGAGGCGTCCGCCTCGGTGATCGTGTTGCTCGGCCCCTGGCAGTCCATCAGGATGCTGATGTGGCAGGCCAGCATGTTGGGCAGGTACTTGAGGAGCCAGAACGGCTCGATGATCCCGATCGACTCCCGACCCCAGGCCGCGTAGTCGAAGCTCCCCGTGGGCTTCGTCGCGTGCTCGATGGCCGGCGCCAGCTCGTCGAGCTCCGTGGAGATCAGGCCGGCACCCAGGTCGATGCCGATCCGCGTCGGGTCGACGCCCCCCTTGCCGAGCCCCGAGTCCACCATGGCGAGCTGCGCGCCGGCGACGCAGAGCTGGATGTCCCTCGCCATGTACTTGCGGCTCTTGCGCAGCTCCTTGAAGAAGCTGGCCTTCGCCAGGGCCGGAGTCTTCAGGAAGTCGAAGGGACGGATCTCGGCCGCCAGGTGATTGGGCATCCCCTCGACGGGGAAAGCCTCGATCGGCGCGACGGCCCCCTTGCCGGCCTCGAGGGCCGCCCACAATTGGTCGGGCGAGTCACCCAGGGGGGAGACGAGGCCGACTCCGGTGATGACCACGCGACGTTCGGAACCAGGCATGAAAGTCTCGTCGATACTCCGCGCGACCGGGCTTGCCGACTCACCACGATGTCGAGGCGTCGCTCCGGTTCACCGCACCATTATGCCCTCTGAGACGCGACTCGGGGAGCAAACTCGTCCGGATCCTCAAGATTTCCCCGGCCTGCCGCCGCCCGCGTTCCCAACGCGAGCCCCATCCCTCGGGCCGGCCCAATCAGGGCTCCGTCCCCTGTACCTGCCCGTTGCTGGACGCCCCTCCCTCGCCGGCCGAGGCTCCCGCCTCGCGCGATTTCTCCTGGGCCCGGGCCAGGTCGAGGACGCCGAGCAACTGCTGCGTGAACACGAAATTCTTGGGCCCGAAGATCTGGTTCGCCCGAGTGTTATCCAGGTGGGCGAAGACGATCTCGGCGTCCGCCAGGAGCTCCCCGTTGAGGAACGCCTTGGCGTCGACGATCGCCCCGTCGGGGCGGATCCCCTTGATCGTCACCTCATAGATCAGTTGATCGCCGGCACAGGCCACCCCGCTGAACTCGGCTCGCGAGATCTTGGCCAGGACGACCTTCTCCGCGAATGCGCTGGCCTCGCCGACCAGGATCCCCCCCGTCTGCGCCAGCCCCTCGATGATCAGGGACGCGGGCATGACCGGGTATCCGGGGAAGTGGTCATGCAGGTGCTCTTCCGCCAGGGTCAGGTTCTTGACCGCGCGGGCGAACTCGCCGCTGCGAAACTCGAGGAACTTGTCGATCCAGATCCAGCGCATCGTGCCGGAAGCCCACCACGTGAGAGGAATCGGAGAATGGTTGCACGAATCGACGACGAGCGATCAGCCCCGCCATACGTCCCACCCCCGGCGCAGCCGGCACGCCCGGTGTCGGGCGGCCGGACTCGATCGGGCTGTGAGGTTGAGGTGGCGGAGGGCCGCTCGCTCTCGGGTCAGGCCAGCTTGCTCTGGACGTACTGGACCAGCATGTCCACCGTGTAGAGGTCGCCGATGTTCTCGACGTCGGGGTTGGCGGCGAACTTGCTCAGGTCGGCATAGGGGAGCCGGGCCTTGAGCTCATCGATCCCCTTGGTCGTGAGCCTCCCGTCGGCGACCCATTCCGGATCGGCGACCAGGTTCTCCGGGAAGAGCTCGCCGCGGGGGATCTTGATCCCGAAATTCCGCTCGAGCCGGAAGACGATATCGAGGAAGTCGATCGACTCGGCGCCGAGGTCGCCCTGGAGCGTCGCCTGCCGCGTCACGTCATCGTCATCGACGCCCAGTGCATCCACCAGCGTCGTCTGGACTTTCTCGAAGATTTCATCGTACGTGGGCATGTCATCCTCAGGATAAAAGGGATTGCCGCTCAACCCCAATCCAGACCGACCGGCAGGGGCACCGAAGATCAAGTCGGCTCACTTAATCGTCGGCGAAATCGAGCGTTCAACTTCAAAGGTGAGTCGTCGGGAGGGCGATTCGGCGTCCCCAGACTTCGGGTCACGGGCCCGTCATGGGGCGGGCCGGCCGGTCGGGGCGTATCTTGATGCAAAACGAAAAACCTTGCAACATCATAAGGAGGGATTCAAGCCGTCCCGGCACCGCCTGCGGGCGAGCCTCCGTCGAGTGAGGATTCGGCGGAGTCCCCCCGGGACCTCGGGGCGCACGGTTCCCCGATTCCGACGGGACCTCCTAGAGCCCGGCCTTCGTTTCCTGGACCTCGGGGGTCCGGCTGATGGCCTTGGCGCCGACCGACCCCTTGCGGAGCGTCTGGTAGAGCTCACGGAGCCCCGCGACGATCGCCGCGTCGGTCTGGTGAAGGCTCGGGTTCTTGTCACGCAAGTTGTAGCGGGTCAACGAGAAACGACCATTCACCATGGTCTGGCCGTCGATCACCCCCGCCCCCTTGAACGAGGCGACCGAGTCATCATGGGATTCGAGGGTCACCCGCAGCTCGAGCTGTCGGCCGGGCTCCACGAAGCTGCCGTACTTGATGGTCTTGGCCTGCTTGAGGAGGATGATGCTGTGCTCGAAGTCCTCCATGTCTCGAATCAGCCAGGCCCCCGCCTGCGTGAGGGCTTCCAGCATGAGGACGCCCGGCATGACGGGGAAACCCGGGAAATGGTCATTCAGATACTCCTCGGCCAGCGACAGGTTCTTGACCGCGACCAGGGACTTGCCTCGTTGCACGTCCACGATTCGATCGATCAACACGAAACGCATGGAGTCTCCCGGTTTTCGGTAAGCGGGATGCAGCACGCCGCGGGGTAGGTCGCAAGGTGGGGGCGATGTCGGCAGGTAAGGACCCCGCACATTGAGGGTAACCCAATAACGGCCCTCGATTCAAGTGCATTGCGGGGAACCCTTTTGGCCAGGGCGCAGGCCGGACGTGCCCCTAGATCAGAGTACCCCGGTTCGCCCCGGGGTCAACCCGACCGGCTCGGAATCGAGTGCGGGTCCTATCGATTGTGACTGCGGTGTCAGGTTCGCTAGGAACTTGATTTCCGGACCTCTATACTAGGTAGGAAACCGACCGCCTCACCCGGGGGATGACTTCCTGATGCTGACCGCGATGTCCGGCCTCCTGAAGCTCATGACGGCCTCGCTGGTCGCCTCATCCCTCCATTCTCCCCCCGCATGGTCGCCCGACGGCCAGTGGCTGGCGTACACGACGGCGACGTCCGGGGCGGCCGGGCCGCAGGCCGGGTTCCTCGTCAGCCCCGCGGACGATCCGACGGCCCCCCCATCGCGGCGTCCGGCGGAAGGCCCCGCGCCGGCGGCCGCGCGACGCTACCGGATCTGGGCCCGGGAGAAGGCGACGGGAGCCTCGGTCCTCGTCGAGGACTCGAAGGATCCGGTGACGGCCCCGGCCTGGGGACCGGACGGCCACACGCTCTGCTACGGGCGGCTGGTGCTGCCGATCGCGGCGGGGCCGGCCGAAGGCCGGAAGTTGAGCCTGGAGATCGTGGTCCAGGAAGCCCTGGACCGCAAACGGGTGGTGGCCACCATCCCCTGGGCGGAGCGTGAGGCGGACGCGAACGTGGCCGTCGCGGATCTCGAGTTCTGCTGGAATCCGGACGGCCAGATCCTGGTCATTCCCCTCCCGGGCCCTTCCCCATCGCTCGTCGTCTTGCTGCCGGAGCAGGGTCGGATCCTCAAGACGATCGACCAGGCGGAACGACCCGCCTGGTCTCCCGACGGCTCGCGGCTGGCCTATCTCGCGCCGGCGAAGGCCCGGGCCCAGGCGAAATCCCTCACGCTCGTCGGCCGGGACCTCGGGCCGGGAAGCTCGCTGATGGAGTTCGCGGACCCCTGCGGGGCACCCTTCTGGTCGCAGGACGGGCAATCGATCCTGATCGCCGGCCGCCGCTTCGCGATGGGCAATCGCGGGTACGAGCTGCTGCGAGTCTTCCTGGAAACCCGGGGCGCGGTCCCCATCTTGGCGCTGGGGCCGCCGATCCTGGGTACGCTCTCCACCAGCCTGGACCGGCAGCAAGAGCAGGCCATCTTCACCGCCGACCTGGAGGGCCAGGCCCCCGCCATCGTCTTCGGCGAGCTGAGGACCGGCCGCGTCTTCAAGCGGCTCCACCCGTTCGACGACGGCCGCCGGATCGGGGCCATCGCCCTCCACCCGGACGGGCAGATCGCCGCGGTCCGGGTGCAAACGACGGGAGACTCCGGCCTGCCGCTGCTCTGCGACCTGGTCAGCGAGGAGGTCACCCTGCTCGCCCCCGACGCATCGAGCCGGGCCGAGTGGATGGCCTCGATGGTCGAGGCGGCCCGTCTGCTCGTGAAGACCTCCGTGCCTGACCGGCCCGGCGATCGCGAGGCCATGGCCCAGCGGCCATCGCTGCTGCCGGTCCCGGGCGAGATCGGCGAGCAGAACCCCGCGAGCCTTCGGCTCCGCCGGATCGGCAAGATCGGCCGCGCCTTCCTGGACACGCCCGCCAACCCAATCAGCGACGCCCGCGGGGAATCCGCCGCGGAGCCGACGGACGAGCTGCGGCTCTTCTTCGACTATCTCCGCGGCGACCACACCGCCGCCGAGGCCGATCTCGACGCGATCGAGGGCCGCATGAAGTCCTCGGGGAACCGTCTCCGGTTCCTGGCGCTCCGGGCCCAGGTCCTGCTCGCCCGCGGAGAGCCCCAGCGGGCCAGGTCCGTCGTGGACTATCTGACCTCGGCCGCCGGACGCGTCCGCCGGGTCGAGGAGACCCCGGCCGGCTTCGTCTCGACGGATGTCGGCGAGCCGGGCGGACCGCTCTGGGCGCGCTATCTCGCCGAGCGGATCGATGCCTTCCCCGCCGCGTCGTCGGGCGGGACGCCGGCCGAGGAGGAGGAAGCCGCGGATTTCCGGCTACCTCCGCTGATGAACGAGATCCCCGGGGGCCCGATCGACGCCGGGGCGGCCATCCCCTTCCCGGGCCGAAATCGGGGCTTCGTCGATCTCCCGATCCCGGGGAACGACCCGCCCGCCGTGGTGCCGCCGTTCCCCAGGCCGCTCCGCAGGCTACGCCCTCCGGACCTCGTCGCCCCGCCCGGTCCCGGGCCCAGGGAATGATCCGGCCCGCGGCCGGGCCTCACTGGATCATCAGCAGGATGACGCGAGTCGACTGGATCAGCCTGGCCCGCTCCGCCGGCGTCATGGCCCCGCGGCCCAGGATCGCCTCGGCGTCGCCGAGGGTCGACCTCATCAGGTAGGCCGCCGCTCCGCTCAGCTTGAGGGGCCGCTCATTCCCGAGGAGCTCCTTGAGCACGTCCCGGATCGTCGCGGCCTCGGCCAGCGGATTGTCCGGGTTGGGATTCCATCGGGGCGTCTCGGCCGCGTCGGCGGCACTCCTGGCAACGTCCCGGATGATCCGCGTGATAACGGTGGCCTTGGCGTAGTCGATGGTCTCCGGGCGGTCGTCGGGCGAATGGTAACAGGGATTCTCGCCCGTGCTGAAGAACAGATACGGGACCTGCCGGGTGCGGAACGGGCCGTAATCGCTGCGGTTGAGGATCAGGACGTCGGATCCCAGCAGGCTGACCCGCACCGGCCTGTCGCGGGCCGCCTCGTCGATCCAGGCCCGCAATCCCGGCGCGTGCTCCGTCCCCAGGACGAAGACCTGTTGCTTGCAGACCCCCATCATCGCCCTGCCGATCATGTCGGCCGTGATGAAGAGCGCGACGCGTTCGAGCGGCATCGGCGGATGGGCCACGAGATAACGGGATCCGAAGAGGCCGATCTCCTCCAGGTCGAACCCGATGAAGGCGACACTCCGCCGCGGCGGGGCGCCCGCGGACGCGAAGGCCCGGGCGGCCTCGAGCATCATGGCGACCCCCGTGGCGTTGTCATCCGCCCCCGGATAGAGGACGCCCCGGCGCACCCCCAGGTGATCGTAATGGGCGGCGACGATCACCCAGTCGTCCTTGAGCTTGGGGTCGGCCCCTCGGATCATGGCGCCGAGATTCGTCCCCTGGACCGTCCCCGGTTCCTTGCCGGGGATCGGCTGGGTGAACTTGCCGTCGAAAAGGGGTTCGAGCCCGATCCGCCTGAACTCGTCGACGAGGTAGGCCGCGGCCTTCTCCGCCCCTTCCCCGCGGCGGCCCTGCATGGCCGGCGAGGCGAGCCTGCCGACGACCGCTTCGATTCGCTGGCGGTCGGCGTCGTGGGCCGGCTCCTGGGCTGGCGCCGCGCTCGTCGCCGTCAGCAGCAGGACCGTCGCCGCCAGCCGAATCGAAAGGGGCGACAGCCTTCGCCGAGGGCGTGCCGCCGCTTCCCGCGCGCCAATCCGTCCGTCATGCATAACCTGCCCCTCGTGACGGAAAAAACGACGGGAAATTCCCGCCCCCGCCGCGTTCGTGTGTCATGTTAACCGTGGTTTGGGAACGGCTTCCCTACATGGAGGTGGAACGTGTCTCGAGGCTCTTGGATCAAGGCGCTCACCCTTGCCGTGGCGCTGCTGGGCCTGGGCGGAGTGAACTCGGCACAGGCCCAGGATTGGACGGATTACCTGCACTGGCCCTACGTGCCGCCTCAGGTCCCCGGCAACGGGTTCGAGTACCAGGGCCTTTACGACGGCTGGTACAAGTATCCTCGGGAGCAGCGTATTGTTCCCCAGATTCAGGGTCCGTACTACCGCAATTTCTACGGCGGCCACCGGGTGTTCGGCGTCTTCCGCCACCCCAACGGCTGGCACGAGTGGAACAAGAAGCGCTGGTATCAGGGCAATCACTTCACGATGGACGTGTTCTGAGCCGTCCCCTTCCCGGTCCATGTTCGAGTGCTCTCGAGGGATCGCCCCGGTCCGCTCCTTCCCGGGGGCGGAGGCCGGGGCGATTCCATTCCCTCGGCCCGGCATTTCCGGGCCGGGATCGGCTCGCGAACGGGTTCAGCCGAGCGTGCAAGCCATGCGGTAGTAGGCTTCCGCGGCCAGATGCACCTGCTCCAGCTCGACCCACTCGTCGCGGGTGTGGGCCTGGGCGATGTCGCCGGGGCCGAAGACGACGCACGGGAGGCCCCTCTCGCCGAGCGGGCCGGCGTCGGTCCCGTAGGGGACGCCCACCAAGTTCGGCACCCGTCCGGTCGCCGCGGCGACGGCCTCCCGGAGGGGGCCTTCCCACGTCCCGAGGCCCGGCACGAGCGCCGGCATGATCACCCACGGGTCCTCGAAGACCACCTCGGACCCCGGCTCCGAGAGGGGGAGCAGGAGCGCCCGGACCTCGTCCATGGCCTTCCTCGGCTCCTCGCCGGCGATGAGTCGCCGATCGATCTCGATCTCGCAGCGGTCGGGGACCACGTTGACGCTCACGCCCCCCTCGATGCGACCGACCGAGAGCGTGGGGGGGCCGAGGATCGGGTCGGACGCGGAGGCCGAGAGCCGGGCCGCATACTCCGAGAGGACCGCGACGACGTCCGCCATCTTGTAGATCGCGTTTTTCCCGAGTGCCGGCGACGAGCTGTGGCAGGCCACGCCGGTCGTCCGGACCTTCCACCGCACGGCGCCCTTGTGGCTGTGAACCAGGTCCAGCCGCGTCGGCTCGGCCACGATGGCGAGGTCGGCCCCGTGCCCCGAGGCGGCCAGGTGGCTGGAGCCGATGTGGGTGAACTCCTCGTCCACGGTGCAGGCCAGGATGACCGAGGCCGCGCCGGGGGGCCGCTCACGCCAGAGCCGCTCGAAGGCGGTCAGCATCGCGGCCATGCCCCCCTTGATGTCGCAGGCGCCCCGCCCGTACATCCTTCCCCCTTCGACCCGCGGCTCGAAGGGCTCGATGGTCATGCCGTCGGTGGGGACCGTGTCCTGGTGGACGTCGAGGAGGATCGTCCGGCCGGATCGAGGGGCGTCGAACCGGGCGATCAGGTTATCCCGGCCGGGTGCGATCGGCACCCGCCGGCAAGGGATCGAGCGGGCCCGGAACCAGTCCTCGAGGTAGCCGCTGAGGCGGGTCTCCAGGATGTCCGGGCCGGCGAGCCCTCGGCCCATCGGATTGACGCTGGGGATGCTCACCAGCTCCCCCAGGAGCCGCGTCAGGTCGTCCACGAGGAAGCCCCTCGCTCGGGCGTCACTTGACCCGTTCCAGGTACTCGGACGTCCGGGTGTCGATCCGGATCTTCTCGCCCGGCTTGATGAAGGGAGGGACCTGGACCTTCAGGCCGGTCTCGAGCTCGGCCTCCTTGTACTGGTTGGTCGCCGTCGCGCCGGCGAGGGCCGGGGGCGTGTCGGTGACCGTCAGCTCCACCGAATCGGGGATCTCGATCGAGACCGCCTTGTCGTTGATGTACTTGACCATCACCTTGGTGTTCGGCAGCAGGAACTGCATCGCCGTCCCGATGATGTCCTTGTCGAAGTGGAGCTGGTCGTACGTCTCCGATTCCATGAAGACGTGCTCGTCCCCGGCGGAGTACAGGTACTCGAATTCCTTGGTCTCGACGTAGGGGACCTCGATCTGGTCGACCGAGCGGAGCCGCTTGTCGATGAGGGACCCGTTGTTCATGTTCCGGAGCTTGGTCTGGACCATCGCCCGGAGGTTGCCTGGGGTGTGATGGGCGAAATCGACGACGACGAAGTTCACCCCGTCCATCGTGATCACCATTCCCCGGCGGATGTCGGTCGCTTTCAGCAGCATGGTCGTTGGCGTCTCTCTGCGGGCTGTTTCAGTTCGATCGGATTCTTCGACGGCGACTCAACCTCCGACCGGCCGGTCGGACAACGTGGCCGCGAGCAGCATCCGCGTCGGCCGGTCCGTCCTCGCCGCGTCCGGGGCGGAGCTCGAAGGCAATCGTGATTGCGTGGCGGAGTTCCGTTCCTGGAAGGAGGGCGGTGGGCCCTTCTAAAGGAATTTACAGGGTCGACGTGTTTTTTGCTAGCTCGGTCGCGGACGGCGGGGGATCGAGCGGAGGGACGGGAGGAATGTCCAGTCCTCACGGACATCTTTCCGACGCTCCCCTCTTCGGCTATCCCCCAAAGAGCCGCGACCCAGCCCCCGTCGACGCTAGCATCGCCGTCGACGAA
>NZ_JAALJH010000089.1 GCF_011064615.1 Aquisphaera insulae | reverse complement strand
GTGGGCGGGTGGTTCGGACGGGGCGCAGCCCACCAGCCTCCGGCGTAAGCCGGACCGCCTTCGAGCGAGCGACGGCCTGCCCCGCGGATCGCACTGACGTGCGAGGCTGGAGGCTTCGCCCGTCCGAACCACGATCTGACGATCGTGGTCACCCAGGCTTGCAGGGCCGTGCCGACTATCAACCTTGGGAGCCGAATCCTCACCATCTCGGGACGATGCCCGGAAGCGTAAGCGACGGATGATCCCAAATCATGAACCCACCGTCGCTTACGCTTCCGGCTCGGACATGGGGATCGGGATTGTCGCACGACGCGATGGTGGAGCTTGCCATTCCTTGTAGCCACGTAGGCCCTCCGGGTGGCCGTGGTGGAACACCACGGGACCGGCTCGGCCCCGGAGAAAAGCCTGTCCAACCACTCGGCCTGCTCTCCGTGGTGTTCCACCACGGCCACCCATGCTCCAGGCTGAACATAGCTGGGACAAGGCCCCTGGTGCCAGGACGACGGCCTGCCCGCCCGTGGTGTCCCACCACGGCCACGCATGCTCCGGGCTCGCGGCGAAGGAGTGTGGCCGAATGACCGGCGAACAACTGTGGCGCGTGACACAGAAGGCGATCCACGGCGATCGTTGCGCCGGCCGACCGAGGCGGAACTGATGCCCCCGACTCGATTCGATCGAGCCTCCGACGGCCATTCACGGTCCGATCATGCCGGCCCGGTCGCCAATTTTCCGGATTTTTGTGAAACCGGGGGCGTGCTTTCCGGGATTCTCCTAGATAGGGAGGGCCCCTTGCGCGCGGACCGTCTGCGCGCCTCCCGGGGATCTTTGAAAATTCGGTGGTCGGTGATCCATGAACTCGGCGCCGGCCTGCTGGGAGAGTGCAGGCCGGCGGGTGGCCAGAGAAATTGGCGAGCAAAGCCAATCCGGAAAACAGACTCAAGGTCAGGCGTGAGTGACGTTTACAACGAAATCGCCTGGCCATCGAGTTGACGATCAAAGCCAATTGCACCGGACGACCATCGAGGGCCTTGATGCGACGGAAGGACGCCAGGAACGACCCGCCGGGGCGGACGGTCCCCGCGACGGTCGGCGTCCTCGATGCGGGCTGAGATGAGGGCGGAAAGGACGGCGAACGACCAGAAAACCGGCGAGCAAAGCCAATCCGGAAAACGAATGGAATAGCCTATATTGCAAGGGTTTATGGCGTTGTCGCCGTGATGCCGAGACGACGAACAAAGCCAAATTGCCGCGGTCCTGGTGGCGGACGTCATGAGCGGATACGCCAGGTATCCCTGGGTGTTGTGGACCGGCGGCGATGGGCCGGGATCCGCGGGGCGAGGAGGGCTTGAACGGGCGCGAGGGAAACTCCATAATGGCCAGATGCGCGGCCGTTCGGGCTGCATGCTGGTCCTTCGTGAGCGTGGGCCGGTCTTCGGGACCGGTGGCTCGTGACTTGGGTCGGTGCGGGCGTGGGGGAATGGTATCCTGCGCCTCTGGTTCCAACTTCTTTCTTTCAGGGAGACCTCGCCTGACCGCGGGGTCGGTCAGGGCGAGCCATCGATGGCCGAAGCATTGAAGATCCGGGTCGAGGCCCGGGACCCCGCCAAGAACAAGGGGACGGGTAGCCGAGTGGTCAGGCGCCTTCGCAAGGAGGGCCGCATCCCGGCCGTGATCTACGGCCACAAGCAGGAGGTCGTGCCCATCTCCCTTTCGAAGGAAGATGTCTGGCAGATGATCAAGGGCGCGAGCCACCTGGCGGAGCTCGACCTGGGCAGCAAGTCCGAGACCGTCCTGATCCGGGACGTCCAGTGGGACAACCTGGGGCGGGAGATCCTCCACCTGGACTTCGCCCGCGTCAGCGCCGAGGAGCAGATCGAGACCGAGGTCAAGATCGAGGTCCGCGGCCAGGCGGCCGGCCTCGCCGACGGGGGCGTGCTCGAGCAGATCGTGCACACGCTGTCCATCAAGTGCCCGGCGGCCTCGATCCCGGACTCGATCCGGGTCGACGTCAGCGGCCTGGGCCTGGACCAGGCGATCCACGTCCGCGACCTCCAGTTGCCCCCGAACGTCGTGGCGGACGCGGACGGCGACCTGCTGATCCTCCACGTTGTGACGCCCAGGGTTGCGGAGGAGGCCGCGGCGGCCGAGGGGGCCGATGCGGCCACTCAGCCCGAGGTCATCAAGCCCGAGCGCAAGGAAAAGGACAAGGACGACTGATCGCGGGCGGCCTCGGGCTTGCCGTCATGGCCGGAGGAGGGCTTCCCTCCTCCTGACCGCCCGGCGCCGGTCGCGGATCTCGTCCGCCGGGAGTTCCGTCCTTGGCAACGTTGAAGCTCGTGGTCGGCCTGGGGAACCCCGGCAACAAGTACGCGGCGACCCGCCACAACATCGGCTTCGACCTGATCGATCGCCTCGCGGCCGGGGGTCGCGGGGCCTCGTTCTCCCGCAAGTTCGAGGGGCAGCTCGCCGAGGCCGAGATCGACTATCGGCGGGTCCTGCTGCTCAAGCCCGAGACGTTCATGAACCTGAGCGGCCGGTCGGTCGGCCAGGCCCTCCGCTTCTACAAGCTCGAGCCGGCCGACCTGCTGGTCGTCTGCGACGACCTGAATCTCCCCGTGGGGAAGATCCGGATCCGCCCCGGCGGATCCGACGGGGGCCAAAAGGGCCTCCGGGACATCAACTCCCACCTCGGGACCGAACAGTACGCCAGGCTCCGCATCGGCATCGGCGACAATGGCGAGAGCGATGCCGCCGACTACGTGCTCAGTCGCTTCCGCAGCACCGAGCGAGCCGCCATCGACGACGCCCTGATCCTCGCCAGCCAGGCCGTGGCCGTCTGGATCTCCCAGGGGACCGAGGCCGCGATGAACCGGTTCAATGGGATCTCGCCGGGGAAGCCGTGAACCGCGACGAGGCTCCGGCAACCCACGACCAATCAATCAACCAACCGACACGACCCGCTGGCCGAACTCACTCGTTCGCGACCCGAACGAACACGAAGACGACGCGATTCGACATCTGCCCTGGAGGACTCGCACTTGGCCGTTCAAACGTACGAAGGGATGTTCCTGCTCGACAGCACCAAGGCCGCCGCGGCCTGGGACGACACCGTCAAGCACGTCCACGACATCCTCACCAAGCACAGCTCCGAGATCGTGGCCAGCCGCCAGTGGGACGAGCGCCGGCTCGCCTACGCGGTCGAGGGGCACAAGAAGGGGACGTACCTCCTCACCTACTTCAAGACCGACGGCTCGCACCTGAAGGAGATCGTCGCGGACTGCCACCTGAGCGACCTCATCCTCCGCGAGCTCATCCTCAAGGTCCCGACCAAGCTCGAGGAGCACCTGGTCAACCAGGCGATGACCTCGAACCCGAACGTCGATGCCGAGGAGGGTGGAGACGAAGACGGCGACGATCGCCCCCGCCGCCGCCGCCGCGACGACTGATCGGCTCCTGCCGGTTACGCCTGCCGCCGCCGGAGATTCCGGCGGTTTTCGTCCTTGCAATCTAGGGAACAAGCGTTTAGTTTTGAAGTGAGATCGTGGTTCCCTGGATTTCCGTGTCCGAGGTATCTTCCCACGGGTTCGGCGGGTAGGCGGTCGAGAAAGGAACGCAGCGATGGCCGACTTGAACAAGGTTTTTCTCATGGGTCGACTGACGTTCGACCCCGAGCTGCGGCGGACCCCCGGCGGCACGGCCGTCGCGGAGCTCCGGATGGCGACCAGCCGCGGCTGGACCGACCGCGAAGGGAGTCGGCGCGAGGAAACGCTGTTCATCGACGTGACGGTCTGGGACCGGGCGGCGGAGAACTGCTGCCAGTACCTGCGGAAGGGGAGCCAGATCCATGTGGAAGGCTCCCTGAAGATGGACACCTGGGAGGACAAGACGACCGGCCAGAAGCGGGAGAAGATCCGCGTCCACGCCGATCGGGTCCAGTTCCTCGACTCCCGGCGGTCCGACTCCGGCGGCGGAGGCGGCGACTATGGCGACGAGGACGGGGCTTCGGCTCCCGCTCCCGCCCGCGAGCCGGCCCCGCGTCGGTCCTCGTCCCCCAGCCCGGCCAACGGCGCGGGTGCCGGTGCGGGGCGCGGCGGCTACTCGGCGGGCCCTCGCACCAGTCGGCCCGCCGCCGAGCCCGAGCAGGAAGAGGATGACATTCCGTTCTGACTGGATTTGGGGCCGGCCAGGCGCACAAATGCACCGCTTGGCCGGACCGGCCGGATCCGCTTAAATCGTTACTCTCCACAAATTGCGTCCAACGCGATATCGTCGAACGGGTCCGGGTCGGTCCGCGAACGGGGTAGTACCTGGGTGGGGCCCATCGCCCGCTTCCACGCATTGATTTCGAGGGGGCCCTTTCATGGCCAAGACAGCGAGTTCCTCGGGCGGAAAGACCAAGACGAAGGCCAAGGCCAAGGGGTCGGCCAAGAAGGGGACCGGGAAGTCTCACGTCACTCCCCATGCGAGCGCCGCGGCGCTCGTCAATGCACCCCGCCAGCCCGGCGTCGAGCGGAGGAAGAACCATCCGCTCCGCGCCAAGGACGGACACATTTCGGTCCTGCTTACCCAGTCGGTGACCCACGTCGGCCAGACCGGCGAGCTCGTCAAGGTTAAGCCGGGCTTCGCCCGGAACTACCTCCTGCCCCAGGGCCTGGCCACCTTCGCCACGCCGCACAACCTCCGGATCGTCGAGAAGCACCGCGAGCGGCTCCGCCAGCTCGAGGAAGCTCGCCGCGCCGATCTCCAGAACCTGGGGGCCCAGATCTCCCAGCGGACGATCTCGATCGAGGCCAACGCCAACGAGGAAGGGCACCTCTACGGATCGGTCAACGCCGATCAGATCGCCGCGGCGCTCAAGGCCGCGGGCTTCCCGGTCGAGACCGACAACGTCCGCATCGAGGGCCCGCTCAAGGACCTGGGGTTCTACACGATCCGCGTCGTCCTGGGTCAGGACATCGAGACCGAGGCCAAGCTCTGGGTCGTGCCGACCCACACCGAGGAAACCGGCGACTGATGCCCTCGGGCTATCAACCGATCTCGACGAAGGGAGGCGGGCCGCAAGCTCGCCTCCTTCATTTCGAACCCTCGTCCCGGGCCACCTGGCCGGATGCGTCCACCCTGCCTTAACCGCTCGTTCCCGGGACTTCCCTCCGCGCGGGGGGCAGATCACTCCTCATATCCCGCCGAATCGATCGAAATCCCTCGGCTTCTCGCCGGCTTCTCCCTTTCGATGACTTTTCGCGATGGAGCGGACCCCCGGAAACCGATACGATTGTTCAGAGATCGGCGACCCGTCGAAGTCGATGGTGGGTGGTCGGATGATGGCATAGAGGGGGAGTTCGACGCAGCATGGCTTCGGTACCAGCACCCGGATATGGTGGGAACAAGATGGGCTCGGGCAATGGGAACATCCCCTTCCCCAAGTCGGCGGGCGGGTCGCTCAGCGATCACCTGCCGCCCCAGAACCTGGATGCGGAGCGATCGGTGCTGGGCGGCATCCTGCTGGACAACGAGGTCCTGCACGACATCGTCTCGTTCCTCAACGTGGAGGACTTCTACCGGGACTCGCACCAGGTTGTCTACAGAGCGATCCGCGACCTGTACGACCTGGGCAAGGGGATCGACGCCCTGACGCTCGCCGACGAGCTCGAGCGCCGGGATCAGTACAAGCAGATCGGCGGGGACGAGCTGCTGCTGGAGATCGCCAACAGCGTCCCGCACGCGGCCAACACGAAGTACCACGCCGAGATCGTCCGCCAGAAATCGATCAGCCGCCAGCTCATCGAGGGCGCGACGGACATCATCCGCGACGGCTATTCCAACCTGTACACCGCCCAGCAGCTCCTCGAGTCGGCGGAGAAGCGGATCTTCGCGATCGCCGAGGACCAGATCAAGGGGGAGACCCACGAGATCAAGTCGGTCCTCGAGAGGGCGATGACGCTGATCTCGAAGCGGGCCGAGGAGAAGCACCCGGTGTCCGGGGTGGCCTCCGGGTTCTTCAACCTGGACGACCTCACCAACGGCTTCCACGCCGACCAGCTCGTGATCATCGCCGCCCGCCCCAGCATGGGCAAGACGGCCATGATGTTGAATATATGTGATCATGCGGCGATTAACTGCGGGATCGCGACGCTCATCGTCAGCCTGGAGATGGGAAATCAGGAGATCGGCGAGCGGCTCCTGTGCGCGCGGTCGCGGGTCGACGGCCACAAGCTGCGGACCGGCCAGGGGCTCGACTACCGGGAGCTGAACAAGCTGGCGAAGGCCTATCACGAGATGGAAGGGACGCCGATCTTCATCGACGACACCCCCGCGCGGAACATGCTCCAGATCACGGCGATGGCCCGCCGCCTCAAGCTCCGGCAGGAGCTGGGGCTGATCGTCGTGGACTACATCCAGCTCATCGACGCCGAGGAGAGCCGGGACAGCCGCCAGGAGCAGATCGCCAAGATCAGCCGGCGGCTCAAGACGCTCGCCCGCGAGCTGCACGTCCCGGTCATCGCCCTCTCCCAGCTCAACCGGGGCGTCGAGAACCGCGAGGACCGCCGCCCGCGGATGGCCGACCTCCGCGAGTCGGGGGCCATCGAGCAGGACGCGGACATGGTCCTGCTGCTCCATCGCCCCGAGTATTACGACCCCAACGACCAGCCGGGCATCGCCGAGGTGATCGTGGCCAAGAACCGGAACGGGCCGACGGGCACGGCGAAGCTGACCTTCCTCAACAAGCTCACCCGCTTCGAGAACCTGTCCACCATCGCCGAGCCTATGCCCGACGAGGGGAGCCCGTTCTGAGCAAGCGTCGCGGGCGATCCCCGTCCGCGGTTTCGGTCGGGAATCGAATCGTTCAGGGCGCGTCCACGTCGGTCTCCGACCAGTGGGGCATGTCCGGCGGGGGCCAGATCTCTCCGGGCGGCAGCCATGCGGGACGGGGCGGAGGCTCCTTCTGGAGGTACGGTCCGAGCGTCCGTCGAACCTGATCGAGATCGACTTTCCGACCCTCCCGCGGCAGGTCGAGCAGGAGCGCGGCGTCGTAGACGTCGGGCAGCTCCGGGGCGTCGACCCGGCCGAAGGCCTCGCGGATCGTCGCCAGGCCGATGCCCATCCGGGACGCCAGCTCCTGGGCCTGGTCCAGCCGGCTCAGCGCGCGGCGCTGCCAGGCGGCCCGGTCCAGTAGGATGATATGAGCACGCATCGTCTGGAGGGACTGGATCGGGAACATCTTCGTCTCGGCCGGCAGCGAAGGGGGCACCCAGTTCCGCCAGAGCCGATCGACGCGCGGCTGATTCAGGACCATCAGGACCGACAGCAGGCCGATCACGGCGAGGGCATCGAGGCGTTTCATGGCCGCGCGGCCCGCCGCCGGCCCGCGCGGGCCGGCGATCCACCCCGCGGCGAAGAGCACGGCGCCAACCTGCGGGACGACGTCGTACCAGGGGACGATCATCCCCATGTTGATCGTACGGAGGTAGCGGAACGGCATGTAGCCGCGGACCGTCCATTCGACCAGGTAACTCCCGAAGACGAGCGACAGCCCCGCGCATTCGAGCGGATTGAAGGCGGCGAGGCCCCCCCTCCTCAATCGTCCGAAGGCCCAGATGCCGACGATCGCCGCGGTGATCGTCAGGCCCTGGGTCGCGGTCGTCTGGGCCTTGAGGCCGAGGTTGCCCAGGATCAGGTTCTCCGGGATGGCCTGGCCCGTGTGGAGCAGGCCCTCGACGGGTTTCGCGGCCTCCTTCGTGGTCCTTCCGTGGAAGCTGACCGTGCTGTCGACGTGCCTGGCCCCGAAGGCCACGCTGATCAGGACCGCGAGGATCGAGGCGCCGAGCGGCACGGCCGCCGCCAGCCGGCAACGCCTCCGGCCATCGAGCCAGAGGTAGACCGAGGCCACCGGGCCGGCCATGTGGCCGATCGTCCAGCACCAGCCGGCGAACATCGCCGACAGGCCCATCAGCGGCAGGGCCCCGATCGACGGAGATCGCCGCCAGCACTGGGCGTACCAGAGCGCCCCGAGGACCCCGAAGGCCGCCCAGAGCGTCTGCCCCGAGGAATACCAGCATGCCGGCGAGGCCATCACCGAGGTGGCCCCGACGACCACCATCGACGCCAGGCCCAGCGCGGGCCGGCCCGTCTCCCTGGCAACGAGGCGACCCATGAGGAGCATGACGGCCACGAGGATTCCGAAGGCCGCCTCGGCCAGGACCTCGGGCAGTTTGGCGAGCCGCCCCGACCAGGCGACCAGGGCCCAGGTCACGACGCGCCATGCGGGCACGACGTGGGTGTTGTGGGGCACGAACAGATTGGAGGCCGTGCGGGCGAGCGTCCGCGAGGCCCCGAGGTAGGCGAAGTCGTCGCTGTAGAGGCGGTAGATCGCCAGCGGATTCCGCGGCACATGGGCCGACCCCGGCAGTCCGACCGGCGCGAAGAAGAGGAACCCGGGCGCGGCCAGGATCAGGACGACCAGGCACAGGAAGCCCGGGCGGTCGAGCGGTCGAGCCAGCCACGCCATGACCGCGGATCGAATCCCCCGGGGCCGGATCTTGCTCACGTCAGGGGGCCTCGCGATCGGGTCCGGGGGGCTTCAGGAGGGTCAACGACTCGATCGTGAACTTGCAGGGCCGATTGTCGGGCTGGATCCGGAGCTGCGAGACGACGTCATCGACCCAGACGGTCGTTTCCAGCCCGCGGCCGCTCGGGAGATTCCAGTTGCCGTACTGCTGGTCTTCGGGGAAGTCGCGCTGGCCCGGACGTCGCCAGGCGAGTCGGAACCGCGCCGGCGTCCCATCGGAGTTCTCGTGATCATAGCGGATCCGGATGCCGTATACAGGCGTGGGCGCGGCCAGGTCGAACCGGACCCAGGGATCCGGCCCGGTCGCCTCGATCGTCTTGCCGTCCCATCTCGCCAGCCGCAGCTCCGCCGGGGAGAGGGCGATCGGCTGCTCCTGGAACGTCGGGTCGTCGCGGAGCGCGCGGAACTTGCCGATCCCCGCGTGATGGAGGCTCTCGAGCGAGCGCCTGAGGTCTTGCTGGGACGGGTGGAGGAAGGGGGAGTACTTCCGGACGAGCCGGAAAGCGGGCGTGCCCGCGGCAAGGTCGCGGTCGAAGGCGGCCGACTGCTCCCCAGCGCGTTGCCCGGCCTTCAGCCCCTCCTGGACGTTGGGCCAGATCAGGACGGTCGCGATCGTCCCCATGATCGCCGGGATCAGCCGCCGGGTGACCCGCGTGCCGTAGACCGAGAACGCGAGGTAGGAGGCCAGGATCGCCGGGATGGCCAGGGTCGTGTAGCGCGACTGGAGCCCGGCGAGTACGTCCTCACCGGAACGGCCCCAGCCGGAGCCGATCGCCAGCGAGGCGACGGCCCCCAGGACGCAGAGCAGCCCTTCGACCCGAGCACGTTCCTCCGGCCGGACACACCAGGCATAGCCGAGCGTCGCGACCGCCCCCATGAGCATGACCACCGCCAGGATGCCCGACCAGGGCCAGAGGCTCGCCCCCGGCGCCCCCAGGCTCATCCCGAGGAACTGGGCCGTGGTCCGGATCGCCGCGGCGGGCCCGCCCGGCGCCGCATGGTGCGGAGGCGAGACGTAGCCGCGGAAATAGAGCACCGCGAGGATGAGGGCCGGGACCGGCAAGAGCGCGAGGATCGCCGCTCGAGGCCGGCCCGCGGGGCCTCGCCGAATGAGCATCCCGGCGGCCGTCGCCCAGAACCAGCCCGCCAGGGCGGGGACGAATGCAAGTCCCCCCGCGTTGCAGAGCGGCATCAAGGTCAGGCAGGCCGCGGCCACGACCATCGCCCCCATGCCCGGGGCCGATCGCGTCGCGGCGACGAGCGAGAGGATCGCCCCGAGCAGGAAGACCGGGAGCACATACGTCACCTGGATGGCCCACAGGAGATTGGCATGATGACCCAGGCTCAAAAGCACGATCGGCAGCATCGCGTCGTGGTAGGTGGTCGCGCCGCGAGCCATGCGCGCCGCGTGGATGAGCAGAGCGGCGAGGAGGCCGAGGAGCCCGGCCATGAGGAACATCACCGGCCGTGGGCTCCCCCCGGTGGCCCAGAAGCTCGCCAGGAGGATCAGCCGGGCGAGCGGAATCTGGTGCTCCGAGTGCTGTGACCAGAGCCAGCTCAGGGTCACGGGCTTCTCGCCGCAGAGCTGCGGGATGACCGCGTAATCATCCCAGAGGGGCACGTCCGGCCCGAATCGGGCCACGAAGACGAGCGTCGCCAGGAGATGGCATGCCCAGATTCCCCAGACGAAGATCGAGGCGCCGGGTTCCGCCGGCGAGGCCGACGGAGATGTGCCGCCCGCGGGCGCGGCGGCCGGCGCCTGGCTGGAGTGTCGAGCGGTCGTTGCCTCGGTCGCCAAGCCTGATTCTCCCCGGATCATCGCCGCTTCGCACCGGCCCGCCCGTTCGAGCCCGCGGCCGTGACTTTCGGCCCCTCGGCGATCGCCTCGTCCCCTTCCCCCAGGCGAGCCCGCGCCTCCTGGAGCATGGCGGCGGCTTCCTGACGCGTCCCTTCGTCCGCGGAGGAGCCGCGGAGCATCGCCGCCAGCTCCTCCACCCGCAGGTCCTCGTCGAGCGGCGTGATCGTGGTCCGGGTCCGCCCCCGCTCCGTCTGCTTGCGGATGACCCATTGCCGCCTGGCATAGCTCGCGACCTGCGGCAGGTGCGTGACGCAGACGACCTGGTGGTGCCTCGCCAGGTCCGCGAGGGTCTGCCCGAGCGCCGCGCCCAGGCGGCCGCCGACGCCCGTGTCGACCTCATCCAGGACCAGCGTCGAGACGCGATCGGAGCAGGCGAGGACGCTCTTGGCGGCCAGGGTGAGCCGCGAGAGCTCGCCGCCGGAGGCGACCTTGCGGAGCGGACGAGGGACCTCTCCGGGGTTGGCCAGGAAGAGGATCTCCACCCGGTCCACGCCCGATTCGGGAGGTGGCGGTGCCGTCGGATCGTCGCCGGGGTCGCGCGGCTCGACCTCGACGGTGAGCCGGGCCCGCTCGAGCCCCAGGGGCTTGAGCCGGGCCTGGATGGCCTTTGCGAAGTCGCGGGCGGTCTTGCGGCGAGCGGCCGTGAGTGCCTCCGCCGCCACCCTCAGCGCCCGGAAGGCGTCCGCGAGCGGCCCGTCCAGGACACTCAGGTCGTGCTCGTCGCGCTCGATCTCGTCGAGCTTCGACTCGGTCTCCTGCCGCCGCGCGGGAAGCTCGTCGGGCTTGCAATGGAACCGCGTCGAGAGCCTGCGATAGAGGGCCAGCCGAGCCTCCACGTCCTCGAGCCGGGCGGGGTCGTCGTCCCAGTTCTGGCCGAGGTCCCGGAGGCCATAGGCGACCTCGCGGACCTCGTCGGCCAGGCGTTCCAGGATGGAGGCCGCGTCGGCGAGCTCCGGCACCGATTTCGAGAGCGGTTCGAGCCCGCGGGCGACTCGCTTGAGGATGGCCTGCGCCGATCGGTCCGCCTCATAGAGGGAGACGTAACCCTCCGATGCCGCGGAGCGGAGGGCCTCGGCGTTGGCCAGGCGATGAGACTCGCGCACGAGCTCCTCGTATTCCCCCTCGCGGGGATCCGCCGCCGCCAGCTCGTCGCGTTCGAACTCGAGCAGGGCCTTCTCCCGCTCCCTCGACTGGGTGGCCTCGTGGAGCGCCTGCCGCCGCTGGCGGAGCTCATCGTGCACGGAGCGGGCCCGTCGGTAGGCGGCGAGGGGCTCGCCGAGTCCTCCGTAGGCGTCCAGGAGGGCCCGTTGCCGTTCCGGATCGAGGAGGGCCCGGCCCTCGTCCTGGCCGTGGATGTCCACGAGCTGGTCGCCGAGCTGCTGCAAGGTGGCGATCGTCACGGGCATGCCGTTGACCTGCGAGGTGCTCCGCCCCTGGGCCGAGATTCGCCGCGTGATGATCAACGCCTCGTCGTCCAGGGGCCCGCCCAGGATCGATTCGATCTCCGCCCGCAGGGCCGGCTCGAGGATCTCGAAGACCGCGGCGGCCCTCGCCTCGGACTTCCCCGCGCGCACCAGCTCGGCCGACGCCTTGCCCCCGAGGATCAGCCCGAGTGCGCTCAGCAGCAGGCTCTTCCCCGCGCCCGTCTCCCCGGTCCAGGCGCAAAATCCCCGATCCAGCTCCACCTGGACGTCCTCGATCAGCGCCAGGTTCTGCACCGAAAGCTCTCGAAGCACGACGACCGGGTCTCCCTGACCACCTGGAATCGCCCGCGCCGGACGATCGGCGCCCGACGCACTCCATCGCACTTCAATCTTATAGCACACCCCGGACTGGACAGAAGAGCAGGTTGCCGTCGGTCTACTTCCGGATCTGCAGGTTGCGCACGTGGAAGGCGAGGGCCTCCTGGACGTGGAGATCCCAGTAGGGCCAGTTGTGGTCGCCGGGAAACTCCTGGTACTCGTGGGGTATTCTCATGGCGTCCAGGTGGGCGTGGAAATCACGGTTCTGGCCGAGGAGGAAATCGTCCTTGCCGCAATCCAGGCGCATGGGAGGGACTCGGCCGTGATCGATCTTCTCCACGATCGCGAAGGGGTCGTCCTGGCCCCCCTTCGGGTTCGGGCCGAAGATGCGGTCGAGCTCGACGGCGATCCCCTTCAGCCGGTCGTCGCGGTGGTAGTCGACCTGGCAGATCCCGACGGCCCCGGAATGCGAGCTGATGCTGCCGAAGGTCTCGTGATGCTTGAGCCCGACCTTGACCGCGCCGTAGCCTCCCATGGAGAGGCCGCCGATGGCCCGGCCCGCGCGGTCGGCCTTGACCGGGAAGGTCCGGTCGACCAGGCCGACGACGTCCTTGACCAGGTCGTCCTCGTAGGCGGGGCCGATCGCCGCGTTCGAGTACCAGCCCCGGCCGCCGTCGGGCATGACGACCATCAGCGGCAGGCCCTCGACGTACCGGTCGATGTTCGTGCGGCGGGCCCAGATGGTGTCATCGTCGGAGAGGCCGTGCAGCAGGTAGAAGGCCGACCACGGCCTGGGGACGGCCGGATCGTCCGGGAAGACCACCGTGAACGAAGAAGCCTTCTCGAGCGACCGGCTGAAGTAATTGATGCGGGCGAAGGCCATGGTCACTGTCTCCCTCGGTCGCCGGCATGGGGCGACGACCGCTCGCGGAACTCTCGCTTCCACCGCTCGATGACGGCAGGGATGCTGGCCCCCTCGGCCCCGGCATCCGCCCCGATCCCGGCCAGGAGGTCTCCGGCCGCCGCGGCGAGCTCGCCGTCATCGGCTCGCAACAGGATGGCCGAGAGGTCGACGCGTTGCAACAGCCCCTTGGTCACGGGACGCTTGGCGTCCGGGAAGCTCGACGCCGCGAGGATCGTCTGCGCGACGGGACCGTTGCCGAGGGCGCACAGGACCGCGGCCTCCGCGGCCGACTCGCAGGGGAGCAGGTAGCAGGTGTCGTCGAGCATCGTCGGCCGACCGAGGACCGGTCCGATGACCCGGAAGGTCGGGCGGCGGAGCAGCCCTCCGATGGCGACCTTCCAGGGCGAGAAGCTGTACGGCCCCACGCCGAAGATCGCGAACCGCGGCCGGCCTCGATAGATCGAGGATCGTCGGCTGCCGAGACGCTCGGCATGCCGCTCCAGGTATCGCCAGGCGAGCGGCCAGCGGTCGCGGATGGCCTCCGTATCCTCGCCGAGTGCCCGTTGCGTGACGATCAACGCCCGACGGCGCCGGCCCCGCGATGGTCCCTTCAGGTCGGCCCCCTTGATGAGCGGATAGAGGCACTCGGCCTCGACCTCGACGGCCTCACCGAGCCCGTTGCGCCATCCGGAGCGAACCGTGTCGCTCGACCATTCCAGCTCCATGACATCGGCCGCGTCGTGCTTCAGGCCCTGGCGCCAGGTCCATGGGCACTCGCCCAGCCCGAAGGACACGCGGTCGATGGACGGGGCGTCGGCCACGAGCCGTCCCCCCCGGAAGCCAAGGTGTGCGCGGGGACGTTCCGCCTCCAGCTCGGCGAAGACCGGGATCGTATCGACGCCTGGGACGCCGGGCGGCCCCACGGTGATCCTCATGAGGCAGGCGCCGACCGCCGCGCCGAACCACCGCCGGGCGTCGATCTCGAAGAGGGCGGCGTCGGCGATCGGGATGCTCCGGCGTCGGGCCTGCTCCAGGACCGCTCGCGCCACGGACGTCTTGCAGAGCATCGCGATCGTGGGCCGGATCCCGGCGAGCTCTTCCAGGAGCTTGATCCAGACGGCCTCCGCCAGGTCGAAATTGGACGCGCCGGTCCGCGCCTCGAGGCCGGACGCGTCCTTGAGGTTCCGGCGCGTCGGCGAGTTTCCGCTCCCCAACCGGCCCAGCTCCGCCGCGGTGACCCACGGAGGATTGCCGACGATGAGCAATGGGCCGTCCTCCCGCCAGGACAGATCGATCCCGAGGTCGAGATGGAAGACGCTCCCCTGGATGATCCGGAACGGCACTTCGGGGAACTCGCTCGCGATCCGGCTCGCCTCGGCCGCATGGGGCGGATGGATCTCGACGCCGATCAGCTCCCGGGGCGGCGGATCCAGGGCCAGCGATTCGCGAAGGAAGACGCCCCGGCCGCACGTCGGCTCGAGGAGCCTGGTGAAGGACGGAGCCCCCTTCCAGAGTCGATCGAGCACGGCCTGCGCCAGCGCGCGAGGCGTCTGGAAGTCTCCGAGGTCTCTGCGGCGGCCGGCGACCGGGACCGTCCTCGCGGCGATTTCGTCACGCATACTTCAGCAGCCAGAGCGCGATCGGCCGGGCGTTGTCGAACGGCGGATCGATCCGCGAGGCGTGGAACGCGGCGGCGATCCGATCGGAATCCGGCAGCTCCGGGGATCTCACGGTCCTGGGCAGCTTGCAGTAGTCCGGCGAACGGGCATCGATGCAGATGTCGTCCGAGCCGGGGGAGCAGCGGCAGGCGCGGAAGCGCTCCGGACCTTCCTTGCCCTGGGCCGTCAGCGTGACGCCGCGGATCGCCGGACGCGCGGGGAGGCCGTTGCCGACCGGATGAGTGACGATCTCGACCCTCACCGAACCGGCCGGCCCGTCGAGGTCCGCCTGAAAGACGCAGCCGTCCGGCGAGCAATCTCGCGACGGGGTTCCCCGCGGCTTCCAGCCGAGCTGGCCGGCGAACCAGGCCGCCATCCAGATCGCCAGCCGGGGCGGTCGAGACGGCTCCGGGGTCTCGACCTGGATCTGCAGCGAATCGATCCTGGCGAGCGTCTCGTGGTGACAGGGTGGGTCGAAGAACTGGGCGATGACCTCGCGCCAGCGGGTCAGGCCGTACCATTCGACGTCGCGGCTGCACGAGCAGATCGCCGGATCGAGGCCGAGCTCGAGCGACTCGAGGGACGTCCCCGGGTCGGGCAGGTCGATGAGGATCCGCGAGCACTCGTCGCCGAGGTCTCGGAAGAGGGCCTCGTTGTCGCGCGGGTCGGTGGTCCACCAGAGGACCAGCGGCAGGTCCGCCTCGAGCAGCGGCCGGACCGCCCCCGCGATCAGGTCGGTCGCATTCGGCCCGGCGTTGAGGACGATGCATTCCGAGCAGACCTGGGGCATGCCGGGGTCCGGCAGGTGGCAGAGCGCGGAGACCTCCGCGGTGATCCGCTTCTCCGGGGCGTTCGTCCCTCGGATCACGATCGCCCGGCACGGGTACTTGGAGAGGACCTGCTCCACGACCGGCCGCAGGCTCTCCACGTCCGCGGCGAGCCGTTCGACCAGCAGGTTCGCCAGCGAGACCCGGGTGACGTTCGGGTGCTCCGTCTCCGGCCCGCCGACCCGCTCCGCCGCCGGACCCCAGAGTTGCTGGAGCTGCGATTCGATCTCCCGCAGGTCCACCGGTATCCCCTGCCCCTGGAGGAAGGCTTCCGTCGAGCTTTCAGCACTCGCCATGGGTCGCTCCTGGCTCCTGTACGGATTGGACTCGCCCATTGTAGCAGGCCGAGAGCGGAAGGCGATGCCGCATGTGAGCAGCCCCCGCCAGGTCGAAGCCCGCGCAGGGTTGGCGCGGAAGGGCGGTGTCCCTATCATAAAATGGTCAGGAGGCTCTGCAGCGTTCCCCTCCCGCGATGCATGGCCATCCCCGTGGCTCCTCGACGATGCCCCGGGGCTCGGCGTCCCACCCGTGATGCCGTGCGACCCACCACCCTCCCGACCTCGCGGCCGGCCGGGCTCGATTGCGCACTCGTGGAGAGACAGATGAGCATACCGGTCGCTGCCGAGAATTCGGGCGGGCCGAAACAAGAGACTCCTGCATTCCTGGGCCGGATGCGAGGCCGATTAGCCCGACCTCTCCTGGCGGGTCTGGTCGTGCTGAGCCTCGCCGTCGGCGGGTACTGGGCCTGGAATGCGGGGATGCTCGGCGGCGGGAAACATGGGAAGCAATTGCCGGAGCCTGTTGCGGCGGTGCATCCGGTCGCGGCGCACCGTCCCGCGGCCGAGGCCGGCACGGCCGTGTCGCCCGGGGGCGCGATCCGGCTGGGGATCGAGCAGCAGGACGCGATCGGCCTCAAGGTCGCGAAGATCGAGTCGGGCGAGGCGTTCAACGTGCTCACGGCCCCGGGCCGGGTCGCGCCGGACGAGAACCGATATGCCTTCATCACGCCGCGCGCCGCCGGCGTGGTGAGGACGGTCACGGCGCACATCGGGCAGGACGTGAAGGCGGGAGAGCTGCTGGCGACGATCGACAGCCAGGTGGTGGGCGAGGCGAGGCTCCAGCTCTACTCCCTCCTCCAGTCACTCGACATCGCGCGAACGCAGGCGGGGTGGCAGCAGAAGATCCACGAGAGCACCGTGGAGATGCTCGACCGCATCCGCAAGCAGGAGTCACCCGAGACGATCTCCCAGGCGATGGCCAACCGTGCCGTCGGGGACAACCGCGAGAGGCTGATGTCGGCCTACGCCCAGTACCGACTGGCCCTGGCGACGATGTCGCGGAACAAGGAGTTACATTCTCAGAACCTCATCACCACGAAGCAGTTCGAGACCGTCACCGCCGAATACGAGGTCGCGCAGTCCTCCTACCAGAGCCTCATGGACCAGACCGGCTTCCAGAGCCAGCTCGCCAACACCCGCGCCCAGCAGGCCCTCCGCCAGGCCGAGGCCGCGGTCCGGGCCGCGCAGGAGCGGCTCCGGATCCTGGGAGTGAAGTCCGATGGGACCGAGCCGAATGTGGATCGCGGCCGGGTCGTGGGCATCGCGCCGGCGGCCTCGACGGCGGCGTCCGTCGAGAAGCTCCCCGAGTCGAGCCCGGAGCCGGAGAAGATCCTGCCGGCGGGGACTCCGGGCGTGGCGTCGCCGTCGGGCTCGCACGTCCCGCACTCGGATCGGCACACCGAGGCGCCGGTGAGCACGTACTCGATCTGGGCCCCCTTCGACGGGACGGTCCTCGACCGCGAGATGATCGTGCCGGGAGTGGCCGTGGAGATCACCCACCGGATCTTCACCCTGGCCGACCTGTCCTCGGTCTGGATCGAGGCGAGCATCCACGAGAGCGACTTCAACATGCTGGCCGTGAGCCGAGGGGCGGCCGTCCGGTTCCATAGCCCGGCCTACCCCGGGCGGGTCTTCGAGGGGAAGGTCATCTACACCGGGGACCTGGTCGAGGAGAAGAGCCGCACCGTCAAGCTGCTGGCGGAGGCGAGCAATCCCGACAGGCTGCTCAAGCCGGGGATGTTCGTGGAGGTGGAGGTCCGCAGCCCGCAGGACAAGCCCGCCGCCCGGGTGCCGATCTCGGCCCTCCTGACGCAGGGGAGCCGGACGTTCGTCTTCGTCCGGACCGGGCCGGAGGAATTCACGCCCCGCGAGGTCGTCGTCGACACCCCGCAGGGGGACCTGGCCCTGGTGCTCCGCGGGCTCAAGGTCGGCGACGAGGTCGTGACGTCCGGCGGCTCCAAGCTCAAGGCCATGGCCGTCCAGCTCGCCGACGCGGGGAACAAGTAGCTCGCGGAGTCTTCCGGGATGTTCGACGCACTCATCGCGTACTCTCTCAAGAATCGCGGCCTGGTCCTCTTCGTGCTCGCGGGGCTGGTCGCGTCGGGGGTCTATTCGCTCCTGCACCTGCCCATCGATGCCGTTCCGGACATCACCAACGTGCAGGTCATGGCCCTCACGAGCGCCCCGGCGCTCGGGCCTCAGGAGGTGGAGCAGTTCATCACGATCCCGGTCGAGAACGCGATGAACGGCATCCCGATGATCAAGGAGGTCCGGTCGTTCTCGCAGTTCGGCATCTCCGGCGTGACGATCATCTTCGAGGACGGGACCGACATCTACTGGGCACGCCAGCAGGTCGGCGAGCGGCTCGTCCAGGTCCGCTCCCAGATACCACCGGAATTCGGCCAGCCCGAGATGGGCCCGATCGCCACCGGCCTGGGGGAGATCTATCAGTTCGAGGTCCGCAATGCGGAGGACAATCCCAACCCGCTCTCGATCATGGAGCTCCGGACGCTCCTCGACTGGGAGGTTGCCCGCCGACTGAAGAGCGTGCCGGGCGTGGTGGAGGTCAACCCGCTGGGCGGGGAGCTGAAGACCTACGAGGTGGAGCTCGATCCCAATCGACTCCTCGCGCGGGGCATCTCCCTAAACCAGGTCTATGAGGCGATCCGTCGCAACAACGTGAACGCGGGCGGCGGCTACATCCAGCACAACGGCGACATCCGCGTGATCCGGGGCGTCGGGCTCATCGATCGGCTCAGGGAGCTGGAAGAGGTCATCCTCGCGACCACGCCGGGCGGCACGCCGATCTACGTCCGCGACGTCGCCACCGTCCGCTTCGCCCCGATGATCCGCCAGGGGGCCGCCACGCGGGACGGCCGCGGCGAGGCGGTGACCGCGATTGCCTACCTGCTCGCCGGAGAGAACGGCCGCGTCGTCGTCGATCGCATCAAGGAGAAGATGGTCGAGATCCAGAAGGCGCTGCCGGATGGCGTCGTCGTCGAGGCCTATTACGACCGCAGCACGCTCATCGAGAAGACCATCCACACCGTGGCGCACAACCTGGCGGAGGGGGGGATCCTCGTCATCGTCGTCCTGCTGGTGATGCTGGGGAACCTCCGGGCCGGCCTGATCGTCGCCTCCGCCATCCCCCTCTCCATGCTCTTCGCCGGCAACCTGATGCTGGGATTCGGCATCGCCGGCAGCCTGATGAGCCTGGGCGCCCTGGACTTCGGCCTCATCGTCGACAGCGCCGTGATCGTCATCGAGAACTGCGTCAGCCGGCTGGCACATGCCGACCGCGGGGCCAGGGCGATTGACGTCGTCCGCGACGCGACCCTGGAGGTGCGGCGTCCCGTCGTCTTCGGCGTGGCCATCATCACCATGGTCCACCTGCCGATCCTGGCCCTGCAGGGCGTCGAGGGGAAGATGTTCCGGCCGATGGCGCTGACGGTCATCTTCGCCCTGACCGGCTCGCTCCTCCTCTCGCTGACGGCCACGCCCGTGCTGGCCTCGTTCTTCCTCAAGACGGGGATCTCCGAGCGCGATACCTTCCCCGTCCGCTGGGCCAAGCGAGCCTACGCACCAACCCTTACTCTGGTCCTCCGCTATCCCTGGGCGGTCACCCTTGGGGCCGTGCTCGCGTTCATCGCCAGCATCCCGTTGGCGATGGGGCTGGGGGGTGAGTTCATCCCCCAGCTCGACGAGGGGGACCTGATCATCGCGCAGACCCGCCCCCCGAGCGCTTCGCTGCGCGAGGCCCTCGAGGATGCGGACCGGCTCGAGGGGGCCCTGCTGCGGGAATTCCCGGATGAGATCCGAACGGTGGTCAGCCGGATCGGGCGGCCGGAGATCGGCCTGGAGGCGGCCGGCGTCAACCTCACGGACACCTGGGTCCTCCTCCACGAGCCGGAAGCCTGGCGGCGAGCCGGCACCAAGGCCGAGCTGCTCGACCGGATCGACGCGGTCTGCAAGACGGTGATCCCGGGCACCTTCTACAGCTTCAGCCAGCCCATCGAGCTCCGGTTCAACGAGCTCCTTTCCGGTGTCCGATCGGACCTTGGGATCGGCATCTACGGCGAGGATCTCGACGTCCTTCAGAAGAAGGCGGACGAGATCGCGGGCGTCCTCCGCTCCGTTCCCGGATCCACGGGCGTCAAGGCCCAGGCGCTTGGTGGCCTCCCATTCCTGCGGATCCAGGTCGATCGGGACCGGATCGCCCGCTACGAGATCGACGCGGCCGACGTCCTGGACGCGGTCTCGGCCCTGGGCGGCAAGATCGTGGGCCAGGTCGTGGAGGGCCAGCGGAGGTTCGCCCTCCAGGTCCGCTTCGGCTCCCGCTACCGCAACGACATGGAAGTGATCCGTACGCTCAAGATCGCCGACCCCACCGGCCGCATGATCCCGCTCGAGGACCTCGCCGACGTCAAGCTCGAGGACGACACCTACGAGATCTGGCGGAAGGATCGGCAGCGGCGGATCATGGTCCAGTCAAACGTCCGAGGCCGCGACCTCGCCGGATTCGTCGCCGAGGTCCAGAAGCGAGTCAATGCCGAGGTCGACCTACCCCGCGGCTACACCCTGGAGTGGGGCGGCACGTTCGAAAACCTCCAGTCAGCGACCCAGCGACTGACCATCGTCGTGCCCCTGGCGCTGGTGCTCATCTTCCTGCTGCTCTACTCCACATTCCACTCCTTCAAGCTGGCCGTGCTGATCTTCCTGTCCGTGCCGCTGGGGGCCATCGGCGGGATCCTCTCCCTCTGGCTGAGGGGGCTGAATTTCAGCATCTCCGCGGGGGTCGGCTTCATCGCGCTCTCCGGTGTGGCGGTGCTCGACGGCCTGGTCCTGATCTCGGCGATCCGTCAACTCGTCGAGGAGGGGGTGCCGGTCCACCAGGCGGTTCGCGATGCGTCGATGTCCCGCCTTCGCCCGATCCTGATGACGGGGCTCGTCGCGAGCCTCGGGTTCGTCCCCATGGCCCTGTCATCCGGCGCGGGCTCGGAGGTCCAGCGACCGCTCGCGACGGTCGTCATCGGCGGCCTGATCACCAGCACGCTGCTCAAGCTCATCGTCCTGCCGGCCATGTACCCGTGGTTCGACCCGGGAGTGCCACCCCGCGACGAGGACCCGCAGGCGGCCGTCGCGTGAGGGAGACCGCTCACTCGAATCCGATCTGGCGGAGGCATTCGTAGGCCGCGATCGACGCGGCGTTGGCGAGGTTCAGGCTCCGCGCCGCGGCGTGCATCGGGATCCGCAAGGTGCGGTCCGGCCGCTCGTCCAGCCAGGCGCTCGGCAGGCCGCGGCTCTCGGCGCCGAAGAGCAGGCCGTCGCCCGGTGCGAAGTCCGCCTCGGTGTAGGTGACTCGTCCCCGGGTGCTGAACGACCAGAGGCGATCTCGCCCGACGGCCCGAACCACCTCCTGGAGCCCGTCGACGACCCGGTAATCCAGGTGATCCCAGTAGTCCAGGCCCGCCCGCCGCAATGACCGCTCGTCGAGATGGAAACCGAGCGGGCGGACCAGCCAGAGCCTGGCTCCCACGGCCACGCAGGTCCGGCCGATGGCGCCGGCGTTGGCCGCGATCTCGGGCTCGTGGAGCACGACGTGGAGGCGGACGTCATCCTTCCGGGTCATGGCTCGCTATCCGCTCGATGGCGGCCGCCGGAAGGGCCGTCGTGTCGACCGCTCGGGCGTCCTGCTGGTCCTCCGCGGCGCTCCGGCGGAGGTAATTCGGCTCGATCGACCAGAGATCGTCGCGGCGACCTTCCCGCCGGGCCTCCCGGGCGAGCTCGAGGAGCGAGGCGGCCCTGGCCTGGGCTTCGTCCAACCCAAACTCCAGGATCGTCGGCCCCTCGGGGATGGACTTGCGGATCGCCGGCGACTCGAGGGCCGGCCCCACGACCAAGCCCCCTTCGCGGACCCTCGCCGACCAGTCCGCAAGGCTCTCGAGCCGACTGCCGAAGACCCGGCGGAGCGGCGACCCGGGGCCGGCCCGCTCCCACTCTCCCGCATAGACGTCGCCGCGTTGCGCGTCCGCCACGACGTGGAGCCTCGTGGCCATCTCGGTCGCCGCTCGCGCCCAGACTTCCAGGCTGTCCAGGCCGATGATCTCCGCGCCGGCCGCGTAGGCCAGCGCCCTTGCCGCGGTCAGGCCGATCCGGAGGCCCGTATAGGACCCCGGCCCCAGGCCGACGGCCACGGCGTCGAGATCCCTCGCCCTGATGCCGGCCGAATCCAGCAGCGATCGGATGGCGGGGAGCAGGTCGCGGCCGTGACGCCGCGCGGGACCGTCCGCCGACTGGAAAAGTAGGCGGCGGTCTCCACCCACCTCCAGGCCGATGGCCGCGACGCGGCTCGACGTGTCGATCGCCAGGAGATTCATGACGAGAAAAGAGACTCCCGCCCGTTTGGCAGGCCATTGACGATCTACTAGACTAGGGAGGGATCGCGATCGGTCGCAAGTCCGGTCGTGCCGGTTGGGTCCATGGATTCGTGGACCTGCCCTATTCCCTTACGTCGATCTTCCTTTACCATTGTGTCCTGAGGGTTCCTCTCGACTCGTCCAGAGATGTCCCTTCTTCGCCACGATCAACGGATCATCGGTCGCCCAATCCCGGCGGTGCCGATCGGTCGGAGGTTTCTCCGCGGTGCGGCGAGCACTCATCAGCGATATACACGGGAATTTTGAAGCCCTCGAAGTGGTCCTGGATGATATCCAGTCGCAGGGGATCGAGGAGATTTTCTGCCTGGGCGACATCATCGGCTACGGGCCCAATCCCAGAGAATGCATCGATCGAGTCATGGAAGCCTGCGCGGTCACCCTGCTGGGTAATCACGACCAGGGGGCCATGTTCGATCCCGATGGGTTTAACATCGGTGCGGAGCGGGCGATTTTCTGGACCCGAAGTCAGCTCGAGAGCCCGCTCGACCGGTCGAATAATCAGAAACGGTGGGAATTCCTGGGCGAGCTTCCCAGGACGCACCGGATGGGGCCGTACCTCTTCGTTCACGGGTCGCCCCGGAATCCGCTCAGCGAGTACATCTTCCCCGAGGACATTTACAATCACCGGAAGATGGAGCGGCTCTTCCAGCTCGTGGAGCGTTACTGCTTCCAAGGTCATACGCACGTGCCCGGCATCTTCACGGAGAACTTCCAGTTCTTCGCCCCGGAGGAGATCGATAACGAGTACACGCTTGGCGACGGCAAGCTCCTGGTCAACGTCGGCTCAGTCGGCCAGCCCCGGGATGGCGACAACCGGACCTGCTACGTGATCCTGGAGGACGGGATTGATCCCAGGGACGGCGAGGGGGCCAAGCCGCGGACCTCTCCCCGGATCACCTACCGGCGGCTCCCGTACGACTTCGAGAAGACGATCCACAAGATCTACGCCGTCCCCGATTTGGAGCCGTTCCTCGGCGATCGACTCCGCCAGGGGCGTTGACCGACGAGACCCCGGCCCGGGCCATCGCCCGCGGCGGGTTCGCCCGGGCCATGGCGCGGGGGAATCCTGCCGAAGCCATCTGGCCGGGGTGCGGCGTCCTATGGAATGATGGAACGATCGCGGGGCACCCCGGCCGGGTCGTTGTGCCCGGTCCGCTCCAGCCTCCGGGTTGACCGATCGCCACCGAGCGGGCGAGTCGCGGCTCGGGCTTCGTGGCGTGCGCGGCTGCCGGCGTCCCCAGGACCTTGCTCCACATGAATGACAAGAAGCAGATTTACATCGTCTTCATGGTGATGATCCTCTGGATGCTCCTCATCCAGGCACTCGGCTGGGGCCCGCGTCCGGCCAAGAAGCCCCAGGCAGACCCGGCGAAGGTCGCTCAGGATCAGGCCGCAGCCAATCCCGATGCCAAGCCCGAGGCGTTGAAGGGCCAGGAGACCCCTGCCGCCGCGGGCGAGGGGACGAAGCACGCGGAGGTCGAACACGTCGGGCCGGAGGAGCTCACCCTCGGCGACGCAGCCGACAAGACTCCCGGCGGTTATCGGCTCGCGGTGCAGCTCGAGCAGAAGGGCGCCGGGATAGAGTCGGTGCAGTCGTCACGCTACGACGCCGAGTTCGAGGGCAGGCGGAATCCGCATCGACCCCTCCAGATCATCCGCCGCGATCCGATCGCACCTCCCTCGCTTTCGCTGACGATCAACGAGGAGAGCAAGGCCCTGGCGGAGCCGGTCGTGGCGGAGGCGGACGACGCGGGGGAGGGGCCGGCGCCGCCGAGGATCACCGAGGACCTGCTCGATTCCGTCCTCTGGCAGGTCATCCGAAACCCGGACGGCCGCGTCGTGCGAGCCATCCGATCGCAGGATCCCGCCACGAAGTCGGATATCGAGGGGCAGGAGGTCGTCTTCCGCGCCACGGCCTCCAACGGCGTCGTCGTCACCAAGACCTATCGGCTCTGGCAGGGGATGAACGGCCTCGAGGTCGAGATCGGCTTCGAGAGTCCGGACCGGGAACGATCGTTCTCCTACAACCTCTACGGCCCGCACGGGATCCCGATCGAGGGGGAATGGTACACGGGTACCTTCCGCGAGATCTTCTTCGGCACGATTCGACCCGCCGGCAACGGCGGCGGAAGTCTCAAGGTGGAGACCCACGCGGCCAGCGACGTGGCCAAGGCCGCCGACAAGCCGCCGGACAGCACCACGCTGCCGCTCCGATTCACGGGCGTCGAGAACCAGTACTTCACCTCGTTCCTGGCCCCCTACCCCGCCCCGACGAGCGACGAGACGCGGATCGACAAGGAGACGAAGGCGATCCTGATCCATCGGGACGCCCAGGCGCCCCAGAAGTCGGACGTCGGCGTCCGCATGACCTCGAAGACCATCCGACCGGGCCCGAACGCCCCGGTCGTCCATGCGTTCCGGGTCTACGCCGGCCCGAAGACCGACGCGGCCCTCAGCCCTTACAACGCGTCGATCCTGGCTTCCTATCGCAAGAGCAGCTTCATCCCGGGCGCCACCGCGGTCGCGCGATTCATCATCACGCCGATCCTCTCGGTCACCTACGACCTGACCACCTGGATCTCGCGCCTCTTCGGCGGGTCCGTCGGCAACTGGGGCGTCGCCATCATCCTGATGACGCTCTTCGTCAAGCTCCTGATGTTCCCCCTGGGTCGTCGCCAGGCCCTCATGGCCCAGAAGATGCAGACGCTCCAGCCTTACCTCAAGGAAATCCAGGAGAAGTACAAGGACGACAAGGAGAAGCAGACGCGGGAGACCCTGGCGCTTTACAAGCGTCACGGGGCAAACCCCGCGGCCGGTTGCCTCCCGGCCCTCGTCCAGTTGCCCATCTTCGTGGGCCTCTGGCAGGCACTGAACAGCAGCGTCTCGCTGAGGCATGCGCCGTTCCTCTGGATCAGCGACCTCGCCGCGCCCGACATGCTCTTCCGCTTCCCCGCGGAGATCCCCTTCCTGGGCAAGTGGTTCAACCTGCTGCCGATCCTGGTCGTGGGCCTGATGCTCGTCCAGACCAAGCTCTTCTCGCCGCCGGCGACCACGCCCGAGGCGAAGACGCAGCAGACGACGATGCAGTTCATGATGATCTTCATGGCCGTCATGTTCTACAAGGTCCCGGCCGGCCTGGGCATCTACTTCATCACCAGCAGCCTCTGGTCGATCGGCGAGCGCCTGCTCCTGCCCAAGATCACCCACGCCAGCGACCAGGCCCCCGAAGCCGACGAGCCTTCGGCATCGAGCGATTCGCCGCGGGGAACGAAGGGGAAGGCGGGCGCCGGGAACGCGAATGGCAAGGGGGCGATCGCTCCCAAGAAGCCGGGCGCGTTCAGTCAGTTCATGGAGCGGATCCTCGACGAGGCCCGCAAGGATCCGACCTATCGCAAGATGGTCGAGGGGCCCGATGGCAAGGGCAAGGATCGGAAGACCGACTCGGACGACCGGCGAGACCGCATCAAGCCGCGCTCGCGCCCGGGCCGGAAATAAGGCCGGACTTGCGGTTCCTGACCCCACGCACGGGCCCGGCCCGGGACCTCCGCCGTGTCGTCCCCGCTCGACACGAATGACACCATCGCCGCCATCTCCAGCGCGCCGGGATCGGCCGCGCGAGGGATCGTCCGGCTCACCGGGCCGGCGGCGTTCGAGATCGCGTCCGAGCCGTTCCAACCGCTCGGGGACGATGACTCGCCGACGCCGCCCCGTCGACGGGCCGCGCTCCATCGCGGCACGCTCGTCGTCCAGGGCCTGCGGCCTCGGCTCGAGGCGAGCCTCGCCCTCTGGTCGGGGCCGAGGACCTACACCGGGCAGGATGTCGCCGAGATCCACCTGGTCGGCTCGCCGCCGCTGCTGGACCTGGTCCTCTCGGGGTGCCTGGCCCGAGGTGCCCGGCTCGCCGGGCCCGGCGAGTTCACCCTCCGCGCCTTCCTCAACGGGCGACTCGACCTGACTCGAGCCGAAGCCGTCCTCGGCGTGATCGATGCCGCCAACGGCGAGCAGCTCGACGCCGCGCTCGAGCAGCTCGCGGGCGGGATCTCGGCGCCGATCGTCGCGCTCCGCGACCGCCTGCTCGACGTCACGGCGCACGTGGAGGCGAATCTCGACTTCGTGGACGAGCACGACGTCGATCCCCTCGCCGATGCTCGCCTCGCCGCCGAGCTCGAATCGGCCGCGGCCGGACTGCGGAGGCTTCTCGCGCGGCTGACGAGCCGCGACCGGCCCTCCGGTCAGCCCCGGGTCGTCCTGGTGGGATCGCCGAACGCCGGCAAGAGCCGGCTCTTCAATGCGTTGCTGGGCGAGGACCACGCCATCGTCTCCCCCGTCGCCGGGACGACGAGGGACTACCTGGCCGCCCGGACCGAGTGCGACGGCCTGGCCGTCGAGCTCATCGACACCGCGGGTGTGGAAGCGGCCTGGGAGCCGATCCAGGCGCAGGCCCAGGAGCATCGCGGGCAGCAGGCCGGCCGGGCCCATCTCGTGCTCGTCTGCTCGCCGGTGGGCGGAGGGGACGCCCCGGCGGCCGGGCTCGACCGAGGGCCGAGGGCCTTGCGAGTCCGGACCAAGTGCGACCTGGAACCGGATAACCTGGGTGCGGCCGAGGACGACGAGATTCGCACGAGCGCGGAGACGGGCGAGGGTTTGGCCGAGCTTCGAGCGGCGATCGCCCGCCGCCTCCGCTCGCTCGCCGGCGAGGGCGACCTGCCCGCGAGCACGGCCGCACGCTGTCGGGGCAGCCTGGCCCGCGCGGGCGAGTCGCTCGATGCCGCGGCCGAGGTCCTGCGGTCGGGACTGGGAACGGAGCTGGTCGCGATCGAGCTCCGGGCCGCGATCGACGAGCTCGGCAAGGTCGTCGGCGCGACCTTCACGGAGGATATCCTCGACCGCATCTTCTCGCGGTTCTGCATCGGGAAGTGAAAGCATGAGTTCACTCTTTTCGCCCTCGGTCGAAGTGGAACCGAGGGCGTTTATCGCCGGAGCTCTTCCCATCCTTCGAAGCGGGTTGGAGGACCGGGAACTCGACGATCCGATGGGGCCTGGCGGCGGCGAGGGGATGGAATCGAGGGCCGCCGCTCCTTGACTGCTGCATCGGGGCCCCTGCCCCGTTATCCTCGGAGGGATGCGGCCGCGACGCCGACGGCGGCCTCGCCCGCGACGGAACGAAAACCCCAGCCCGACCAGGGAACCGACCATGCTCAAGAAGATCCCGCCGATCCTGTCGCCGGAGCTCCTCTACACGATCGCCCAGATGGGGCACGGCGACGAGCTCGTGATCGCCGACGCGAACTTCCCGGCGGTGACCAATGCGAAACGACTGGTCCGCGCGGATGGCCACAGCGTGCCGGCGATCCTCGAGGCGATCCTCCAGCTCTTCCCGCTGGACTCCTACGTGGATCATCCGGCCGCGGTCATGAGGCGGGTGGACAAGCCGGGCGAGCCGGCCCCGATCTGGGACGAATACCAGCGGATCCTCGACAGCGCCGAGGGCCGACACATCTCCATGGAGCAGGTCGAGCGTTTCGCCTTCTACGATCGGGCCAAGCAGACCTTCGGCGTGGTGGCGACCGGCGAGGGGGCCCTCTACGGGAACATCATCATCAAGAAGGGCGTCATCCCGCCCAAGTGACTCATGGCCTCCCGATCGGGGCCGAATCGGTGTCGCCCTCGCCGCGGGCCCCCGCGGCGAGGAGGGACACGATCCGCCGCCGGAGGGACGATCAGGACTGCGCCTCGGGCGTCGCCGGGGTGCGCCCGGGCAAGGCCACGGTGCCGTTGGACGTCGCCAGGGGTGCGGGACGAGGCGGCGGCAGCGGGTCGGCGCCGCCGAGCTGCTGGAGGTAGTAGCGGGCCGGCTCCGCGTAGTCGGTGTGGTTGGTCAGCTTCAGGACCCGCTGGAAGTCCGTGATCGCCTCATCGATCTGCCCCCGGCGCGCCAGGCAGACGCCGCGATTGAGGTAGCACTCCGGGTCATTGGGCCGCAACGCCATGACCTTGTCGTAGTCGTTCATCGCGGCATCGAGCTCCCCCTTCTCCGTGAGGATCCGCCCGCGGTGGAGATGGGCCAGGACGAGCTGGGGGTCATTCTCGATGGCCGCATTGAAGTCCTCCAGCGCGAGCTCGGTCTCGCCCTTGGCCTCGCGGGCATAGCCGCGCTGGAGTCGGGCCTCGCCCAGGTAGGGGGCGATCGCGACCGCCTTGTTGTACTCGGCGAGAGCCCCGTCCACCAGCCCGTGGAGCAGGAGCTTCCGTCCTTCCCGCATGTGGTCCGGCACCGAGGACCTCAGCCGCTTGCGGACGGCACCGAGCTCCCAGACCATGACGATGGCGGCCGCGGCCGGAAGGCCGAGGAGCGCGACCCGGACCTGGAACCGGGTGGGATCGGGGAAGCGATATCGGGTCACCGTGACGTACTGGCCCGCCTTCTCCTCGACCGTCTGCTCGTGGATCACGAACAGGGTCAGCATGATGATCATCGTCCCCGCAACCCCGATGCAGCGCGCGAAGGTCCGAAACCTGCCCAGGGCCAGCAGCATCGCCGCCAGGACGATCAACGCCACGCCGACGCCGAACGCCCCGACGAGATCCATCAGCCCCGGGGCGTTGATCACTCGTTCGTAGAGCTCGGCACCTCTCATGGTCGGGCCATCTCTCTGGGAGGAAGTGTGGGGACTCGGGTCGATTCCGCACCGAGGGCGCCGTCCGCAACGAGAGAGGCTCCCGCATGGGATTGCCGCGGACTGGGCTGACTTCGGCTCTGATCTTGAAGATTCGGGGAGTCGAGGCTACATCATGCTTCCGGGCGAGTCTCCCCACAATCTACGAGTGCCCCTCCCGGGTGTCAACCGAGGGGATGGGTCTTCAGAACTCCTCGCGAGCCGACCGATGCCGGAGCTAGCCTGTCGCAACGTGATCGTCGGCGCCGGGGCCATGGGGGCCGCCGCCGCGCGGGCGCTCGCGTCTCGCGGCGAGCCGGTCGTTCTGGTGGAGCAATTCGCGATCGGCCACGATCGGGGCAGCTCCCACGGCGCCGCCAGGATCATCCGCCATTCCTACGCCGATCCCGTGTATGCGGGTCTGATGCCCGCGGCCTTCCGGGCCTGGCGCGAGCTCGAGGCCGCGGCCGGGGTCTCGCTCTTCGTCCGAACCGGCGGGGTCTCCTTCAGCACACCGGACGTCGACTACGTCGGCCGCGTGGCCTCCTGCCTGGCCGGGCTGGAGGTGCCGCACCGCCGGATGACCGGCGCCGAGTGGAACCGTACCAATCCCGCCTTCGGCGTCAGGGCAGACAGCGACGTCGTCTTCGAGCCCGACGCCGGCATGCTCGCCGCGTCGCGCGCCGTCGCGCTCCAGGTCGACCTGGCCAGGTCGATCGGGGGCGAAACGGTGACCGTCCTGGAACGGACGCCCATCCGTTCGATCGACCTGGACGGGGACCGGCCGGTCGTGGTGGCCGAAAACCTCCGCCTGAGGGCCGACCGTCTCATCGTCACGGCGGGTGCCTGGACCGAGCGGCTCTTTCCCATGCTGGGGGTCCCGTTGGCCGTGACGCGGCAGCGGGTCTGCTATTTCCGACCGGCGGATCCGACTCCCTACCGCATAGGCCGGCTGCCGGTCTTCATCGCGATGGGTGCAGGACCGCTCGAGGCCTTCTATGGGATGCCCGACCTCGGGGGCGCGGTCGTGAAGGCGGCCCGGCACGGCGGCCTCGCGACGAATCCGGACGACGACGACCGCGCCGTGACCGAGGACGACGCGACGATCGTCCGCGAGTTCCTCCGTGGCTGCCTCCCCGTGCTGGCCGATGCTCCCCTCGCCTTCACCGAGACCTGCCTCTACACCAGCACCCCCGACGAGCGGTTCGTCGTGGATTTCCTCCCCGGCCGCCCCGACGTGATCGTCGCCAGCCCGTGCAGCGGCCATGGCTTCAAGTTCTCCTGCCTGATCGGCCGGATCCTCGCCGACATGGCGATCGACGGCTCGTGCTCGCTCCGCCCCGCCGGCTGGGGACTTGCGGGCGAGGAGAGCTGAGGCCCGCCCGGTCGAGGCCGTTCGCGGAGCCCCGGCGCCGTCAGTCCGAATCGGAGGGGACGATCCACGCGCCGACTCGTCGCGTCCGATCGAAGACCTCGTCGGCCGCGCGGCGGAGGTCTCGTTCCGTGAGGGCTTCGAACGCGTTCCGAATCGCGACCGGGTCGATCCCCAGTTGCTCCCGGCGAGCCAGTGAGAACGCGACGCCGTACGGGTTCTGGGCGAGCGAGTGGTCCGGTAGCTCCGCCGTCCCCAGGAACATCGCGAAGCTCGTCCGGGCCGACTCCTTCTCGCCGTCGCGGAGGGCCGGGGCGATCGTCTCCGCGACGAAGGTATCGAGGGCCGTCAATGCGTCCGCCGCCGACTGGTTCGGCCTGGCCCTCGCGCTGACCGCCAGCATGGCGGGATCATCCAGGACGGGGAAATAGACGGATGGATGGCCCGCTTCGGGGCCATTTCCGGCCGGGGCGGCGGCGGCCCAGAAGCGGGCGGCGAGGACCAGGAACGGCGCGTAGAGCGTGCTCCTCGGGTCCGGTGCGGGATAGCCGACGCAGGCGACCGGGCCGGACATGGCCACCGCGGTGCGAGCCGTTTCCTCGCGGACGATCCCGGCACGGGCGGGACCGGGCTCGCCTGGCGCGGAGATGGGCTCTCCGGGGGGGAGTCCGGCTAAGCGGTCCGTCACGGCTCGGCGCGCCGCGTCCTCGTCGACGGCCCCGGCGAGCACGAGGATCGCGTTCCTCGGCTTGTAATAGCGCTCCCACCGTCCTCGAAGCTCATCGAGCCTCAATTCCTGCACGTGCGCGGGAAGTCCCCCCTTGCGGCCCCCCTCGGGGCTGGGACGGGCCAGCTCCCTCGCCACGTTGATCGCCCCCAGTGCCGGAATCCGGCCGAACATGTTGGCGACCTCCTCGAGGAGCCTCGGTCGTTCGCGATCGAGATCGGCCGTCGTGATCCGGAGGCTCCCCATCCGCGCCGCCGCGTCCTTGAGCTCGCGGTCCAGGTCCGCGGGCGGAAAGACGGTGGCGCAGACCGTGTAGCGGTCGCCGGTCTGGGCGTTGCAACCGTCGGGGTAGCCGCGAAAATAGGCCGCCGCGGTGCGGGCCGGGGCGTCGCCCGCCGCCGCCGTGACGGCCAGGTGCTCGAGCAGATGAGCCTCCCCGGAGCGGCCCCGGGGGTCGTGGTCGCTGCCGATCTGGTAGAGCACGACCAGGGCGGTCCGGGTCGCCCCGGCGACGGGCCGGATCCTGACCTTCAGGCCATTCCCGAGGGTGAAACGACCGGGGGCCGCACGGGCTATCGCCCCCGTCGCGGCCGGGACTGGGGGCGTGGCCTCGGCCATCGGTCCGGGGATCGTGGCCATCCGATCCAGTACCTTCCGCTGGCCCATCACGGTGAAAGCGAGTGTTGTGAACGGATGACCGAGGAGCACGGTTCGGGCTTCCCGGTCGTTCGCGTGCCGCGCCCGCGCCTGACCTCCGAGGGCATAATCGCGGGCGTAGGCCATTCCGCCCAGGGCTGCGTGCCGGGCGAATGCTCCTCCTCCGCAGGCCATGTCCCAGCCCATGGCCAGCCCGCCGGCCGAACGCCAACCGACGGACCCCCCGCCGAACGCATAGACGCCGACGCCGAGGCCCCCGATCGCGAGAGCGCCAACTCCAAGTCCCCCCAGGGCGATCAGCCCGAACGCCACCCCGCCCACGCTCACGGCCCCGACGGTCCGGCCTCCCAGGGCGACCAGGCCCAGGGCCTTGCCCCCGATCGCGAGCAGGATTCCCCGGGCCTCGTCGCCGATCGCGATCCATCCGCGTGCCAGCTTCGGACCGTGGTCGGGGTCCGTCCGTTCCTTGTCCAGCACCATCGGCATGGGCGCGGCGAACTGGACGTCGAGCACGGGTATTCCGAACAGGCTCGCCTTGCTTCGATAGCTGCGCGCTCCGATCCGGGCCGCCGTCGCGACCAGTCCGGACCGAAGGGCCGTTTCATTCGGTACGTCGTCCGGCGAGGGCTCGTCGCGGATCCGTTTCACCTCGCGAGCAAGGCGGGCGCTCTCGAAGGCGACGACGGCGAAGAAGACGGCCATCGAGCCGAGCAAGCCGATCGGGTATCCGGGCGTCCCGCCCAGAACCCGGATCAATCCCAGGAGCACGAAGACGAAGCCGAAAGAAAGGACCATCAGGCGACGACCCGAGCGGAGGATGGCATCTCGCTCTCGGACCGTGGCGGCGGCCTGGGCCGGCAGCCAGGTGCCGAGCCATCCGCCGAAGAGGCCACCAAACGTCCCGATCAGGCCACCAATCGCTCCCCCCGCACCGGCCAGTCCCGCGGCCTTCCCCATCCCCGCGCCGGCTCCGACCCCGGCACCGGCACCGGCCGCGGCCGTCGCCGTACTGACGCCCGCCCCGTGGGCCGCCAGGCCGGCCATGACGGTCAGGGTGAACCGGCGGCCTGGTCGACTGCGCCGCAGGCCGGCCTCGACGAGATCGAGGAGATTCGCCTGAAGCCGTCTTCGACCCCGGCTTAGACGTTGCTTGATGGCGTCGTCGCTCAGGCCGAGGGCCGCGGCGACCCTGGCGACGGACTGGCCTTCCCGATAGAAGAGGACGAGCGGCTCGCGGTAGCTCTCCGGAATCCCCTCGAGCGCCTTCCAGATGAGGCCCTCTTCCTCGTGGGAGATCATTTCTTCAGCGGGCTCCGGAGCATTCGTCGGGACGCTTTCGAGCAGACTCGCGCCGCCGGGTGCGTGTTTCCGACGCCACGACTTGCGCCGTGCGTTCCTCGCCAGGTTCCGCGCGATGCCGCACAACCAGCCGCGGACGTTCTCGGGCCGCTCCAGCGAGTCTCGCTGACGCCAGGCGGTCCAGAAGGTCTCCTGAGCCAGGTCCTCGCTGAGTGCCAGGTCGCCGCAGGTGCTGTAGGCGACGGCAGAGACCAGCGACTGATACCGCACGACCAGGACCTCGAAGGCTGCGGTGTTTCCCTGTCGGACCAGGCCCCAGGTCTCCGCGTCCGGACGCTCTGTCAACTCGGTCACCATGCTGGCTCCGGGCGTTTGCCGGTTTCCATCCCCCAGAGGAGCTCGACGACCCCCATCGGGCCGACGACCGCCGTCCACGACATGGTGTCGCTCGGGGAGACCGAGGTGACATCGAAGGGCAGATCGGAAAAAATCGAGACTACTCGCTCAACCCGACAGGAGGAGATATCGCTCATCCCCCTCTCGGGTGGCTGTGACGGAAGCGAAGCGACGCCACGGGATCGCAATGGCTCGCGCACGAGGCACCAGCTCGAGGTCCGGCCCGCGCGATCCCGTGGCGTCGCCTTCGGCTCCGCCACAGCCACCCATGCAACTCGACCATCCCTGTCGGGTTCGGCGAGAAGTCTCAAAAAATCTGCCCCGGCCGGTGTTTTGTCACAGCTTGATTTTCGGCTTGGCAGCAGGACAGGGAGGAATGCCTGTCCCCCGAAATCTCCAACCCACCTGGCTTTAAACCCGGGGGATAGACATTCCTGTCTGTCCCGCAACCCTTGTTCTGAGCGTTGACAGAGCACCAGGTCGCCGGGTAAGCGGAAAGGACGCATAGCACAGGCAATCTCGCCTCTCCCATCACCAACCCGAACATCACTCGGTGATCAAACACGCGATGGCTTCGCTCGTCGCCCGAGCTGCTTCGAAAAACTCGCCGGAAGTCCTTTCGTCGCAACGTTCCGAACCCGATTTCAATTTGGCTTCGCCCCCCCCGGGAAAACCGGCTTATGGCGGCTCTCCGCATTCCTCGCGACCGGGTGGTTCGGGTGGAAGCCCACCGAGGGCAGGCCGTTGACCTGACCAGAGCTACGGTATCGCCGAGGCGATCCCGTAGTGTGACCACGGCCACCCGGAAGCTCCGACGCCGGGCCGGGGATTGGGTTCGCTCGTCGCGCACGCCGCTTCGAAAGGCTCGCTGTAAGTCGTTGAACTGCAAGGTCAAAGGTTCGGATTTCGAATTGGCTTTGCTGGCGCCTTCGCCAATGGCTGAGAGGCAGGGCCTGGGGCGTTTGACCGTTGGCACAGTGCTGCGGCGGGGTGGCCGTGATGGACGCGCAGCGACACCATGGCGAGGCAAGCTGTGGCGCCGGACGGGCTTTGCTCCCAGGCCACGGCGGTCCCGTGGTGTTCCTTCCACCACGGCCACCCGGAGGCTCTGCGTGGCGGCCAGGAGTGTCCTGAACCACCCTCAGGATTTGCGACGGTCCCACTTTGCCCCCCGCTCGGGAAGACGACTCGACGATCCCGTCGATCGTTGGAGACCCTCGGCGCAAGACCTGAGTCCGCGATCGGCGTCGGGAGGTCGCGAGCGAACCTTCCACGTCACCCCTGCGACTGGAGGATCCGCCTCGTCCCCTTGATCTTCCCACCCGCACGTCATCGCGGCGGATCTCCTTCAGCCTCGTTATCGGCTCCTCCGCTCCTCCGCTCGTCCGATCGGCGCGCACGTAACCTCTATGGAGATAGTGCGCCATGTTTCGCGTTTTTCGTTCCCGGCAGACGGAATTTCCCAGAGATTGTTTCCGCTGAAATCGGCGAAATCCGGACTTTCGGACCACCTGCTCGTTTCAAACACACGCAACGCAACTCCTGGCCCGCAAGACATCTAAGAGCCTGTGATCCGTTTGAATAAGATCGTCGAGTCGATCCTAAATGGCATTTCGGATTATGTCGGATATAACAAGAATTTACTATTGCTTACGCTCGCCACGCTTGGTCTCATAATCCTCGTCCGATACCGCCGCAATTCCCGCCGCCTCCGGACCGCCCACTCTCAACGGCCCGAAGACGACGCCGCAGTGCAAATGCGTCTTCCCGAACCATTCCAAAGCTATCGCACCTGGTTTGTCCCTGGGAGGTCCCATGGCCCGCTCTCGCCTCGTGCGCAAGGACCGTCTCCGCCCCCCCCTGCGTTGAAGGGCTTGTTGCTTGACCGACTCGAGGAGCGATCGCTGGTCGCCGAGCCGATCAACGTCTTCGCGCTCAGCATGGGAGTCCCCATGGGCCTGATCGGCGCGGTCCGTTCGGGGCAGATGCTGACGGCGAGGGCGACGGCCCGGGCCGTCGCCGCGGTGCCGGGACCGGACCTGTCGACGACGGTGACCCGTTCCAGCCCGTTGACCCTGAGCCACGGCTCGCCCGGTCGCCGGATCGAGGCGGCTCTCGCAGGGCAACAGGTTCGGCGAGCGGTTGCGGAGGCGCCATTTGCCGGGCTGAACCTCGCCCTGCCGGCGGAAGCCGGCTACGGCACCGACGGCCTCGGCCTCGGCAAGGCCCACGCCGGCGCGGGGCAGGCCGCGGGGGCGGGGGCGTCCGGGCCGGCGCAGGTGCTGGGCAACGGCGGCTCGTCCGCGGCCGTCCGCCCGGGCGAGCCGGCTCGGTCCGCGAGCCGCGCCAGCC
>NZ_JAALJH010000088.1 GCF_011064615.1 Aquisphaera insulae | reverse complement strand
GCTCCTCTACCTTAAGGCCGCGGCGAGTCTAACCTCGAAGGTCGGCTCGGCGGAGCGGCGGTCGTACGGCGGCTCGGGAGACGACGAGGGTGGCCCGTCCGGAACCGACACACCGTGTGGGCCAGCCTGTCCGCGTTCTCGTCAACGCCCGCAACAGGACGCCGCATCTGGGTTCCATCCGCGAAGTGATCTGGCACCACAAGGACGCGCGGTACACCTACTACATTGAGGAGGAGGGCCGCCGCGTGCCGAAGCGCTACTTCACCGAAGATCTGGAGGCCGTCGCTCCCTGATCCGATGCGGCGATCGTTCCTGTTCACCTGATCACTGGCTGCCTACTCGTGGCGTCTCGTCGCGCCCCGTCCGCTCGGTTCGGCAAGGTGTGGCGAGGCTGGGCATGGTGGACGGCGCACGTCCACTCGGTCTTGGATCGGGTCGCACGGAGAGTACGATCGGCTCCTCCCTTGATCGGCCAGGTCGACCTGGACCCGAGCCGAGCCAGGGTCGACATGCCGCGCGTTCCTGCTTGATTCGGATCCGGGGGCAGGTCACAATCGGCTGGCCGACTTCGCGTCGGCGCTCGACGCATGAGCATGTCTCGAGTTTGCCGGCAAGACACGGCCCGCCGGTGCGGGGAGGTCGGACCCATGCCGCAGTACAGCCAGGCGAACCGCCCGCTCTCGATCACGACCCCGCTGGGGACGGATGTCCTGCTGCTTCAGGGCGTGGAGGGGACCGAGGCGCTGTCGCGGCTTTTCGAGTTCCGGCTGGCGATGCTCGCCGATTCGACCGTCGTGATCAACTTCGATCAGCTCCTGGGCCAGGAGGCCACGGTCGCGTTCCGGCTGCCGGACGGCTCGTCCCGGTATCTATCGGGCATCCTCAGCGAGGTGAGCCAGGGGGGGCGGGTCTCCTCATCGCTGGGCCCCTCGTTCTTCACCCTCTATCAGGCGACGCTCGTTCCCAGGCTCTGGCTGCTCACGCGGAAGGTCGGCAGCCGGATCTTCCAGCAGATGACCGTCAAGGACATCCTCGCCGCCGTCCTCGGTCCGATCGCCCCGGAGGTGCAGCTCCAGGGGACCTACAAGCCGCGGGACTACTGCGTCCAGTACCGCGAGAGCGACTTCGATTTCGCGACCCGGCTCATGGAAGAGGAAGGGATCTACTATTACTTCACGCACGCGCAGGGAAGCCACAAGATGGTCCTCGCCGACTCGCCGATGAGCCATCCGACGGTCCCGGGCGAGGCGACGGTCCACTACGAGGAGGTCGAGGGGGGGCTCCGCGACGAGGACCGCGTGCACGCCTGGCGGCGGCGGCAGGAGATCCGATCCGGCAAGGTCACGCTCCGCGACCAGTGCTTCGAGCTCCCCGGCCAGTCGCTGGAGGCCGCCAAGGCCGCGGCCGGCGCCGTCCAGGCGGGGGCCGTCTCGATGAGCCTCACCGCGGGAGGGAATGACGCGCTCGAGGTCTATGACTTCCCCGGCGGCTACGCGAAGCGGTTCGACGGCGTGACGCCCGGCGGCGCCGACCGGGCCGCCGACATCCAGAACGTCTTCCAGGACAACGAGCGGACCGTGGGAATCCGGATGCAGGAGGAGAATGCCTCGGCCATCCGGCTGGGCGGCTCCGGCACCTGCCGGCAGTTCACGTCCGGCTGCAAGTTCACGCTCGATCGCCACTTCAACGCCGATGGCTCGTACGTCCTGACGCGGGTCACCCACCGGATGACCATGGGTGACACCTACACGAGCGGCGGCGACGGATCGGCGGACTACGAGAACGACTTCGAGTGCATCCCGGCCGCGCTCCCGTTCCGTCCCGAGCGGACGGTCCCTCGCCGGGTCGTCGAGGGGCCGCACACGGCGGTCGTCGTGGGCAACTCCGGCGACGAGATCTTCACGGATAAATACGGGCGCGTGAAGGTCCAGTTCCCGTGGGATCGGGACGGCCAGAACGACGGCAATAGCTCCTGCTGGGTCCGCGTCGCCACGCCGTGGGCCGGCCGGCAGTGGGGGATGGTCCACATCCCCCGCGTCGGCCAGGAAGTCATCGTCGCCTTCGAGGAGGGGGATCCGGACCGGCCCATCATCGTCGGGGGGGTCTACAACGCCGCCAACATGCCCCCCTACACGCTCCCCGACAACAAGACCCAGAGCGGCTACCTGAGCCGGAGCACCCTCCACGGGGCGCCCGAGAACTTCAACCAACTGCGGTTCGAGGACAAGAAAGACTCCGAGGAGATCTATTTCCACGCCGAGAAGGATTTCAACCGCGTCGTCGAGAACAACGACACGCTCAAAGTCGGCTTCGACAAGAAGGACAAGGGCAATCAAACCGCCGAGATCTACAACAACCAGAGCCTGAAAGTCGGCGCGGCGAATTGCGACGACGGGAGCCAGGCCGTCGAGATCTACAACGGCCAGTCCCTGAAGGTGGGCACGGGCGAAGGGCAAGCCGCCAGCGGCAGCCAGACCGTCGAGATCTACAAGGATCGGACGACCACGCTCAAGACCGGGAACGACACCCTGACGATCACCCAGGGGAATCGGTCCGCCACGGTGAAGCAGGGGAACGACACGCTCGAGGTCTCGCAGGGGACCCGGAGCGTCACGGTCAACGGGAATGTCACAGAGGAGGTCAAGCAGGGCAATCGGAGCGTGAAGATCGCCATGGGGAACGACGCCCTGACGATCTCGATGGGCAACCAGACGACGAAGCTGGACCTGGGCTCCAGCTCGACCGAGGCGATGCAATCGATCGAGCTCAAGGTCGGCCAGAACAGCATCAAGATCGACCAGACGGGCATCACGATCCAGGGCCTGATGGTCAAGATCCAGGGCCAGATCCAGACCGAGGTCAAGGGGATGATGGTCCAGGTTTCCGCGGACGCCATGGCGCAGCTCAAGGGCGGGATCACGATGATCGGCTAGGGGATGGAGAACTGAATCGCCGTGAGTGACCTGGTTTTCATCGACGAGCGGTACGCCGTTGACGTCGCCCGGCGGGCCGGCTTGGGCGAGGCCGCGACCGCCCTGCTCCGCGACGGGATGTCACCCGGCGGCTATCTCGAGGCACTCGCCGCCAGCGGACCGCCCCTCGACGGGATTCGCTTCCTGGCCCACGCGATGGCCCGCCGCGCGGTCGTCTGGTGGGCCTGCCGGTGCGTGACGACCCTGGACCCGGACGGATCCGCGGCCCCGGCCGCGGAGGCGGCCCTGAAGGCGGCGCGGGAGTGGGTGACCGATCCCAGCGACGACCGACGACGAGCCTGCTGGCCCGCGGCCGAAGGCGCCGGCATCGGCACGCCGGCCGGCTGCACGGCCCTCGCCGCCTTCCTCAGCGGCGGCAGCCTGGCCCCGGCCGAGCTTCAGGCCGTCCCCCCCGGCGAGGACCTGACCCCCCGCGCGGCAATCGGCGCGATCATGCTCGCGTCGGTGGTCCGCGAGCCGGAGAAGGTCGAGTCGAAGTACGCCGCGTCGTTCGCGATCGGGAGGGACGTCGCCGAGGGGAAGGACACCTGGCCCGCTCCCTCGCGGATCCTGCCGCCGAAACCGGTCCTCAAGAAGCGCTAGGAGTTCGCCCATGCCCATGCCCGCGGCCCGCGCCGGCGACATGCACGTCTGCCCGATGGTCACCGGGATCGTGCCCCACGTGGGCGGGCCGATCCTGCCCCCGGGCTGCCCGACGGTCCTGATCGGCGGCATGCCCGCCGCCCGGGTGGCCGATATGGCCACCTGCGTGGGCCCGCCCGACGTGATCGCGCTGGGATCCTTCACGGTCCTGATCGGCGGCATGCCCGCCGCCCGTCTGGGCGACCTCACCGCGCACGGCGGCTCCATCGTCATGGGCTGTCCGACCGTGCTGATCGCCTGACCCGCCGGGCCGAGGGCGGCGGAACCCTCCGAATCGGGCGAGCTGACGACGGACGCCCGCCGGAGATGCTAGAATTACGGGGAAGGGAAAGGTTGCCCCCCCAACGATCGAGATCTGCATCATGTCCACCGGCGAGTTCCAGCACATCAAGGCCAACATGGTCGGCGACGTCGCGGTCGTCGAGGTCCTCCCCGGCGAGCTCCGCTTCCCGCCCCAGGCGCAGGAGCTGGGCTCCGAGCTGACCCTCGTCGCCGGCCAGGAATGGGCGAAGAAGCTCGTCATCAACCTCAAGCACACGAAATACCTCAGCAGCACCGGCTTCGCCGTCCTGTTCAGGGTCGTGAAGCAGGCGAATGACCGGGGGGCGACGGTCCGCTTCTGCGAGCTCGACCCGGAGGTCCGCCTCGGCGCCGACATCATCGGCCTCGACAAGGTCTCGACGATCTTCGAGACCGAGGAAGAGGCGATTCAATCGCTCGCCTGATTGCTGCGTCGGCTCGATCGGCCCGGCCGCTTCTTGAGCCGGCGCCCGCGGGCGGGCGCGGGGCGGGACTGCTCGGGGGGGTGATCGGGGTCGGCCCCATTCCCGTGGTCGTGGTCGTGGCCGTGTCCGTGCTCGTGGCCGTGTCCGTGGGGGTGGCCATGGTCGTGCCCGGCGTGGTCCTCGTGCGTCCCCGCGACCGGCCGGGCGGCCGTCAGGACCAGGCGGCCGGTTTCCACCCCCTTGATCCCGATCAGGTCGTCGGCGAGCTGCCGGACCACGCTGGCGGCGCCGCGGAGGAGGATGACCTCCAGGCACCGGCGCTCGTCCAGGTGGACGTGGGTCGTGGTGACCACCCGCTCGACGTGCCGGTGCTGTAGCTCCGTGAGCTTCTCGGCGATCCGGCCGGCGTGGTGATCGTAGACGAGGGTGACCACCCCCATCGCCTCGCTCTGGTCCTGCCCGATCACGTCCTCGACGAGGGCGGCGGTCATGAGGCCGCGGACCGCCTCGCTCCGGTTCGGATACCGGTGCTCCTTGCGATATCGATCGAATCGCCTGAGGAGCTCGCCGCCGATCGCCACGCTGAACCGGACCAGGGGATCTTTCATGCGGGTGCTCCCGATGTCGGCCTGTCGAGGAGAGGCTAGTCCCCTGTCAACGCTCAGAATTCGGGTTGCAGGACAGGCAGGAATGCCTGTCCTCCGGGTTTAAAGCCAGGTGTGTTGGAGATTTCGGAGGACAGGCATTCCTGCCTGTCCTGCTGCCAACACGAAAATCAAGCGGTGACAAAGCACTACCGGCCGCGCGGGACGTCGACCCAGCCGCCGCCGGTGGCGCTCTGGACGGCGGCCTCGATGAATGCCATCCCGGCCACGCCGTCGGCGATGCCGGGGTGGGCGAAAGGGGTCGGCGCGGGCTCACCCCGGGCCCGTCGGATCGTCCATTCGAGCGAGCGGTGGAGGTTGGCGAGGGCCTCGTGGAAGCCCTCGGGATGGCCGGCCGGGAGCCTCAGGTAGGGTCGGATCGAGGCGGGCAGGTACGTGCAGTCCGCCCCCTGGCGATAGATCCGGACCGGCTGGCCGTTGACGCAGTGCTCGAGCTGATCGAAATGGAGGTGGGACCAGGAGAGGGTCCCGGTGGTGCCGATGATCCGGACGCCGTTGTCGTTCTCGGCGCCGGTGGTGATCTGGGATGCGGAGACCGTGGCGATGGCGCCGTTGTTGAGCTCGGCCAGGGCGGTGAAGTCGTCGTCCAGGGGCCGGCCCGGGACGACCGACTTCATCCGGGCGAGCAGCCTCACGGCGTGCAGATTCGCCGCGAAGCGAATGAACATGTAGGCGTGAATGCCGATGTCCCCGCCGCAGCCCGAGGCGCCGGCCTTGGCCGGGTCCTCGCGCCACGAGGCCTGCTTGTTGCCGGCGGCCTCCTGGCGGGCGGAGAGCCAGCCCTGCCGGTACCAGGCCTCGACCTTGCGGATCTCTCCGATCGTACCGCCCAGGACCAGCTCGCGGGCCAGCATCACCATGGGGTAGCCGGTGTAGGTGTGGGCGACCAGGAACGGGACCTCCTCGGAGAGGACCAGCGCCTGGAGCCGCCGGGCCTCGTCCAGGGTGGTCGTGAGGGGCTTCTCGCAGAGGACCGCGATGCCGGCGGCGGCGGCCGCCTCGGCCGGGCCGAAGTGGGCGTCGTTGGGCGTGACGATGGTGAGATAATCGATCCGCTCGCCGGCCGGGAGGGCGGATTCGGCATCGACCAGGGTCCGCCAGTCGGGATAGCCGCGGGCGAAGCAGAGCTCGCGGGCCGCGGCCAGCGACTCCTCGGCGCCGCTCCGGAGGGCGCCGGCCGTCAGGTCGGCGGTGTTGTCCATGAGGATCGCCCGGCGATGGGGGGCGCCGAAGAAGCTCTTCGGGCCGCCGCCGCCGACCATCCCCACCCGCATTTTCAACCGAGCTCCCATCATTCGCCGCCCCGCCGAGGATCGCCGTCGAGTCGACGTCGGCGATGTGTGCCGGCCGACCTCGAGATCCCGTGAGACTAGCCGCTCGAGGCTCCCGCTCGCAAGGGCGGTCCCCGGCCCGGGGAGGCAGCCGGTGGGCGATCGGTCGACCCTTGGAGCGGGCCCCGGCGCCCGCTATATTGGCCGGGATGAGGGTCCGCGGCCCCTCGATAGGCTGGGGCCGGGCACGGCCTACGAACGACCGTCAGCGATGCGAGACGAAGGCGCCCGCACCTTCCGCGCCCGCGCCCGCAGCCGAGATCCGGCGAGGAGTCATTCGATGCGCGAGATCAACGTGGCGATGATCGGCGAGGGCTTCATGGGGCGGACGCACTCCAATGCGTGGTCCCAGGTGAGCAAGTTCTTCAAGCCCCCGGCGCGGCCCGTCATGCATACCTCGTGCGGCCGGCCGATCGAGCACCCCAAGATGTTCGCGAACCACTGGGGATGGGCGCACGCCACGACCGACTGGAAGGGGCTGCTCCGGAACCCGGAGATCGACCTGATCGATATCGTCACGCCCAACCACCTCCACGCCGAGATGGCCAAGGCGGCGATCGAGGCCGGCAAGCACGTCTCGTGCGAGAAGCCGATCGCCGGCACCCTGCCCGAGGCCCGCGAGATGGTCGAGGCCGCGCGCAAGGCCCGGGTCAAGACCTTCGTCTGGTACAACTATCGCCGCTGCCCGGCCGTCGCCTTCGCCCACAAGCTGGTCAAGGACGGCGCCATCGGCACGATCCGGCACGTCCGCGCGTTCTACCTCCAGGACTGGGCCGACGAGTCGATCCCCCTGGTCTGGCGATTCCAGAAGGAAGGCTCCGGGTCGGGGGCCCACGGCGACCTGAACGCCCACATCATCGACATGACGCGGTTCGTCACCGGCGAGGAGATCACCGAGATTTCCGGGGCCATCGCCGAGACCTTCATCAAGCAGCGGAAGCTGATGGTCGGCGCGGCGGCCGGCGGCATCGCCGCCGGCGTCCAGAGCGGGGCGGAGACCGGCCCGGTCACCGTGGACGACACCCTGCTCTTCCTCGCCAGGTTCTCCGGCGGCGCCGTGGCCAGCTTCGAGGCCGCCCGCCAGGCGACCGGCAACCAGAACCGCAACGGGTTCGAGATCAACGGCTCCAAGGGCTCGCTCAAGTTCGACTTCGAGCGGATGAACGAGCTCCAGTTCTACGACGCCACCCGCCCCCGCGCCGTGCAGGGCTGGACGACCATCATGTGCACTCACGGCGGCGATCACCCCTACTCCGCGAACTGGTGGCCCGACGCCCACACCCTGGGCTACGAGCACGGCTTCGTCAACGAGGCGTATGACATCCTTTGCGCCCTGACGAACCACGAGCCCACCGTGCCGATCCCCGACTTCGAGGACGCCTATCAGACCCAGCGCGTCCTGGAAGCCGCGCTCGTCTCCGCCGCCGAGCGGCGGCCGGTCCCCCTGAGCGAGATCCAGTAATCCAGGCCGCGTTTTCCCGACCCCGGGCCGGCTCGCATGCCGATTGCGGCGTGCCTGCCGGCCCGTTAGCTTAGGTGAGGGTCTGTTCCACAAGCCTTCTGGCAGCCCATCGGGAGCCGAAATCTGGCTCTCCCCCTTACTAAGGGGGAGCCGGAGGGGGTGGTTCGAGCAGTCCGAGGCGATCGAAAACACCCCCGTGAATCCCCCCTTGGTAAGGGGGGAAGCGAGCTCCGGCCTCCCTTTCGTCGCGGAGGAGTCCCGGATCACAGGGTGACCGAGGTTTGGGACAGACACTGAGATCTCTCGGGCCCCGGGGGCCCTTACTCTCCTCTCGCGGAAGGACGTTCCTTATGGGTGCACCTCACGTACTGGCCAGTCCTCAAAAGGTGGCGCTGATCGGCGGCGGTTTCATCGGTCCGGTCCATGCCGAGGCCCTCCGCCGGATCGGCGTCGAGGTGGCCGGCCTGCTCGACATCTCGCCCGAACGGGCCAAGCCCCTGGCCGAGCGCTCGGGCATCGCCAAGGTCTACAGCACCCTGGAAGAGCTCCTGGCCGATCCCGCGATCACGGCCGTGCACATCGCCTCGCCCAATCACGTCCACTTCGAGCACGCCAAGAAGGCGCTCCAGGCGGGCAAGCACGTCCTCTGCGAGAAGCCGCTGGCCAACAACTCGAAGGAGACGGCCGAGCTGGCGAAGCTGGCCGCGTCCCTCCCGAAGCAGGCGGCCGGGGTGAACTACAACCTGCGGTTCTATCCCCTCTGCCAGGAGATGCACGCGCGGGTCGCCGGCGGCGAGCTCGGCCGGATCCTGTCCGTCACCGGCTCCTACACCCAGGACTGGCTGCTGCTGGAGGATGACTACAACTGGCGGGTCGAGCCCGACGGCGGGGCCAACCTCCGCGCCGTGTCCGACATCGGCACCCACTGGATGGACCTGGCCCAGTTCGTCACCGGCCTGCACATCCAGGAGGTCAATGCGGACCTCGCCACCTTCCACGCCGAGCGGAACCGGCCCATCGGCGGGGCCGAGACCTTCACCGGCCCCAACGCCGCCAAGAAGGCGACCGAGAAGGTGAAGATCACCACCGAGGACTACGGCGCGGTGCTCCTGCACCTCGACGGCGGCGCCCGAGGGACGTTCCACGTCCACCAGATGCACGCCGGCCGCAAGAACCGCCTCTTCCTCGAGGTCTGCGGCGAGAAGGGATCGATGGTCTGGGAGAGCGAGTCCCCCGAGGTCCTCTGGCTGGGCCGCCGCGGCGGGGCCAATTCCCTGCTCAACCGCGACCCGTCGCTCCTGTCGCCCCATGCCGCCGAGGCCAGCCACTATCCCGGCGGCCACGCCGAGGGCTTCCCGGACGCCTTCAAGCAGCTCGACCTGGCCTTCTACGGCTTCATCGCCGGCGGCTGCAAGGGGACCCCGAAGTTCCCCACCTTCGCCGACGGCCATCGCGAGGTCCAGATCTGCGAGGCGATCGCCGCGAGCGCCAAGGATCGTTCGTGGGTCAAGGTCGCGAACTGATCGGGTGCCGCGGGATTGATGAAGAAAGGCCCGGGAGACGCGTGTCGTCTCCCGGGCCTTTCTGTTTCCGTCGTTCGCAAACCTCTCCGATCAATCGCGGTTGCTCGCGACCTTCTGGAGGAGCCGGAGCATCTCCAGGTAGAGCCAGACGAGCGTGACCATCAGGCCGAACGCCCCGTACCATTCCATGTACTTGGGTGCCTGCCGGGCGGCGGCCTCCTCGATGAAGTCGAAATCGAGGAGGAGGTTGAACGCGGCCAGTCCGACGACGAACAGGCTGAAGGCGATCCCGATCGGCGAGGAACTGTAGACCATCGGCATCGTCACGCCGAAGAGGCGCAGCAGCATGGTCGCCACGTAGAAGAGGCAGAGGGCGCCGGTCGCCATGATGACGCCCGACTTGAGCCGGTCGGTCACCCGGATGATGCCGTTGCCATAGACGAAGAGCATCATCAGCAACGTGCCGCCCGTCAGCATCACCGCCTGCAGGGCGATGCCGGGGTAAGCCTTGCCGAACCGCATCTCGACGACCTGGGATACGGCGCCGAGGAAGACGCCCTCCATCGCGGCGTAGACCGGGGAGGTCCACGGGGCCAGCGTCGGCTTGAAGATGGTCACGAGCGCCAGGACGAAGCCCGCGATCCCCGCGACCGGCAGGACACCGGGAGCGAGCGACCCCGTCGCCATCGATTGGAACGCGAAGAGGGCGCAGCCCGTCATGATGCCGAGGAGCAGGAAGCACTTCCCCATCGTCCCCTGCACCGTCGTCACCGTACTCCGGGGTACGCCGTAGACCTGGCCGTAACCGGCGAACATGTCCTGAGAAAAGGCCGGATTGCTTGTCGCCACGCCGAAACCTCCAGTGCCGGGGATCGTCGAGCCGCCAACGCGCGGTCGACAGCCCGGCATCTCCCGTATGTACGATGCTCGATGCCCGAAGGATCATTCGCCCTCGGCATTCAGATGTTCAGAGAATTAAAGGACATTGTCCGGCCAGACGATCGCCTTGGCAAGGAAAACCGCTACTTTGTGATTGGACGATATCCGGCATGCAAGATTCAACGCGGAGTCAGGACGGGCCAGGCCAGCTCCACCCCGCGGGAGACGAGCCGGCGCTGGAATTCGGCCAGGGAGTCCTGGGATTTCCTGACCCCCCTGGGAGCGAGCTTCGATCCCAGGCAATGAGCCACGAGCGTGCCCACGGCCTCGCCGATGGCCCATTCGACGGGATGAAGCCGGTAGCAGCCGTTGGTGATGTGGGTCGTGCCGATGTTCTTGCAGGCCGGCAGCAGGTTCTCGACGCGACGGGGGATGAGTGCGCCCAGGGGGATCTGGAACGGGAGTGAGCTGATGTCGATGTAGTTCGTGCCGCCGGTCCCCGGGTGGAGGTCGATCCGATAGGAGCCCACGCCGACGGAATCCGGGAACGGCTCGGCCGAGACCTCGTCCCGACCGGCGGCCCTGCGGCGGGCCTCGGTGCCGACGTGCTGCTCGACGACCGTGAACTCGGCCCTGATCCGCCTGGACTCCCGGATGTAGGCGGCCTTGGCCAGGCCGTCGGAGGTGCCGACGACGTCCGGGCGGAGCCGGAGGCCGGGCCAGCCGGCCTTCCCGTCCGGGCGAGGGGCCTCGGTCTGGAGCCAGTAGAGGAGCGACAGGCTGAGCTGCTTCGCCTTCGCGACCATGGCCTCGGCCTGCGCCGGGGTGACGCCGGGGCCGACGAGCGGCCCGAGCCAGCAATCATTCTGGGGCCAGTTCACCAGCGTGATCCCGCTGCTGCCGGGGAAGGTCCCGGGCTCGAACTGGCGGGGATCGGCGATCCGCCGGTAATTCCAGAGGCCGGCGCCGCGGCCCCGAGGGTCGAAGCCCTGGTCCACGGGCTTCAGGGTCACCGGATGCGTGTACTGAGGCGCCAGCAACCTGCCCGGCCATGGGGGCGTGAGCCTGGGCGCGAAATCTCGCCAGAATTCGTAATCCCGCGGGCGGTCGATGGTGTGGTCCTGGCCGTCGAGATAGTCCATCGCGAAGCAGGCGGTGATGCCCTGCTGGTCGTCGGGCCGGGCGATCTCGGGAGCATGAGGCTCGCCGGTCTCGGCGCGGGCCTCGGCGCCGGTGACGAACTCGACCCCGGCCATCGAGAGGAGATCGCCAAGCTCGGTGGCGTCCGCGAAGTAAGGGGCGACGAGCGTCCGTTCGTCCCCGGACCGTCGATCCCGGACGACCACGGCCCGGACCCGGTCCCCCTGGACCTCGGCGCGGATCGGATCGTGCTCCAGGAGGACCAGGAGCTTGCCGCCGGAGGCGAAGGGCGCGATCATTTCCGAGAGGACGGCGAGGGCAATCCTCGGCTCGTGGCAGAGGCGGGAGACGCCGCCGCCGCCCGGGTTCAGGTGCCGATCGGCGCGGGCCGCGGCCGTCAGCGGATAGTGCCTCCGGTAATACGCGCGGATCCCGTCGCGAAGGTCGCGGTATCGGGCGTTCGAGCCGAATTGCTCGATCCAGGGATGCTCGTCCGGCGGCACGGCCTGCGCGGTGAGCTGGCCGCCGATCCAGTCGGTCGTTTCCGTCAGCACGACGGTCAGGCCGCTCTCCGCCGCCGCGATGGCCGCCGCGCAGCCGCCGAGCCCGCCGCCGATGACGACGAGATCGGCGGCGATCTCGCGGGTGAAGCCGGACGACCGGGCGACTTCCCCCGAAGCTCGCTTTGCGGCGGCCATCAGGGCCGCGAGGCCGGAGCCGGTCTGCCCGAGGAATCGGCGTCGATTCATGTCTGTTCGAACCTTTCTGGGGATGAGGCGAGTCTGTTACGATAAATCATGACGCCGGCCCCAGGAAGCCGGCGGTCCCCGTTCGCGAGAGTGGCGGAACTGGCAGACGCGCAGGACTTAGGATCCTGTACCGCAAGGTGTGCGGGTTCGACTCCCGCCTCTCGCATTCTTCCCGTCTCAACCCGACAGAAGCCGTCCCGCCCTGTCTTTTCCAGGACGAGACGAGTTATTGACGACATATCATGCAATCAATCAAGTCGACCCAGGGCCACTGAAGCCGCCGTCATGCGGATCTTCCAACGTCAGACTCCTCCCGGAGAACTTGGTGGACGGCATGGACACCTAATGATACCATGGTTGATCCAGTGCGTCTGAGCGAAGTAGCTACACGCATTCCCATGCACTGAGGTGTCACGATGACGCAAATTACCTGTCCGAGCTGCGGTCGCACGCGCTCCACGTCCAAGACGATTCCCCAAAAGGCCACGGCCAGGGTGAAATGCCCCAGTTGTGGCCATGACTTCCGAATCAATGCTCAGGGGTTGGAGGTATCAGAGGTGGCGACTCCTACGGTCGTCACGCCCGCCCGGGTTGAGCCCGCCGAGAGTATGACCCGTAGGGTCTCAACCGCGGCTATGTCGTCCGATAAGCTAGACTCGATTGTCGAGATCCGAGCCGCCCCTGATCGGTCATTCCAGCAAATCATCCAAGTTGCAATACCCGAACGACAGCGGACGAATCCAGTTGGAGTCGCAGCCTTCGTCCTGGGCATCATCGCGATGATGATCGCGTGGGTTCCATTCCTTGGTCTCGTCGCAGTTCCCGTTGCACTGCTGGGTGGTCTCCTCGGCGCGATCGGTCTGATCTATGGCCTGGTTAGCCGGCGCGGAAAGGTCGTGACTTCCTCCATAGGAATCGTCCTCTGCCTGGGCAGCATCGTGCTCTCGGTGGCGATGACAGGAACAGTCGCCAACAGGGTTGGCGAGGCTATGAAGGAAGCGAATCAGAAAGCCAGCCGCTCGGCTCAGCCTGCCATTTCCCTCGCGCCGGTGGCCCCCGACATGAAGGCCCAACCAATCGGGGCTGCGTCAGCGCCTGCCTTAGCGGTTCAACCTACCGCTGAGCCAGCCCCGATCGTTGAGACCTGGTTATCCCCCGATCAGCCTGGCCAACTCGGCAACGTCCAAGTGCGTTTGATGTCGGTGATTCTCGCTCCGGTCTCGTTGAGAGACCGAACACCCTTCCCTGGGCGAGAGAATGAGCGTGGCGTATCCAAGGAGCCACTGCTCTCGATCGTGGTGGAAATCTCAAACCTAGATCAAAACCGCAAGCTAGACTTCAAGACGTTGGCAGGCAAGCAATTCTCTTTCGAGCGAGACAGCGCGACACTCAAAGACAACTTCGGCAACCGCTACCGTGGCATCAATTTTGGCTTTTCGAGCCTCCCCGAGCTTCGGACCGAGGAGGAGTCAATCTATCCCGGTAAGTCGGTCAAGGATCACCTCGTCTTCGAGGCTCCGATCGGCACGGCAACTCATCTCGACCTCGAGATCCCCGCCCTGAATGTCGGCCAATCAGGCTTTTTCCGATTTCGGATCCCGGCGCAGTTCATTCAGCACATTCAGGGCGGAGGGGCGCAAGAGTAAGGCTGCGTTTCGGCCCTTCGCTCCGCTCACCATCACTGGTCCGACGGGCTGGGGCATCGCCTGCGATGCTCGGCTTCCAGCCAAGCCGCGACGGCCTCGTCGCCGGAGTCGGATCTACCACAAGCCCACGCGTCCCGATGCGGCCACGATGAGGTCGGAGAACCGTGTCGCCCTCGCCAACTCAGGCGAGGTGGAGGCGGCGGGGTATCGCCGGGCGAAGGACTGTGACTGATCATCAGTTTTTTTCGGCTCATCCGGTTGAAGCGCGCGCCCCATGGAATCGGACGTGCCGAAGCGAGCGTTGTCCGCACTCGATCCGGACGTGAGCGATGGGTGGCCGTGGTGGAAGCGCAGCGACACCATGGAGGGCTGGCCGGCGGGACGGTTCGATCGCGGGCCGATCTGATCCCATGGTATCGCCTTCGGCTCTACCACGGCCACCCGGCCGCCTGCGATCTCCCGATGTCTCATGCCGGGGCCATGGTCCCGATGACTCAAGGACCGGCCCTCGCCTCCGCGACGTCGCCGCACTTCCGCCGCAGCCACCGGGGGGGGCCGATCGGCCTCGGCCGAGCCCCTTCCACGTCCGGCGCGCTTTAGCCGGATGATCTTTTTTTCAGATCAAGTTTCGCGGGTTATCGCGATTTGGTATAACTCTCTGGATTTTCCTAGGGCTCGTGGCGATACTTGAACTAGCCCGGCATTCTTTCTGGTGGGCCGTCAGTGCATGTCATAAGCAGAAAGGCATTGCGGGTGTTCTGCGCATCCAGAACGGGAGACGCAGAAATCGCGAAGCGCGATTGCGACACCTGGTTCAAGATCGCCTCAAAGAGCCACTGGGAGAATTTCGCGGCTCTCAAGCAGACCTTCAGATCGGCCGACAAGGTCGATTATTGCGTTGTCTTCGATGTCGGCAACAATCGTTACCGACTCATCGCCATCGTGAACTTTGCCCAGCAGACGTTGTACATCAGGCGTGTGATGGACCACCCGGAATATGACAAGAATCTCTGGCCTGATCAATGCGGCTGCCGTACCCCGCTACCTTCCAAGATGACGTCGGCAAGGGGCACAGTGTCTCGCAAGCATGGTAAAAAAGAGCAGCCGAAGGGGGGATAGCCATGGGATTTAGGACCGGAGGTACCGCGCAGGATAAACACACCAAGGCGCGGCAGACAGGGGGAAATCTCACCGCGAGAGAGCGGCTTCTCGAAAAGAAGAGACTGCGCCTCGAAAAGAAGGCTGCCCGAACGGACGCCGCAATAACAAAGCAGCCACCACGGACTCCGGCACCGCCGCCGCCGAAGTCTCACATAGTCTTCACATTAAGGGTGCCTCCGGACCGAGCGGCCTACTTCACTCTCGTAAAGCGTTTTCCTCTTGAGCGGATCCGGAACGATCACCACTTGGACCGGGCCCTCTCAGTAATCGAGAGACTGCTGAAGCGGGAAACCAAGGATCAGGGGGTGAACCAGTATTTGAGTGCCTTGACTGATCTCATTGAGGCTTACGAGAGCAAGGCTTTCCCCATCTCGGATGCATCAGAGGGCGATGTCCTTCGAGAACTGATGAGGCTGCAAGACCTGAGCCAGACCAGGCTGGCCGAGCTAACCGGCATCAAACAACCCACTATCTCGGACGTCCTAGGCGGCAAGAGGGGGCTTACGAAGGATCAAGTGGTGACCCTCGCAAATTTCTTTCACGTCTCGCCGGATGTCTTCCTAAAGGGAACGTGATCGAACAGTGGCCGACGGTCGCGCTCTTTGTCGGGAATTTTCCGACAAACGCCTCCCACCACGCCAGTGAGCAGAAACCCCCGGCCGCTACACCCGGAACGGTCGGGGGAATACCCCTGACAACGAGCCAGGGCTGTTTCGGTGACCGATCGCCGTCTGTACCTAGTCGGCTCACTTCAGCGAGTCGAACAGCCGCTCGAGTCCGTCGTCCACGCCTTCGACGACGCCACTTGCTAGTTGTCGCCCTGGCCGGCGGAATCCCTCAGCCCGGCGGTCGCCATGAACCGAGTCCGCACGCCATGGGTTGCCCGATTCCAGGCCGTATAGAGGTCATCCAGGTCGATCGCGTCTCGATCCTCCGGGCTGGCGGAGCGGATGCGGCCCTGCGCGCGGAGTTCGGCCTCCTGGAGCTCGCGTTCACGGATTCGGCGTCGGCAGTAAGTCCCCATTGTGGTAGCCCTGGTGATTTGGGATGGCAACAAGGTCATTCATGCATTTCGAGGTCGTCCTGTGCACTCTTACCTGGTTCGGCCATCGGAAGGACCTTTGCGAGGACCACTCCACTCCGCGATGCGGGGCAATAGCGGCATCAGAGGAAATTCCGGGCGCCCAAGAAGATCATCAGCGATGGTCGGCCATGGCCCTCCATGGATGCGCCTCGCTTCCGGTTCTTGTCGCATGGACGATGGCCAGGACGGCGGCCTTGGTCGGCTCCGGGAGGTCCGGCCACGCCTCGACGACGAGGACCAGCTCGATGGGGATTTCGCTTCCGTAGGGCAAGGGAAGGGAGAAGCCCCCTTGATGTGACGAGTACACGTTGCGAGGCTTGGGCTTGCGTCGATCCCGTCACAGGACTTAGGATCCTGTACCGCAAGGTGTGCGGGTTCGACTCCCGCCTCTCGCATGGTGGTGAGATTGGTCCCAGCCCCGATGGTCCCACGCCCTTGATCCGCCTGGCCGACAGCATCCAGAGCATCCTCTTCCTGGACGAACTCGGCATCGAGGATCGGGACTCGGCGTTTCGGGCCATGGTCGAGGATCTGGCGAGGGGCGGTCACGTGCCGGCCGCGCTCGCCCCGGACCTGAGCCGCGCCCTGGTCGATCGGGCGGAGCTGGGGCCGACGGCCATCGGCGACGGGGTCGCCATCCCCCATGCCTGGCACCGGGGGCTCGATCGCACGGTCGCCGCCCTCGGCCTCTCGCAACAAGGGCTTGCGTACGAGAGCCTGGACGGCGGGCCCGTCCATTTCGTCCTGCTGATCCTCTCCCCGGCGGATCCCTCCGGGGACGCCGCGAAGAAGGACCTATTCGACGCGTGGCTCGGCCGCCTCCAGGATCCGGCGTTCCGAACGGTCCTGCTCTGCGTGGACTTCCCGGAGGGACTGAGGGAGTTCCTGGAAAGCGTCGAGGTTTGATGCCATGCGCGTGGTCGCCGGTGAAGCCAAGGGGAGGGAGCTGGCCATGGTGCCGGGGCGGACGACCCGGCCGATCGTGGACCGGGTCAAGACCTCGCTCTTCGACATCCTCCGGCCCCGGATCGAAGGGGTGGAGATGCTCGACATGTTCGCCGGCAGCGGAAGCGTCGGCATCGAGGCACTGAGCCAGGGGGCCCGGCATTGCACGTTCCTGGACCTGGAGCCGAAGGCCGTCGCCGTGATCCGCAAGAACCTCGCCGTGACGGGGCTCGCCGGCCGGGCGAGCGTGCACCAGGCCGATTCGTTCCGATTCCTCCGATCGACGTCGCTCTCGTTCGACCTGATTTATGTGGCCCCGCCCCAGTATCGAGAGATGTGGCGGGAGGCGATGGAGATCCTCCAGGCCCGGCCGGAGCTGCTCCGCCGCGGCGATCCGGGCTCGGACGAGGAGTTCGCCAACGGCCTCGTCATCGTCCAGATCCATCCCAAGGAGTACGGGCCGATCGACGCCGGCCCGCTCCGCGAGACCCGGCAGAAGAAGTACGGGAATACCCTGCTGGTCTTCTATGAGCCCTCCCCCGCCCCGGCCTGTCCGGATGAGAGCTCCCCGCTCGCCTGAAAACCGATTGGACGGCGACCCGGGTCGTCCTACAATGCGTTCAAAGGGCGGCGGTTGCGTTCGCCGGGTGAGAGTTACGGGAGAACGTCGGAGAGTTCTGATGCTACGAACCATCGCGGCCCATGCGGCCACGGTCGCCTTGACGCTGGTGCTGGTCTTCGTCTTCTTCGGCCCGCGGCTGGTGTTGCGTGGATCGGCGCAGCGGGGGGCGGGTGTGGACCAGTCCCGCGACGTACCCATCGCGCCGCTCGACGCCCCGTCCCGCGATCTGGACCCGACCATCAGGACCGAGCTCCAGACGCCCCCGGCCGTCCAGGCCCCGCCCGCGAAGCCCGAGGAGATCCTCAAGGACCTGGACGCGGACGAGCGCAACAACGTCTCGATCTACGCCAACGTCAACAAGAGCGTGGTCAACATCACGACCGAATCCGAGGGGATCGGCTTCTTCGGCGACGAGAGCTCGTCGGGTTCCGGGTCGGGGTTCGTGATCGACAAGCAGGGCCACGTGATGACGAACTTCCACGTCATCCAGGGCGCCGGGGCCGTCCGGGTGACGCTCTTCGACGGCTCGACGCACCCCGCCAAGGTGATCGGCCAGGACGCGTCCAACGACGTCGCCGTGCTGGCCGTGAACGTCGCCGCGGACAAGCTCTTCCCGGTGGTCTTCGGCGATTCCTCCCGGGTGATGGTGGGGCAGAAGATCCTGGCGCTCGGGAATCCGTTCGGACTCGAGCGGACGCTGACCACCGGGATCGTCAGCAGCCTGGACCGCTCGCTCAAGGCCAAGAACGGGCGGATGATCAAGGGGATCATCCAGACCGACGCGGCCATCAACCCGGGGAACTCGGGCGGCCCGCTCCTGAACGCCCACGGCCAGGTCATCGGCATGAACACGGCGATCGTCAGCCAGGTCGGCCAGTCGGCCGGCATCAGCTTTGCAGTGCCGATCAATGCGATCGCGAGGATCCTCAAGCCGCTCATCGAGAAGGGGCGGGTGATCCGGGGCGACCTGGGGATCGCCCGGGTCTACGCCACGGGCGAGGGACTCCTCGTCGTGCAGCTCGTCCCGGGGGGGCCGGCGGAGGAGGCCGGCATCCAGCCCGCCCAGGTGCGCCAGGAGCGGCTCGGGATGGGTTTCGTCCGCCGCTACCTGGATACCGACTCCGCCGACCTGATTGTCGCCATCGAGCATCGCCGGGTGAAGACCGTCGACGAGCTCCTCAACGAGGTGGAGAAGCACCCGCCCGGAGCGACCATCCGGGTCACGGTGGTCCGCGAGGAGAAGCCCGTTGACATTCAGGTCACGCTCGGCGAATCCTGATGGGGCCGGTCGCCGGAGGCCTTTCTCCCGGCCGTGGTTGAACGACCCGGGTCGCCCGAATATCTTGCATGAGTGACGATTGCGGACGTCGAGGGTGCTCCACCTCGGTCGAGACGATCCGCCGTCGTGCCGATCGAACTCCATTCGCACCTTCGAAGGAAAATCACATGCGGCTAGATGACGAGCGTGAGAGCGAGAACGTGGAGGACCGGCGGGCGATGTCGCCGGGCAGGATGGTCGTCGGCGGCGGGCTCGGGACCATCATCCTCGTGCTGCTCGCCAGCTTCATCACGGGTGCGGACCCGCGCGCCCTGCTTCAGAGGATGGGGCAGCAACAGCAGGCGCCGGCCCAGCAGGGCGAGTTCAAGGAGACCGAGGAGGAGAAGCAGCAGTCGTCGCTCGTCAGGAAGACTCTCGGCCTGACGGAAGACGTCTGGGCCGAGATCTTCGCCAAGGCGGGCAAGCGCTACCAGCCCACCCGGCTGGTCCTCTTCCGCAATCAGGTGACGACGGATGGCTGCGGGATGGCCAGCACGGCGGTCGGCCCGTTCTACTGCCCCGCGGATCAGAAGGTCTACATCGACCTGGCCTTCTACGAGGAGCTGGCGAACAAGTTCAAGGCCCCCGGGCAGTTCGCCCAGGCCTACGTGATCGCCCATGAGGTCGGCCACCACGTCCAGAACCTGCTGGGGATCAGCGAGAAGGTCTCCCGCATGCAACAGCAGGTCGGCGAGCTCGAGGGCAAGAAGCTCTCGGTCATGCTCGAGCTCCAGGCCGACTACCTGGCCGGGGTCTGGGCCCACCACGCCGAGGCGAAGCGGCACATCCTGGAGGAAGGAGACATCGAGTCCGGCCTCAACGCGGCCTCGCAGATCGGCGACGACAAGTTGCAGAAACGTGCCCAGGGCTACGTGGTGCCGGATTCCTTCACCCACGGCTCGGCGGCCCAACGCGTGAAGTGGTTCCGCAAGGGCCTGGTGTCGGGCGACATCAACGGCGGCGATACGTTCAGCGCCCCGGATCTCTGAGCCGACTCGACCCGACCCCGGCCGAACCCGCCGCGCCGGCCTCGTCGCGACAATCGTCAGGATCGCTTCCCCCTCCGCGACTGCCGGCGCCGGCTTAACCCTTCCCCGCTGAACCCGGATGACGTCCGGCCGACGGTTTCGGCCCTGCGGCGGCCGGCGGACGCCGATAATTCGAGCAGATTGGGTTGCCGGTCGAGGACCTCGGCCGGGGGCCCTCGCGCTTGATCCCGGCGTGACCGGTGGCGATTCGGGGACCTTTCGCCTCGCCTCGCCCCGCCCGTTCGTCCTGCCCGGGAAAGGAAGTCCAAGCGCACTTCCCCGCGACCAGGAAGGATCCTCGCATGTCGGATTCTCGCACGGACGGCCGACGGACTCCATCGCGCGCGTTCCGCCCGGCCATCGACAGCCGGCTGGAAGACCGCATGCTGCTCACCGCCAAGATGAGCCTGCATCAGTATCTCGGCACCTCGGCGGCGTTGCTCAAGAACCCGTCCGCCCGGCTGGCGCGGAACGTGAACATGCCCCAGTGGGTCAAGAACGCGCCCAAGTTCAACCGGGAATTCCGGACGATCCACGCCGCCGCCACCCAGACCATCCGGGGTGGCAAGGCGATCAACGTCGTGTCGGTGGACGGCACGAAGTACCGGATCCAGCTCGGGTACATCTCGAATACCGTCGCCACGACCGCGGGCGACGGCGCGGGGGGGACCTACACCCAGACGTCGACGACCCCGGCGTCGGTGATCCAGCCGTCGACCTACCCCATGCCGATCGGCGTGGTCCGGGCCTACGCGATGCCCGGGGGCAAGGTCGGAATCATCGTGGACGGCTCGACGGCGAACACCCAGTTGACGATCAATCCCCTGCCCTCGGCGATCCGCAAGGGATACGCCCACAGCTACGCCTACGGGCAGGCCAACCAGGGGCACCTGCTCAACGTCGGCCAGATCACCGTCAACAGCGGCCAGATCGGCTCGATCGAGGGCTTCCACTCCGCGGACCTGTCGGGCCCGATCGTCGTGAGCGGGACGTCGACCGTCGATCGGATCGCGTTCAACTCGATCCAGCCGGGGGCGTCCATCAGCACGGGGGGGAGCGTGAACACCCTGGACGTGCTCCAGGGGATCAACCTCAACACCGGGAGCAGCATCGAGATCGGCCGCGACCTGAATCTCCTCAACGCCGGCGGCGACATCAATCTGTCCAACGGCTCCAAGATCACGATCGGCCGCGACCTCGGGGCCATCCTCCAGCCCCCCAAGGGGACCGGGTCGGGCAGCAACGTGCTGTCGCTCAATCAGGCCGTGGTCGGGACGACGTCCAACCTCTCCGAGCCATCGGTCGGGGCCTACCTCCAGGGGGCGCTCAACGTCAACGCGGGGAGCGCCTTCGTGATCGGCCGCCAGATCGACCAGCCGATCTACATCATCGGCGACGTGACGGGTGCCAGCCGGGTGGTGATCCCGGGCATCAGCCCGAATTTCCCGGCGAACACGAACCCGATCATGAACGTCGGCACCATCACGGCCTGACGTCGGGACGACCGTCGGCCGCTCAGTCCCTGGGACGCGGGCCCGCGTCGGCCCCCTGGGCCCCGGCGCGGTTGATCACGGAGACCCAGAGGTCGCCGGTCACCAGGACCTGGCAGGCGAGGCGGGTATTGGGGGCGAGGTCCGCCTCCTTGGACAGGCGGACCTTCTCCGCCGGCCCGGGGGCGTCGGGGGTGCCCCCGAGGATCTCCACCCGGCAGGTGGTGCACCGGGCGTTGCCACCGCACTTGTGCATGATGTCAATGCCCGCGTCCTCGATGGCGAGGACCAGTTTCTTGCCCGATTCCACCTCGAACGACTTCTCACCCTCGACAGTCACGGTCGGCATGGTCGCAATCCCCTCGGATGAATGACCGGCGGCCCGATGAATCCGGTCCGACGCAAGGCGTGTGATACCCCAGCAAGGTTAGGCGCAACCTCGCCTCCTGACAAGCCGTTGCCTCGTCGAGACAGCCGCACGCGGGCCGCCCGAAACGACGCCCGGAAGTCGCCCCGGCAGGGGGTTGCATTGACCTCCGGGCTGTGACATAGTTCACGGGCTCTCGACGACAGCGCCCAAGGTCCGGTCGCGTCCCCGATGCCCAGAACGACAGGCCGGATGGGTCGGGCCTGTCGCTCCCACATCGTCCCCGCTCCATGCGGGCAACGGGCCGACGAGCGAGCACCCGAGATCACGCCATTGAACCGCCGTGGGGAAGAGACGTCATGAACTGGCAGGTTGGTCTCTACGCAGCCGCCGTGCTGATCCCACTGGCCGCGTTCCTCGTCGAGATCCTCTTCATCCGGCAGCTCAAGCGGCTCAATGCCTACATCGCGACCGGGGCGATCGCGGCGTGCTTCGTCCTCAGCCTGATCGGCTTCGTCGAGTATTTCCTGGTCGAGGCGCACGGCGTCTTCGCCGAGCACCACGCCGTGGCGTCCGCGGAGCCCGGCCATGCCGGAGAATCGGGGGCGGCCCCCGAGCACGACGGTGCGGCCGAGCCCGCCGCGCACGAGGCGAGCGCCGGCCCGCATGCCTGGTCGGCGAGCTATGACTGGGTCGCCTTCGACTGGCCGGGGGGGCCGCCGGCCGGGTCGCGCGGCCAGGCGCTGACCTTCCCGCTGGGGATCCGGATCGACAACCTGTCGGCGATCATGTTCCTCATGGTGACGTTCATCGCCACGCTGATCCACGTCTATTCCATGGGCTACATGCACGACGATGCCCGCTATCCCCGGTTCTTCGCCTACCTTTCCCTGTTCTGCTTCTCGATGCTGGGCCTGGTGGCCTCGTCCAACGTCTTCATGATCTTCGTGTTCTGGGAGCTGGTGGGGGTCTGCTCGTACCTGCTGATCGGCTTCTGGTACGAGGAGAAGGCGAACGGCGACGCCGCCAACAAGGCGTTCATCGCCAACCGGATCGGCGACGTGGGGATGCTGATCGGCCTGGGGATCCTCTGGACCCAACTGGGCACGTTCAACTTCCACGAGCTCAACACCGGGCTCCGGGCACCCGACGGCTCCTTCCACCAGGGGCTCGACGATAGCCTCGTCCTCTATCATCCCCCCGCCGAGGAAAGCAAGGCCGTCCCGCCGATCGCGATCCCGACCTGGTTGCTGACCCTGGCGGGGCTCGGCGTGTTCGCCGGGTGCTGCGGCAAGAGCGCCCAGTTCCCGCTCCACGTCTGGCTGCCGGACGCGATGGCGGGGCCGACGCCGGTCTCCGCGCTGATCCACGCCGCGACGATGGTCGCGGCCGGCGTCTACCTGGTCGGGCGATTCTTCCCGCTCTTCACCCCGGCGGCCCTGCTGGTGATCGCGTACACCGGCGGGATCACGCTCCTGATCGCGGCGACCATCGCCGTGGTCCAGACCGATTACAAGAAGGTGCTCGCCTATTCGACCGTCAGCCAGCTCGGGTTCATGATGCTGGCGCTCGGCGTCGGCGGCCGCGCCGCGGGGCTCTTCCACCTGATCACTCACGCCTTCTTCAAGGCCCTGCTCTTCCTGGGCGCCGGCAGCGTCTATCACAGCGTGCACACCTACGACATGCCGGCGCTGGGCGGCCTTTACCGGAAGATGCCGATCACCGCGCTGACGATGCTGGTCGGCACGCTGGCGATTTGCGGCGTCCCGTTCTTCAGCGGGTTCTACTCGAAGGACGCGATCCTGGCGGCGGCCATCGCCCGGGTCGCCCAGAGTCCGGAGCACTTCCTGCTCTTCATGCTCCCGGCGCTCGGGGCGACGATCACGGCCTTCTACATGTTCCGGATGTGGCTGCTGACGTTCGCGGGCGAGCCGCGGGGCTTCTCCGGCCAGGCTGAAGTCCAGGCCGTCCACCAGCACCTGGACGAGGAGCACGAGCTGGCCGAGGAGGAGGAGGCGCACGGCCACGGCGCCCATCATCACGACCAGAATCCGGCCGCCCACGCGCACGAGAGCGAGCCGATCATGACCCGGCCGCTGATCGCGCTGGCGGTCTGCAGCGTCTTCGCCGGCTGGACGATCTGGCTGGGCCTCCCCTTCGGGACGCCGGTCCTGGAGCAGATGCTGGCCTACGGCCAGCCCGCCAACGTGATCAACGCCCACTGGGCGCACAACCTCGCGCTGCTGGCGTCGCTGGTCATCGCCTCGGTGGGGATCGGGCTCGGCTTCCTCTACTACGCCCCGCCGGGCCTGCCGTACTTCGTCCCCCAGCGGCTGAGCGCGGCGGCGGCGGCCCGGAGGTTCCACGGGCTCTACACGCTCTTCAAGAACAAGTGGTATTTCGACGACCTTTACCGGGCCGTGCTGGTGCAGCCGTGCCTGGCCTTCGCCCGGCTCTGCGGCCGGTTCGACAAGGTCCTGATCGACGGCGTGGTCAACGGCCTCGCCTCGCTGACCGCGCAGGTCAGCCGATTCGACGGCCTCTTCGACGCCCTCGGGGTGGACCGGCTGGTCAACCTCGTCGGCGAGATCGTCTACGCGGTGGGCGACCGCAGCCGCGGGCTCCAGACGGGGAAGCTCCGGAATTACCTGATGTTCCTGGCCGCGGCGCTCGTCGCCCTGTTCGCCACCGTCTTCGCCTGGGTATCCGCCTGATCTGATCCAGAGACCCGGAGAGGCCCCGATCGACCTCCCCCCGACCATGAAACCGGTGACCTCGCCATGAGCGACAACCTGCTGCTGACCTCCCTCTGGCTCGTCCCCCTGATCGGCATGGTCGCGGTCCTCGTCGTGCCGCGAGGCCGGGAGGACGCGATCAAGTACGTCGCGCTCGGCGTCACGGCCGTCACCTTCGTGCTCACCATCCTGGTCCTGGGCGTCTACCTGGCCGACGGCACGGCCCAGCGGCCGCTGGCCGAGCGGGTGGTGCACAACATCCTCACGCCGGGCGGCGGCAACCTGCTGTCGGTCCCCGACGAGAGCCAGGGGCTCGGCGACCTGGTCGTCCGCCGGGCCTGGATCCCCTACTTCAACATCCAGTATTACCTCGGCCTCGACGGGATTAGCCTCAGCCTCGTCGTCCTGACGGGCCTGATCAGCCTGCTGGCCTGCCTGGCGTCGTGGAACATCACCAAGCAGGTGAAGGGGTATTACGCGCTCTACCTGCTGCTCGTGGCCAGCATGATGGGGGTCTTCCTGTCGCTCGACCTCTTCCTCTTCTACGTCTTCTTCGAGGTCATGCTCTTGCCGATGTATTTCCTGATCGCCATCTGGGGGGGCGACAACCGGGAATACGCCGCGATCAAGTTCCTGCTCTACACGCTGTTCGGCTCGGTCTTCATCCTGGTCAGCGTCCTGATCCTCTATTTCTGGCAGACCGACATCACGGCGATCAGCACGGTCAACGTCACGGGGAATCCGGTCGAGTTCCACGGGCATTCGTTCGACATCGTGGAGCTGACCACCATCGCGTCCGCCACGAGCTACTACGGGCGGGGGATTCAGGCCTGGATCTTCATCCTGTTCCTGGTCGGGTTCATGGTGAAGCTGCCGTCGTTCCCCTTCCACACGTGGTTGCCGGACGCCCACGTCCAGGCCCCCACGCCGATCAGCATGATCCTGGCCGGGATCCTGCTCAAGATCGGCGGCTACGGCATGATCCGGCTGGCCTGGCCGCTGGCGCCGGCGGGGGCCTACGACTGGTCCTACTTCGTCGCGGCGCTGGGGGTCTTCAGCATCCTCTACGGCGCCCTCGTGGCCATGGCCCAGACCGACTTCAAGAAGCTGGTGGCGTACAGCTCGGTCAGCCACATGGGCTACGTCACGCTGGGCCTGGCGGTGATGAACATCCAGAACGACCCGCAGTATTACGCGTACGGGGTCATCGGCGCCATGTTCATGATGCTCGCCCACGGCATCACGTCGGCCGGCATGTTCTTCCTGGTCGGCGTCATCTATGACCGGGCGCACACCCGCGACCTGGACAAGCTCGGCGGCCTGAACAACATCATGCCGCTCTACGGGGCGATCTCCTACGTCATCTTCTTCGGCTCCATGGGGTTGCCGGGCCTCTGCGGGTTCGTCGCCGAGGTCTTCGTGGTCCTCTCCTCGTTCAACTACAGCATCCCCCTGGCGGTGCTGGCCGCGGCGGCCGTGATCCTGACGGCCGGCTACATCCTCTGGACCGTCCAGCGCGTCTTCCTGGGCCGGAGCGAGACCTGGAAGGGGCTCCCCGACATGAACCTGCGGGAGCTCACGATCGCCGTCCCGCTCGTGGTGCTCACGGTGGCGATGGGGGTCTTCCCGAACGCTCTGGTCCTGAGCTGGGTCAACCCGTCGGTCAACCAGATGGTCAACTCCGTGGTCCACGCCCGGGAGCTGAACGCCCAGGTGCCCCGGGCGGCCGTGGTTGCGCCGGCGACCCCGGCGATCGCCTCCCGCGGTCGCTGAGCCCCCGGAGCCGATCGTGACGAGGCCCTCCCGGTCGCCATCCCCTCGTTTTTTCGCGCCGGTTTTGCCCTCCAAATCCGATGCGTCAGGCTGGACATCAGCGCGTCGCCGACATAGAATTCCGGTTGGATGGATGCGTATCATGCAAGCTGGATAGGGGTCTTCGGCTCTGGCCGCGGCTCAAGGGGCACACCCATGACATTGGCACGCGGACTCGCGACGGCGCTGATCGTTGCCGGCTCATCCTGGCCCACGCCGGCCCTGGCACAGCACCGGGGCGCCGGGGCGGCCATGCCGAATCCGGCCCTCCAGTCGGGCATGTACAACAACGCCCCGGGGCTTCGGTTCAACGGCGCGGTGAATCAGGGCGGGATGTTCAACGGCAACCCCGGCCTCTATTTCAACAATCCGCTCAACCAGGTCGGGATGTACAACAACAGCTCCGTCCTCTTTTACAACAATCCGCTCAATCAGGTCGGCATGTATGACCACAGCCCCGGCCTCTATTTCAACAATCCGCTCAACCAGGCGGCCATGTACGATCGCGTGCCGACCCTGCGGTACAATCGCCCGCTGAATCAGGTGGGGATGTACGATCGGAGCCCCGTGCTGCGGAATAACAACCCGGTTAGACAGTCGAATATGTACAATCAAAACGCCTCGGCCGTGAATCACGGCGCGACCGGTGCGAGGGGCAAGGTCGCCGGCAACGGCAGCTCCTATTACAGCGGCGCGAACGCGGCCGGGGGTTTCGGGGCAGGCGGCTCGCAGGCGACGGGCGGGCGTCGCTCCGCCACGCCGACACTCCGCGGCGAGAACCGGCAGCCGGGCGGCCACGCGATGTCGAATCGCACGGGCGCGGCGAAATCCTCGTCGGAAGCTTCCGGAACCGCGCAGCCCTGAACCAGGGCCATCGGGAGTGAAGGGCCGAGGAGCACAGAGGAAAAACCACCGCCCCTGCCGTCATCGCCCCTCGTCCCTCGCTTCTCTCCCCCCGTCCTCCTCGCCCCTCGTCCCTCGTCCCTCGCCCCTTTCCCGATACCCCGTCCGGGTCGGCGGTCTTGGCTTTCCGCCGTCGCCTCGTCATACTATGTCCCTTCCGACGGGCCTCTCTCTCCTCGGAAACTCATTCGGCCACATCTGTCCGTGGCCCGATGCCGGCGACTCGATGCCGGGGACCACCGTTCATTCGAACCGCTCCGCAGGGGAAATACCCATGGTGGGTCAGACTCATATCGTGGACAAGCTTCGTGAACTGGCCCGCAATCTCTGGTGGGTCTGGCAGCCGAATGTCATCGCGCTGTTCCGCGAGCTCGACCCCATCTTGTGGCGTGAGGTGGATCACAATCCCGTCGAGTTCCTCAAGCGTCTGCCCCAGGACCAGCTCGAGAAGCGGTCCGCCGAGATGGCCCTCGATTCGCGGATCGATTATGCGTTCCGTCGCCAGTCGGAGTATCTCAAGGACACGAGCTCGTGGGGGGCGGTCCACGCCTCGATCTTGCGGGCCCGGCCGGTGGCGTATTTCTCGATGGAGTTCGGCCTGCACGAGAGCCTGCCGATCTACTCGGGGGGCCTCGGGGTCCTGGCCGGCGACCACCTCAAGAGCGCCAGCGACCTCGGCATCCCCCTGATCGCGATCGGCATCCTCTACGCCCAGGGCTACTTCCGGCAGTCGCTGGACAAGGATGGCTGGCAGCAGGAGTCGTACCTCAACAGCGACCTGGACATGCTGCCGATCGAGGCGGTGACGGGGCCGGACGGGCAGCCCCTGAAGATCTCGATCGACACGGCGAGCGGCACGCTCCACGCCCGGATCTGGCGGGTGGAGGTGGGCCGGACGACGCTCCTGCTCCTCGATTCGAACCTGCCCGAGAACAGCGAGACCGACCGGGCCCTGACGGCCAGGCTCTACGGCGGCGACGCCCGGGTCCGGATCCGCCAGGAGCTGCTGCTGGGCGTCGGCGGCGTCCGGGCGCTCAAGGCCCTGGGGATCACGCCCTCCGCATTGCACCTGAATGAGGGCCACAGCGCCTTCGCGACCCTGGAGATGATCCGCTCGGTCATGGAGTTCACGGGGCTCCCGTTCGGCGAGGTCATGCACGACGTGATCGGCATGACGGTCTTCACGACCCACACGCCGGTGGCGGCCGGCCACGACCGGTTCCCGTCCGAGCTCGTCGAGGAGAACCTCTGCAAGGTCCGCGAGGGGATGCACCTCTCCTACGACGATTTCATGGGCCTGGGGCGGGTCAACACCCACGACCACCACGAGCCCTTCTGCATGACGGTCCTGGCGCTCAAGCTCTCGCGCTACGCCAACGGCGTGAGCTCGCTGCACGGCGTGGTCTCCCGGCGGATGTGGCAGCCCCTCTTCGGCAACGTGCCGGAGGAGAACGTGCCGATCGGCCACATCACCAACGGCGTCCACGTGGAGACCTGGCTGGCCCCCCAGATGGCCCTGCTGCTGGACCGGCACATGGGGGTGAACTGGTCCGTCAGGCAGCGGCACCCGGAGACCTGGGAGGGGATCGACACGGTCGACGACGCGGAGCTCTGGGAGACGCAGCAGGTCCTCAAGGCGAGGCTGATCAACTTCGTCCGGAATCGGATGGCGGCCCAGGCCCAGCGCCGCGGCGAGCCCGAATCGGCCCGCAATCAGGCGATGGGGGTGCTCGACCCGAACGCCCTGACCATTGGCTTCGCCCGCCGGTTCGCGACCTACAAGCGGGCCGGCCTGGTGCTCCAGGACGTGGAGCGGCTGGCGGAGCTGCTCGACGCCGCCGGCAAGCCGGTCCAGTTCGTCTTCGCCGGCAAGGCCCATCCCGAGGACCGCTACGGCAAGGAGCTGATCCAGGGGATCGCGCGGATCACCCGCAAGCCGGAGTTCTTCGGCAAGATCGTCTTCGTCGAGGACTACGACATGAACGTCGCGCGGTCGCTCGTCCAGGGGGTCGACGTCTGGATGAACAACCCGCGGCGGCCCCAGGAGGCCAGCGGCACCTCGGGCCAGAAGGCGGTGCTCAACGGCACCCTCAACTTCTCGGTCCTGGACGGCTGGTGGGCGGAGGCTTACGACGGCACCAACGGCTTCGCGATCGGCTCCGGCTGGACGCACGCCGAGCCGGCGGTGCAGGACAAGCGCGACTACGAGTCGTTGATCGAGACCCTGGCGAACCAGGTCGTGCCGCTCTACTATGATCGCGATGCGAGCGGCCTGCCGCGCGGCTGGATCCAGCGCCAGAAGAACGGCTTCCGCACGATGGCCTGGCGGTTCAACGCCGATCGCATGGTGATGGACTACGCACAACGAAGCTATCTCCCGGCGGCCGGCGGGCAGTCGTGCTCCATGCCGCGCTGGTGAGCTGAGCCGAGGCCACCCGACGAGACGCGACCATGAGCCAGGCTATGATCGGGGAGAAGCTCGGTTCCTTCCGCCTCGAGGAGGTGCTCGGTTCCGGGGCGATGGGGGTGGTCTTCCGGGCCGTCCACGAGAGCAGTGGGCGGCCGGCGGCCGTCAAGATCGTCCACGACGAGCTCGGCCAGAAGGGGAAGGTCTTCGACCGGTTCGAGCGCGAGGCGGAGATCCTCCAGCAGTTCCGGCACCCGAACATCGTCCGCTGGTTCGCCTGGGGCCGCTACAAGGGGACCTCGTACTTCGCGATGGAGTACGTGGACGGGATCACGGTGGAGAAGCTCCTCCAGGACCGCGGCGCCCTCCCCTGGCGCGAGGTCGTCGACCTCGGGATCCAGCTCTGCTCGGCCCTCCATTACGCGCACGAGAAGAACGTCGTCCACCGGGACCTGAAGCCGTCCAACCTGATGATGACCCGGGACGGGGTCCTCAAGCTGACCGACTTCGGGATCGCCAAGGACCTGGACCGGACCACCCAGTTGACGGCCCCGGGCCGCACGCTGGGGACCGCGGCCTACATGGCCCCGGAGCAGATCCGCGGCACCCCGGCCGTCAGCCACAAGACGGACCTCTACTCGCTGGGGGTCCTGCTCTACCAGATGCTGACCGGGACGACGCCGTTCGACGGCGCGTCGGCCGTGATCCTGATGCACAACCACCTGAATCAGCCCCCGCCGCGTGCCTCGGACAAGGTCGAGAAGATCCCCAGGGAGCTGGACGAGCTGATCATCCGGCTGATGGCCAAGACGCCCTCTGACCGCCCCTGGGACGCCGCGGCCGTCGAGCACACGCTCACGGGGCTGAAAGACCTGGCCGACGGCGGCAAGCCGATCCCCATGGTCTGGGCCGAGCCGGGCTCCCCCGAGGCCGTCCATCCCGCCCGCGTCGCCCCCTCGAAGCCCTCGTCCGGGGGCCGCAAGAAGGGCCGCAAGGCGACGGCGGGGTCGTACTTCGCGGGACGCGCGGTCGGCGACCAGGAGGAGGCCCCCGGGCTGCTCAGCCGGGCGAGGCTGGAGACCATCGGGATGGTCGCCGCCCTCGCCGTCATCGGCGGCGGGATGGCCTACGTCCTCTGGCCCCCGAGCGCGGAGACGCTCTATCGCCGCGCCGAGGAGCTGATGAAATCGACCAGGCGTTCCGACTGGGTGACGGCCCAGGAGGAGTATCTCGATCCCCTGGACGCCAAGCATCCGGGCCATCCCTACGGCGAGAAGCTCCGCGAGTGGCGCGACAAGATCCTCCTCGAGGACGCCGTGAACCGCGCCCGGAACCTGGACAGCCCGGTCCAGACGTCGTTCTCCGTCCCCCATTCCGATGCCGAGCGCCAGTACGTCTCATTCCAGGCCCTGGCCTCCAAGGCCGTCGCCGCCGGCAACGACCCGCAGGCCGCGGCCTACTGGAAGGAGATGGGCCGCCTGATGAAGCCCGACGACAAGGACGAGCGCCAGTGGTATCTGCTGGCGATGCATCGGGCCGCGGAGATCGAGGCCCGGATGCAGGAGCGCCGGAACTTCGTCCTGGACCAGCTATCGCGGGCGGAGCACGCCTTCCAGAGCGGGAATCCGGCCGAGGCGGACGCCCTGCGGGCCATGGTCCGGGAGAAGTACGGGCAGTACGCCGACCTCGCCGACCTCCTCCCGCCGCAGGCGCCGCCGGAGGGAATCCCCCATGGCACGGGGGCCGACGAGACTTCGCGAAAGGCGGCGCCGGCCCCGGCCCCGGCCCCGGCGCCGGCCTCGCCGAACTGAGACGTCCTGTCGAGCCCGGGACCGGTCGGCAACTGCGCCCATGCCTCGCATCGAGGCTGCACCCGGATCCCTGCAATTTCGGGCCGCGGCGAGAAATGTCAAACGTTCGTTGCACGAGCTTCGTAGTCAACGTGTGGGCGCCGACCCGGCGCCCTCGCGTTCGTCGCAAGTAACCTATCGAAGTCGGGGCGGGTCCGCTCGGATCGCCTCGCATCGTCCCGTTGCGGCCGATTCCGGCCTTGAGGTCAGAGATGCCTCCGTCTCGCGTTCGATTCATTGGAAGCCGTGAACTTCATCGCGCCCTGCCCAAAGTGCTCGAGAACCTGGAAGATCCCTCGGCCCGCTGTGTCCTGACGATTCATAACAAGCCGAAGGCGGTCCTGATCGGTGCGGAGGCCTTCCTGTCGATCCTCCGGGGCGCAAGCCCAGAGGACCGATTGCTCGCACTCCAGCTCGGTGCCCTCGTGCAGGGGCTGGAGCAGGCCTCGTCGACGGGGGATGAGCAGGAAGACGAGGCCCTGGTCGCGGTCTGACGATCTCGAGACGAGCCCGGGACTCGCCGCGTCGGTCCGCCGGTGCGTCCCGTGCCGCCCGGGAGGGGCCGTAGTAGTGGGGGCCGGCCGGCTTTTCAGGCTTCGGACGACTCGGTCTCCGACGTCGAGCCGGCGGGCGCCCCCTTGTAGAGGCGACGGCCGATGCTCTGCTGGAACGGGGTCCACGCCGAGTCGCGGCTGGGATCGTCGCGGATCTCGCGGCTGAAGGCGTGGATCTTGGCGTCCAGGTTGTCGAGGTAGTGGAGCGCGATCGCCTCGACCGTCATCGGGAGCTTGGGGCTGCCGAACTCGTAAGAGCCGTGGTGGCTGACGATCATGTGCTTGAGGCGGAGCGCCAGGTCGGCCGGGAATGGCTCGCCGGTGAGGGCCTTGGTGGACCGGATCCGATCGGTGAGGATCTCCACCCCCATGACCAGGTGCCCCACGAGCTGGCCCTCGTCCGTATAGGCGAAGGCCCGGTCATACGAGAGCTCCTCGATCTTGCCGACGTCGTGGAGGAAGATCCCCGTCAGCAGCAGGTCGCGATCGACCTCGGGGTAGAGGTCCAGGATCCGGTCCGCGACGTTCAGGATCGTGACGACGTGCTCGAGCAGCCCGCCCTGGTAGGCGTGGTGGTTCTTGATCCCCGCCGGCGCCGAGGTGAACTTCCGCACGAACTCGTCGTCGATCAGGAAGCACTCGACCAGGGCCTTGAGATGCGGGTTGTGCATCGCAAGCAGGACCTCGCGGAGCCGGGCCATGAGCCGCGCGACGTTCTGCGAGCTCTGGGGGAGGAAGTCCTCCGGCTCGATCCGGTTGCGGTCGAGCACGTCGACGTGCGTCAGGATGATCTGGAGCGAGCCCTGGAAGATCTGGGTCTTGCCGCGGACCCGGAGGAAGTCACCCGGCTCGAAGGTCCGGGCGAGCTCCTCGGTCGCGTTCCAGAGGCGGGCCCCCACGCTGCCGGTCTTGTCCCGAAGCTCGAGCTGGAGGTAGAGGTTGCCTTGCCGATTGGCCCGGAGCTGCTTGTCGGCGACGAGGTAGGACTCATCCACCGAGTCCCCGTGGGTGAGCTGATTGACGAAGCGGCGACTCATGCGGCGGATCGATTCGGTCACGAGGAATCGGGAGAGGTGCCGGGCCCGAGGGCCCGCCGAGAGGTCGATTGTAGGGAGCTCCCGTCGACAAGGTCAACCAACCACTCCCCGCGCGCGGCGGAGGGGACGACGGGTCGTCCCCTCGCGGCCGACGGCATCTCCGCGCGTCCGGGTCAGAGCGTCGCGGTGTTGACCAGGCCGATCGGCTGGCCGTCGGCGGGGTTCGGGAAGTCCGTGGTCGAGGCGGTGCCGGACACGCCGGCCGCGGGCAGGCCCGAGGTGTTCGGCCCGACCAGCCGGATCTGCTCGAGCCGATTCGTCGGCGCCGAGATCTGACTCAGCTTGTTGTAGGGGTCGATGACCACGCCGAGATAATAGGTGCCCGGGCTGGTCGGCAGGGTGACCGCGGAGCCGGTGTAGATGATCGTGTTGGCCCCCGGATTCACGTTCTCGGTGGCGGAGACCAGCGAGCCGAAGAGGCGGCGATGCTTGGCGCCCGCGATGGACGTCGTGCTCGCCGACGCGGGGGCGATGCTCGTCGGGATCGTGTAGAGCCCGACGATCGAGCTGCCGAGGTTGAAGTCCGGCGTGGTGGAGGCCACCAGCGCCACCTGCACGGAGCCGGCGGCCGCGGCGGCGGTCCCGAGGTTGGCGATCTGGAAGGTCGGCGCCACCGTGTCGCCCGGGTTGAGCGTGGTGGGGAGGCTCAGCGCGCTGGTCCGCAGCATGGGGGCCGAGCGGTAGATGAACCGCACGGGGATGGCCGGGCTGACGTTGTTCCCGACGTTCGATTCCACCACGCTGTTGCCGTCGTTGGCGACCAGGCGAACGTAGAGGACGCCCCGGGTGGGGAAGCCCACCGGGTGCTGCGGCAGGGTGATCGACACGCCCTGCTCGGTCACGCTGTTCTGCGGGACGGAATCGAACGTCACCGTCCCGATCTTGATCGCCCCCGCGAGGCTCCTGCGCGAGGAGCTGAGGTAGATCCCGACGGTGGTGCCGTCGGCATTGGCGGAGCTCGGGACGTACGAGGGGGGGACGATGTTCCCGTCCGGCCCGTACGTGACCTGGCTCGAGGGGGCCAGCGACTGCGGCTCGTTGATGGTGCTGGCGCCGGTATTCTGGAGCAGGACGCTCACGTTATACGTCCCGCCCCAGGTGGCGACCGATCCGGCCTGGCCGCGGACCTGGAGGTCGGGGAGCGAGTAGCCCAGGGACGAATACGACAGCAATCGCCGCTCCTCGAGCACTTCGAGCGGATTGGTGCCGGTCCGGCTTCGGGATCGTCGTTCGTCACGGGCGCTGAGGGATTCCCAAGGCAACACCGAACACCTCCCTGCGGTATAAGGTCCCTCGGCTTCTTCGCCCGTCGGGGGAAGCCGTCCGGATCTTTCGCCATCGAGCTGGGGGGAACGTCGCGAGATATCAACGAGTCACTCGTCGGCCCACACCTCCGCCGGTCGTCGTACGACTCCTGCGCGGGAGAGGCGAACCCTGCGTCTAGGTTTCGTCCGCGGGCGGGGCGGGGATTGGGACGAAATCACCATTCCGGAGCGATCGGGTTCGCGATGTAAACGACGTGGCGGCCGGAGCAAACAACCGGGATGGACGGCCTGTGCCAGTCGCACCGGCCAGGCCCGCCGGGCGGTAGCATGACGAGGGCCACCGCCCTATACTGCAAGACCGTGGTGATCCGTCGGCAAGACTGAGGAGCGCATCATGGCACCAGCGAGCGGCGGTCGTGGAACATCGCGGCGAGAGTTCGTCACGGGGGCCCTCGCCGCGGGGGCTGCGGCGGCGTTCCCCGCCATCGTCCCTGCAAGTTCCCTGGGCCGCGGCGCCGTGGCGCCCGGGGACCGGATCACGCTCGGGGTCATCGGCATCGGCCCGCGATGCACGTATGATCTCAAGAGCATGCTCGCGATGCGGGACCTGCGGTGCGTGGCCATCGCCGACGTCCAGGCGAGCCGTCGCGAGGCGGGCAAGGCCCTCGTGGACGGCCACTACGGCAACCGCGACCTGAAGCTCTACCGCGACTTCCGCGAGCTGCTGGCGCGGCCGGACATCGACGCCGTCCTGGTCGCCACCGGAGACCGATGGCATGCCCCCGCCTCGATCCTCGCCGCCGAGGCCGGCAAGGACGTCTACAGCGAGAAGCCCTGCGGGCTGACCATCGCCAATTGCCAGGCGCTCGACGACACCATGACCCACTATGCGCGGGTCTTCCAGGCCGGCACCCAGCGGCGCAGCGTCCCCAACTTCCAGGCCGCGGTGAGGCTCGCCCACGAGGGGAAGCTCGGCAAGCTGCACACGCTCTATGCCTCGGTCTACATCCCCTCGGAGCGATTCGACTGGCTCCCCGAGCAGCCCCTGCCGCCGCGCGAGGCCGTGGACTGGGACCTCTGGCTCGGCCCCGCGCCGTGGCGTCCCTACAATGCGGAGTATGTCCACGGCGGCTGGCGCGGCCACCACGACTTCGACTCCGGCGCCCGGCTGCTGGACTGGGGCGCGCACACGCTCGACCTCTGCCAGTGGGCCAACCAGGCCGACGACACCATGCCGCTCGAGTACGTGCCCACGCCCCGGAGCGTGGAGGCTCGCTACGCCAACGGCGTCAAGCTGATCCTCGACTTCCTGGCGACCCCCTTCGGCGCCCGGCCCGGATGGATCCAGCACCTGGGGACCTGCCCCGTCCGGTTCGTCGGCGATCAGGGCTGGGTGGAGACCGGCGACAGCGGCGAGATCGAGGTCTCGTCCCCCTCGATCCGGGAGGAGCTCAAGGGGTACGATCCCCGCCAGGCGGGATCGGGCCTCGACGTCGGCGCGCACGCCAGGAACTTCGTCGACTGCATCCGCTCGCGCGGTCAGACCGCCGCCAACTCCCGCGTGATGAGGCGGTCGCACATCGCCTGCCACGCGGCGGCGCTCGCCTGGATCCTGGGGCGGAAGCTGACGATCGACCCCGCGAAAGAGGAGTTCATCAACGACGACGAGGCCAACCGGATGCGGTCGCGGGCCGCTCGCGAGCCCTGGGTCTGACGACCCGGGGCGGGGGGCGGGCGACGGCCGCGGTCGTCCCGTCCCTACCGTCCGTAGAGCCCCACCCCCGGGCCGAGCGCCGGAGCGTAGACGCCGATCGAGGGCCGGGGGGCGATCTGGTCCGCGGTGAGCGTCGTCCCGGAAACGACCGGGAACGTCCGGTAGGAGTATCCGGACGCGGGCTCCCCGAAAACATAGCCGGGGGCGGTGAAGCCGGGCCGCCAGAGGCCCACGCCATACCGCCCGGGGAGATACCCGTAAGGGGGAAGGTTGGAGCTGTAGGCCGAGCCCGGGAAGGCGGAGAAGCTCGTGTAGGTGCGGGGGACGCCGTAGCTCGCGTAGCCGTAGCTGGTGCCGTACAGGCCGGGCGCGGCGAAGTAGTCGCTGACCCGGTAGGAAGGGCTGTAGGTCGACTGGGCCGAGGCCGCTCGGGGCAGCGCGGTCAGGCCCAGGCCGAGGATGACGAACGCAAGCAGCCGTCTCATGATCGGCGACTCCGGGGGGTGGGACGCGGGGTGTTCGGGGTCGGCGCACGGCGGAGGCCGTGGCGCTGCGGCATCGGAATTCTACCGCGCACCGGCCGGACCCTCCGAATTTCCCGGGGGCCGCGCCTCGACCCTGCGAGGGGGCGGCCGGTCACCACGCCATCGGGAAGCCTCGGAAGTAGCCGCCGAAGAACCGTGACCCGTAGGGGCTCACGTCATACCCCTGGCCGAACGTGTCGAATCGACTCCCCGGACCGTAATCGATCGCCGGGAACCCCCCCCGCGCGGGGAGCTGTCCCATCGGCAGCGGCGTGCCATAGGGTGCCGGTGGCTGCGAGCCGGCGCGGGCATACCTCCTGGTCGCCCTCACCGGACGAGTCCGGGCCCCGATCCGCCTCACCGCCCTGGTGGACTCCTCCGCGGACGCGACCGGCTGGACCTCGGAAGGGATGACCTCGTAGATCCCGCCGAAGGCGGGGAACGTCTCGACCGTCCCCGCACCCACCGCCCCGTCCGCCGGGAAGACCGGCGGGATGATCCGCATCTGGCCGCCCGCCGGCGGATAATCGAGGACCTGCCCGTGCCCCGTCGCCGCGATGCCGAGCCAGCAACCGACGCCCAGGACCATGCTCGCGAAGTGACGCATCGGCTCTACCCCCTGATTTGAAGTCACGGTTGCGCCGCGGATTCGACCGACGAAGGCCCTTCATCCCTATCCGTAGTATACCGCCGCAGATCACCGGAAAAAGCAACGGAAGTCGCGGCACCGTCCCAAATGTGGAAGCCACAGATTGATAGTCCCGCGTGAGGTTTTGGACAGGTGACCACCCGCGTGA
>NZ_JAALJH010000087.1 GCF_011064615.1 Aquisphaera insulae | reverse complement strand
GACGGCCTCGCCCGGCACGACCTACCTGTACGACAACGCCGGCAACACGATCCGGAAGACCGACACCGCCACGGGCAACTACTGGACCTACGCCTACGACTACCACAACCGGCTGACCTCGGCCGTCCAGAAGAACTCCGGCGGCACGACGCTGAACTCGGTGACGTACGCCTACGACGCCCTCGATCGTCGCATCGCCGTGACGACCAACGGCGGCACGACGCTGTACACCCAGTACGTCGGCGCCGGGACTGTCGCAAACCCCTACGCGGACTTCACCGGCTCGACGCTCAAGACCCGTTACCTCTACGGCCCCGCCGTCGATGAGATCCTGGCCCGCACCGACGCCAACGCGGCCGTGACCTGGTACATCGCCGACAAGCTGGGATCGATCACGGACGATGTGAGCACGAGCGGGACCTATCCCACCGTCGTGGACAACATCACCTATTCGACGTTCGGCACGCCGACGGATTCGTCGGCGGCGAATGGGGACCGGTTCAAGTTCACGGGGAGGGAGTTCGACTCGGTTGTCGACCTGTATTACTTCCGGTCGCGCTACTATTCTTCTGATCTGGGCAGATTTATCTCTAGCGATCAACTCGGCTTTAGTGCCGGAGACGCAGATCTCTATCGCTATGTAGGAAATAACTCATCCAATGACGTAGATCCTTCCGGCATGCAAGACGACGCGGCGATGCCCAAGCTTCCAGAGTATCCAAAGCTCCCTGAGCCTCCACAAAATCTGCCACCGTGGTACGACTTTACCCCCACCCCTCGCCCGCCGCAACCGGCGCCCCCACCGACCGTTCGACCGGGGAGTCCGCCACCAATGCCAAATTTCCCACCACTGCGTGAGCCGATCAATCCGATCCTGAATAGTCCGATCATTAATGAACCTGGCTATTGGCTAACTTGGGACCCTAACCGTCCTGACGGCAAGCCCATTAAACAGAAGATCCCGGGTACTGCACCCAACAGGGGCACGAAAGGCCCCCCTGTCTGGCTTCCGGGGTATCTACAACCTCCATACCGGCCTGTGAAGAAACGAAATCCGATCCAAGCTTAGAGTTTCCACGGGCTGAGCGTTCTTCTCGTGCGGACGGTCCGCCTCGATTGAGTCCAACACGTATCGGGTCGAGACTTGGTCGTCACTTGGGAATTCCAGCGACCTATCGGGGCAGCGACCCGATTACATGACGCAAAGGGAATGATCCATCAATAGGACGTGCATGTAATCACCACTAACTTTCCACCCGTAGATACCTAGCGTAGTCGCCGGGAATGCTCGAGGCCCATCTCGGCGACTATTCACTACAGTGGTCTCCAAGATCGGTTCACTTGCCATGCATGATCAAGAGTTATCAGTGCTCCTTACCGAAATCAAGCGGTTGAAGTGGCGCCTTCACTTGCTTGGTCAATTTGTAGTCTTGGGTGGGGTGTTGTGCACTGGCGCAGTCCTTTTGGGGGGGAATCGACCTGAGATCCCGCCCAAGACCGTTGAGACGGAGCAGTTGGTTTTGCGTGACGAGACGGGGAAAGCTGTTGCCCGATTCTCCGCTCGACAAGGCACAGCCCTTCTCGAGTTTCTGGACGCAAAAGGGTTGGAACGGCTCTCGATCGGCACCCACGCTAATAGCGCAGGGATTGCCATTCGCGACGACCAGCAGAACCAGGCCATTAGTCTGGAGGTCAGTAATTTCGGAGCCTCGTCCATTCTGGTTGAGAGACCCCGGGGAAGTCGAATCTCAATCATGGCCTCGGACAAGCCTGACGATTCCGCCGAGGTAGAGATCAATGACGGAACAGGCAATGAACTCTCGCTTGTAGGTTCATCTGCCAATCATGGACTTTTTCTCTATAGGGGAGGATCAACTCGTTTGGCTTTGGAATCGTCGGATGAAAAGCCGCCAACGGTATCTTTGTTTCGCAAAAACGGTAAGGAATCTGCTACATTTGATCTTGACCAAGGTGGTGACGGCAAACTGAAGTTTTTCAGCCCAGAGGGTATTCAGAAGACTGCATTTCCTTAGAGAGAAGCTTCTTGAAGGGGTCATTTTGGTTCACCATCGGTGTTCAGGGAGACCGGGGGGTTCTCCTTCCGTGTATCTTCTCTTCCAGACATGGGGCTCATCCGGCGGAGGAGTACGCGTGTATCAAGACGAGGCCAAATTCGGCTCTCCCTGTTGATAAGGGGGAGTCGGAGGGGGTGAATGGTTCGGGCCACGGCGATCGCATTCACCCCCCTGAATCCCCCCTTGGTTAAGGGGGGAACGATTTCTTCCTCGACCCACCTCGGCAAGCGAGCCCGAGACGGCCTCGGGACTCGCGACGACCAGCGATCGCCCCTCGAGGTCGAAGCCCCGGCCCGCTTCTCTCACCTGGTCACTCGCTTCTTCCTCAAGGCCGTCAAGCCCCATCGGCCGCAAGCCTCCGATCGGACGCTCGCTCCTCCTGGATGAGCCTCCATTCTTCGCAGGATGAGTCCTGAAGGGACAGGAAGCCCTCTCGGCGGCCATGGGTGAAATCGCGATCCAATGTCGTCCCGGACGGGGAATCGAGGGGGGGAGGCGCCGCTACGCCGAGCCAGACGGCGATCATCGTTGCGTGCGATTGCGGGTGAACCTCGGCCCTGCCCGGTCGTCTGGGGATGGAGGGGGATGGTACAATGCCGGGCTCCTTGGCGATGCCGATCCCGGCGAGTGTTCCGCGAACGCATGAAGGAAGTACGTCCATGATCGATCCCCGCGTGGCCGGCGGGCTGCGGGATCTGCCCCCCTCGGTGATGATCCCCCGCGAGTGGATGCTCGACACGTTTCGGCGCACCTTCGGCGGCTTCGGCTTCATGCCGATCGAGACCCCGCACATCGAGCGCATGGAGGTCCTCACCGGCAAGGGGGCGGGCTCGGATGAGGTGCTCCGCCAGATCTTCGAGGTGACGAACAGGGGGGGGACGCCCGGCGAGCTCGCGCTCCGGTTCGACCTGACGGTGCCCCTGGCGCGGTTCGTGGCGAAGCACGTGGACGAGCTGGGGCTGCCGTTCAAGCGGTATGCGATCGGCTCGGTCTTCCGCGGCGAGCGGCCGGCGAAGGGGCGGTTCCGCGAGTTCGTCCAGTGCGACTTCGACACGATCGGGACCGAGAGCGTGCTCTCGGACGCCGAGACCGCGCAGGTGATCCACGATGCCCTGGCGGCGGCCGGCGTGCCGGGCTTCACGATCACGCTCAATAACCGCAAGATCCTCGACGGCATGCTCGAGTCGCTGGACCTGGCGGGCCGAAGCGGCCCGGTGCTCCGGTCGCTCGACAAGCTCGCCAAGGTCGGCCGCGACGCGGTCCTCGCGGAGCTCCAGAAGCCCGCGGGCGACGGCACCCCCGGCCTCACCCAGGAACAGGCCGCCCGAGTCCTCGAGTTCGCCGAACGGGGCCGTGGGGGCGTGGACGTGCTTCGCGAGGCCGAGAACTCGCTCGGCACGAAGCCCCTGGCCGGCCAGGGGATCGCCAACCTCCGGACGGTCCTCGACCTGCTCTCCGCCGCCGGCGTGCCCGAGGATCGTGTCGCGATCGATCTCGGACTGGCCCGGGGGCTCGACTATTACACCGGCATCGTCTTCGAGACCACGATCAAGGGCTGGGAGCGGTTCGGCAGCGTGGCCTCGGGCGGGCGGTATGACAACCTCGCCAGCCTGTTCACCTCGCGGCGGCTCCCGGGGGTGGGGGCGTCGATCGGCCTGGATCGGCTGCTCGCGCTCATGGACGAGGCCGGCTGGCTCAAGGGGATGACCAAGTCCACGCCGGTCCTGATCGCGAATTTCCCGGGCACGGATCCGGTCATCCCGTTCCGGATGGCGGCCCAGCTTCGGGCCTCGGGGATCGGCGCGGAGATCTACCCGGAGGCGATCCAGGTGGGCAAGCAGATGGGCTACGGCTCGGCCCACGGCCACAAGGTCGCGGTCATCGTCGGGCCCGACGAGGCGGCTCGCGAGGTCTTCAATCTCCGGAACCTCGCCACCCGGCAGGAGGACAAGGGGCTGTCCTGGTCCGTGCTGGTCGACTCGGTGCACAGCGTGCTCCAGGTCCTCGAACAGGAAGGGGCCCGGTCATGAGCGGAGCCCACCCCCTTCCCGAATCCGGCGCGGAGCCCGGCCCCGACGCGCCGGCCGTCGCCGAGCGCCCGGTCGGCCGCGTCCGCGGCACGCGCGATTGGTTGCCGGACAACCTCGCACGCCTGACGGAGATCGAGCGGCTGCTCCTGGACCAGTTCAGCCGGGCCGGTTACCGACAGATCCGCACGCCGATCCTCGAGTTCGCCGAGCTGCACGAGAGGAAGAGCGGCGCGGGGATCGTGGCCAGGCTGTTCGAGGTCGGCAGCGGCGAGGCGTCCGAGGTCTGCCTCCGGCCCGAGCTGACCGCGAGCATCGTCCGGGCCTATGCGGAAGCGGATGAGGCGCCCCCCCTGCCCTTCCGCGTGAGCATGACGGGTCCGGTCTTCCGGTTCCAGGCCACGGGGCCGGGCCGAGATCGCGAGTTCACCCAGGTCGGCGTCGAGATGATCGGCGCGGGGGGGGCCGCGGCCGACGCCGAGGTCATCTGGCTGGCCGACTGGTCGCTGCGGGCCCTCGGCTTCGGCGACGCCACCATCCGGGTCGGCCACGTGGGGCTGATCCTCGAGCTGCTCGGCCGCTCCGGCCTCCCCCCGGCGGCGACCTCCGCGATCGTCGAGTCGCTGAGCGCCGCCGCCGCGGAGGGGCAGAACGTGCGAGCCATCGAGGCGGCCCTGGAGCGGCTCTCTCGCTGGCTGGGCAACGATGAGGCGGGGACCGAATCGGTCCCCGGTGCCGGGTCGGTGGCGGGCGTGGAACGACTCTTCCGCCAGCTCGTCCCCGACGTCACCGGCCGCCGATCCGCCGAGGAGATCATCCACCGCCTGACGCGAAAGTGGACCCTGGGGCAGACATTGGTCGACGTCCTGGCTCGCGTCCGCGAGGAGGTCCATGCCCTGGCGGGCCTGCGGGGGCCCGCGGGCGCGGTCCTCGAGCGCCTCGAGCGCGACCACTCCCGCCACGCGCCGGATTCGGTGGCGGCACTCCGGGCGCTGATGGAGGCGCTCGGCCATCACGGCGTCGACCCGGGCCGCGTCGAGCTCGACATGGGCTTCGGCCGGGGGATCGGCTTCTACACGCAGATGATCTTCGAGCTGGTCGTCCCCACGCCCGAAGGCCCGCGCGAGGTCTGCGGCGGCGGCCGGTACGACGGGCTCGCGACGGTCCTGGGATCCTCGCGTGACCCCCGCGGCGCGGGCTTCGCCTTCGGCCTGGAGCGGCTGCTGGAGGTCCGCGAGGCCCGCTCCGAGTCCGCCGATCCGGGCGGGCACGCGTCCCGCGGCTATCTCGTCAGCGCCGCCGGCTCCGAATCGAAGCGCGAGGGCTCGAACCTGGCGGCGGCCATCGACCTGGCAACCTTCCTGCGGGAGCGGATCAGCGTGCCGATCGTCCTCTCGGAGCGGAGCTTCCCGGCGGCCGTCGCCCAGGCCCGCGAGCTCGGGCTCGGGCAGGTCGTGACGGTCGGGCCCAACATCGAGGTGTGGAACCTCGACCAGGGCGACGTCCGGTCCGTCCGCGAGGGGGAGCTCATCGAGCAGATGAGGGCAAGACTGGCCGTCTTCCGGGGAGATCGTTCATGAGCACCGCGACACCAGAGGCGGCGAGCCTTCCCGTCACGCCCGCGACCGGCCCCATCGACCCGATCCGGCTGGCGGTCCCCAGCAAGGGGCACCTCTACGAGGGGATCGTGGATCTCCTCAGGACGGCCGGGTACAGGGTCCGGAGGGCGAGCGACCGCCAGTACGAGGCGACGATCGCCGGCCAGCCGCGGTTCCACGTCGTCTTCATGCGGCCCACGGACATCGTCATCCAGGTGCAGGAGGGCCGCTGCCACCTGGGCGTGACCGGCATGGACGTCTACGCCGAGCACGCCTTCGAGGCCGAGGACGCCGCGGTCGTCATCCCGGACCTGGGATACGGCGGCTGCCGGCTGGTGGTCGCCGTGCCGGAGAGCTGGATCGACGTCGGCCACGTGATGGACCTGGTCGACCTGACCACGGAGTTCAAGGCAGCGGGCAAGTCGTTCCGCGTCTCGACCAAGTACCCCGCCCTGGTCCGCCAGTACTTCCGCAAGTGGGGTATTTATTATTATCAGTTGATCCATTCCGACGGCGCCCTGGAGCTGCACCCGAGCCTGGGGATCGCCGACATCATCGTCGACCTGACCAGCTCCGGGACGACGCTCAAGGACAACCGCCTGCGCGAGATCGCGTCGGGGATCGTCCTGGATTCCGCGGCCTGCCTCGTCGGCCACGCGCCGAGCCTGGCCGCGCTGGCACGCGAGGGCGAGGCCGGCGAGCTCGCGTTGCTGCTGGATGCGATCGACGGGGTGAAACGCTCCGAGGGGCTGCTCCACCTCGAGGTGGTCGGCGGCCCGATCGAGCCGGGCTCCCCGACCTCGGACGCCGCCGCGGCCGTGGCGAGCTACCTGCACGATCAGGGGGCGCAGCACCTGGTCCGGGGCGACGTCTGGGATGAGCAGGGCCGCCCCGGCTGGCGGCTCACGGCCCTGGTGGCCACGCGCAAGCTCAACGCCTGCCAGCGCACGCTCTATTCGCTGGGGGCCAGCCGGATCGTCGGCCTCCCCGCCCAGTTCGTCTTCGAGAAGGACGCTCCCTCAACGTTCAATGCTCTGCGTCAACGACTCGGCGTCGGGTCGTGACCGCGCGGAATCTCCGAATCGCCCCCTGGGAAATGCCATGAACGCGAAGCCCTCTCTCCCGTTCGTCGCCTCCGCCCTCTGCCTCTCCCTGTGCGCGGGGATCGCCCGCGCCGACGAGCCGAGCAACCGGCTGGTGATCCATGCGGATGCGGGGAAGACCACGATCAACCGGAACATCTACGGGCATTTCTCGGAGCACCTCGGCCACTGCATCTACGAGGGCTTCTACGTCGGCGACGGGAGCGCGATCCCCAACACGCGGGGCGTCCGCAACGACGTCGTCGAGGCCCTCAGGAAATCGAGGATCCCGGTCCTGCGCTGGCCAGGGGGCTGCTTCGCCGACGAGTACCACTGGATGGACGGCATCGGCCCGAAGGAGAAGCGGCCGACCATGATCAACACCCACTGGGGAGGCGTCACCGAGAACAACCACTTCGGCACCCACGAGTTCCTGGATCTATGCCAGCAGCTCGACTGCGAGCCGTACATCTGCGGCAACGTCGGCAGCGGCACGGTCCGGGAGATGCAGCAGTGGGTCGAGTACATCACCTCGGACAACGTCAGCCCGATGACCGACCTGCGGAAGGCGAACGGCCGGGAGAAGCCCTGGAAGCTCACCTACTTCGGCGTCGGCAATGAGAACTGGGGTTGCGGCGGTTCCATGACGCCGGAGTTCTATGCCGACCAGTACCGCCGTTACGCCACCTACGTCCGCGACCTGGGCGACAGCCATATCTTCAAGATCGCCTGCGGCGCCGACGGCCCGAATTACCGCTGGACCGAGGTCCTGATGGAGAAGGCCGCGAGGCACATGGCCGGCCTCTCCCTCCACTATTACTGCGGGACCGGGATCAAGAGCCGCTCGGCCACACGCTTCGAGGAGGACGACTGGTTCGCCCTGATGAAGAAGGCGCTCCGGATCGAGGAGCTCGTCGCCCGCCACTCGGCGATCATGGACCGATTCGACCCGGCGAAGAAGGTTGCTCTCGTCGTCGACGAATGGGGCACCTGGCACGACGTGGAGCCGGGGACCAACCGCGGCTTCCTCTATCAGCAGAACACGCTCCGGGACGCCCTCGTCGCGGGCCTGAGTCTGAACATCTTCAATCATCACGCCGACCGCGTTCGGATGGCGAACATCGCCCAGACCGTGAACGTCCTCCAGGCGATGATCCTGACCGACAAGGCCCGGATGCTCCTGACGCCGACGTATCACGTCTTCGAGATGTACTCCGTCCACCAGGACGCCACCCTGCTCCCGACCGAGCTGGCCTGCAAGGACTACACGTTCGGCGACGAGAAGGTCCCGGGCCTGAGCGTCTCCGCTTCGAAGGACAGGGCGGGGAAGATCCACGTCTCGCTTTGCAACCTGAACCCGACCGCCATTGCGGAGGTCTCCTGTGTGCTCCGGGGCTCCGCGGCCAGGCCGACCTCCGGTCGGATCCTGACGGCGCCCACGATCAACGCACACAACACGTTCGACTCGCCCGAAACCGTCCGCCCGGCCGAATTCCGGGACTTCGCGCCGGCCGACGGCGGATTCAAAATCCGGATCCCCGGCAAGTCGGTCGTCGTTTTGACGGTGGAGTGATCGACTAGGAGACGGCCGGTTGCGTGGCGACCGCGAGCACGATCCGGGCGGGTCTCGTCCGGTTCTTGCTTGACAACCCCCCGGGCCTCGATTAACTGTTTGTTTGTTCACGGTGTTGGGGCGAGCTGAGACCGATCGGGGCGGTCGGGTCCGGGGGGGCCACAGGTCATGTCTCCTGATCCCAGAGAGCGGGCCGCGGAGGAGCCGGATCCCCAGGGGACGGTCGCCTACGTGGGGCCGATGCCCGGGGGCGTCGGCCGGGGGGGCCATGCCGACGAGACGTTGGCGCGGGGGGACGTGTCGGCCGGTGACTCGCGGTTCCAGATCGTGCGTCTGCACGCGCGAGGGGGGCTCGGCGAGGTCTACCTGGCGGACGATCCGCGGCTGCGGCGGCAGGTGGCGTTGAAGGCGATCCAGCCGCGGTTTGCCCACGACCCGGTCAGCCAGGCTCGATTCGTCCAGGAGGCGGAGGTCACGGCCGGGCTGGAGCACCCCGGGATCGTGCCGGTCTACGGCATCGGCCGTGAGTCGGACGGGCGGCCCTTTTACGTCATGCGGTTCATCGAGGGAGAGACACTCAAGGCGGCGATCGCCCGCTTCCATAGCAGCCGGACGCAGCGGTTGCCGGCCGCGGAGAGGGAATTGACCTTCCGCCGGCTGCTCCAGGCCCTCGTCGCCGCTTGCAACGCGGTGGCCTACGCGCACAGCCGGGGTGTGGTCCATCGGGACATCAAGCCGGACAACATCATGCTCGGCCCGTTCGGCGAGACCCTCGTGGTGGACTGGGGGATCGCCAAGACGCACCGGGAATCCCTCGGCCCGGCCGCGCTCACGCAGCAGGTCATCCCCTTCGAGCCCACGGACGAGGGCCTCACGCAGCCGGGCTCGGCCGTCGGGACGCCGCGGTACATGAGCCCGGAACAGGCCACCGGCGATCTCGAGCAGGTCGGCGCGGCCAGCGATCTGTACGGGCTGGGGGCGACCTTCTATTGCCTCCTGGTGGGGCGGGGACCGTTCCCCGACGGAGAGCTTTCGGACATCCTGGACCGGGTGCGGCGGGGGATCTTCCCGTCACCGCGGTCGGTCCGCAGGAACGTCGATCCGACCCTGGAGGCGATCTGCCTGAAGGCCATGTCGCTGCGTCCGGAGGACCGGCACGCCTCGCCGCTGGAGCTGGCCGGCGAGATCGAGGCCTGGCTGGCGGACGTCCGCTATCGGGGCGATCAGGCCCGGGCGTTCAACGAGGTGAAGGCGTCGCTCGTCCGCCTCTGCATCGAGCGGGCCCACAACCTGCTGGGCCGGGCCCGGCACGATGAGGGGATGCTCTGGCTGTCGCGGGCGCTCGAGAACCTGCCCGCCGACTCGTCCGCGCTGGAGCGTGTGGTCCGCTCGAGCCTGGGGGCCTGGCACGCCCGCGACAAGCTGCTGGAGCGATCCATCCCCCATGGCAAGGCGATCCTCGCGATCGCCTTCGGCCCCGACGGCCGCCGCCTGGCAACGGCCGCTCGCGACGGCTCGGCGCGGATCTGGGACGTGGCGACGGCCCAGGTGCTCGCCCAGGTGAACGCCCACGCCGGGCCGATCGCCGCGATCGCGTTCAGCCCGGACGGCAGCCGGATGGCGACGGCCGGCGCGGACGGGACGTCGCGATTCTGGGATGCCCTGAGCGGTGACCCGATCGGCGCCCCGATGCGGCACTCGGGCCCGGTCTCGCAACTCCGATTCAGCCAGGACGGGGCGTGGGTGGCAACCTGGTCGCGGGGAGGGCCCGCCTGCCTCTGGGACCTGACGCGGGGGCGGGCGTCGGAGATGACCGAGCTGGGATCCCGCCCGGCCGTGGCGTTCGCGTTCTCGATGGCCCCCATCGAGGGCGATCCGTTGATCGCGACGGCTCACGAGGATGGCGGCGTCATGGCCTGGGATCCCGGGGCGATGAGGCCTTCCGGCCGGCCGATGGAGCATCCGGGGCCGATCACGGCCATGGCATTCCGCCCGGGGACCGTCGAGCTGCTCACGGCGTGCCGCGACGGCAAGGCGAGGCTCTGGGACCTCCGCGATTCCAGGGTCGTCCGCGAGATCACGCTCCAGTCCGCCGTGAAGCTCGTCGGCTTCGACGTCTCGGGACGGGTGGCGGCATTCACCTTCGAGGACGGGACTGGACGCCTCTGGGAGGCCGGCCGAGGACTGCCGATCGGCGAGACGATCATGCATGCGGGGCCCATCTCCGACCTCGCCTTCAGCCCAGATGGTACGTTCCTTGCCACCTGCGGCGGGGACCGCACCGCGCGCCTCTGGGATACTTCGACGGGGCTCCCCGTCGGCCCCCCGCTCGATCACCCGGATGCCGTGACCTCGCTCGGATTCAGCCTTGATGGCCGCCGCCTCGTGACGGCTTCGGCCGATGGCCTGGCTCGACTCTGGCGCGTCGCCCCCCAGATCCCGGGGGACGTGGAACGCGTCGGTTGCTGGATTCGCACGCTCACCGGCCTGGATTTCGATGCCGGCGACGCCATCAGCCGGCTCGATCCGGATGTCGGGTGGGAACTCCGTCGCCGACTCAACGAGCTCGGCGGCCCGCCGATCCGGAAGGTGGAACGCTGGTAGCGCCCGGTCTTCTACCCTCGCCTTCAAGGATGAAGGTGATCCTGAAAGAACCGCACGAGGTCCTCGTACATGGATTCCTCGGGATGTTCGCGGTCCTTGTACTCGTCGCCATGTCGCAGCCGGCACTCGACGCCGAGCGGATCCATCCTGGCCTTGAGCGCGGCCCCGAAGCGGGGGTGGTGGATCCCGAGCCCGGGACGAGAGTCGATGGGGAGCGGCCCGTTCGGCTCCGAGTAGAAGAGGATCATCGGCGGGTCGTCGGGCGAGGCATGATTGATGGGGGACGCATCGACATAGAGGCGATGAGCGGTCGAGGAATCCGCCTCGGCGTCGGTGGCCACGCCGAAGAGTGGGCGTAAGGCCACGTGTTCATGGGCGCGGCCGCCGACGAGCGCCTTGATGAAACGAGGGTCGTAAGAGGTCTGGGCGCCCACCAGCCCGAGGCAGGCCAGTCGGGACGATTGCCGGCGGACCGGATCGTCGCTGGCGGGATCGGCAAGGTCCTCGTGCATGCCCGCCCAGAGCGCGATGCCTCCGCCCGCCGAATTGCCGCAACCGGCGATCCGATCGGGGGCGATCTCGAGCTCGGCGGCACGGGACCGCAGGAACTGGATCGCGAGCGCGCCGTCGAGCATGGGTGCCGGGTAAGGGGCCTGGGTCGAGAGTCGATAGTTGGCCGAGGCCACCGAGATCCCCGCGGCCAGGCATCGGTCCACCAGCCAGGCCGGGACGCTCGACTTGTTGCCCCCCAGGAACCCTCCCCCGTGGAAGAAGATCACGACCGGCCGCGGCCGGGGATGGGCTCCGACGGCCGGAGCCTTCCAGAAGTCGAGGACGTTCCGCGCGTGAGGCCCATAGGACAGATCGGCGAAGTCTGGCCGAGGCTTGCCCGGTGCCATTTGCTTCCGGACCTGCGCGGCACCGGCGATCGAAATCAAGGTGGAAAAAGCCAGAACACCTAGCCTTGCCAGGCGTTGCATCGTGAATCGGCGTCTCATCGGTGCCTCGCCCAGATGTCTCTCGAGGGGTGCCGGACGTTGGTCCGGTGCACTAAGTGTCTGCCGGCCGGTCGCGGAGTCAATGGGGTGCTGTCCACAGGATGTATAGGACATGACGAATCTGCGTGCGGCCCGGATCATGAGGCCGGGGTATCTGGGCGACGTCGAGAAGGATCGGTAGGCCTTTTGGTTCTCCATCCATCCGTAGACGTTCTATCTTGCTCAAGGACAGGGAAGAACCAGGGAACAGGACGGACCGGAACGACCTCGGAAACGCGGGCCGGTCCCGCGACCGGGTGGCCCGGCGCTGCGGTCGACGGCGCCCCCGGACTCATCGTAGAGGTGACATCATGGCGGTGGGCATCGGCCGGGGCCGAGGCGGGATCTTCACACCGATCGCGGGAAACGCCGGCACGCCGCCCCGGCCGTCGGGCGGGCGCCGACGCCGTCCCTTCGTGGAGGCGCTGGAAGAGCGTCGATTGCTGGCCACGTTCCTGGTGACGAACACCAATGACTCGGGTGCGGGGTCGCTCCGCCAGGCGATCCTCAACGCGAACGCGGATTCGACCGCGGACAACGTCTGGTTCCGGATCCCGGCCTCGACGGCCCCCCTGCTCGATGTCCCCGTCAGCGGATTCGACCCGAGCACTCGGGAATGGACGATCCAGCTTGTCAGCCCGCTGCCGACGATCACGAGCCCGGTCTGGATCGACGGATTCACGCAGGGGAACGGCGCCGGAGTCCCTTACCGATATCCGGCGGGGATCTCCTCCAGCGTGCAATCGCTGTCGGTGACGGGGAGCCCGACGGGCGGCTCGCTGACGCTGACGACCGCGGCGCCGCTCCCGGTTGGAACGATCACCGTGCCCTACGATGCCACGGCGGCGACGGTGCAGGCGGCGCTCGGCGGTCTCATCGGCAACGGCAACGTCGCGGTTACCGGCGGACCGGGGCCGGACGCCTCGTTCTCGATCTCTTTCCAGGGGATCTATGCCCACGAGGACATCCCCGATCTGATCGGCAACGGCGCCGGCCTGACCGGAGGGACATCGCCGGGGGTCCTCGTGCAGACGACCACCGCGGGGGGCGTCGCGACGACGACTCCCACGCTGATCACGTCGAGCCCCAGCACGCTCGCGGCGACCTCCGGCAACAACGCCGTCTACACCGTGGTCATCGACGGTTCCGGACTCTCCGGCGCGACCGGCTTCACCTTGCAGGCCTCGCACAGCAACCTGCGCGGTCTGGTGATCGAGGGTTTCGACGTCGGCGTTCATGTCCTGGCCACGGACACCCTGAGCCAGCCCATCGTGGGCGACCTCATCCAGGGGAATGCGATCGGCGACCACCGATACTTCGCCTATGACTCCCAGACCGGCGAGGCCCTGACGAACTCCCAGGTCTACAACCGATACGGAGGAAACCGGCTGCAGGGCGTGATCCTGGACTCCCAGAATACAACCGTGGGCGGCGTCAATCCGCAGGAAAGCAACGTCATCTGCGGCAACGGGGCTCAGGGAATCTGGGTGACGGCCAACGCGATGGGCAACCAGATCCTCAACAATCAGGTCGGCCTCTTCGGCCCGGACCAGAGCGGCTTTTACGTCAGCGACGGCAACGGCGCCGAGGGGATCCTGGTCGAGTCCTCGAGCAATCAGATCAACGACAACCTGGTTTCCGCCAACGCCGGGGCGGGCATCCATCTCGCGGGGATATCGAGCTTTCGGAACGTCATCGTCGGCAACTTCGTGGGCGTGGCGGCGGCGGGCGGTTATGGCCTTGGCACGGGGAATCCGGGCAACATCGGCGATGGAATCCTCCTGGAGGACTCTGGCTGGAACCAGATCGGCGGCCCCGATGCGAGCGACGGCAACACGATCGCGTCGAACGGCGGCGCGGGGGTCTACATCACGGGCACGTCGGCTACGGGAAACGTCGTCGAGAACAACCGGATCGGCGTCACGGCCGATGGCGACCAGGTGCTGGGGAACGCGCTGGAAGGCGTGGCGATCTACTCGAGCAACAACACGATCGGCCCGGGGAACGTGATCTCGCAGAATATGCTGGGGATCGGAATCTACGGCCCGGGGGCGTATTCGACTCTCGTTCAGGACAACCTGATCGGGAGCGATTCGACGGGGAAGAAAGCCGGCTTCGGCAATGCTATCCAGGGGATCCTGATCAAGGACTCCTCGGGCAACACGATCAACGGGACGACCCCGGGCTCGCAGGTCATCTCGGGCAACCACGTCGGCGTGGAGATTTCGGGGACCGGGTCCACGGGGAACCTGCTGACGGGCAATATCATCGGCACGGACACGACGGGGGCGGCGGTCCTCAAGAATTCGGGCGTCGGCGTCCTGATCAGTGGCGCGGCCAGCAACACGATCGGCGGGAGCACAACCGCGGCGCTCAACCTGATCTCGGCGAATCATGTCGGCATCCAGGTCGACGGCTCGGGAGCGACGGGCAACCTGATCGCCGGGAACAACATCGGCACCGACATCACGGGGACGCTGGGCAAGACCGGCAACGAGACCGTGGGGGTTCTCTTCACGACGAATGCCAGCCATAACACGGTGGGCGGTACGGTCGCGGAGTTTGGGAACAAGATCGCCTTCAATCGTACGGGCGTGGAAGTTGATTCGGGGATTGGAAATAGCATCCTGACGAACTCAATCTGGTCGAACACGCTCATCGGCATCGACCTGGTCGCGGCGGGCGATCCGGCGACCGGGATCACGCCCAATGCTCCGGGCGTGCGATCGGGGCCGAACAATCTCCAGAACTCCCCCGTGCTGACGACGGCGGTCGGCGGGGGGACGGTCGGCAGCGTCCAGGGATCGCTGAACAGCCTTGCGTCGACCACGTTCCTGATCCAGTTCTTCTCCAACCCGTCGCAGGGCCTGGGCGGCTACGGCCAGGGCAAGACGTACCTCGGCTCCATGACGGTGACGACCGATGCGAGCGGCAACGCCTCGTTCGTCTTCACGACCTCGACGACCCTGACGACGACGAGCTGGATCGCGGCGACGGCGACGAACCTGACCACGGGGGACACGTCGGAGTTCTCGAACGACGTCGTACCGGCGCCGGTGAGCGTGCAGCTCGCGACCGCGACGACGACGGTCACGGCGACGTCGGGCCTGATGATCGTGCACGTGATTCGAAGCGGGAACACGGCCGCGCTGGTCTCGGTGAATTACGCCACGGCCGACGGCACCGGGGTGAGGGGCAAGGACTACACGGCGACGTCCGGCACGTTGACGTTCCAGCCCGGCGAGACGGACAAGACGTTCACGATCCCGATCCTCAACAACGTGAAGCAGACGGCCGCTTCGGTGACCTTCCGGATCGTGCTGAGTGCCGCGACCAACGGGGCGACGATCGGGACGATCGGCACCGAGACGGTGACGATCACGAACAGCCTGCCGCATTCCCTGACGAACGTCTTCTACGTGACGAACACCGCGGATTCGGGAGACGGCTCGCTGCGTGAGGCGATCCTGGACGCGAACGCGGCGGGGTCGCCGGCGGACATCTGGTTCGCCATCCCGGCATCGACGGCCGCCGGCCTTGACGTTCCCGTATCCGGGTTCGATCCGTTGACCCACGAGTGGACGATCACGCTGGCCACCCCCCTTCCCGTCATCACCAATACCGTCTGGATCGACGGGTTCACTCAGGGGACGGGGACCGGAGTGCCGTATCAGTACCCCTCGGCATCGAGCGTCGCGTACATCAGATCGAGTCCGAATACGTTCCTGGCAACCACCGGGAATGACGTGATCCACACTGTGGTTCTCGACGGATCTGGGCTCACTGGCGCGACCGGTCTCACCCTCCAGTCCTCTCACAGCACCGTACGAGGCCTGGTGATTCAGGGGTTTGACGTTGGAATACACGTGCTCCCCACGGATATCTCGGGAAGGCCGGTCGTGGGCGACCTGATTCAGGGAAACGCCATAGGGAACCACCGCTACTTCCTCTACGCCTTCGACACCGGCAGCAAGCAGCCTGTCGAGGGCTACACCTCTGGTCTAGGAAACACCCTTCAGGGGATCATTCTCGATTCCACAAACACAACGGTAGGCGGCTGGAATGCCCAGGAAAACAACGTGATTTGTGGGAATGGAGCCCAGGGAATCCTGGTGACTCCGGGGGCATCCGGTAACCAGATCATCAGCAATCAGATCGGGATTTTCGGACCGGATCAAAGTACCTACTACGTGTACGACGGCAATGGGGCTGAAGGCATCAAGGTGGTCTCCTCCGGGAGCGCCTCAGACCCCGCCAACATCGTCTTCACCTCGAGTATTCAGATCGCCGGCAACGAGATCTGCACCAACAACGGCGCGGGTGTCCGCCTTGTGGGAGTGGGGGCGATTCGCAACCTGATCGAGAGCAACTATATCGGTGTGGCCCCACCGGGGGGCTATCGATTCGGGACGGGTGATCCCGGGAACATCGGGGACGGAGTTCGGATCGAGGATGCCGGCTGGAACAACATTGGCGGCTCCAGCTCGGCGAAGGGGAACATCATCGCCTCGAATCGTGGCGCGGGGGTCTACATCACGGGAGCCTCGGCCGTCGGCAATACGATCGCAAACAACATGATCGGGGTCGTCTTTAACGACTCGATGGAGCCTGGCCGCCAGGTCCTGGGCAACATGTACGAGGGCGTGGCCCTCTACTCGCCCAGCAACACCATCGGTCCGGGGAATGTGATTTCTCAGAACTTCCTGGGCATCGGCATCTACGGGCCGGGCGCCTACGGCGATCGTGCCTATGATCCTGAGACGGGGCTCGACGAGGCTTATGGCCCGGGGGCCACCAACATCCTGGTGAAGGACAACCTGATCGGGACCGACGCCCAGGGGGTCTATTTCGGCTTCGGGAATGCGCGACAGGGAATCCTGATCGTCGACTCCTCGGCCAACACGATCTCCGGAAATGCAGCCGGCTCTCAGGTCATCTCCGGTAACAAGTGGGGCGTCGAGATTCGCGGCAACCTGTCGACGAAGAACCTCCTGACGGGGAACTTCATCGGCTCCGACATTACAGGCGAGGCGGACCTGGGGAACAAGGCCGAGGGTGTTTTGATCACTGACGCCCCGGGGAACACCATAGGCGGCACCACGTCCGCCGCCATGAACCTGATCTCGGCGAATCACTATGGCATTCACCTCGACGGCTCGTTCGCGACCGGAAACCTCGTCGCGGGAAATCTCATCGGCACGGATCTGACGGGCGCCGCGGCTCTGGGCAACGAGGTTCTCGGCGTCTGGTTCACGAATTCGGCCAGCCTGAACACCGTCGGCGGGACCGTAAGCGGGTCGGGCAACAAGATCGCGTTCCACCGCCTGGCGGGGGTCGAGATCGACTCCGGCACGGGCGACAGCATCCTCTCGAACGACATCTGGGCGAACAACCGGATCGGCATCGACCTGGTCGCGCCGGGAGATCCGGCGACCGGCGTGACGCCGAATGCACCTGGAATCCGTTCCGGGCCGAACAACCTTCAGAACGCCCCGGTCCTCACGACGGCGGTCGGCGGGGGGACGGTCAGCAGCATCCAGGGTTCGCTGAACAGCCTGCCCGGGATTACGTTCCTGATCCAGTTCTTCACGAGTCTGGTGCCCGATCCGTCCGGATACGGCCAGGGCCAGACGTACATCGGGTCGATGACGGTCACGACGGATGGGGCGGGGAATGCCTCGTTTGGCTACGCACCGTTGAATAGCCTGGCGACGACCGACTGGGTCACGGCGACCGCGACGAACATAGGGACGGGCGATACCTCGGAGTTTTCGAACTCCCAGGCCGTGCTCCCCGTGAGCGTGCAGATGGCGACCGCGACGATGACCGTCGACGCGGATGCGGGCTCGATGATCGTCCACGTGCTCCGGACCGGGAATCCCAACGCCCTGGTCTCGGTGAATTACGCCACGGCCAACGGCACGGCGATCGCCGGCAAGGATTACACGGCGACGGCGGGTATCCTCACCTTCCAGCCCGGGGAAATGGACAGGACCTTCGTGGTCCCGATCCTCGCCAACCCGAACCAGACGGCGTCCTCGGTCGGCTTCCAGGTGGCGATCAGCAATCCGACGGGAGGTTCCACGCTGGGGTCGATCACGTCGACCGCGATCACCATCGACAACAACCTCCCGGCCATCCTCCAGTTCAGCAAGTCGACGTACACGGCCTCGAACTCGGCCCCGACGGCGACGATCACGGTCGTGCGGAGCGGCGGGAACCGAAGCGGCACGGTCCAGGTCAGCTACGCGACCGCCGGCGGGACCGGCGTCGCGGGGGTCGATTACACGCCGGTCTCCGGGACGCTCACTTTCCTCGCCAATCAGACGACCGCGACGATTTCGGTCCCCCTGCTCCATCCCTCGTCGACGACCACGAACGTGACGGTGGGCCTGTCCCTGGGTGGGGCAACCGGCGGGGCGGTCGTCGGCACGCTCGGGACGACGGAATTGACCATCTCGTCGGGCGGAGGAGGCGGTGGTGGTGGCGGCGGGAACATCCCGGCCGGACCTCCGCCCCAGATCACCGGCCAGCGGCTGGTCTTCGGCCCCTGGGGCGTTGCGGGGGTCGTCTACACCTTCAGCAAGGGACTCGATCCCGCGCGGGCGGCCGACCTGGGGAATTACGGCTACTATGCGATGACGGCGGGCCCGGACGGCTCCTTCGCGACGCCCGACGACGGCTCGATCCGCCTGGCCTCGGCGACCTACGATCCCGCGTCCTTGTCGGTAACCCTGGTACCCGCCACGCCTTTCCCGACCGGCACGTTCATCCAGATCGTGATCGACGGCATGGCCAATCCGCTGCTCAACCGCGGGATCACGGACACGTCGGGCACGCTCCTGTCGGGCGCCGGCAACGGGGTGCCGGGCGGGGCATTCGTCACCACGTTCGCCGTCGGGCCGAACCTCACGTACACCGACTCCACGGGCGTGCGGGTGAACCTCAACCTGACGAAGGGGGGGACCATCGAAGCCTTCCGGTCGGCCACGGGCGACGTGCAATCCATCACGCTCCTCGGGACGACGCCGCGCAAGAGCATCCTGACGCTGACGGCGAGTCGCCGGGGCCGGGGGATCACGTATCTCCCTCCGATCCAGGGCGCCGCGGGGGTCCGCCTGCGATACCGGCCGTCGGCGAGCACGTTCCGCCACACGCCGGCGGCCCTGGCGCGGAATGCCGGGAAATGACCCCTCGCGGCCGCCGGTCCCGGAGGCCGGGGGGCCGAACTCCGTCCCCGCGGATGTTCGAACGGGGCTCCGTCGCGTACCGACGTTCCTATTCGGTATGATGGATGGGCATGACTGAATCCTGCCATTCGCGTCAACCCACGTGGCGCAGCCTCCATCATCCAATATGAAAGTATGAGCCATCAGCACAAATTGATTCGACGGTTGGAGGCGTGGGGGATCCGGGTCGCGACGCCGCCTGAGCCGCTCTTCGGGGGGATCACCAACGACAACTACCGGGTCGGCTCGGATCGCGGGGTTTTCGTGGCGAGGGTCTGCGAGGAGCTGCCGTGGCTGGGGATCGACCGCCGCGGCGAGGCGGCCTGCCAGGAGGCGGCGTGGCGAATGGGGCTGGCGCCGGAGCTCGTCGGCCGAGAGCCCGGGCTGCTCGTGAGCCGCTACATACCGGGCCGGCCGCTGGCGCGGGAGGACCTTTGGTGCGATGATCGCCTGGCCCGGCTGGCCCGGACGCTCAGGAGCCTGCACGAGGGATGGGACTCGGTCCTGGGGCACCTCCCCTACTTCTGCCCCTTCCAGGCCATCCGGACCTATGCCGCCACGGCCATCGGCCTGGGCGCGAGGATTCCCGAGGGCCTGCCCGACATGGTCGCGGACGCCTGCCGCCTCTCGCGGAGGATCGCGCCGTTCCGGCCGGCCCTCTGCCACAACGACCTGCTACCGGCGAACCTGATCGAGGACGGGGATCGGATCTGGCTGATCGACTGGGAGTATTCGGGCATGGGCCATCCCCTGTTCGACCTGGCGAGCGTGTCGGCCAACTCGGGATTCGCCGCCGACCGAGATGCGGAGCTCCTGCGGGCGTATCGCGGCGAGGTCCTGGCCCGGGAGCTCGACGAGCTCCGGCTCTTCGCGGCGGCCTCATCGCTCCGCGAGTCGCTCTGGTCCCTGATCCAGTCGGTACGGTCCAGGATCGATTTCGATTACGTCGCCTATTCCGCGCGGAACCTGGAGTCCTATCGGGAGCTTCGCGGCCGGCTCGAGGACTGAGGATTCGCTATCCCTTGCCGGCTCGCCCCCCGGTCCGGTCGCCGGTGGTCCCTCCCTCGCTCCGGTGTTCCCGATCCCGCGGCGGTTGTCTCTTTACAAGCGCCGAGCGATTCCCGCAAAATGTTGAATTCCAACATGCGCGACGCGTCTCATCTCGCTCGTCGTCGGAACCTCCGATGACGCTAGGTTCGGCGAAAGGGCGAGGGCTGCGGTCGTTACCTAACTCACGGATTCATCATGTCAGAGCCATCCACGGCCTCCGCATCGAAGCCGAAATTCGACAACAAGGGCCAATATAGCCGCTCTTCGATCCTCCGCTATGAGAAGATCTTCGGCCGGGACTACATCAGCACGGGCGGCCACGAGACGACGGAAAACCTGTGCAATCGGCTGGGCGGATCGCTTCGCCCCGGGGTCCGGGTGCTGGACGTCGGCAGCGGCATCGGCGGGGCCGCGTTCCATCTCGCGAGGGCCTACGGCGCGAAGGTGACCGGCGTCGACCTCGCCGAGGAGATGGTGACGATCGCGGTCGATCGCACGGAAGAGCTGGGGATGAAGGAGGAGGTCAACTTCATCCTCGGCGACGTGCTCGAGACGTCGTTCCCGGAGAAGTTCGACGTGATCTGGAGCCGCGACGCCCTGATGCACGTCCCCGACAAGAAGAGGCTCTTCGCGTGCCTCTACGGCCTGCTCGCCGACGGCGGCCGGATCGTGATCACCGACTATGCTCGCGGGAAGACGCCGGCCTCCCCCGAGTTCGAGGCCTACATCACCAAGACCGGATACAGCGTCCTCGAGCCCGAGCAATACGGCAAGCTGCTCGAGGGGGCGGGCTTCGTGGACGTGATCGCGGACGACGCCACGGCGACCTTCGTGGACATCCTCGGGCGTGAGAAGAAGCGGCTGGTCGAGCAGCGTTCCGAGTTCCTGTCGAGCTTCAGCGAGGAGGACCTGAACTACCTCGTGGAGCGGTGGGCGATGAAGGAGCGGTTCTGCGCGGCGGGCGACATGAAGTGGGGCATCTTCCTGGGCACCCGCAAGGGTTGAGGTCGAGACCGTCCTGTCGGGATCGGCCCGGCTCATGCCTCGTCGAGCCTGGATTCTCGGATGGCGACGAGATGGGCCGGCGTGCCCGTCCCCAGGGTTCTCCGGCCGGCCTGGCGACAACTCCGGGGGGCGGTCGCGGCCGCCCGCCCTTCAACCTGTTCTCTTGAATGTCGACAGAGTACCGCGCGCCTCCGCGCGGGGCGTGACCGAGGGGATGTGGTGACGACGAACGATCACGCGGAAGACCGCCGGGATCTTGCCGGCTTCGGCTATCGCCAGGAGCTGCACAGGTCCCTGGGGAGTTTCTCGTCATTCGCCGCCGGTTTCTCCTATATCTCCATCCTCACGGGCGTCTTCCAGATGTTCGCCCTGGGGTTCGCCTCGGCCGGGCCGGCCTTCTTCTGGACGTGGCCGATCGTCCTGCTGGGCCAGCTCACGGTGGCGGCCGGCTTCGCGGAGCTTTCGGCGCACTACCCCCTCTCGGGCGGGGTCTACCAGTGGTCGCGGCGGATCGGCCCCGCGGGGCTCGGCTGGATGGCCGGCTGGGTCTACCTCGCGAGCTCGGTGATCTCGCTGGCGGCCGTGGCGCTGGCCCTCCAGGGGACATTGCCGCAGCTCGCCGCCGGCTTTCAGATCATCGGGGATGCCTCGAATCCGGCCGACCGGGCGCGGAATGCGGTGCTCCTGGGATGCATCCTGATCGCCCTGACGACCGCGGTGAACGTGGCCGGCGTGCGGATGATGGCGTGGATCAACAATCTCGGCGTGGCGAGCGAGCTGCTCGGGGTGACGCTGCTGATCGTGCTCCTGCTCCTGGCGGCGAGGCGGGGGCCGGGGGTCCTGCTCCAGCTCCATCACGGGGAGGGGACGAGCTCGGGACCGGCCGGATTCCTCGGCCCGCTGCTGGCGGCCGCGGTCATGCCCTCGTATGTGCTCTACGGCTTCGACACCGCGGGGACGCTGGCGGAGGAGACGAGGTCGCCCAGGCGGCGGGCCCCTCGGGCGATCCTCCAGGCGCTGATCGCCGCGGGGATCGCGGGGGGGCTCCTCATCGTCGCGGGCCTGATGTCCGCGCCCGACCCGTCCTCGCCTCGCCTCGGGGCGATCGACGGCGGGCTCCCCTGGCTGATCAAGGAGGTGCTCGGCCCGTCGCTGGGGCGACTCTTCCTGGCCGGGGTGGTCTTCGCGATCGCCGTTTGCGCCCTCGCGGTTCACGCGGGGACGGTTCGCCTGATCTTCTCGATGGCCAGGGATGACGCCCTCCCGTTCGCGCGGTCGATGGCCCTGATCCCCCGCAGCACGGGGACCCCGCTGGTGCCGGCGGTCGCGACCGGGGCGGCCGCGGCGGCGATCCTGGTCGTGAACGTGAATCTCCCCCGGATCATCGAGATGCTCTGCTCGGTGGCCATCGTCTGGGCCAACCTGGCCTACCTGCTGGTCAGCTATCCGCTCCTCCTCGCCCGGCTCGGGGGCTGGCCTCGCGGACGGGCGAGGGCGCCATTCCGGCTCGGCCGCTGGGGCGTCTTGCTCAACGCCCTGGCCGTGGCCTGGGGCGTGTTCGTCGTGGTCAACATGAGCTGGCCGCGCGAGTCGATCTACGGGGAGGATCCCGTCGGGAAGTACGCGGCCGTGCTGGCCACCGGGGCACTCATCAGTGTTGGATTGATTTATTACATGATCATGCGACGACGAGGATTTGCCGTGCTCGCGGAGCACACGGCGGGCACCTCGGCCGAGCTCGCTCCGGAGTTGTCGGCGCCCGGGCTCGGGTCGATCGCCGCGGATTGAGGGAGCTTCGATGCAGGACGTTGGGGAGGCAGCCGGCGGCGTCAGATCGCCGGCCCCGGGAGGCGTGGCCGCCGGGCGGGAAGGTCCATCGAACCTGAGGCGGTTCCTCGGCTGGTGCGTCCACTTCTACACGGCGACGGGCCTGATCGCGGCCGCGATCATGGCGGCGCTGCTGCTGGAAGGGGGGCCGGCGGCCTATCGCTGGTGCTTCCTGCTGATGGCGATCGCGACGATCGTGGATGCGACCGACGGCACCCTCGCGCGTGCCGTCCGGATCAAGGAGGCGGTCCCCGGCTTCGACGGCCGCCGGCTCGACGACATCGTCGACTTCCTCAATTACACGTTCCTCCCCATCCTCCTGATCGGCCGTGCGGGGCTGGTGCCGGCCGGGACGGAGCCCTGGCTGGTGGTCGCCATGCTGGCGAGCCTCTACGGTTTCTGCCAGGTGGACATCAAGACGCCCGACGGCTATTTCCTGGGATTCCCCTCGCTCTGGAACGTGGTCGCGCTGTACCTCTACGTGCTGCCGGTGCCGCCGTGGGCCGCGCTGGCGATCGTCCTGGTCCTGGCCCTGTTCACGTTCGTGCCCAGCAAGTACCTGTATCCGTCCCAGCCGGGGACGCTGAACGTCGTCTCCACGATCCTGGGGGCGATCTGGGTGATCCCGCTCGGATACCTGCTCTGGAGCCTGCCCGCGGATTCCTCGCCTCGCGACGACCCCCGGGTGGTGAGGCTGGCGCTCGTCTCCTTCACGTACCCGCTGTACTACGTGGTGGCTTCCTGGGTCGTCACGGCAGTTCACTGGTCGCGATCGACGGCAGGGGCGTGAACGAGGCCGCGTCCTCCTCGTCGTGGCGAGCGTCCTTCTGCCCGGCCTCGATGTCGACCATCCAGAGCAGGGACCCGCCGACCGCGAAGAAGCCGATGACGGCCAGGATTGCGCCTCGACTCGAGCCGGTCATCCAGTTGATGGCCGCGAACAGGGCCGGCCCGAGGATTCCGGCGAATTTCTCGGCGACCGAGAAGAATCCGAAGTACTCCCCCGACCGGGCTCGCGGGATCAGGCTCGCGAAGAGCGACCGGCTGAGCGCCTGCGTGCCCCCCTGGACCGTCCCCACCAGCAGCGAGAGGATCAGGAAGTGGCGCGAGGAGGTCATGAAGAAGCCGATGATGCAGATCAGGGTGTAGACGAGCAGGCCGCCGAGGATCGACGGCTTGACCCCGACGCGCGAGGCGATCGATCCGAAGAGGAATGAGAAGGGGATGCCGACGAACTGGACGATCAGGATCGACAGGATCAGGTCCGCCGATCCGATGCCGATCTCGGTTCCATAGATGACGGCCATCCGCATGATCGTGCCGATGCCGTCGTTGTAGATGAGGAAGGCCAGGAGCATCAGGAAGCCGTTGGGATAGCGGTGAAGGTCCCTGGCCGTCTGCCTCAATCGCCGGAGCGTGGCCCGGATGGGGCTCTCGCCGTGGAGTTCCTCGGCGCCGTGGGCCGCCCTCGGCTCGGGGACGCGGCGGAAGAGGGGGACCGAGAACACCAGCCACCAGACCGCCACGGAGAGGAAGGCCAGCCGGCTCGGCAGGGTGGCCTGCGATTCGGTCAGCCCCTCGCCCGAAGGGAGCCCGAACCAGCCCGGGTGGAGGATCCAGGCGAGGTTGAGCCCGAGCAAGAGCCCGCCGCCGACGTACCCCAGCGCGTAGCCGGCCGTGGAGACCCGGTCGATCTCGTCATCGCTCGCGATGTGCGGAAGCAGGGCGTCGTAGAAGACGAGGCTCCCATTGGCGCCGATGTTCACGAGGATGAAGAGCGAGGCGGCCAGCAGCCAGTCCCCGGTGTGGACGAAGAACATGCCCGCCACGGCGGTGACGCCGATCGCCACGAAGACCGCGAGCAGCCGTTTCTTCTGGGCCGTATAGTCCGCGAATGCACCGAGGATCGGAGAGATCGCCGCGATCACCACCATGCCGATGGTCGTCGCGACGGCCAGGCGACGCGAGGCGACGGCGGAGTCACCCTCGCAGGCAACCCTGGAAAAGTAGGCCGGGAAGACCGCCGTGATGATCGTGCAGAACATCGCCGAGTTGGCCCAGTCGTACAGCGCCCAGGCCCGCAATTCCGGCCGATTCAGCCCCATGGACCGGAGCAGTCCGCCGCGACGCTCGCTCGCTTCCGTTGTCTCGTGCATCAAGTAGCCTCCGTGTCCGCCGCGGCGATGTCGCCCCCGGATGAGGTTGAGCCCACCGGCCTTCCCCCTCGCTATCTCCTTGCCGTCGCTGCGTTTTACGCGAAATGACGAGTCATTGACCAGATCGATTTCCGCCCCGGGACCGTCCCCAATCGTCGACCGGGCGCGCCCGGCGGGGACGCCCGGAGTTCGCCGGCGATGATTGAACGCACGTGGCGCTTGTCCGCCGGACGCCGAGCCCGCTAGACTGGCTGTTGCCTGCCATGCCATCCCAGCCCGACCATCGCAATCTCCATCCCTTGCTGAACGGATAAGAGCCTTGGCACTCCAAAGGGAAGATGTCCGGACCGTCCGGGAGGCGTGCGCCGAGCTGAGGAGTCGGCTGCGGGGTGGCGAAGCCGCCCGCGTCGAGTCGATCCTTTCATCCTATCCGATCCTCGGGAAGAACGAGGAAGCGGTCCTCGAGCTGATCCACACCGAGGTCATGACCAGGCATGATCTCGGCCAGAAGCCGACCCTCGACGAGTGGCAGGAGCGGTTCCCGAGCTTGCTGGGCCGGATGGAATCCCTGCTCACCTTCCAGGGTGCGGTCGGGTCCGAGATGCCGACCCTGACGGATTCGTCCCTGCCGCCGGTGCGCCCTCCGGCCGGCCGCGGCGGCGACAATCGAATCTCCCGGATCGCCAATTACCACATCATCGAGGAGATCGGTCGGGGCGGGATGGGGATCGTCTACAAGGCGCGGCAGGCCAACCTGAGCCGGATCGTGGCGCTCAAGATGATCCTCGCGGGCGAGAACGCGGGGATCCGAGACCGGGCGCGGCTCCGCAACGAGGCCGAGGCGGCCGCCCAGCTCGTCCACCCCAACGTCGTCCAGATTTTCGAGATCGGCGATCACGACGGCCTCCCCTTCCTCGCCATGGAATACGTGGTGGGGGGCAACCTGACGCGGATGCTCCGCGGGATGCCGCAGGCCTTCAAGTGGTCGGCACGGCTCACGGAGACGCTGGCGCGGACCATCCACATCGCCCATCAGCGGGGCATCGTCCATCGCGACCTCAATCCCAGCAACATCCTCATGACGCCCGACGGCGTCCCCAAGATCACCGACTTCGGCCTGGCCAAGTTCCAGGTGGATGAGAAGGGCGTCTCGCTCCACGGCGTGCTCCTCGGCACGCCGTCCTACATGGCGCCCGAGCAGGTTTCCGCGGGTGAGGCCGCGATCGGCCCGGCGACCGACGTGTACGCCCTGGGGGCCCTGCTCTACGAGATGTTGACGGGCAACGCGCCGTTCCGCGGCTTCACGCCGATGGAGACCCTCTGCCAGGTCATGGAGGCGGACCTCGTCCCCCCATCGAGGCTCCGACATGGAGTCCCGGAGGACCTGGAGACGATCTGCCTGAAATGCCTGGATCGCGAGCCGTCCAGGCGTTACGGGACGGCGGACGACCTGGCCGAAGACCTGCGAAGATATAACGAAAACCAGCCAATCCGGGCGCGGAGAACGCCTCGACTGATCCGGATCCAGCAATGGCGGCGGCGGCAACCTCTGGCGGCTGCCCTCCTCGCCTTCAGCCTGTTCCTGATCTCGCTGCTGCTCGGCGGGACCGCCTACCATACCCACAACGTGACCGCCAGCTTCCAGGAGTTGCAGCGGCGCATCTCCCAGAGGGAGCAGGAACACAGCCTGTTCAACATCGAGCGGAGCAAGTTTCGCGAGAGGTCCTCGGCGGTGGAGCGGCGATCCTACGACAACCTCCTGGGTCAGGTGAAGCGCGCCATCGAGGAGGGCCATCTCGAGATGGCCCGCGATCTCCTCCGCGGGATGGCTGAAGGTGACGCCGAGAAGCCCGGCGGATTCGAATGGGATTACCTCCAGGCCGTGGTCGCGCGAATCCCCGGATCCTTCCCGGGGAATCGCGGGCCGGTGACCTGCCTGGCCGTGGCCGATCGACCCGGATTGATCGTCTCCGGCGACGAGGCGGGCCAGATCGTGCTCTCGGATTTGCAGAAGGGGACGAGCGATCGATTCCGCGAGAGGCATGCGGGAAAGGTCCTGCGTCTCGCGGTGTTCGCACCGGGTGGGCCCGCGAGAGGGGTGGTGGCCAGCGTCGGTAAGGCCGGCCAGGGCCTCGACGTGAAGCTCTGGGACCTGGACCGGCGCAAGGCGGTGGCCTCGTTTGCGATCGATCCGCTCGACGTGGCGGATTTCCTGTTCTCCGGGGACGGGAAGCGGCTGACCCTCTGCGGTGGAGCGTCCGGCGGCCGCGGCTCTCGTAGCCTGGCCTGGTCTCGCGCGGAGGATGGATGGCATCCGGAGGCCGGTGCGTCGAGGATCGGCGTCACCAGGCAGGTTCAGAGTCCCGACTGCAGCATCCTGGCCGAGGGGATGGAGGACGGTACGGTCCGACTCACTCGTCGCGTTGGACCTCCCCTGCCACCCCTCGATCGCCATCATCGTGGCGCCATCAGCACGCTGGCCTTCTCGCGGGATGGGATGAAGCTGGCTGCCGGGTCGGTGGACGGGTCCTTCCTGGCCTGGGACGTGGCCTCGGGCCGGCTCATCGTCGCAGGGCAGGGCCACCGGGACGCCAGCCGATTCCTCGCCTTCTGTCAGCGAGACGAGGCGCTCGTCGGCTGCGATGGCTCCAGCGTGCTCTGGACCCGACGGCTCGCCAGCCCCGAGGAACGATACCTGCTCCCGCGTGAGGCCCATACGGCGCTGGAATGGCTGGCGGTCTCGCCCGACGGTGATTGGCTCGTCGCCGCCGGGAAGGACCACCGCGTCACCACCTGGGACCTCTCCGCGGGGACGCTGGGCAGATTGTATCAGGCGAACGCCCGGCTGACCGCGCCGCCGGCGTTCGCGGCCGACGGGGCCTCGCTCGTCCTCGGATGCGGGGATCGCCGCCTCAGGACCTGGAAGTACCGGGATGACGGCGAGAATCAGCTACGGCTCGGCTCGCATCGGGGAGAGGCCTGGAGCCTCTCATTCCGTTTCGACGGCCGGCTGCTGGTCTCCGGCGGCGATGACAATGAGGTGAGGGTCTGGGATCTGGAGCGTCGACGCCAGGCCGCTGTCCTGCACGGCCACGAGCAGACGGTCACCTCGGTGGCCTTCGCGCCGTCGTTGACCCCGGGCGCGAGCGAGCCGAGGGGGCATCATCCCGGCCTCGTCGCCAGCGCGGGACTGGACGGGAAGATCTTCCTCTGGGATCTGGACGCCGGCCGTCCCGAGCCGCTGGACAGCCCTTCCAGGCGGAGATTGCTCCATGATTTCGGGCCGACGGATCGGCTCTGGTCGGTTGCCTTCCATCCGAGGGGCACGCACGTCGCCGCCGCCGGGCACCGGGGTGTCATCAGCGTCTGGGATCTGCGCGAGTCGCCGCCGACGCGGGCCGAGTTGTCATCGGTCGACTCGCCGATCAGTGCCCTCGCCTTTTCACCCAACGGGACGGTCGTCGCGTCGGCTTCGAAGAACGGCTCGGTGCGCTTCTGGGATCCCGAGCATGAAATCCCCTATGACCGGGAGCCCGAGGCCGGATCGGCGACCTGGTGCCTGGCCTTCGCGCCGGACAGCGGGCTGCTGGTCGGCGGGACCGACGATCGAATCGTCACGCTCTACTCGATGGACAACTGGCGGGGAAAGGACCCCATCCCGGGCCATCCGATGGCCGTCCGCGGTGTGGCCGTCCACCCCGATCAGCCCATCGTGGCAACCGGGTGCGATGACGGCAAGCTGCGGATCTGCGACCTGCTGACCGGGCAGATCTTCTATGCCCTGAGCGGACACACGGCGCGCATCAACGCGGTGCAGTTTTCTCCGGACGGGAAGCTCATCGCATCGTGCGATCACCTGGGCTCGGTCCGACTCTGGGGAGTCGCCGCGACGGGCGATCAATCGTCGGAATAGCCGGTCGACGAGTGACCCGGTTCCTCAATTGGCCGCCGCCGTCAACTGATACTTCGGCCCCCGCCCGGTCAGGAGCCAGTGAGGATTGGCTCGGGTCAGCTCGATGAACCGGAGTATCGAGGGAGCCGGGATCGTGCAACCATTCTCGTAGTTGAACCAGGTCCGGAACGGGACCTGGAGCGCGTCGGCCATCAGTGGCCCTCCGTGCTCACCGTACAGGTCCTGACGAATCTCGCGAACCCGACGCGCCAGGCCTGCCTTGATATCGAGCCATTCCGAGTTCGATGGAGATTTGTTCATGGCAAGCTTCGCCTCAAGCAAACATTCAACGGAATTGTGGGCGTACATCGCCGGTTCCGGGAAAGCAGGGGTAAGTCGGACTCATGCCCGATGAGTCCGGCTCGGCGGTGGTCAGGATCCCGGAGTATGGGCCTCACCTAGATATATAAGAGATCCGGTAATTGGATGCAACATGAAGTCGGGCACAGGAAGAGAAGCACACTCCTTTATCAACATGGAGATCAAGAGCCCGAAGTCGAGAAATTGAAATTTCGGGGCACAACCAGCCCACTCCTCGCCGATGAGGATTGGGATCCGGCCCCACCCGGGGGAAGAGGTCAATCCGAGGTGAACGGCGCTACTTATTCTCCGAAAAGGACTTGCGTATTGGAAGTCGGTGCCGGACGGCGTCCCGACGGATGCTGGCGACGGGCCGGAGAAAATCTCCCAGAAAAACTCCAAAAGTCTGACGCGTCACCTCGCAGATCTCGGTTCGAAGATCACCGCCGCTCGTCGGCGGTGAGGCCGGGCCCAAGGGCACCGGGCTCCGAACCCTGGGGTATTGGATTGCCGAGGTTTGAACCGTGTTGCCAACCCAAGAAACGATCGACAGACTTGCAACCCGGATCGAGCGAGCGTTCACCCTTCGATGCAGCGAGTGGTATCGCGGTTGCTCGACTTCTCGGCTCTGGTCTGCCGCCGCCATGATTCTCTGGCAAGCACATGAGAACGATCCCCGGATCCCCCTCGATCCGGAACTCTACGTCGCCTCGCAGCCGATCTCAAACTCTTACCCGGACCCGTGGAGCATCGTCGCTCATCCGGACGCGGCTCGTCGCTATGCCGGTCGGGTCCGGCGGATTATTTCTCAACTGCGGTCTGAACTGAAGAAAGAGCTTCGGCGAGCCGAAGCCATGATCAGGGATGGGAATGGATTGCCCATTCCCGCCGAGATGGAGAGATCGAGACTCTCACCTCTCGGACTCTTCATCGCCGCGCTTCGCTCCGGGCGCCACGACCTCGCGATCCAACTCAGGGATGGCGTGGTCAGCCAGCATCGAGGCTGTCCGCTCTATCGGTTTGCTGCCAAATCCATGATCCCGGCGGAGTCCTACCCCGTAGGCGATGCCGAGTCGGTTGGGGTGGCAGCGAACATACACCCGGTGCCCCAGCGTTGCGTCCTGCAAAACTAGGCTTGGCTCGACCCGGAGTTCGGCCCTTGAGGCTCGAACCTCCGTCGCATCCAACCTCACGCTGAGCGCGGACGGGAGCCGAAGGCTCCCCCTGCCGACGGTCCGTCGCGCCTGAAGCGAGCGGTTTGCCGCTCGCCCTCGGTCGCCCACGGCCCCGGGCTGCGCTCTCCCCAGGCCGGTCCTCCCCCCTCCCTCCGTACCTCTTCACACACCAACTACACGACACCGTTTTCATTCGCCAAAGGCGAGGAGTGCTTCCATGCGCGCACGACGGAATTTCCGCCCGACTTTCGACACGTTGACGCTTCGCCTGGCTCCGAGCGGCACCGGTGCGGTCCTGAGCCCGACGGATCCCGCCTCGATCGTCACGCCTCCCCCGCCCTATACCCTGTCGCCGACGGACCCCGGCTCGACCCTGTCGCCGACGACACCCCAGCCACCTTCCACGGTGACCGGCGCCGGATCGTTCACTCCCCCGCCCCCGGACGCAACCCTTGTGGCCTGAAAAGTCCCCGTCCGTTCGTGGGACCACTCTACACTGATTATGTCAGTGTAAATATGTTTACGAAAGTTGCTTGGCGCACCTCGATGATAAACGAGGGAGGAGGGAAGAGACTCCGCTTCGTCCGGATTCCTCGGGTCGAAAACGACCGCCACCGCATCTCGCCGCAATCTCCAGGCATCGTTCGTCTTGCCGCTCCTACCGAGTGCCCCCCTTTTTTCGGTGGAGGCATTTCCACGGGCCGATGATGGGGATAAGATTTATGTTCAGGCGGGAGGTTGATACGAGAGCGACTCGGTTGGCGTTTGAGTTCTTCACCCGAAATGACATCCCCGCCGACACTGGGGAGGGGAATCGCCATGACGATGCTGTCGGAACCGAGGATCACTGACGAGCTAAGCCGGGCTCTCCTGGATGCCCAGCAGGGGAATCAGCTTGCCTGGGAGACGGTCTTCCGCGAGTGCTATCCCAAGGTACGCCGCGTCGTTCGGCGTCGCCTCGATCGCTCCATGCGCTCGCTGTACGACTCGACGGACTTCGCCAGCGACGTGATGAAGAGCCTGGCGGCCAACATCAGTCGCCTCAATTTCCCGTCGGTCGAATCGCTGATCGCCTTCCTCGCCCACGTGGCGGAGCAGAAAGTCATCGACGAGTACCGCAGGCAGCACACGCAGAAGCGTGATATCACGAGGGATCGCAGGCTGATCGCCCGTGATCAGGAGGACGCCCCGGTCCAGCTCCCGTCCGACGAGCCGACGGCCAGCCAGCTTGCGCAGGCCAACGAGGTGCAGGAACGCCTCCTCGCTCGCCAGGACGAGACAGAACGAGCGATCATCCGCCTCCGGCGCGAAGGCCACTCGACGGCGGACATCGCCGAGAGCACCGGCTGGAACATCCGGAGGGTCCAGCGGTTCCTCAAGGACCTCCTCGACACCCTCAAGGACTGAGGTGGGAACGATGTCGTCCCTCCCCACTCCGCCGGGCGATCCGGGCGAGCTCGCCAGCGTCGTCTCGGATGTCAAGCGCCTCGAGGACCAATGGCAGTTCCACGGTGACGTTGGGCTGGAGAAGTTCTGGCAGGAATGCCGGTCCGCGTCGAAGGGCCGGGCGTGCGACCCCATGGTCCACCTGGGGGCCCTGATCAAGGCCGACATGCGCTGCCGGTTCGAGCGCGGGCAGCAACCGGAGGTCACCGAGTATCTCGACCGATTCCCGGGCCTGGATGCGGCCGACAGCCGCGTGATCAGCCTGATCTACGAGGAGTATTGCCTGCTCAAGGAGGGGGGCGAAGACCCCGACGTCGACGACTTCCGCCGTCGCTATCCGCGCTGGAGCGACTCCTTCGCCTCCCAGTTGCGTTACCACCGCATCTTCAGCCAGGCCGGCATGCTCAAGACCTCCGAGCCCAAGTACCCCAAGCCCGGGGATCATTTCGATGATGTCTTCCGGCTCGACGCCCTGATCGGCAAGGGGGGCTCCTCGCGCGTCTATCTGGCGAGCGACCTGTCCCTCGGCGGCAAGCGGGTCGTGCTCAAGGTCTCTCGCGACAACGGCCAGGAGCCGAAGACGCAGGGGATCCTGGACCACCCCCACATCGTGCCCGTGAATTCCGTCGTCTACGAGTCCGCCGACGGCCTGCGCGGCCTCGCCATGCCATATCGGCCCGGACTCCCCCTCGACGACCTCCTGAGGCGGCTACGGTCGCGAGGAAGGCCCGCCCGCGCGCTGACCTTCTGGGAGGCGCTCGTGGAGGGCCTGCCGGCCGACCTCCCTTCTCTCGGAGAGGAGGAACGCGGGAAGCTCCGGCGCCAGGGGCCCGTGGCGGAGGGCTGGAGAGGGTTCCCGATCGATGGGACGTTCGCGGAGGGCGCCGCCTGGCTCGCCATGATCCTGGCTCGCGCCCTGCACTATGCGCATGAAATGAAGACCTACCACCGGGACGTGAAACCCGGCAACGTCCTGGTCACGCTTCAGCACGGGCCCCAGCTCCTGGATTTCAACCTCGCGGATTCCCCGTATGTCGCCGACCACGCGGAGTACGCCATGCTGGGGGGGACCCTCCCCTACATGGCCCCCGAGCAGATCCGCGCCTTCCTGAATCCTCAGCACTGGGACCAGGTGGGGGCCCGTTCCGACATCTACTCCCTGGGCCTGGTCCTCCGCGAGGTGCTCACCGGGCTGGCCCCGAAGCTCCCCAATGAAAAGGTGCCCCTCGCCAAGGCGATGAACGACCTCCTGGAGCATCGGCACCTGCTGGACAGCGGCGTCCGAAGGGCCAATCCGGACGTCCCCCACGGCCTCCAGGCCATCGTCGCCAAGTGCCTGGAGTTCGAGCTCGACGATCGCTATCCGGACGCCCTCGCCCTCGCCGATGACCTGGAGGCCTTCCTCGATCGCCGTCCGCTTCGAGGCGCCGTGAACCCCTCGAGGCGCGAACGACTCCAGAACTGGGCGAGCCGAAATCGCACCAAGATCGCGATCAACGGCGTCTACCTGTCGATCCTGTCGGGGTTGGGCATCGCGGCCGCCGCGGCGTGGCTGAAGCCGGACCCCTCGACATTACCCCAGTTCACGAGGGCCGTCCGGAACATCCACGCGGGACGAGCCGACGACGCTGTGGAGCCGCTTCGCGCGCTGGTTCGCGAGTATCCGCTCAGTTCGAAGCCCCGCGCCTACCTCGGCCTGGCGCAGGCCCTCTCCACGCGGCTCACGGAGAACGACGCCCAGGTCTCGCTCCGCGAGTTCTTCGCGATGCCGGACGCCGATCAGATCCTCCGAGAGCTGGCTCGAGAGGATCCGGCCCTTCCGGACCGCCTGACGGTCTTCGCCAATCAGCAGATCGAGCACCTCAATATCGACAAGATGCGCCGCTACGACGAGAAATCCGCCGCGGCGAAGGCCGCCCTGATGGCGGTGGATCGTGAAGTCGAGAAGAGATACTACCAGGTCCTTCGGCGAATCCTGAATGTGGCCCTCGAGGCCAGGCCGGATTCAACCACCATCCCCCCCATGATGGCCGCCGCCGAAGAGGCACTGGGCGACTACCAGGCTGCCCTCGATCGGGTGGAGCGACTCATCGAGAGGATGCGGGGGCGACTCGAGAGATCCCAACGCGACGATTTCATCAGGCTGATCAGCCAGCGCGCCCGCGTCGCGTGGCGACTGGCGCAGGGTCATTACGGTCGAGGTGATCGCGCCTCGCTCGATCGCGGAATCGCACTGATCCAGCGAAGCCTGGACGACATGAAATCCTGCGAGGCCGAGATCTTCGAGGTCACCAACACCGAGGACGACCCGCATGCCAGGGCCACGCTGGTATACAGCCATTACTGGCTCCAGACGGAATGCTGGCTGACGCTGGCCGACATCCAGGAGCGGGCGGGGGCCAGGCCGGAATCGGCCTCTTCGCGTCAGAAGGCCAGGACGTCCTACAACCGGCTCAGGGGATTCGTGGCCCAGGGCTCGCTCAAGGTCACCCCCGAGCTCAACGAGATGGGCGAGCGGGTCCGCAAGGGGATGATCGCCGCTCGTGGCGGCTCGTGAATCCCCGTCGATCGACCCTCGCTCATCCCGCGACCGTGGCCTCTCTCCCGCCCGTCTTCGCGTCAACAGGCCGGCCGTGTCCTAGGCTTGGAAGAGGGAGTCTTCCCGACCGACGGGGGACGCAAACGGTGTCGATGGGAGTCGAGCGAGAACATGACGGACCTGATCACCGAGCTCTGGAGCGCCCTGAGCGGGGCCGGCCTCCCGGAGGTCATGCTTTACCTCCCCGATGGATCGGCCTGCCGCTGCCATTGGGATGACACGGCCCTGGTCGGGGACCTGCGCGTCGCCCTGCTCGCCGACCAGGAACGCAAGATCGTCCGCATCATGCCCATCTCCGAATGCAAGGGGATCGGCATCGCCCCACCGAAGGGTGTCGACCCGATGGGATACCGCCCGATGGTCCAGAGCAAGCTCGCGGAGTGCTTCGGCCCGGGCGCGATCGAGTCCCGCGACCAAGGTTGACGGCGGAGCGGGCCGGGAATGGGGTGCTCAACCCTCGGCCGACGATTTGCGCGGCTCCACGCCCCGGGGGTGGAACCGGGCGTGGACTTCCTGGAGCCGGCTCAGTTCGACCCGGGTGTAGATCTGGGTCGTCGCGATCGAGGCGTGGCCGAGCATCTCCTGCACGACGCGCAGGTCGGCGCCCCCCGCCAGGAGATGAGTCGCGAAGCTGTGACGGAGCGTGTGAGGGCTGATATCCCCCTTCAAGCCCGCCGCGGCCGCCGACTTCTTCACGATCCGCCAGAGTCCAATCCTCGACAACGGACGGCCGGACCTGGCCACGAAGAGCGTCGTCGTCTCGGGATGCCTCGCCATCAGTCCCGGCCGATCCGCGAGATAGGCGACCAGGGCGGCCACGGCCTTCCTTCCGATCGGGACCGAACGCTCCTTGTCGCCCTTGCCCACGCAGCGAGCCAGTCCCGACTTGAGATCGAGGTCCGCGGGGCGGAGGCCGACCACCTCGGACGCACGGCAACCCGTGGCGTAGAGCGTCTCCAGCGCCGCACGATCGCGGCGGCCCAGCGGCGTCTCGGTCCGGGGGGCATTCAGGAGACGATCGACGGCGGCAGGTCCCAGCACCGTGGGGAGATGATCCCAGACCGCGGGGGCCACCAGGAGCTTCGCCAGGTTGTCCGAGAGTTTCCCCTCGGAGACCATGTATTTGAAGAATGTGGAAAGGCTCGCCAGGTGCCGTCCGATGCTGCTCGGCGCCAGCCCCTGTTGGCCGAGTTCTTCCACGTAGCCACTGAGCGTCACCACGTCCAGCGATCGAAGCGGACCCGACGCATTGGACTTCCGCCAGCGGAGGAATCGCATCAGGTCGGAACGATAGGCCGCGAGCGTGTGGGGAGAAACCCCGCATTCGGCCATCAGATAATGCAAGAACGGCCCGACCGGATCTCGATCCGGGTCGGGCCGATATCTTGATTTTGCCATGGGTGAAATCGTCCCATGTTTGAACGAGGCGTTCGGCATGCTGCTCCGCAGCAATGACCCTTACATCGTCCGGGAAGAGCACGGATCTTGAGCGAGCCCGGAGGAGCCAGCCCGGCCATCCGGCGCCGGATCAAGGATCCAACGCCAGCCGCTCTGCAAGATTCTGTTGCCCGGCGATCTCGCGGAGTTTCTCGAGGGCGCGATCCTCGATCTGGCGGGCACGCTCCTTGGAGATCTGGAGCGCCTCACCCACCTGGCTGAGCGACAGACGCGGCCGACCGCCCAGGCCGAATCGATGCGACAGCACCTCCTGCTCTCGCGGGCGGAGGGAGTGGATCAACCGTCCGATCGCATCCTCGATTTCTCCACCCGCGACCGTATCCACATCCGTGCGGCCACTCGTCCGCAGTCCATCCAGCCTCCGTCGGCGCTCGACGGAATCGTCGAAGGAGACCGCCGGCCTGGTCGCGGCGTGGATCCGCCGGACGACCTCTTCCGACGATTCGCCGCTATCCCCGTTCTCTTCGTGTTCCGAGCTCCGACCGACCGGTCCGATGACTTGCTGGTTCTTGGCAAGCTGCCTCAGGTGCCTGGGCGAGAGCCGAACCGGATAGGCACCGGCGGCGACCGCTTGCTGGATTGACTGTCTGATCCACCACGTCGCATACGTCGCCAGCTTCGTCCCGCGCCCGAGGTCGAACCGATCGATGGCCTCCATCAGGCCGCAGAACCCCTCCTGGAGCAGGTCCGCGTGGGGGATGCCTCGATCGCGGAAACGCTTGGCGACGTGGGCAACGAGCTTCATGTTGGACATCGCCAGACGGTCGCGGGCTTCGAGGTAAGCATGAACGATGGCTCCGAGCCGGCCACTGGCGCCGCCGTCCTCGGTCGGGACCACGGCCATCGCCGCGATCGTACGAGCCTGTGCCACGGGGTCGTCCATCACGGCCGGGTCGACCGCACGAATGCTCGCCAGCGCCTCCTCCAGCTTGCGTTTGCACTCGCACATCCGTTCCAGGAGAGCCCGCTCCTCCCCAGGAGTCAGCAGCGAAGTCTCCCGGTCGACCGAGACGACAGGGACCGGACGGTCCCGATCAGAAGGAGCTCGATGAGTGCTCATGGTTGGGTCATCCCGAGATCGTCGCGACTTGCGACATCAGGATCCTCGGACGCATGGAATGCCTCCCGGAGTGAACCGCAAACATCTCGCCCCAGTTAACCGGCCGGTCGGGCATTCCATCCAAGACGGGAGACAAGAGGGCCGGGAAGCAATCGGTTCAGGCATAGCAATCGGGTCGATTGTACAGAGGAAACCGGTGCCACAACATGATTGTCTATAGTTTATAAAAAAGAACTAAGACAGCGCTGGCGTATCGAGACAGGGCGCGGGATCCGGGCCGGCCTTGTGGCGAGCTAAAGCGCCTTCGGCTCTGTACTTGGCCCCCGGATGGAGACGTGGTAGCCTGGCCGAGTCGGAGGGATCAGGGGGGCGGCGGCGATTCCGCCTGTCCGTGGCGAAGAGGGAGGGCCGCCGATGCGAGCCGATCTGACGTGGAACGATGGGGCCCGGTCGCGGCTGATCGAGCTCCTGAAGCGGGATGCGCTCAAGCTGGGCGAATTCACCCTCGCGAGCGGCCGAACGTCGCACTACTACATCGATGGACGCAAGGTAACCCTCTCGGCGGAGGGAGCGCTCCTGATTGCCGCCGGGGTGCTCGATCGTCTGGCCTCGCATCCCGAGGTGGTGGCCGTCGGCGGCCTGACGATGGGGGCGGACCCCATCGTTGGGGCGACGCTGGCGATGGCGTCCTTGCTCCATCGAGAGGGGCTCCGTGGCTTTCTCGTCAGGAAGCAAGCCAAGGGCCACGGCATGGGGAATCTCGTCGAGGGACCCCTGGAGCCGGGTTCCACGGTCGTGATCGTGGACGACGTGGCGACGACCGGCGGATCCTCCCTGCAGGCCATCGAGGCGGTCGAGTCGCTGGGCTGCAAGGTTGCCCTGGTCGTGGTTGTCCTCGATCGACTGGAAGGCGCGGCCGCGGCCTTCCGCGAGCGAGGTATCAAGTTCAACGCTCTCCTCGAGATCCGCGACCTGGGAGTCGAGCCCTTGAAACCCGCCTGAACGGACGCCGAATCGATGGATCGAAGAGGATTACGAATCGCAGGGAGCAGCCGGCGTGGAATCGAGCTTGCACCGGGCCATCAAGAACCTCTACGGCGATGAGGGCGGGGGGCGATCCGAGGTCACCGTATCGGGTTATCGGATCGACGCGATCGACGCGCAGGGTGAGTTGATCGAGGTCCAGTCCGCGGCGCTCGGCCCGCTGCGGGGGAAACTGGACAGGCTCCTCCCCTTCCATTCGGTTCGAGTCGTCAAGCCGGTGGTTGTACGGAAGCGGATCGTGCGCCGCACTCGCCGGAGCGGGCCCGATGTCTCCGCACGCCGGAGTGCCAAGCGCGGATCAAGCCTCGACGTATTCGACGACC